>NZ_JAFBCB010000001.1:2431462-3039328 GCF_016907455.1 Brachybacterium muris | reverse complement strand
GGAATGCCTGGCGGACGTGGCCCGCGGCAAGCCCGTCAGCATCCCCAGCACCCGCTGGAAGCTGATCGCCGGCGTGCTGCGCGGCACCCCCCGCGGCCTGGTGGCGCGCCTCAGCGCGCTCCTCTCGCACCGCCGCAGCAAGGAGCGCTGAACGATGCGCGACGAGGCCGACGGCCGCACTCCTGACGGCGACCCCACCCCTGACGGCGACCCGACCCCCGACGGCGACGCGACCCCCGACGGTGACCCCACCCCCGGGGACGCCGTATCGGCCGGGGTCGATGGCGACCCCCAGACCGGGACCGACAGCGCCACCGACGACGCCAGGGCGCCTCGCGAGCAGTCCGCCTTCGAGCGCACCGTGCGCGAGCGCCTCTCCGAGGCCAGGTCGGCAACGGCCGATGCCCGGACCGCCATGTCCGATGCGAGGACCGCCCGCGCCGACGCCCGAGCGGAGGCGAAGGCCGAGGCCAAGGCCAAGGCAGACGCGAAGGCGGCAGCCAAGGCCCGCCCCGTCCCCTCCCTCTCGGCCCGCTCCCGCGCCCAGGGCTGGGACGAGCCCGAGGGCGACCTGGCCAAGTACCGATCGCACTGGCGCGCCGCCGTGCGCTTCGTGCTGCAGCGCATGATCTTCCGGGCCGTGGTGCGCAGCGCCGTCACCCCGAAGGCGATCGTGGCCCGTCGCGTGCGCACCGTGCGCGGCCCGTACGTGCTGGTCGCGAACCACACCAGCCATGTCGATGCTCCGATGATCGCCCTTAGCCTCCCGTGGAGCCAGGCGAAATTCCTCTCCACAGGCGTTGCTGCCGACTACTTCTTCAACGTCTGGTACAAGCGGTTCTTCGTTCGCTGGATGTTCAACGCCTTCCCGATCGACCGCGGCGGCTCCCGCAAGCACTCCGGGACCTCCCGGAACCTGTTGCGCTCCGGAGTGCCGATCCTGGTGTTTCCCGAGGGCGGGCGCCAGCAGGACGGCCAGATGAGGGACTTCAAGCCCGGCGGTGCCGCGCTCGCCATCAGCGTGGGCGTGCCGGTGATCCCGGCGGCGATTGTGGGCGGCTACGAGGCGATGCCCAAGGGCCGCAACTGGCCCCGGCCCGGCCGGCCGCCGGTCACCGTCGTGTTCGGCGACCCGATGATCGCCGAGGAGGGCGAGACCGCGGTGGAGTTCTCCACCCGGATCCGGGAGCGCGTCAAGGGCCTGTACGACGACCATCACGAGGAAGTCCTGGGCAGCGCCCGGGACGGGGAAGGACCGGCATGAACGCACCGCTGAGCGCCGAGGACCGGCTGGACGCCGAGGACGTGAAGCGGCACCGGTGGTGGGGCTGGGGCCTGGAGGACGTCACCTTCAACTGGCGCAACAAGCCCGGGTTCGCCCCGCTGGCCCGCGAGGTCATCGGTCTGGATCTGCACACCATGCCCGACCCGATCACCCCGGATCTGTCCGAGCACACGGTCCCCGCGTCGCGCCTGGGTGAGGACGCCCGCACCGCACTGGTGGACGTGGTCGGCGAGCAGAACCTGCGCGACGACGACGAGTTCCGCGTGGTCCACTCCTTCGGACGCTCCCTGCCGGACCTGTTCCGGGTGCGTCAGGGCGACTTCGAGCGCCTGGTGGATGCGGTGGTCTACCCCGGCAGCGAGGACGAGATCGCCGCGGTGCTCCGGATCGTCCTGGAGAGGGACCTGGTGCTGATCCCCTACGGCGGCGGCTCCTGCATCTCCGGCTCCGTCACCCCGGACGTGACCGAGCAGCGCCCCGTGCTCACCATGAACCTGGGCCGCATGCGCAAGGTCCTGGAGATCGACGACACCTCGGGCCTGGCCCGGGTGGAGGCCGGCGTGTACGGTCCCGACCTCGAGGAGCAGCTGAACGCCCTGGGCTGGACCATGGGCCACTTCCCCGACTCCTTCACCTACTCCACGGTGGGCGGCTGGGCAGCGACCCGCTCCACCGGCATGCAGTCCGACAAGTACGGCGACATCGAGCAGATCGTGCGCGGCATGCGGGTGGTGCACCCCAGCGGGATCATCCGCACCAAGGCCGTGCCCGGGCGCGACAGCGGCCCCAGCGTGCACGAGATGATCATGGGCAGCGAGGGCCGCCTGGGCGTGATCTCCGAGTGCACCGTGCAGGTGCACCGCACCGCCCCGGTGCGCCAGGTCATCGCCTACATGTACCCCGACTGGGAGCACGGCATCCGCGGCATGCACGCGATCGCCCGCTCCGAGGTCAACCCCACCTTCGCTCGCCTCTCGGACGGGCCTGAGACCCGCTTCAGCCTGGCCCTGGTCAAGGCCCCGGAGTCCACCAAGTCCACGGTGATGGGCAAGGTGCAGGACGGCCTGTTCGCCTACCTGCGCTCCAAGGGCTGGGACACCAAGGAGGAGATGTGCATCTCCTACGTGTGCTTCGAGGGCACCAAGGAGACGGTGGAGCGCGAGAAGGCGGTCGTGAAGAAGATCGTCGCCAAGAACGGCGGCATCAGCCTGGGCGCCGGCCCCGGTGCGGTGTACGACCAGAAGAAGTTCGACACCCCCCACCTGCGCGACTTCCTGCTGAACTACAAGGTGTTCGGCGACGTGTGCGAGACCGGTGCCAGCTGGGCGAACCTCAACGAGGTCCACTCAAAGGTGTACGACGCGTACTACAAGGTGCTGGCCGACCACGACTCCCAGGGCTTCATGTTCTGCCACATGTCGCACAGCTACCACGGCGGCGCCTGCCTGTACTTCACCTTCGCGGTGCCGTACACCGATGACTCGACGGCGCTGGCGAAGTACTACGACGCCAAGAACGCGGTCCAGCAGACCTTCGTGGACCTGAACTCTCCCGTCTCCCACCACCACGGGGTGGGCACCGAGCACCTCCCCTGGATGGTCCAGGACATCGGTGAGGTGGGTGCCCAGATGGTGCGCGGCCTGTTCGCCGACAACGATCCCGGTCGCAACCTGAACCCCGGCAAGGTTCTCGAGCCCTGAGCGGCCACGACATCTGGGTGCTGCGGCACGGTGAGTCCGTCGCGAACGTGGACGGGCTGATCGTTTCGGCCGTCGGCCCGCGCGCCCTGGTGGAGGTGGGCTTGACCGAGCGTGGCAGGGAGCAGGTGCGCGCCGCCGCACGCGAGGCCTTTCGTTACGGCCTCGGCGCGGGCACGGTGGTGCTGACCAGCGACTTCGCCCGAGCCCGGCAGACGGCCGAGGAGTTCTGCGCCGAACTCGGCGCCGGGGAGCCCAGGGTTGATGAGCGTCTGCGGGAGCGCGGCTTCGGCACTCACGACGGGGGCCCCGCGACGGCGTACGAGCTGGTGTGGGCCGATGACCTGGCCCGACGCGACGGCGCGAACGAGGTGGAACCGGTGCGCGAGGTCGCCGCGCGGGCCAGCGCCGTGCTGCGAGAGGCCGATGCCCTCGCCGAGCAGGCCCCGGTGGTCCTGGTGGCCCACGGGGACGTCCTGCAGATCATGCTGGCCGTGGGGGAGGGCATGGACCCCTACGAGCATCGCTCCGTGCCGCACCTGGGCAACGCCGAGCTGCGCCGCGTGGGCCCCGGGAGGGATCTGTTCGGAGGTGTTGCGGCGCCGGCCCGCCGCGAGCCGGAGAGCCCAGGGGGCTGACCGTGGCTGAGCGCCAGGAGAAGCTGCTGATGGTGCTGCGCGGTGATGCGCAGGCGGCCCGCCGGGACGTGGCCGCGTTCTTCGACGCCCGCGGCTGGGTGCCCCGGGTGCGCGATGACGGCTCGATGGCCTACGAGTTCGGCAACCGCGGACGCACCGTGCTGCTGGGCGCGCTCGCCGGCAAGAAGTTCTTCCTCACCGGCATCGTGGAACTGCGCGAGGACACCCACACCACCGACGTGGTGTACCGCTGGGGACCCGGTGCAGGACTCGCCCTGGGCGGCACGCTCGGCAGGCGCCGCGCCGACCGGGTCCACGAGGAGACCGCGGCCGCCCTGCAGCAGCACCTGGAGGGAACCGGCCGCCTCCTGCGCACCCGCCGCTGACAGGAGACGCAGACAGGAGATGCGGACAGGAGACGCGGACACTGAGCGCCGGACGCATCCTGGAACCAGTTCCGGTTCTGAGGTGCGTCCGGCTCTCAGTGCCGCAGGACCGGCGTCGGCGGCGGGCAGTCGTGCGGGCCGGATCAGGCGTTGAGCACGCCCATGATCCCGGGCAGGTCCTCAGCCAGATTGTCCTTCCACAGTCCCCATTCGTGGGTGGCGCCGCGGATGACCGCGAAGTCGTGGTCGATGCCGGCGGCCCCCAGGGCGTCGCTGAAGCGCTGCTGGTTGGGGTGGACGGCGTTCTCGATCACGTTCTCGCCGATCGTGCCGACCTTCGCCTCGAACTGGCCCAGCAGCTCGCGGTCCGCACGCAGGTCGTCGAAGAAGTCGTCCCAGGCCCCATCACCGGTGCGCAGGAACACGCGCTTGCCGCGGTAGGTCTCGATGTTGTCCATCGGGTTGTAGCTCTTGGCGATCGGCGGGTTCACGGAGGGACCCCAGGTCGCCCCCACGAAGTTCGCGGTCAAGGGGTGCTTTGCGAGCTCGAACGAGGGGCAGATCCAGATGGCACCGGCCACCGCGAGCCCGTCGGCCGTCGAGATGCCGCAGTCGGCGGGACCGGAGTAGGAGCTCACCGAGCGGAAGTGCCCCCAGTAGCGCTGGCCCAGGGCCAGCGCACCCCAGCCGCCCATGGACAGTCCACCGATCGCCATCGCCTCGGGTCGGGTGCGGAAGTTGGCATGCACGAAGGGCAGCACCTGGTCCATGATGAATAACTCCCAGGCGGCCTCACGCCCGGGCAGTGGGGCGTTGGCGTTGGAGTAGAAGGAGCCGCTTCCGCCGTCGGGCATCACCACGATCACCTCGTGCTGCTCGGTCTGCTCCACGACCCCACCGAGGTTGGTCCAGTCCTGGTAGAAGCCGCCCTGACCGTGCAGGAGCACGAGCACCGGGTAGCGGCGGTCGGGGCTGGACCCGTAGCTGGGCGGCACCGTCACCCGCACCGACGGCGGGAAGGTCTTCACCATGCCGCCGGTGTCGAAGCGGAAGTCCACCGAGCGGATGTCGGGGTGCGGCCACTCGCCCACGCGGCGCAGCCCCGCTGCGTCGTGGAAACCGCTCAGCGCGCTCGCCTGCTGTCCTGCACTGCCGGCACCCACGGCGACGATCGGGGCCAGGGCCGCCGCTCCCAGCAGCAGCGAGCGCCGCGACAGACGGCCGACGGTCGCGGTAGGAGCGGTGGGCAACGCGGCGACAGGAGCATCGGCTCCCGGCAGAACAGGGGCGTGGGGTGATGACGAGGGCTGGTGCACGGGAGCTCCTAGAACGCGGTGGCGGTCGATACGACGACCGTGACAGGTGTGACCCCCAGCACCATGTCCTGTCCCACGAGCCCGCTGCAAGGTGCCCTGGTGGGCCCGGCGAGTCGCCTGACCAGGGGAAATAGTACTTTGGTGCCGCACGACGCTCTCGCTGGTACGAAGGTGCCACGGAGAGGTCGGCGAACCCGGGGAGAGGGTGTTCCGGGGCGAGGAAGAAGAAGAGGTTCCCTCGCCGTTGAGGGAACCTGTGGACGACCGTAGCGGAGAACCGTGAGGCGTGAGTCACAGGACGATCACGATCCGGGGGTGAGCGTTCACGACCACGGGCGGTCGGCGGCCGTCCGTTCACGACCACGGGCGGTCGGCGGCCGTCCGTTCACGACCACGGGCGGTTGGCGGAGGTCTTTGCAGTCCCGGCCCCGCGCATGTCCAGACCACCCAGGCGGCGCGACCCTACGATGGTGGGATCCTGTGCCGGTGCCCGCTGCGGCGGCCGTCGGCGACCGGGAACTGCACCGACCAGCCATCAGTTGAGGACATCCATGACACTGCGCATCGCCGTGTTCGGCGAGAACAGGCACGAGAAGGTGGACCCGAAGGTCCAGGAGATCTACCCCGAGGGCATGCACACGGTGATCGCCGACGGGCTGCGTGAGACCCTCGCGGCCGACGGCGTGGACGCCGAGGTGCGCATCGCCCTGCTGGACGACATCGAGGAGTCGCTGTCGGAGGAGGCCCTGGCCGCCACCGACGTGCTGACCTGGTGGGGCCACATGGCCCACGAGGACGTGCCCGATGAGGTGGCCGAGCGCGTGGTGCGCCGCGTCCACGAGGGCATGGGCCTGATCGCCCTGCATTCCGCCCACTACGCCAAGGTGTTCAAGCGCCTGCTGGGCACCACCTGCAACCTGCTGTGGCGCAACGAGGGCGAGGAGGAGCGGGTGTGGACCGTCAACGGCTCCCACCCCATCGCCCGCGGCGTGCCCCACCCGATCGTGATCCCCGCCCAGGAGATGTACGGGGAGATGTTCGACATCCCCGCCCCGGACGAGCTGGTGTTCATCTCGTCCTTCGCCGGCGGCGAGGTGTTCCGCTCGGGCTGCGTGTTCCGCCGCGGCAAGGGCAAGATGTTCTACTTCAGCCCCGGTGACCAGGAGTACCCCGTGTACCGGCAGGCCGAGATCCGCCGCGTGCTGGCCAATGCCGTGGTGTGGGCCCGCCCCGAGGACCGCCCCGCCCAGCCCGTGAAGATCGACAACGCCCAGCGCGACTGGTTCCGCACCGACGACGAGCAGGGGACCACGCGTGTCATCTGAGACCACCACGACGAACGACGCCCCTGGTCACGCCGGGGAGGCGGCCGCATCGGACCGATCCCCCGCCGAGGCACGCCGCGAGGCACAGGCTCGCGCCCGCGAAGCCGCCCGCATCCCCGCCGACCGCCCCGCCCGCGTGGTCATCGTGGGCGCCGGGTCCATGGGCGACTGGTGGGCCCGCGAGGTGGTGGACAGCCCCGTCGCTGAACTGGTGGGTGTGGCCGACCTGGTCGAAGCGGCACCCGCGAAGGTGATCGCCGGCTGCGGCGCGGAGGATCCCTCCTCGATCGCGACCGGCACCGACGGGGTGGACCTCGCCCTCGAGGTGGGAGCCGATCTGCTGATCAACCCCACGGTGCCGGTGGCGCACCACCCGGTCACCGTGCGGGCACTGCACGCCGGCATCCCGGTGCTGGGGGAGAAGCCGGTCACCGAGACCCTGCCGGAGGCGATCAGCCTGGTGGCGCATGCGGAACTCACCGGGGTGCCGTTCATGGTGTCCCAGTCCCGGCGCTTCTTCCCCCAGGTGCGCCAGTTGCAGGCGTTCGTGGCCGATCACGGTCCCACCGTGATCACCAGTGCGTTCTTCTCCCTGTTCGAGGAGCACGAGGGGTACCGCCGTCACCAGCTGCACCCGATGCTGCGCGACATGGGCATCCACGCCTTCGACACCGCCCGGTACATCCTGGGCACCGACCCGGTGGCGGTCACCGCCCACGGCGCCCGCCCCGAGTGGAGCGTGTACGACCACGACGCGACCGTCTCGGCGACCTTCGAGATGTCCGACGGCTCCCTGTTCGTCTACAACGGCACCTGGAACGCGCGCGGCGCTGCCACCTGGTGGAACAGCGAGTGGCGCATCGGCGCCCAGCACGGCACCGCCACCTGGGACGGCACCGGCCTGCCCGTGCTCTCCACAGCCGACGAGGAGGAGACCGCCCGCCTGCAGGAGTGGATCGCACAGCAGCCCGACCCGGATTCGGAGCCCGACCAGATCGCCGCCTCGCTGATCGAGTTCGTGACCGCCCTGCGGGAGGCCCGCACCCCCATGTGCGAGGTGCACGAGAACCTGCTGAGCTTCGCGATGGTGGAGGCCGCGGTGGCCTCGGTGGACCACGGCACGAGGATCGAGATCGACCCGCTGCTGGAGGAGGCCCGCCAGCAGGCGATCGCCGCGGAGGCCCACCCCGAGGCCCGGGAGCTCATGCAGTCCTGGACCTCGGTGCGTGAGGTGCTCGAGGCCTGGCAGGAGGCCCAGGGCTAGACCGGAGGCGCCTCCGGCATCGGCCGGGCCCTCACGCGGCGCTTGGTGGAGCGCGACGGCCGGGTGATCGTCGCCGACCGTGACGAGGCCGCGGCGACGGCCCTGGCCGAGTCGCTCGGTGGCCGGACCGTCGCCGTCGGCATCGACGTCACCGAGCCCGGTGCGGTGCCCGCGCTGGTGCAGAGGACCGTGCAGCGTGAGGGCCGGCTGGACCTGATGGCCAACAATGCCGGCGCACTGCTGTACGGGCCGGTGGAGGAGGTCGAGGAGCGCCACTGGGACCAGGCCCTCGCCCTGAACCTGCGCGCCGTGATCGACGGTTCGCAGGCCGCCTACGCCGTCATGGCGCCGAGGCGGGCCGGCGTCATCCTCAACACCGGGTCGCTGGCCGGGCTGATGGTCTCCCCCCGCCAACTCCCGTACACCACCACCAAGCACGCGGTGGTGGCCTACTCCCGCGCCCTCGCCATCGAGGCACGTGCACGGCGGGTGCGGGTGCATGTGCTGTGCCCCGGGTTCGTGGACACCAAGCTGCTGGACGAGCCCCTGGACCCGGGCGAGCACACCGGGTCCTTCCGCCGCTACGCCCACTCCCTGCAGCCGCGCCTGCTCACCGCCGACGAGGTGGCAGCCGCCGCCCTTCGAGGCATCGAGCGGGGGCGCACGATCATCCCCGTCGGGGCCTTCACCCGTGCCATCTGGGCTATCGAACGCCTCTCCCCAGCGCTGATGGACGCAGGATCCCGCCTCGCCACCCGCCGTGAGAACGAGAAGACGGGTCTGCGGTGATCGACCATCCGCCCCGTGGAGCGGGGTCGAACGGTGAGCGCTCTCGGGGTGCGGTGGTGATCGGTGCCGGACCGGGCGGACTGGCCGCTGCGGCGGCCCTGCGACGGCGGGGCGTCGACGTGCTGGTGGTGGACCGTGCGCAGCAGGTGGGGTCCAGCTGGAGGGGCCACTACGACCGCCTGCACCTGCACACCCCCCGGGGACTGTCGGGCCTGGGCGGCCTGCCGATACCGCGCGAGTACGGCCGCTGGGTGGCACGGGACGACGTGGTGCGCTACCTGGAGCAGTATGCCGCCCACCACGATCTGGAGATCCGCACCGGCACTGCTGTGGAGCGGATCGAGCGTCCCGGCAGTGACTGGCTGGTGCATCTGGCCGGTGGCGAGGTGCTGCGCGCACGGGACGTGGTGGTCGCCACCGGGTACAACAACACCCCCGGCGGCCCACCTGGCCGGGGGAGGAGCAGTTCACCGGGCAGATCCTCCACGCCTCGCAGTACCGCAGCGGGGCCACGTTCGCAGGGCGCAGTGTGCTGGTGGTGGGCTTCGGCAACACCGGGGCGGAGATCGCCACCGACCTCACCGAGCACGGTGCCGGGCCGGTGCGGATCAGTGTGCGCACCCCTCCCTACATCCTCAAGCGTGAGCGAGGCGCCTTCCTCACCACCACGGCCGTGGGGATCCTGGTGCGACACCTGCCGGTGCGGCTGGTGGACGCGCTGCAGGACCGGGTGTTCCACCGGGACCTGCAGGACCTCTCCGCCCACGGGGTGCCACGGCCCCACGGAGGGATCTACTCGCAGGTGCTGAAGGGCACCATCCCGGTGCAGGACGTGGGCATCGTCGCAGCCATCCGGGAGGGACGGGTGCAGGCCGTCGGTTCCCCTGCCCGGTTCGGTACCGACCATGTGGAGCTGGCCGATGGCGCCCGGGTCGATCCCGAGGTGGTGATCGTCGCGGCCGGCTACGAGCGCGCCCTGGAGAACCTGGTGGGGCACCGGGGGTTGCTGGACGAGCGCGGCCTGCCCCGCGTCACCGGAGGGCGGGAAGCGCTGCCGGGACTGTGGTTCACCGGCTTCGCCAACCCGATCTCCGGCATGTTCCGGGAGCTGCGGCTGGATGCCGCAGCGATCGCCCGAGGCGTCGTGAAGCGGGACGGTGCGCGGGGTGGGCGGCATCGTTCGAGACGCCGTCGCCTGCGCCGAGCATGAGAAAGGCCCTGGTCACCGTGGTGACCAGGGCCTTCATCGAGATCCTGCAGCGCGCCCGGAGGGATTCGAACCCCCAACCTTCTGATCCGTAGTCAGATGCTCTATCCGTTAAGCTACGGGCGCCCGTCGGTGAAGCCGACCTGCACGAGTTTAGTGCTTCCGCCCGGGCGGTGCCAATCCTGCGCGCATGAAGCTCCTCACATGACGGTGGGGGAGGCGGTCACCACCCCGGGTTCTGCGGGGGCTGGCCCTGTCCGGGAGCCTGCGGGGGCTGGTTCTGACCGGGAGCCTGGCTCCACGGCTGCTGGCCCTGTTCGGGCGCCTGGGGCGGCTGCCCCTGACCGGGCTGCGCCGGGCTGGAGCCCCACTGCTGTCCCTGAGCGGGAGGCGCGGACTGCTGGGCCGAACCGCCCCAGGACTGTCCTGCCTGCGGAGCCGGAGGCACCGCCGGGGATCCGTTGCTGCCCGGAGCGGGCGGCACGGCGTGGGAGCCGGGCGCGGCCGGGGAGCCGTAGCCGCCCGGCGCCGCAGCCGGGGACTTCGCCTTCTTGCGCGAGCGCATGAACAGAAACGCGCCGAGACCCAGGGCGAGCAGCAGCAGGAAACCGAGCAGCAGCACCGCGACCACGACGATCCACCAGGGGAAGCCGCCGGACTCGGCGGTGATGTCCACCCCGTTCGAGAACTCGGTCATGCTCGTGTAGGTGACGGTGTTGCCGTCGATGGTGCCGCCCTTGGACTCCAGCACCTTGCCGGGGAAGGTGAAGGAGGCGCGGAAGTCGATCTGCGACTCGAGGGCCTCCGTCTCGGCGCCCGGGTCGGTGGAGCTGCCGCCCATCACCAGGTGGAACTTCCCGTCCTCCTCGCTGAGCTGCATGTCGCTGCCGAAGTCGGCGCGCTCGATCACACCGGTGGCACGGCAGCCCCACAGCCCCTCCTCCTCGTAGGGCTCGGGCGTCACCTCGCCGAAGAGGCTCTCCTCCTCCTGCATGTCTTCGCACATCTCCGCAGCGGACCCGTAGGTGTCAGCGATGAACTCGGTGTCGATCCCGAGATCCATCGTCACGTTCATGGAGTCGACGTCATTGATCTCGAAATCCGCGTGGAAGCGGCATCCCGCGAGGACCAGGAGGAAGGGCAGGACCAGCGCGGCCAAGAGGCGCCGGCGCCGCGAAATGGTGTTCATGATGTTCCCGTCGGAGGAGGAGTGATCAGCGCGGCGCGGTCAGCGCCGCCCGCGGACTCAGCGTACCGGCCTGAAACCCGTTGTGCCCTGGGGAGAAGTACCCATCCCCGTCCCCGGGATCAGCGGCCCAGCGGCTCCGTCAGTGGTCCTTCGGCTCCGCCGGGGTCTGATCGTCCTTGGATGCCTGCCCGCCCTGCGGTGACTGCCCGCCACGCTCCTCATCGGCCTTCCCGGCGCCGAACGCTTCGGCAGCGGCAGCCCGAACAGTGTCCACAGCTGTCCCCGCGGCATCCGCGGCAGCCCGCACCGGATCGGCGGCCGAGGAGCCAGGGGGCATGGCCTGCCCGAACACGGGGGAGGGCTGGGGGCGCTTAGGAGCGATGCCGTCACCGGAGGAGACGCCCCGGATGCGGCGCACCACCCATGGTCCCAGGTACTGGCGGGCCCACTGGATGTCCTCGTGGCGCACCTCGCGCCTGGTCCGCTCCTCGCCCTCGTCATCATGCAGGGTGAACCGGTCCAGTCCATGGGGGACGCTCAGGGTGTCCAGCACCTCCACTGCGATCGCCTGGTGGCCGGCGGGGGAGAAGTGCAGACGATCCTCCGCCCACATCACCGAGTGGGTGAGGGCGGGCAGCGACCACAGGTCTACCACGGCCGCACCATGTCTGCGTGCCACCGCCCGGATGTTCTCGTTGTAGATCGCGACCCGGCCCCGGATCAGGTTGAACACCGCCGTGTCGCCCACGTCGGGCCCCGTCCACAGGATCACTGTGGCGCCGTCGGCCGCCAGTCGCCCCACCGCATCGTCCATCGCCGAAGCGATCTCGTCGGGGTCGCCCCTGCGGATCACATCGTTGCCACCGGCGAAGATGCTGATCAGGTCCGCGTTGAGGGCGAGGGCCGGTTCGAGCTGCTCATCGAGGATCTGCTTGTACAGCCGCCCCCGGATCGCGAGGTTCGCGTAGCTGAAGTCGGGCGCGTCGCGGCCCAGTTCGTCGGCCACACGATCGGCCCAGCCGCGGTGCCCGCCGGGCACCATCGGGTCGGGATCGCCGATGCCCTCGGTGAAGGAGTCGCCGAGGGCCACGAAGCGGTGCCATGGGTGACGCGGCCGGGTCTCGCCGTCCGCAGGGGAAAGGTCTGCCACGGAGGTCACTTCCAGAACATGAACATGCCGCCACCCAGCATGATCAGTCCGAAGCCCGCGGCCAGGTTCCAGTCCCCGATCGGCAACGGGAGGGTGCCGGCGGAGAGGTAGTAGGTGACCAGGTACACCAGGCCCACGATCAGCAGGGTGACGGCCGTGGGGACCAGCCACTGCGGGTTCATCTGCGAGGTGGCTGCGACCCGACGGCCGCGGCCGCTGCGGGCACCCTCGGCGGCAGCGGACTTCTTCGGGGACTTCGAGCGGGAGGCATCCTTCGCCTTCTCGCCCAGCTCACCGGTGGCCGCCCTGGCCGGGGTGCGCTTCTTCCGCACCGGATCCTTGCCGGTGTCGGCGCGGGGACCCTTGTCCTTGGAGTCCTTGGAGTCCTTGGAGTCCTTGGGGTCCTTGGGGTCCTTGGAGTCCTCGACGTCGTCCTGGGCGAGCTCCTCGAGGTGCTCCGACTCGGACGTCGCGGCTGCGGGTGCAGCCTTCGCCCGTGCGGACCGCTTCCTCTTGCTCCTGGCCATACGTCGATGCTCCCTCACCACAGTGACCGCGCGCTGAGCACGGTGGTCCGCACGTGCGGACCTTGGCTTAGGGTAATGCTCGTGGGGCGACAGCGCGAGGAGAAGGGGAGGGGCCATGGCCGATGACACCGGGCACACCACCCCCACGCGCCGCGAACTCACCGGCCGCATCGGCGTGGGCCTGGTGATGGGCCTGTGCGGCGTGCTGTTCGTGAGCACCGCCCGAATCTCCGGCGGCGAGTCGATCCGTGACGAGTCCGGCAGCGTGGCCGAGGTGCTGCGCGAACGCGGCCGCACCATCTCGGACCTCACCGATGCCGCCGCCTCCAAGCGCACCCGGATCGAGGAGCTCACGCAGGGCACCAGCAGCTCCGAGGACCGCTCCCAGCTGGTCGCTGATGCGGTGGGCCTCAGCGCCGTCTCCGGCCCCGGAGTGCGCATCACGCTGTCCGACGCCCCCACCAGTGCGCTGGGCAGCATCCCCGGTGTCACGCCGGACGACCTGGTGGTGCACCAGCAGGACATGGAGGCGTTCATCAATGCCCTGTGGGCAGGCGGTGCGGAGGCGATGATGCTGCAGGACCAGCGCGTCATCAACGGCAGCGCGTTCCGCTGCGCCGGCAACACCCTGCTGCTCGAAGGACGGGTGTACTCCCCGCCGTTCGTGATCACCGCGATCGGTGACCCCGACGCCATGATCGCCTCCCTGGACAGTGCCCCGAGCGTGAAGGTGTACCGCGAATGGGTGGAGTACGTGGGCCTCGGTGAACGCTCCGAGCCGCTGGACGAGGTCACCCTTCCCGCCTTCGAGGGCTCGCTCACCATCGACGTTGCGAGGACCGGATGACACGCGGATCGCACAGTGCCGGCAACCGCACCCGCAGCCGCTCCCTCCTCGGCGGCGTGATCGGCGTGCTCGGTGAGCTGCTGCTCACTGCCGGCGCGCTGATGCTGCTGTTCCTGGTGTGGCAGCTGTGGTGGACCGACGTCATCGCCGACCGCGAGCAGGACGGCATCGTCGCCGAGCTCGACCAGCAATGGGGCGAGGTGGACCAGCAGATCGCCCCCCGTCAGGACGGCCCCCCGCCGGTGCCGGACACCCTGGGTGACACCATGGTGTGGGGCACCATGCACGTGCCCGAGTTCGATCGTGAACGGGTGCCGCTGGCCGAGGGCGTCAGCCTGGAGAAGGTGCTCAACGTCAAGGGCGTGGGCCATTACCCGGAGACGGCCCTGCCCGGCCAGGTGGGCAACTTCTCGGTGGCCGGTCACCGCAACACCTACGGTCGGCCCTTCGAGGACATCGCCCGCCTGGAGGACGGCGATGCGATCGTGATCGAGACGGCCGATGCGTTCTACGTGTACGAGGTGACCGAGTCGCTGGTGGTGATGCCCGATGCGGTCGAGGTGATCGCACCTGCCCCCGGCCAGCCGGACGTGGAGCCCACCGAGGCGATGCTCACCCTGACCGCCTGTCACCCCATGTACTCCGCGCGTGAGCGGTACATCGTGCACGCCGAGTTCGCCTACTGGACAGATCGCGCCGACGGCATCCCCGAGGCGCTCGCCGAGCAGGAGGAGGGCTGATGTACAGCTGGATGTTCCGACACCTGCCCGGGCCGCTGTGGGTGCGGGTGCTGATCACCCTGCTGGCGCTGGCCGCGATCGTGGTGGTGCTGTTCGGGTGGGTGTTCCCCGCGATCGCCCCGTACATGCCGTTCAACGACGGCCTGGTGGGCTCACCCCAGCCCGGTGACGTCACCGCCCCGGGTGGTGTGGGGACGGCCTGAGGGCTGTCAGCTGGAGGCCAGCAGGGGAGCGAGCCCCCGGGAGCGCTCCTCGGCGTCGATGCCGTCGCACAGCTCCAGGAAGCGCGCCAGCATCAGGTGCCCGTTCTCCGTCAGCACCGACTCGGGGTGGAACTGCACCCCGTGCAGGGGCAGCTCACGGTGGGCCAGGCCCATCACGATCCCACTCGCGGTGGCCGCGGTGACCTCCAACTGCTCGGGGATGGTCGCGGGCACCACGGTGAGCGAGTGGTACCGGGTGGCGGTCAGGGGGCTGGGCGCCCCCTGGAACACGCTGTGGCCCTCGTGGGTGAGCTCGCTGGTGCGGCCGTGCATCAGCTCCGGGGCGTGCTGCACGGTGGCCCCGTAGAACTGGCCCAGCGCCTGGTGCCCCAGGCACACGCCCAGCATCGGCACCCGAACCTCGGCGCAGGCACCGATCACCTCGAGGGAGCGCCCCGCGGTGGTGGGATTGCCGGGACCGGGGGAGACCAGCACCCCGGCGAAGCCGGTGAGGTCCACGGTGCCGTCCTCCTGCTGGGGGACCTCGTCGTTGCGCACCACGGTGCACGCAGCGCCCATCTGCTCGAGGTAGCCCACGATGGTGTAGACGAAGCTGTCGTAGTTGTCGACCACCAGGATCGGGGTGCCGGCGGTCTCCTGCTCAGCCACCGTTGCCGCTCCCTCGCCCGCGGCCGTTGTTGTTGCCGGGCCCGGTGGGGGGGTTCTCCCCGGGGGCCTCGGAGGTGGGCTCGGGCTCCTCGGTGGGGCTGGGCTCCTCCGTGGGCTCGGGCTCCTCGGTGGTCGGCTCGGGCTCGGGCTCGGGGGCGGGCTCCGGGCCCAGGGACACCACGATCGTGATCGAGGAGCCGCGGGCCACCTCCTCGTTCGCCCCGGGCTCGGTGCGGATGACCCGGCCCTCCGGGACGGAGGCGTGGTGCTCGCGTGCAGTCGGGGTCCCGAAGCCCTCATCCCCCAGGATCCGGGTGGCCTCCTCCAGGGTGCGCCCCTCGACGTTGGGCACGGTGGCCGGCCCGGCCTCGCGGGCCACGATCAGGTTCACCGAGGTCCCCACCTGGACGGGCTCGCCCGCGGGACGGCTCTGCTCCAGCACGGTCCCGGGTGCGTTCTCGGTGTCCTCACGCTCCGTGGGAGCCGCCACCAGGCCGAGGTCCTCGAGGATCTTGGTGGCCTCCTCGATGTCCACACCATCGAGGTTCGGCATCGTCACGTTGCCGGTGGCGACCACCACCTCGACCGTGCTGCCCGGCTGCACGGGGCTGCCCGCCTGCGGGGAGCTGCGCACGATCTGTCCGGACTCGAGCTTCGGGGCGTCCTCCTGCTCACCTTCTGACATCACCAGACCGAGCTCCTCGAGCTCCGCCCTCGCATCGTCACGGGTCTTGCCGGCGAGATCGGGGACGGTGACGTCCTCCGGACCGGAGGAGACGGTCAGGGCCACGGTGCTGCCCACCGGGGCAGCCGCCTCCGGTGCCGGGTTCGAGGAGATGACGGTGCCCTCGTCGACGTCTGTCGAGTTCTGGTACTCCACCTCGCCCTTGAGCCCGACGTCCTCCAGCAGCGCCAGGGCGTCGGCCTCCGTCTCACCGACCACGGCGGGGACGGCGACCGACTCCGGTCCGTCGTCACCGAGGGGGTCCAGCCACCACACCAGGGCGGCGAGCAGGCCGACGACGGCCACCACCACCAGGGCGATCAGCCACCACGGGGTGCGCTTCTTCTTCTCGTCGACCGGACCGGGCGGCGGGCTGCCGGGGGTGACCACCGCGCCGTTCTGGGCGGTGATCGGCCCGGTGTGCTGAGCGGCGAGTGCGGAGGTGGCACCTCCTGCGGCCCCGGCCATCACGGGCAGGGCCTCGGTGGCGTCGTCCATGGGGCTCAGCACGGTGGTGGCGTCGGCGTCGGCACCGGCGGGGACCGTCCCGGCCACCAGGGCCGGTGCGCGGCCGGAGATCACCGCAGCGATGTCGCGGGAGAAGGCGACGGCACTGGCGTACCGCTCCTCGCGGTCCTTGGCCAGTCCGGTGAGGATCACCGCGTCCATCGCAGGGGTGATCGCCGGGTTGAAGTGCGAGGGCGCGGGCGGGGTCTCCCGCACGTGCTGGTAGGCGATGGACACGGGGGTGTCGCCGGTGAAGGGGGGCCGCCCGGTGAGCAGCTCGAACATCACGCAGGCCGCGGAGTAGATGTCGGAGCGGGCATCGACCAGCTGGCCGCGCGCCTGCTCGGGCGAGAGGTACTGGGCGGTGCCCATCACGGCCTGGGTGGCGGTCATGGCGCTGGTGGCATCGGCCACGGCCCGGGCGATGCCGAAGTCCATCACCTTGACCTGGCCGCTCTCGGTGATCATCACGTTGCCGGGCTTGATGTCGCGGTGGACGATGCCGGCGCGGTGGGAGTACTCCAGTGCGCTCAGCAGCGCGGCCATCACCTCGCCCGCCTGGGCCACGTCCATCGGGTCCTCGGGATCGATGAACGCACGCAGGGTGCTGCCCTCGACGTACTCCATCACGATGTACGGGATGGTCACCTCGGCCCCGGTGACGGACGTGCTGTGCTCCTCGCCGGTGTCGTACACGGCCACGATCGAGGGGTGGTTCAGCGAGGCGGCGCTCTGCGCCTCCCGGCGGAACCGCTCCTGGAAACTGGCGTCCCGCGCCAGGTCCGAGCGCAGAACCTTCACCGCGACCGTGCGATGCAGGCGGGTGTCCTCCGCCAGGAACACCTCGGCCATGCCGCCGTTGCCCAGGACACGCCCCAGGGTGTACCGGCCCCCGAGGACCACGTTTCCATCACTCACTGCACTACCGTCCTCGAGCCGTGGCCGACATCGACCGATCGAATCATCGTACGTGCTTGCTCCATCGCCTCGGCACCGTCCTGGGACACGCCTGCCGAACCGAGCGGTAGCCATCCCATTCCTCCGGCCACTGCCAGGGCGATCACCGCGACCAGCAGGATCAGCAGGATCATCCCCGGGACCGACAGCGGGCCGATGCGGGCACCGGTGGTGGTGCCGTGCACGGTGCGCTCCGACGGAGCGGTGTCCACCCCGTCCAGGGAGGTGGGGCTGCCACCGTGGGCGCCATCGGGCGCGGGCAGGGCCGGACCCGATCCGGTGCGCGAGGAGGAGCGCGGCGCGGAGGAGGAGCGCGGCGCGGAGGAGGAGCGCGGTGCCGAGGAAGCGGAGGAGGCCGACAGGGCCGACGGGCCGGAGACCGCCGACTGAGCGGACGGCCCGGAGCGGTGGCGCACACCGCGGCCACGACCGGACATCGGTAGCGGCATCGCCGCGGTGCGCGTCCCGGTGGGGGAGGCGCTGCCGGGGGACGGAGCCGGGCCGCTGCCTGCGGAGGCGCCGGTTCCGGTACCCGGTTCGGCGCCGGCACGCTGCTCACCGGTGAGCGAGGGGATGGCACCGGTGGTGAAGCGCGGTTCCGCACCCCGCTGGATGGCCTCCAGGATCCTCGCCACCGCTGCCGCGGAGCGGGGACGGTTCGCGGGGGCCTTCGCCAGTGACATCATCACCAGGCGCTGCAGGTCCGGATGGATGTGCGAGGGCAGCTCCGGAGGCTGCTGCTTCACCTGCGCCATCGCGATCTCCACCTGGCTGGACCCGGTGAAGGGCCGGTGCCCGGCCAGCATCTCGTAGGCCACGATGCCCAGGGCGTAGATGTCCGAGAGGGAGGTGGCCTGCTTGCCCATCGCCTGCTCGGGCGAGAGGTACTGGGCGGTGCCCATCACCAGGCCGGTCTTGGTCAGCCGCGCCTGGTCGTTGCTGCGGGCGATGCCGAAGTCGGTGATCTTCATCGACCAGTCGGCATCCTCGTCCACCAGCACGTTCTCGGGCTTTACGTCACGGTGCACCACGCCCTTGGAGTGCGCGGCATCCAGTGCGCGGGCCAGGGTGATCAGCACCGGGATCACCCGGTGCTCGGGGAGCCCGCTGGGGTTCTCCTCGATGATGTCCGACAGCGGCCGGCCCGGGCACAGCTCCATCACGATGTAGGCACGGCCGTCCAGCTCGCCGTAGTCGTACAGCCCGGCGATGGCGTCATGGGAGAGGGCGGCGGTGTGCCGCGCCTCGGCCCGGAAGCGCTTGAGGAAGCCGTCCTCTCCCGCGTACTCCTCACGAAGCACCTTCACGGCGACCACGCGGTTCAGCTCCTGGTCGTGGCCCTTCCACACCTCGCCCATCCCGCCGGTGGCGATGAGGGAGTCCAGTTCGTAGCGTCCTTCGAGGACGAGTCCCTGCCGCGTCTTCATCCCGTGATCACCGCTTCCATGACGTCCTGTGCGATCGGGGCTGCCACCCTCGATCCGTATCCGCCTTCCTCCACCAGCACAGCGATGGCGACCTCGCGCTCGCCCATCTGCGCGTACCCGACGAACCACGAGTGGGGCGTGCGCCCCTCGCCCCACTGGGCCGTGCCCGTCTTGCCGCCCACCTCGGCCCCGTCGATGCGGGCGGCGCTGCCGGTGCCGTTCTCGACGGCCTCGATCATCATCTGCCGCATCTGCGCGGCCCCGGACGCGGTGACCGGCTGGCCCACCTCGCGCGGGGTGAGCTCCGCGATCGAGGACAGGTCCGAGGTGCGCACCGAGCGGATCAGCTGCGGCTCCATCACCACCCCGTCGTTGGCGAAGGCGGAGGCCACCATCGCCATCTGCACCGGGGTCACCCGGGTCTCGTACTGGCCGATCGAGGTGGTGGCCAACTGGGCGCCGTCCAGGTCGGTGCCGATCGTGGAGGGGGTCACGGCCAGCGGGATCTCCAGTCGCGCACCGAAGCCGAACTTCTCGGCGGTCCCGCGCAGCTGGTCCTCACCCAGCTCCTGGCCCAGCAGGGCGAAGGAGGTGTTGCAGGACTGCCGCAGCGCATCGGAGAGGGTCGAGGAGTCGTCCGGGCCACAGGGGGTCTGGTCGCCGCCGGCATGGTTGTTCATCTGCGAGGAGGAGTTGGGCAGCTGGTACACGCCGGGCCCGGGGATCACCGTGTCCGGGGTGTACTGCCCCGAGTCCAGGGCCGAGGCCGCCACCACCAGCTTGAAGGCCGAACCGGGCGGGTACAGGTCGCCGCCGGTGGCGCGGTTGGTCATCGGTCGGGACGGGTCCTCGTTCAGCTCCTTCCAGGCGGCCTGCACCTCGGAGGAGCTGTGGCTGGCCAGGCGGTTGGGGTCGTAGCTGGGGGTGGAGACCATCGCCAGCACCGCACCGGTGCCGGGGTCCAGTGCCACCACGGCGCCGCGCTGGTCGCCCAGGGCCTCCCAGGCCGCCTGCTGGGCCTTCGAGTCCACGGTGAGCTCGACCGTGGCGCCCTGCCCCTGCTCACCGGAGAGGATGTCGGAGATGCGCTGGTAGAACAGGGCATCGGCATCACCGGAGAGGGTGTCGTTCAGTGCCCGCTCGATGCCGGAGAAGCCGTAGATCACCGAGTAGTACCCGGTGACCGGGGCGTACATCGCCCCGGGATCATAGGTGCGCAGGTAGCCGTAGGTGTCACCGGACTCCACCGAGGCGGCGATCGCGGTGCCGTCCACCACGATCGGCCCGCGGTGCCGACCGAACTCGTTGTAGATCGTCCGCACGTTGCGGCCATCGGCGTTCAGGCGGCCCTGGGCCACCACCTGGAAGTAGGTGGTGGAAGTGAACAGCAGCAGGAACAGCAGGCTCACCACGAGCCACACGTGACGCAGGGGCTTGTTCACGCCATCACCTCCGCCGGGGTGGTGGGGGAGGTGCCGGCGACCTGGCGGGCGGCGGGGCGGCGGGCGGCGTCGGAGAGCCGCACCAGGATCCCCGCGATGATCCAGTTGCACACCAGGGAGCTGCCGCCGGCGGCGAGGAACGGCAGGGTCAGGCCGGTCAGGGGGATCACCCGGGTGATCCCGCCGACCACCACGAACACCTGCAGCGCCATCACGAAGCCGAGGCCTCCGGCCAGCAGGGTGCCGAAGCCGTCGGAGATCCCCACGGCGGCGCGCAACGATCGCTGCACCAGCAGCAGGTACAGCAGCAGCACCGCGAAGGCGCCCACCAGGCCCAGCTCCTCCGCCAGGGAGGTGTAGATGAAGTCGGACTCCGCGTGCGGCACCACGTTCGGGCGGCCATCGCCCAGCCCGGCGCCGGTGATGCCACCGTTGGCCAGCCCGAACAGGCCGGCGTTGACCTGCCCGCAGGTATCGAAGTTCTCCCGTGACAGGGGGTCCAGCCAGCAGGTGAGGCGGCGGCGCACATGGGACATCTGGGTGGCGGCGAACACCGCCGGCGGCAGGAACATCACGGCCCCGATCACCAGCCAGCTCAGACGGTCGGTGGCCACGTACAGCATCACCACGAACAGGCCGAAGAACATCAGGGAGGTGCCCAGGTCGGTCTGGAACACCAGCACGGCCATGGCGAAGCCCCAGGCCACCAGGATGGGCCCGAAGTCGGACCAGCGCGGCAGGTGGATGCCCAGCACCTTGGGGCCGGCCAGGGCCAGGGTGTCGCGGCGGGAGACCAGGTACCCGGCGAAGAAGATCGCGAAGGCGATCTTGGCCAGCTCGGCCGGCTGGAAGCTGTTGCCCGCGATGGAGATCCAGATCCGTGAACCGTTGCGCTCGTCCCCCAGCCCGGGCACCAGCGGCATCAGCAGCAGGACGGCCCCCAGGGAGGCGAAGATCCAGGTGTAGCGGCGCAGCCAGCGGTGGTCGCGCAGCAGCACCAGCACGGCGATGCACAGCACCGCCCCGAGCACCGTCCAGATCATCTGCCGGTCGGCGACATGCGTGGCGGTCGAGGTGTACAGGGCCTTGGCGGAGTCGATGCTGGCGATCACCGCGATGCCGATCATGTTCATCAGCACCACGATCGGCAGGATCGTGGGGTCGGCGTACGGGGCGCGCCACATGACCGCGATCTGCAGCAGGACGGCCACCACGGCCGCTCCGATGCCCACCTGCATCAGGTTCGAGGGCAGCTCCTCGAAGCGGCCCAGCCCCACCAGGGCATAGGCCGTGACACCCACCCCCACCGCGAAGGCCAGCAGCAGGGCCTGGGTGACCCTGCGGGGCCGGGCGGTGTAGGAGACGATGGTGGCCATCAGCTCGTCTCGCCGTCATCCGGTGGGGTGGCGGTGCGCTCCGTGCGCGACGGCAGCGGGTCGAGACCGCCGGGTGCCTCTTCCGCGGGCTCCGACGGGGCGGGGCCGGACGGGTCGGCGGGCTCGGTGGACTGCGAGGGTTCACCGGTGCCGTCGGGGCCGTCGGTGCCGTCGGCGGGGTCGGTGGTGGGGGTGGCCGGGGCGTTGATCTGGGCGGCACCGGCGAGCCGCTGCACCACCTCGTCGGCCGCTTCCCGATCCGGGGCGGAGATGGTGCGCTGCACCTGCTGACGCATGATCGGCGGCAGCTGATCGAGCTCGATGTCCGTCACCTCCACCGGGGAGGACAGCGGGATGGGCCCCAGGTCCTGGGCCAGGCCCTGGTAGATCACCACGTGGGTGCCGTCGGTGCCCACGAAGAACTGCTTCTGCGACCATGCGTAGGCGGCCCACAGGGCACCGGCCATCACGGCCAGCAGCAGCAGCACGGCCGCGAGTGCGGGCCAGGGGCTGCGCCGCGGGGGCTCGTCCTCGGAGAAGTCCTCATCGGCATACGGCACCTCCGCATCCGATCGGGTCAGTGCCGCCGCCTTGGCGGCGGGGCCGGAGGCGGAGGTGGGCTGATTGCGGGTGCGGGCCGCCGATCCCACGATCTGGGGCGCGGTCGAGGGGGGCTCCGTGCCGCGGGGCAAGCGGTCCAGGTCCACCACGTCGGCGATGATGCAGGTGATGTTGTCCGGTCCGCCGCCCTTGAGGGCCATCTGGACCAGGGTGTCGGCGCACTCGTCCGGATCCTCGATCTCTTGCATGGTGCGGCCGATGGTCTCCAGACTCACCAGGCCGGAGAGCCCGTCGGAGCACAGCATCCACCGGTCGCCCACGTGCGCGGGCCGCAGGGACAGGTCCAGCTCGGGGTCGGCGTCGACGTCGCCCAGCACCCGCATCAGCACGGAGCGCTGGGGGTGGCGCTCGGCCTCCTCCTCGGTGAGCCTGCCCTCGTCCAGCAGTCGCTGCACGAAGGTGTGGTCCTTGGTGACCTGCGTGGTCTCGCCATCGCGCAGCAGGTACGCGCGGGAGTCCCCGATGTGGGCGAGGGCGAACTTCCCCTCGGTGCGCAGCAGCGCGGTGATGGTGGTGCCCAGGCCCGCCAGCTGCGGTTCGTCACGGGCGCGCCGCAGGATCTCCTGGTTGGCGTCCAGCACGGTCTCCTCCAGCGCGGCCACCATGTCCGAGGCAGGGGTCTCGCTGTCCAGCCGCATCAGGCGGCCGATGGCCACGGAGGAGGCGACGTCGCCCCCCGCATGCCCGCCCATGCCGTCGGCCACGGCCAGCAGGTGACTGCCGGCGTAGCCGGAGTCCTGGTTGTTCGAGCGCACGAGGCCCACGTCAGAACGGGCGACGTACCGCAGTGCGATGGTCATCGGGGACCTCGTCTCAGCTCGATCTCGGTGCGGCCGATCCGCACCTGTGCGCCGGGTCGGAAGGCCACGGCCCCCTCGATCCGACGGTCGGACACCAGGGTCCCGTTGGTGGACCCCAGGTCCTCCACCATCCACTCCCCGTCCCGCTGGAACACGCGGGCGTGGCGATTGGAGGCGTAGTCGTCATCCAGCACCAGGGTGCACTCGGGGGCACGGCCGATCAGCACCGGCGTGGAGCCCAGCGTGAGGGAGGTGCCTCGCAGGGGCCCTGCCGTGACCACCAGGGAGGTCACGGTCACGGCGGGATCGGTGCGGCCGCCGCCCACCTTCGCGGGGTTCGCCGGATCCGCCGAGGGGCGCTGCTCACGGCGGGGGTCCTTGCGGGCACGCGTGACCACGGTGGTGCCGAACAGGTCGTTGCGCAGCACCAGCAGCACCGCGATCACGAACACCCACAGCGCCAGCACGAACCCCAGGCGCAGGGCGACGATGGTCAGTTCACTCATGCGCCGCTCACCAGGTGGCCGGGTCGGCGTCGGGGCGCAGCACCGTGAGCCGGGTGCGGCCGATCTTGACCATGGAGCGGTCCTGCAGGACCACGGGGGTGCGGATCCGCTCCCCGTCCACGAAGGTCCCGTTGGTCGAGCCGAGATCGGTGGCCACCAGGGTGCCGTCCTCCTCGCTGCGCAGCTCGAGGTGGTGGCGGGACACGCCCGTGTCCTCGAGGATGATGTCGGCGTCCCCGCCGCGACCGATCACGGTGACCGGACCGGTGAGCAGGTACTGCTGGCCGTCGATCTCCACCAGCGGATGACCGGCCGAGCCCGATTGCGCGGCGTCGGTGGCGGGCGCGGCGTTGCCGCGTTCCGTGCGGGACTCCGTCTCGAACCGGCCCGGGCGCACCTCGTCGTCGCTCTCCAGGCCCACGCTCACCCCGCCCACGAACATGTAGCGCTGCTTGTCGGCGTGCTCGATCACCACGCGCTCCAGCTCGTCCACCAGGGTGTCCTGCCACGAGGCGAAGCGGTCGAAGTCCTCGGAGTGCAGGTACACGGTGTAGACGTTGGGTGCCAGGGTGCGGGTGCGGTCCAGCACCTGGATCTGGTCATCGCACTCGCGCTTGAGCCCCTGGGCGAGGTCCAGCGGCTTGAGCTGCCCCCGGCCCTGCGAGAACACGCTCGTCACACCCCGGTCGAGGGTGCGCTCGATGCGATCCAAGATCCCCACGGTGGTCCTTCGCTCTCGTGCCTCCTGCGGCCCGCCGGGTCGGCGAGGGCCTGCGCTGTGTCGATCGGGTCGATCGTATCGCGGCGCAAGGTCCGAGGCCGGACCGGGAGCGGCAGGGGCGGCGAGGGATTCGTGCAGGTCTCGTAAAGGCAGGGCCGGGGACCGGGGCGCGAAGGGGTCAGTAGATCAGCACCCGGCGGCCACTGATGAACCAGCTGCGCGACCACAGCATGTCGCTGGCGGCGGTGGAGATGCGGGAGCAGCCGTGGGAGGCGGGGTAGGCGGGGATGCTGCGCGAGCCGTGGATCGCCCATCCGCGGTCGTAGTAGCCGGGACGGTACATGTCGCCCAACGGGCCGGACTGCCAACCGCGACTGTGGAGGCGGAACATCCGGAAGTCGCCGGTGGGAGTGGTGGCGCGCTTCCAGCGGCCGCCGGAGTAGTAGCGCTCACCGCTGCCGGTCGAGGTGTTCAGGATGTAGGAGAGCTTGCCGTTGCTGGTGGCGATGAGCAGCTGGGAGGGCTTGTTGACCTCGAAGCCCGTGCCGCTGGTGATGCGCCGACGGGGCTGCACCCCGCGACGGATCGCATCCTGGGTGCGGGGGCCTGCCGAGCCGTCGCGGCTCAGTCCTGCCGCCTTCTGCACGGCGAACACCGCCTGCTGGGTGAGGGGTCCGAAACTGCCGTCAGGGGTGCCCAGCCAGTACTTCAGCCGCGTGAGGTCCTTCTGCAGGGCCAGGACGGAACTGCCGCGCGAACCCAGCCGCATCGCCGGTGCGGCGTCGGCGGGCGAGACGCCGAGGGTGAACGCACCTCCGGCGGCGAGGACGCCGGTGCCCAGGATCAGTGCTCGCCGGGACGGTGTGGCAGCCCCCGATGGTGGCAGCTCCATGTCGTGTGCCAGTGCCGCGGCGCCGATGATGTCGTTCATGTCTCCCCCGTATGGGTCGTGTACTTCCCCGAAGCGGACCTCGTGTCCGCACTCACATCATGCGCCCACCAAGGAAACGTAAGCAAGGAGTAAAGTCGATTGCTGTCCGGGCATTTTGCTACTTTCGTCTAAACGCAGGTCACAGCCCTGCCGTGGCCCGATCGAGATCCCATCCGGCGGGCGGGGTGCAGTGTGGGATCCTGGCCCCGTGGCTACCGACCTGATCCCTGCCGATGCCTTCGCCTTCGCCTGCGCACTGGGGGTGAGCGATGCCGATGCCGCCGTGCACGTCGAAGGTGACGACCGCGCCGTATGGCCCCTGGCCAGTGTCTCCAAGCCGATCGCGGCCCTCGGAGTGCTGATGGCCGTGGACCGCGGCCTGGTGGACCTCGACGAGGCGGCCGGCCCCGAAGGTGCCACCGTGCGGCACCTGCTGGCCCACACCGCCGGCTACGGATTCGACGGGGAGGACGTGGTCGCCCGCCCCGCATCCCGCCGGATCTACTCCAACACCGGCTTCGAGGTCCTCGCCGCCCACGTGGAGCAGGCCACCGGCTACGACTTCCCCGACTGGATGGAGCAGACGGTCGTCGCCGGGCTCGAGCTCCCTGATCTGGACGTGGAGGGCAGCCCCGCCGCCGGCTACCGCGGCAGCATCCGTGATCTGCTCGCCGTGGGCCGGGAGCTGCTGACCCCCACCCTGATCCCCGAGCCGCTGTGGCGCGAGGCCACCACTGTGCAGTTCCCCGATCTCTCCGGCATCCTGCCCGGCTACGGCCGCCAGAAGCACAACGACTGGGGCCTCGGCTTCGAGATCCGCGACCACAAGGAGCCGCACTGGACCGGCAGTGGGTCCGCTCCGGAGACCTTCGGCCACTTCGGGCAGTCGGGCTCCTTCCTGTGGGTGGACCCCACTCGCGGCCTCACCGCCGCGTTCCTGGGCGAGGAGCCCTTCGGCCCTGTCCATCAGGAGAACTGGCCCGCCCTCACCGATGCGATCCTGGCCCGTGCCGAGCAGGGCTGGTGACATGCACGGGGCGGCCGGGGCGGAACCGATGCGCGAACTGATGCGCACCGCCCTCCGGAGGGGATGGGCCGGATGAGAGCCCTGGACCTGCTGGACGAGTTCGGCTTCGAGGCCGCCGCCGTCGCGCTCGGGCCCGAGGGCATGCGCGCCCAGCGCGGAGACCTGGACCTGCCCCGTGCCTGGCGTTCGGTCACCAAGACCGTGACCGGCCTGGCCTGCACCATCGCCCTGCAGGAAGGGCGGGTTCACCTCGACGACGAGGCCGGGCCTCCCGGGTCGACCCTGCGGCACCTGCTCACCCATGCCTCCGGCTGCACCTACGAGTCGCCCAACACCCTGCAGCCGCCCGGGCAGCGCCGGCACTACTCCAACTACGGCATCGACGAGGCATCGCGTCACGTGGAGCGTGCGCTGGGGCGCGACTTCGGCGACTGGGTCACCGAGCGCGTCGCAGAGCCGCTGGGGATGGACCACCTGGAGTGGGGCGGCTCGGCCTCGGTGGGTGCGGTGGGCCCCCTGGCCGACCTGGCCCTGTTCGCCGCCGAGATGCTTCGCCCCACCCTGCTGGAGCCGGAGTGGCACCGCCAGATGACCACCCCTCAGCTGCCCGAGCTGGTGGGCATCATGCCCGGCTTCGGCAAGCAGAGCCCCAACCCTTTCGGGCTCGGCTTCGAGGTGCGTGGCACCAAGAGCCCCCATTGGACAGGCGCCGACAACAGCGAGGAGACCTTCGGGCACTTCGGGATGCGCGGCTGCGCGTTCTGGGTGGACCCCCGCGCCGACCTCGCCCTGGTGGTGGGAACCTCGCACGACTTCTGCGACGCCCACCGCAGGGTGATGCCGCTGCTCTCCGACGCGGTGCTCGAGGAGTTCGGCAGGCGCTGACGCCGGCCGCTGGGGATCCCGACTTTTGGGCGCAACACGCCGACGGACGCGCTCTTCTTGTCGTGGGGATGCCGCATTGCGCCCATTTGTGGGGTGACAGGTTCTCAGGCGGCCGGGGACTAGGTGGCTGGGCGGCTGGGGTCTGGGCGGCCGGGGGACTGGGCGGCTGGGGTCTGGGCGGCCGGGGGACTAGGTGGCTGGGCGGCTGGGGGACTAGGTGGCTGGGGTCTGGGCGGCCGGGGGACTAGGTGGCTGGGCAGCCGGGGGACTAGGTGGCTGGGCGACCGGGTGACTGGGCGGCGGGGGGACCGGTTGGCGGGATGACGGGGCTGAAGCGCTTTAGCATGGTGTGGCGACACCGTGACGCGGGCCTCACCCCTGGGTAGGCTCGATGCTCCGGAAGCCCACCCGACGTCCCATCGGCGCGCCGCCGCCACGAGGAGCCCCTCCATGTTCGACGACAGGGAACTCACCGAGTCCCGGATCAGCCGCTTCGTCCAGGACAGCCTGGCCGCGAAGATCTACCAGGAGCGGGCGGAGGTGCAGATCACCGCCTACCGCGTACCCGGGGAGCCGATCCCGCCGCGTGAGGCCATCGCCCAGCAGTACGAGCCCATCGAGGTGGGCGCCCGACTGGGCCGCGCCTGGTCCACCACCTGGCTGCACGTCACCGGCACCGTCCCCTCCGAGTGGGCCCAGGACGACACCTCCGCCTGCGAGCTGATCGTCGACCTCAACTTCACCGGTCAGCCCGGCTTCCAGGCCGAGGCCCTCGTGTTCACCCCCGACGGCGTGCCAGTCAAGGCCATCAACCCCTACAACCGCTACCTCCCGGTCACGCCCGGCGAGCAGCTGGACTACTACCTCGAGTGCGCCGCGAACCCCATGGTCTCCGGCGACTGGAGCTTCTCACCCACCCCGCTGGGTGACCCGGACACCATCCCGGAGGAGGACCTGTACCGGATCAAGGAGCTCCAGCTGGCCCGCCGTGACGTGCAGATCTGGGAGCTCGCGGAGGACGTGCGCGCCCTGCGCGGATTGATGGTCTCCCTGCCGGAGAAGAGCCAGCGACGCCACGAGATCCTGCGCGCACTGGAAGCGGCCCTGGACGCCGCCGACCCCGACGACATGCCCGGCACTGCCCGGATCGCCCGCGAGGTGCTGCGCCCGGTGCTGGAGTCCCCGGCCGGGGCGTCGGCCCTGACGGTGCTGGCCACCGGCCACGCCCACATCGACTCCGCCTGGCTGTGGCCGGTACGGGAGACCGTCCGCAAGGTGGCCCGCACCTTCTCCAACGTGTGCACGCTGATCGAGAACGACCCTGACATCACCTTCTCCGCCTCCTCCGCCCAGCAGTACAAATGGCTGAAGGACCGGTACCCCGAGCTGTTCGCCCGAATCAAGGAGCGCGTGGCCGAGGGACGCTTCGCACCGGTGGGCGGCATGTGGGTGGAGTCGGACACCAACATGCCCGGATCCGAGGCCATGGCCCGCCAGTTCGTGGCCGGCAAACGGTTCTTCCTGGAGAACTTCGGGGTGGAGACCAGGGAGACCTGGCTGCCGGACTCCTTCGGCTACTCCGCCGCACTGCCGCAGATCACGGCGCTGGCCGGTCACGAGTTCTTCCTGACCCAGAAGGTCTCCTGGAACCAGGTCAACACCTTCCCCCACCACACCTTCCGCTGGGAGGGCATCGACGGCACCAGCGTGTTCACCCACTTCCCGCCGGCCGACACCTACAACGGAATGCTCTCCGGTGAGGAGCTGGCCTACTTCGAGCGCAACTTCAAGGAGAAGGGCCGCTCCAGCATCGGCATCGACCTGTTCGGCTGGGGCGACGGCGGTGGTGGTCCCACCCGCGAGATGATGGCCGCCGGTCGCCGCGCGGCCGACCTCGAGGGCTCCCCGAAGGTCGAGTTCGGCACCTCGGAGCAGTTCTTCGAGCGGGCCCGCGAGGAGTACCCGGACGCGCCGGTGTGGAACGGCGAGCTGTACCTGGAGCTGCACCGCGGCACCTTCTCCGCCCAGCCCGGGACCAAGCAGGGCAACCGACGCAGCGAGCACCTGCTGCACGAGACCGAGTTCCTGGCCTCCCTGGCCGCGATCCGCAGCGGGTTCAAGTACCCCCACGAGCAGCTCGAGGAGCTGTGGGAGGACGCGCTGCTGAACCAGTTCCACGACATCCTGCCGGGCTCCTCGATCGCCTGGGTGCACCGCGACGCCGAGCGCAGCCACGCCGCGCTCGCCGAGCGTGCCGGGGAGATCATCGAGCAGGCCCTGGCGGCCCTGGGCGGCAGTGCCGAGGACGGTGCCACTTCGGGGGACGCAGGTGCAGGTGCCGAGCAGGTGCTGGTCAACACCACTCCCGTTGCCCGCCGCGGCGTGCCCGCCTACGGGGCGGGCCCCGTGGAGGCCCCCCAGGAGGCCGTGGTGGTGATCCGCGAGGGTGACACGGTCACCGTGGAGAACGAGCACCTGCGGGCCGTGCTGGACGGGACCGGCTCCATCGTGTCCCTGCGGGACCGCGCCACCGGCCGTGAGGCCATCGCCCCCGGTGAGCGCGGCGCGCTCCTGCAGCTGCACCGCGACACTCCCAACGCCTGGGACGCCTGGGACATCGACGAGTTCTACCGCCACGTGGTGCGCGACATCGACACCCCCACCGGGGTGGAGGTCAGCGAGGACGAGGGCGGCGTGCGGGTCTCCTACACGTACACCACCGAGCTCCCGGAGGATGCGGAGAGTCGGGGCGTGACCGGTGCGGGATCCACGATCGTGAAGACCTTCGTGCTGCGCCCGGGGGACACCTCCTTGGAGATCGTCAACGACCTGGACTGGACCGAGCGCAAGAAGGCCCTCAAGCTTGCGTTCCCGCTGGACGTGCGGGCGGCGCACATGAGCAGCGAGATCCAGTTCGGTCACGTGGACCGCCCCGTCCCCGTGAACACCACCTGGGACTTCGCCCGCTTCGAGACCTGCGCGCACCGCTGGGTGCACGTGGCCGAGGGCGACTACGGCGTGGCCATCGCGAACGACTCCACCTACGGCCACGACGTGCTGCGCACCGTGCGCGAGGACGACGGCGGCACCACCACCACGGCCCGCCTCACCCTGGTGCGCGCGCCCGAGTACCCCGATCCGGGTGCCGATCACGGCCACTACACGATGCGGGTCTCGGTGCGTCCGGGCGCGGGTATCCGGGAGGCCGTCGAGGAGGGCTACCGGATCAACCTGCCCGAGCGGCAGGCGCCCGCGGCGGCCGCGCAGGCCATCGCCGCGCCACTGGTGGCCGTGGACGCACCGAATGTGCTGGTGGAGACGGTGAAGCTGGCCGAGGACCGCTCCGGCGACCTGGTGGTGCGCCTGTACGAGTCCGAGGGGGCCAGGGCGGCTGCCTCGGTGACCCTCGACGGAGAGCTCGACGGCGGGGAGGTCACCGTGGTGGACCTGCTGGAGCGTCCCTTCGGCGAGGACGCCCCGGCCTTCCGCTCCGCGCACCAGCGCGGGGAGGACGGCACCGTGCAGCTGGCGTTCCGCCCCTTCGAGATCAAGACCCTGCGCATCTCCCGCGCGAGCAGACGCCGGGCGGACGGGGCGGTGCATGCCGAGGCGGCACCGCTCCGTCGCCGCTCGAGGTGATCACGCCCGTCGGCGCCCGAGGTGCCCCGGCCGGTCCACTCAGACGTTGTGGACGAACGGGCCGGCCGGCTCGCGCCATCCGGCCAGCACCTCGAACATGCGGCACATCCGCACGGTGGCGCGCACGTCGTGCACCCGTAGGATCCGCGCCCCCCGGTTCATCGCCCATGCGGCCGCGGCCAGGGACCCCTCCAGGCGCTCCTCCGGCGGCAGGCCCAAGGTCTCCCCGATCACGTCCTTGCGGGACAGGGCAGCCAGGGTGGGCAGCCCCAGGGAGGTGTAGGCACGCCAACCGCGCATCAGCTCCAGGGTCTGCTCGGTGGTCTTGTTGAGGTCGGGCCCGGGGTCGATCACGATGCGGTCCTTGGTGATGCCGGCCTCCAGGGCGCGCTCGATCCGTGCGGCCAGGTACTCCCGCACCTCCTCCACCACGTCCTCGTACTGCGGGAAGCGGTACGGCTCCCTCGGTCGTGCCAGCGAGTGGCACAGGATCACGCTGGCACCGCCCTGGGCGACGACATCCACCATGCGGGGATCGGACAGGCCGGTGGTGTCGTTGATGATGTCGGCCCCCGCCGAGATGGCCGCGGCAGCGACCTCGGCATGGAAGGTGTCCACCGACAGCAGCACCTCCGGCAGCTGTGCCCGCAGCGCCTCCACCACCGGGACCACTCGGTCGAGCTCCTGGTCCACCGGCAGCGGGCCCCCGGGGGCGAACCTCACGCCGCCCACGTCGATGATGTCGGCCCCGTCAGCGGCGGCGGCGATCCCGGCGGCCACCGCGGCCGGCAGATCGTAGGAGACGCCCTGGTCGAAGAAGGAATCGGGGGTGCGGTTCACGATCCCCATCACCAGTAGGCGCCCGGTGGTATCAGGCAGGGGGCGCGGCGTGGGCCGCGGTGCCGGTGGAGGGTCCGAGGGAGGTGCAGGATCGGGGGCTATGGTGAGTGCCGCTGCGGGAGTCCCGGCCGTCGAACCGCTGTCAGTCTGCACGTGGGTCATGGCCCGTTCCTCCGCTGTTCACCCGGGTGTCCGTCATCTTTGAGCCGCACCCGACCTGCACTACGTTATGAGTGGGCACGCCGAAAGACAATCCCGGCCGCGTGTCCGTTTCATGGCCGGATCACGAACCTTGGAGGACTCGAGAGATGAAGATCGTCGTCGCCGGCGGAGACGGATTCTGCGGTTGGCCCACTGCCCTGTACCTCTCGCAGAAGGGGCACGAGGTCACCATCGTGGACAACCTGGTGCGCCGCGAGATCGACGACGAGCTCGGCTCCAACTCCGTCACCCCGATCCTGCCGCTGGAGGAGCGCGTGGCCGCGTGGAAGGAGGTCTCCGGCAAGGAGATCGCCGTGGTCATCGGTGACCTCACCGACTACGACACCGTGGCGGGCCTGTTCCAGGACCTGCAGCCCGAGGCGTTCGTGCACTTCGCTGAGCACCGCAGCGCCCCCTACTCGATGATCGACCGCGAGCACGCGATCGAGAACCACCGCAACAACGTCGAGGGCACCCTGAACGTCCTGTGGGCGATCAAGGACTACGCGCCGGACTGCCACCTGGTGAAGCTGGGCACCATGGGCGAGTACGGCCAGCCCAACATCGACATCGAGGAGGGCTGGATCGAGATCGAGCACAAGGGCCGCAAGGACCGCCTGCCGTTCCCCAAGCAGCCCGGCTCGTTCTACCACCTCACCAAGGTGCACGACAGCGACAACATCATGTTCGCCTGCCGCATCTGGGGCATCCGCGCCACCGACCTCAACCAGGGCGTGGTGTACGGACTGGAGACCGAGGAGACGCGGCTGGACCCCCGCCTGGTCAACCGCTTCGACTACGACGCCGTGTTCGGCACCGCCCTGAACCGGTTCATCATCCAGGCGGCCATCGGCCACGACCTCACCGTGTACGGCAACGGCTCCCAGACCCGCGGCTACTTGAATATCCAGGACACCGTGCGCTGCATCGAGATCGCCTGCGAGAACCCCGCCGACCGCGGCGAGTTCCGCGTGTTCAACCAGTTCACCGAGCAGTTCTCGGTGCAGGAGCTGGCGGAGAAGGTGCAGAAGGTCGCCAAGGACCTCGGCACCGAGGTGGCCATCGACCACCTGGAGAACCCGCGCGTGGAGAAGTACGACCACTACTACAACGCGGTCAACACCAACCTGTTGGACCTGGGCCTGGAGCCGCACCTGCTGACCGACGAGCACCTCACCGAGGTGCTCAAGGTGGCCCAGAACAACACCGATCGCGTCAAGCGCGAGCTGGTGCTGCCCACCGTCACCTGGAAGTGACGCCGCGTCCGTGAAGATCGCGATCGTCACGGAGACGTTCCTGCCGTCGGTCGACGGCGTGGTGACCAGGCTTCGCCACGCCGTCGAGCGGTTCACCGACCAGGGGCACGAGGTGATGGTGATCGCCCCCGACCTGGGCGTCACCGAGCACCACGGTGCCCGGGTGGTGGGCATCCGGCCGGTCACCCTCCCGTTCTACAAGCACCGTCGGTTCACCCTGCCCACCCCCACGGTGGACGGCATCATCCGCGGGTTCCATCCCGACGTGGTCCACGCCGCCCAGCCGATCCTGCTGGCCTCCTCCGGGGCCTACGCCGCCCACCGGCAGCGGATCCCGCTGGTGGCCAGCTACCACACCCACATCCCCCGCTACCTGGACCTGTACAAGGCCTACCGATGGGGCAAGCGGCCCGTGTGGTGGCAGATCAAGCGCAACCACGCGCTGGCCGACGTCAACCTCGCCACCTCCGAGAGCATGAAGCAGGAGCTCTCCGAGCAGGGCATCCACAACCTGCACGTGGTGCGCCGCGGCGTGGACACCGAGACCTTCCATCCCCGCTTCGCCTCCGATGCCATGCGCGAGCGTCTCACCCAGGGGCGCCCGGAGAAGAAGCTGCTGGTGTTCGTGGGGCGTCTGGCTGCGGAGAAGGAGATCCACCGGCTGCGACCGATGATGGACCGGCGCGACGACGTGGCCCTGGCCATCGTGGGCGACGGCCCGTTCCGGCGTGAGCTGGAGGAGATGTTCGCCGGCACCTCCACCGTGTTCCCCGGGTTCATGGAGGGCGAGGAGCTGGCCAGTGCCTTCGCCAGCTCGGACGCCTTCGTGTTCCCCTCGGTCACCGAGACCCTGGGCCTGGTGATCCTGGAGGGCATGGCCTCCGGCCTACCCGTGGTCGCCGCCCGCTCCGGCCCCACCTTGGAGCAGGTCACCGACGGGGAGAACGGGCTGCTGTTCGACTCCGGTGACGAGGCCAGCCTGGACCGGGCACTGGAGCGCCTGGCCGATACGGACCTGCGCTCCCGGATCCGCACCGCCGCCCGGGCAGAGGCCGAGAAGTTCTCCTGGGAGAACGCCTCGGACGACCTGCTGCGCTATTACGAGATGGCGATCGAGCTGCACGGTCCCCGGGTCTGAGCAGGCAGATCCGCCGTCTGGCCCGGGGGATGCGCTGTCTGGCGTAGCCGGGGTCGTATCGGTCTGCCCTCCGTGAGTGGACCCCAGTGGCTGTTCTCCTTGCCGAGAACAGCCACTGGCGTCCACTCATTGCGTCAGCAGCCCGTCGCGGGACGGTGCAGGGCCGGGATGGCAGGGGTCAGCTGCGGCGGCGGGAACAGAGATCGTCGCCGACGTCAAGGCATCTGCAGGCGTGACCACTGCGTGCCGTCCCAGCGCAGCACCCCGAAAGTCCAGCTCACCACGTACAGCGCGGAGCCGTCGTGAGCCCACTGCACGCGGTAGGCCGACCCCCGTGCCGGGGGCAGGTCCCTGTGCTGCCCACCGTGCACGTCCCACACGGTCACGGTGTCGTCGGACTCGCCGGAAACAGCGACGACGTCCTCGGGGGAGACGCTGAGGCCGTACGGGCGCGCAGCCGCGGGCGAAGGCCGCGCGCGCACGGCACCCGAGGAGTCCACCACCGCCAGTGCAGCGGGTTCATAGCTGCTGATCACCAGGGAGCCGTCGGACAGGTGGGCCACGCCCAGCGGCGACCCCTCCGGCGCCTCGACAGTGCGGATGCGCTCGACATCGTTGACCGACCAGATCTGCACAGGGCCCGTGGCTCCAGCGACGGCCAGCTCGGTGCCGTCCGGCGAGAAGGACAGCGACGCCGGCATGAGGTCACCCAGGTCGATCACCTGAGCGGCCTCGCACGCCCCTTCCCGGATTCGCCATAGGCGCACGGTCCGCTCGGTGCTGAGCGAGGCCAGGAGAGCCCCGTCGGGGCTGAATGCGAGGTCGACGATCCTGCGGTCCTCGTCCTTGCCGAGGGAGTGCCCGGTGAGAGTCCACTGCCGTGCGCCGTCCCTGCCCAGGATGTCGATCTGGGACCGCCCTGCGGCAGCGAGCATGTCGCCCGAGGGGTGCCATGCCAGCGGGCCTCGACGATGGTTGCCTGTCACCGTGAGGAGCTCTCCCGACGCTGTGTCCCAGATCGCCGTGCCCCAGTCCTCCACGGAGATGGAGTCCGGGGCTGTGTGCTCCAGACCTGCGGCGAGGAGCGACGAGTCCGGCGCGAGGGCCAGTCCGTTCGGTGAGACGAGCTGGTCAGGAGAGATCTGGAACCCTCCCTAGGGGCTCGCGCCCGGGGGTGCTTCCGCAGCGGGGTGACAGGTTCCCTCTGATGTCGTCACCGAATCCTCCTCATCGCGCCAGGGGGTGCAGGCCGCGAGGGCTGTGATGCCCACCGCGGAGAGTGCGAGACCCCGACGCGTCGGCAGCGGTACGGGGCCACGGGAGCCGGCTGAGCGATTCAGGTGCGTCATGGTCTCCCTCGAATCTGCTGGAACTCATCTGCGTCCGGGTCGGCGTCGTCGTCCTCGATCCACACATCGGTCCAGCCGATGTCGCTCTCGTCCCGGGGGCGGTAGGTGCCGCGGGTGGTGAGCTGATCGGCCACGTCCTCCAGCTCGATCTCCTGGGGGTCGTGAACCTTCTCGCCCTTGTGGGGCACCGGGCAGGTCCAGAAGTACGGGCAGCCGGGGCAGCCGGCCGTCTCGTCGTCGGGCGCGGCTTCGCGCTGCATCTGCACGCCGTCCATCTGCTGCAGCATCCGCAGACGGGCGTCATAAGGGTTGATCTCCATCGCCCGCCCAGCGTACTCGCGTGTCCCGGTCGTTCCTGGGCGTGCGGAGGTCCGCGCACGATGCGGGCTCAGCGCTACCCTGAGCGCGGTGGACAGGGACCGAGGGGAGTGGGGACGGATGCGCATCAAGGGTGGAGCTGCAGTGCTCGCAGTGGCCGGAGCGCTGGTACTGACCGGATGCGTGACGGGGATCGGCACCGAGCAGCGGCAGCCGACAGCCGATCCGAGCGCCCCGGTGCAGGACGCGGTCACCCATCGCTGGTACACACCGGCCGAAGTCACCGAAGATCCTGCGGCGATCACCGCGAAGCTCCCGCAGCTGCAGGTTACGGGCGGGATCTCCCTGGACGGTCGCTTCACCGACCCCTACGACCGGGTCCCCGTACCCACTCCGGACGACTACTGGTGGCAGGCGGTGGTCGTGGTGGGGGAGGAGCACGTGGCCGAGATGATCGACAGGGCCTCCGCGGCCACTGCCTCCGACGGCGGAGGTGATGGCGAGGTGCTCACCGGTGAGGGCACCAGCACGATGAACGAACCGGCCGGCACCCGGGCCGACGACAGCGTGATTAGCGGTGTGCTGATGGGCCCGCTGCAGGAGCAGGTGGGCCAGTGCCCCACGGACTGGATCCTGCTGGGGAAGACGTTCACCGCCGACGAGACCCACACCAAATCTCCGGTGACCGCCGACCGCCTGGTGATCACCACCGCGGCCGTGTGCGAGGGCGGCGACCGGATCGTCGTGGACACGCTGGCGATCTGACCCGGCACCGGCCGGGAGCGGTCTCAGCTCCCGGCCACGGCCCGGTGGATCGCCTCGGCCAGTGCCGCACCGGTGGGCTCGGTGGCCTGGCCGTGGACCACCAGGGACCGGGCCTCGGCGGCAGTGGTGGCGGCGTCATGCATGGCGACCACCTGGATGTCGCGATGGATGCCCAGGTGCCCGGCCAGATCCGCGAGGAGCGTGGACGGCAGTGCGACCGCCGCGTAGCCGGCCAGCCGCAGGTCCCGCACCACCTGGGAGTCCAGGCTCACCGGCACCGGTCGGTAGCCGTTCACCCGCGTGACCGCGTACCCGCTCTCCTGCAGCGCACGGGTGATCGACACGGGCGTGGCGGCCGAGGTGATCAGCAGCAGGCCCGCTCCGGTCTCCTGCGCGGCGGGGACGCCCGCGGCGGCGCGGGGTGTGTCGGTCCCGGGCGCCGGGGCGCGGTGGGCCGCCGGAGCAGTGTCGAACGGCGGGATGGTGAGGGCCGGCTCGATGCCCACCTCCTGCAGGGCCGCAGCGGTATCGGCGCCCACCGCGGTGACCTCCATCCCGTGCGGGAGTGCGAGCCTGGGCCGGCCGGTGTGACCGGGGGAGCCGTGCTCCGCTGTGAGGTCCCCTTCGGCGTTCTCGTCATCGTGGTTGTCGGCGTAGGAGAGCAGCACGTCCACCGCCCGGGGGCAGTCCAGCACCAGCTGGGTGAAGCGGCCCTCCATCAGCGCGGCCACAGCATGCTTCGTGTCGCTGTCGCGGTTCATGCGCAGGTCGAGGAAAGGCGCGTGGTCCACCTCGTGGCCCAGCTCGCGCAGTCGCGCGATCAGCTCTCGTCCCTCACCTGCGGGGCTGGGCACCAGCACCGGCTTGTCGGCTGCGTCGTTCATGGGTCCTCCGGTTCGCCACGGTCTCGTCCCCGCCATTGTGCCCGCCCGTAGGATCGTTGCCAGGCCTGACCGACCATCGACCGGGAGTTGATCCATGAGCACCCCCGCCCAGCGGGTCCACGATGCGACCCTTGCGCTGCTGAACCTGCTGGAGAAGGGCGAGGAGGCCACCACGGCCCAGGCCATCGAACTGCGCTGCGAGCTGGCGGAGGCGACCGCTGCTGCCGGGCACCTCGAGGACGCCTTCTACCAGGCCGACGAGCTGCTCAAGGATGCCCAGCGCGAGCACGGCCCCGCTGATCCGTTGGTGGCACGGGTGCGGCAGACGGTCGCCGCCGTGGAGGACGTGGCCCGCCAGGGGGAGTGATCTGAAAGGTCGTTCCTCCCTGATCAGCCCTGTGCGGCGGCCTTCGCCGCGGCGGGCAGCGCCTCGAACAGCCGGTCCAGCACCTGATCGGTGTGGGCGGTGGAGAGGAACCATGCCTCGAAGGCACTGGGCGGCAGGTGCACGCCCTGCTCCAGCAGGGAGTGGAAGAAGCGGGTGAACGCCTCGGTGTTCTGGTCCTTCGCATCCTCGTAGGTGTGCACCGGCTGATCGCGGAAGAACACCGAGAACAGGGTGCCGGTGGACTGCACCACGTGGGGCACGCCCGCGTCCGCCAGGGCCGAGGCCACGGCCTCCTGCACCGCGAGCGATGCCCGCGAGATGGTCTCGTAGGCGGCGTCGTCGAGCCCTGCCAGGGTGGCCAGGCCCGCGGCGGTGGCCAGCGGGTTCCCCGACAGGGTGCCCGCCTGGTACACGGGGCCGGCGGGAGCCAGCAGGCCCATCAGCTCGGCCTTACCGCCGAAGGCGCCCACGGGCAGGCCGCCGCCGATCACCTTGCCGAAGGTCATCAGGTCAGGCTCCCAGCCCTCCCCGTCGATGCCGTACTGGCCCTCAGCGCTGGCGCGGAACCCGGTGAGCACCTCGTCGGAGATCAGCAGGGCCCCGGCCGCGTGCGCGGTATCGGCCAGGAAGCGGTTGAAGCCGGTGCCGTCCTCCGCGGGCGGGGGCACGACGCCCATGTTCGCCGGGGCGGCCTCGGTGATGATCGCGGCGATCTCCCCGCCGCGCTGGGAGAACAGCTCGGTGAGCGCCTCCCGGTCGCCGTAGGGCAGCACCACGGTGTCCTTCGCGGTGGCGGCGGTGACGCCGGCCGATCCCGGCAGGGCGAAGGTGGCGACCCCGCTGCCGGCCTCGGCCAGCAACGCGTCCACGTGCCCGTGGTAGCAGCCGGCGAACTTCACCACCACGTCACGGCCGGTGGCGGCACGGGCCAGGCGCAGCGCGCTCATGGTGGCCTCGGTACCGGAGTTGACCAGGCGGATCTGCTCCAGCGGCCGCACCCGGCTGGTGAGCTCCTCGGCCAGCAGCACCTCACCGGGCTGCGGGGCGCCGAAGCTGAGGCCCTTGCCGGCGGCCTCGCGCACGGCCTCGACCACGGAGGGGTTCGCGTGGCCCAGGATCATCGGGCCCCAGGAGCCCACCATGTCCACGTACTCGCGGCCGTCCGCGTCACGCAGCAGTGCACCGGAGGCCGAGACGATGAACGGGGGGTTCCCGCCCACCGAGCCGAAGGCGCGCACCGGGGAGTTCACACCGGAGGGGATCACCTTGCGGGCCCGCTCGAACAGCTCGGCGGAGGTGGGAGCGGGGGTGCGGGGGTCAGAAGCGTTCGACATCGGGTGCCTTTCTCGAGGGCGTTCAGGCGTGCGTGCTTGGTCGGTTCGGGGTGGCCGACGGGGCAGGATCAGAGGAACTCGCGCAAGTGGGCGGGCAGGCCGTCCCGGTACCAGCCGGCCACCTCGCTGGCCCAGTAGGTCAGCACGGTGGTGGCGCCGGCGCGGCGGAAGGCCAGCAGGGACTCCAGGATCACCTTGTCACGGTCGATCCAGCCGTTGGCCGCGGCGGCTTCCACCATCGCGTACTCGCCGGAGACCTGGTAGGCGCCCACCGGGACGGGGGAGGCGGCGGCGACCTCGGCCAGGACGTCGAGGTAGGGCAGGCCGGGCTTGACCATCACCAGGTCCGCTCCCTCGGCCACGTCCAGCTCCAGCTCCCGCAGGGCCTCGCGGCCGTTGGCGGGATCCTGCTGGTAGGTGCGGCGGTCACCGCTGAGGGAGGAGCCCACGGCCTCCCGGAACGGACCGAAGAACGCCGAGGCGTACTTCGCGGTGTACGCATACAGCCCCACGTCCAGGTGCCCGGCAGCATCCAGCACGTCACGGATCGCAGCGACCTGGCCGTCCATCATCCCCGAGGGCCCCAGCAGGTGGGCGCCGGCCTCCGCCTGAGCGAGGGCCATATCCCGGTAGCGCACCAGGGTGGCGTCGTTGTCGACCCTCCCCTCGGCATCGAGCACACCGCAGTGGCCGTGGTCGGTGAACTCGTCCAGGCACAGATCCGCCATGATCACGGTGGCATCGCCCAGCTCGCGGCGCAGGCGCGCCAGAGCCCGGTTCAGCACCCCGCCCGGGTCGGTGGCACCGGAGCCGACGGAGTCCTTGTGCTCGGGCACACCGAACAGCATCAGCCCGCCCACCCCGCGTTCGGTGGCCTCGGTGGCGGCGCGTACCAGGGAGTCCTCGGTGTGCTGGAGCACGCCGGGCATGGAGGAGATCGGCTGCTCCTCGGTGATGCCCTCGCGCACGAACATCGGCAGCACCAGGTCCGCGGGGCGCAGGGTGTGCTCGCGCACCAGGGAGCGCATCGCCGGGGTGGTGCGCAGGCGGCGGGGGCGGATCACAGGGGTGAAGGGCTCGGGGCTCATGAGGGATCCTCCTCGGGATCGGGGGCAGAGGAATCGGGTTCAGCAGGTTCGGGATCGGCAGGCTCGGGATCGGCGGGCTCGGGACCGGCGGGACCGGGGTCGGCAAGGACGGCCAGGACAGCCTCGGCCAGGGCGCGGTCGGTGGGGGCGTCGGCCTGCCGGTGCACGGTGAGGCCGGCGGTGCGGGCCTGCGCGGTGGTGGGATCGCCGATGGTGATCACGCGGGTGCTGGGGTGGACGCCGATCTGTGCGGCGATCCGGGCGATCATCGAACTGGTGAGCACCACGGCTGCGTACCCGCCGGTGCGGAGGGAGTCTGTGACCTGGGGGTCCAGGTCCGCGGGGTGAGGGGAGTAGGCGACGACCTGGGCTACCTGGTAGCCCTTGGCCGCAAGGCCCTCGGGGACGGTGGGCGCAGCAGCCGCGGAGGACGGGAACAGCACCCGGGTGCCGGGTGACGCAGCGGCGGGGAACTCGCCGACCAGCGCCGCCCCGGAGCCGCTCGCGATCCTATCCGGCTGCCGGCCGGCGGAACGCAGGGCGCTCGCCGTCCCCTCTCCCACCACGGTGACGATGACCCCGGGGGGGATGACCAGCCCGCTGCCACCTGCGAGAAGGGCGTCCACGGCCCGGGGGCTGGTGAGCACCAGGTGCTCGAACTCTCCCGCCGCCAGGTCGCGGGCAGCGTCGCGCAGCGGAGCGTCCTCGTGCAGGCGCAGCTCCACGAAGGGATGGTGCTCCACCATGAGGCCCGCTTCCTGCAGCAGTGACGTCAGGTTCCCACCGCGGCCGGCGGGCCGGGGCAGCAGCACCCGCGCCGCACCCCTGTACGAGGGGGCGGCGTGCGGTGCTGATGCAGGCGTCGGGGTCGTCATCACACCTGGTTCGGCGCCTCGGCTGCCTGATCCAGCAGGTCCCGGGCGCCCTGGTCCAACAGGTCCTGGGCAAGAGCGTTGCCGAGCTCGCCGGCGGCATCGAAGCTCCCCTCCCTGGATCCCTCGATCACTTGGGAGCCGTCGGGCGTGATCGCCAGCGCTCTCAGCTCCAGCTCCGCCCCGTCCACCGTGGCATACGCGGCCACCGGGGCGCTGCAGCCTGCCTCCAGTGCCCGCAGCAGGGCCCGTTCGGCGGTGACCGCAGCGCGGGTGGGGGCATCATCATGGGCGGCCAGCGCCTCGGCCAGCCACGCGCGCGGGCCACCGGGTGCCAGGTCCTCGGTGCGGCACTCGATGGCCAGGGCACCCTGGGCGGGCGCCGGGAGCATCACGTCGGTCCCCAGCAGCTCGGAGATCACCTCGGCACGGTCCGCGCGGTGCAGGCCGGAGGCGGCTAACACCACCGCGTCGAGATCCGCCTCGGGGCCGAGGGCCCGGTTGATGCGGGTGTCGATGTTGCCGCGGATCGAGACCACGTCCAGGTCGGGGCGGGCGCGCAGCAGCTGGGCGGCGCGCCGGGGCGAGCCGGTGCCCACCCGTGCCCCCTCGGGCAGTGTCTGCAGGGTGAGGCCGTCGCGGGCCACCAGGGCATCGCGCGGGTCCTCCCGGGCGGGGATGCAGGCCATGGTGATGCCGTCGGCCGGGGCGGTGGGGAGGTCCTTGCAGGAGTGGACCACCACGTCCACCTCGCCGTCCAGCAGGGCCTGCCGCACTGCGGTGACGAACACGCCGGTGCCGCCGATCTGGGTGAGCGGCCGGCGGTCCACGTCACCGGTGGTGCGCACGTGCACCAGTTCCACGGCCCGGCCGGCGCCGGCCGCCAGGGCCCGCCCGGCCTGACCGGACTGGGCCAGGGCCAGGGCTGAGGCCCGGGTCCCCAGGCGCAGCGTGCCCGTATCGGCGGTGGTCGCAGGTTCGGGGGCGGCGGCAGGATCGGGGGTCACGAGGCGTCCGCCTGTTCCTTCTCCCGTGCCTCCCGGGCCCGCTGCACGTCCTGGTCGGAGTCCACGCCGCTGGTGGTGGGCCGGCACAGCCGGCCCACGCAGCAGTTCGCCCCGCACACGTCGGGGGTGGGGCCGAAGTCGGTGACCTCCTGGCGGGGGAACGCCGGGTCCAGGCGCTCCTGGACCAGATCGGCCAGGGCCTTGATGAACCGCGGGTCGGTGCCGGAGGTGGCGACCCGTTCGAACGCCAGGCCCTGCTCCGCGGCGGTCTCCTTCGCCTCGGTGTCCAGGTCCCAGATCACCTCGACGTGGTCGGTGACGAAGCCGATCGGCACCACCACCACCGCGTCAGCGCTCTTCTGGGCGGCGATCTCCTCGATCACGTCGTTGACGTCGGGCTCCAGCCACGGGATGTGCGGGGCGCCGGAGCGGGACTGGTACACCAGCTGCCAGTCCGGCAGCTGCGGCATGGTGTCGTCCAGCTGCTCCATCACGTAGCGGCAGGCCGCCAGGTGCTGGGCCACGTACCAGCCGCCGGAGCCCTCCACCCGGGTCTCCTGGGGTCCGGAGGCCTCCGCCATGGTCAGCGGCACCGAGTGGGTGGAGAACAGCACCGCGATGCGGTCCACATCGTGCCCGGCCTCGGTGAGGCGGCCCAGGGCCTCGCCCAGGCCGTCGGCCACCGGGTCCAGGAACCCGGGGTGGTTGAAGTACACGCGCACCTTGTCGATCGTGACCTCGCCGACCAGGCCCGTCTCCTCTAGCACCATCGCGAAGTCCTCGCGGTACTGACGGCACGAGGAGTAGCTGGAGAACGCACTGGTCACCAGGCCCAGGGCGTGACGACGACCGTCGGCGTGCAGGGCGCGCACCGCCTCGGCGTTGTACGGCTCCCAGTTGCGGTTGCCGAAGTACACCGGCAGGTCGATGCCACGGGCGGCCAGCTCCACCTGCAGCGAGGCGATCATGGCGCGGTTCTGCTCGGTGATGGGGCTGCGGCCGCCGAGCGCCCGGTAGTGACCGGAGACCTCCTCGAGGCGCTCGTCGGGGATGCCACGGCCACGGGTGACGTTGCGCAGGAACGGGATCACGTCGTCCTGGCCGTCAGGCCCGCCGAAGGAGGAGAACAGGATCGCGTCGAACTCGCGTTGCTCACCGCGGCGGGTGTGGGTGTCGGAGTCGCGGTCCACCTCGCGCGGCAGGGGCAGCTCGGTGGCCTCGGGGGCAGCATCAGGGCCAGCAGCCTCGGGGCCGACGGCGTTCTCGGGGCCAGCGGTGGTGTCAGGGGTGGTGGTCACGGGGGTCCTTCCAGGGGCGGGTCGGTCCGGCGGCGAGGGTGCCGCCGGGCTGAGGGGTTCAGGCCAGCAGGGCGGCGATGTCGGCGGCGGACTCAAGGCGTCGGCCGGTGTGGAACGGCAGCTCCTCGCGCACGTGCAGGCGGGCATCGGAGTAGCGCAGGTGACGCATCATGTCCACCAGGTCGTGCAGGTCATCAGCCTCGAACGACAGCAGCCACTCGTAGTCGCCGAGCGCGAAGGAGGCGACGGTGTTGGCGTTGACCTGCGGGAAGTCGCGGCCCAGCTTGCCGTGCTCGATGAGCATGCGGCGACGCTCCTCCTCCTCCAGCAGGTACCACTCGTAGGAGCGCACGAAGGGGTACACGCAGATCCACTGCTTGCGGCCGCGGCCCTTGGTCATGAAGGAGGGGACGTGGGACCGGGTGAACTCGGCCATGCGGTGCACACCCACGGCGGCCCACTCGCGGTGCAGCAGGGTGCCGGCAAGGGAGTTCTCCAGGGTGCGCAGCCCAGCCTGCAGGGCCTCGGGCTCATCGGCTGCCAGCCACATCATCAGGTCGGCCTCGGCGCGGAAGCCGGAGACGTCGTAGAAGCCCAGCACCTCGCAGCCGTCGGCCTCGATCAGGGCGATGGTCTCCTCGACGGTGGCGGTGAGCTGCTCGGGGCTGGCCTCGCCCTCGGTGGCCAGGCCGCCCAGGCGGCGGAACACGGTGTAGGAGGTGTAGCGGGTGATCTCCTCACCGGCGCTCTGCGCGTCCGGGCTGGACTGGGCGTCGGGCTGGGCGGGGGCGGGGTGCTGGGTGGTCATGGGCGGTCCTCCTGGGTGGGGTCGGTGGAAGGTGTCGGTTCGGGTTCAGGGCTCGGGGGAGGTGTTGACGGGGCGGGCGCTGACGGGACAGGTGCCGACGAGCTCTCGGCCGGAGGTGGCACCGATGCGGTCTCGGCCGCGGCGCGGGCATCGGCCCGCACGATCGCGTCGATGCCGGTGCCTGCTCTCCAGGACCCCACCAGTTCGAGGCGGGGATCCTCATCGAGCAGCTCGCTGATGCGTGCGAGGGCCTCGCGGTGGCCGGGGCCGGGCCGGCGCATGGCGCGCTGCCAGGTGATCACGCGGGCGGCGCGCAGCTGGGTGCGGTCCAGGTCGGTGCCCAGGATCACAGAGGCGTCGGTGAGGGCCAGGTCCACGATCGCCCCCTCGGTGCCGTGGGGGCCGTGGGAGTCGTCCTCCGGCAGCTCCTCGCCGGGGCGGCCGTAGCTCAGGCGCACTACGTGCAGGCCGTCGGCAGCGCGGCGCACGTGCTCCCACTTGGCGGTGGCGTGGGTGAGGGCCTTGGCCCGCACCCCGGGGGTGCCGGCCGCGACCAGGGCACCGGTGCCTGACGGGGCCGCATCCAGCGCGGGGGCCTCGATCACCAGCGCCACCAGGCGCACCGGCACTGCGGGCGCAGAGGGGATCGCTGCGGCGAGAACGGGGGCGATCTGCTTCAGCAGGGTGGCGGTGGCATCGGGAGGGCAGGCCAGCACCAGGTGCTCTGCCTCCAGGTGCACTGCGGTGCTGCCCTCGTCAGTGGTGCTCGCAGTGACCTGCCAGGTGCCACCGTCCTCCCGTGCGACCGAGAGGGCGGCGGTGGAAGTGAGCACCTCGGCGCCCCGCTCGCGCAGCTGCGCCTCGAGGGCCCGGGGCAGATCGGCCATGGTGGGGGCGAGCGCCCGCACGGCCGTGCCCGCTCCGCGACCGGAGGACCGGGTGGTGTCCGGGCGCAGCAACCGCACCGCGGCGGCCAGGGAACCGGTCTCCCGCACCGCATCGGGCAGGCGCGGCAGGGTCGCGGCGAGCTCCAGGGAGTACGGGTCGGCGGAATGCACCCCGCCCACCAGGGGCGCCACCAGACGGTCCACCACGCGCCGACCCATGCGGCGGCGCACGTAATCACCGATGGTCACGCCCTCGCGCAGCCCGAAGCCGGCGGGCAGGAACCGCTCCGCCCAGGCGCGCAGCGCCCCGACGGTGCCGAGCACCTGGCGGGTCTGGCGGGACAGCGGACTGGCGGGGATGCCGAACATCCCGCCGGGAGGGGCGATGTGCACGCCGGCGGCGGAGACCAGTCGGCTGCCGCGGCCGGTGACGGGGGAGACCACCCGATCGGCCATGCCGAGTTCCGCCACCAGTGCCTCCACGGCGCCGTTGCCCACGGACCAGGCCTCGGCCCCAGTGTTGATCTCGATCCCGCCCACGGTCTGCGCGGCGATCGCACCGCCGGTGACCTCATCGGCCTCCAGCAGCGTGACCTGCCGGCCCGCGAGGGCGTGGCGGCGGGCGGCCAGCAGGCCCGCGATGCCGCCGCCGATCACGATCGTGCGCTCGGGTGACTTCATCCAGCGGCCCCGATGGTGGCTGGCGCGTCGCCGTGGGCGGAGGGCGCACTGCAGGCAGCTGCGGTCTGTTCGTGCAAGTAGGCCACCAGGTCGGTGAGCACCTGCGGGTCGGTTTCCGGGGGCACGCCGTGCCCCAGGTTCACCACGTGGCCGCTCGCCGCGGCGCCGGAGGCCAGCACCGCATCGGCCTCGGCGAAGCGCACCGCCTCGTCGGTGAACAGCACGGCCGGGTCGATGTTGCCCTGCAGGGGGGTTCCCGCGGGCAGGATGCGGGCCGCCTCGGCCAGGGTGATGCGGTGGTCCACGCCCATCACGGTAGCGCCGGCCTCGTGCATCGGGGTCAGCAGGTGCGCGGCGCCCACCCCGAAGTGCACCCGCGGCACCGGCAGGTCAGCCACGTGCTCGAACAGGGCGCGGGAGTAGGGGAGGGCGCCAGCGCGGTAGGTCTGCTCGGAAAGGGACCCGGCCCAGGAGTCGAACTGCTGCACGGCGGAGGCGCCGGCCAGCACCTGGGCGCGCAGGAAGCGACCGGAGGCCTCGGCCACCCAGGTGGCCAGGCGCTCCCACACCTCGGGCCGCGAGCGCATCAGAGCGCGGGCGGCCAGGTGGTCTCGGCTGGGGGCACCCTCGACCAGGTAGGAGGCCACGGTGAAGGGGGCGCCGGCGAAACCGATCAACGGGGTGGAGCCCAGCTCGGCGACGGTGAGGCGCACGGCCTCACGGATCGGCTCCAGGGCCTCCTCGAAGGAATCGTCCAGCACCGGCAGAGCATCCACATCGGCCTCGGTGCGCACCGGGCGGGCGAACACGGGGCCCACGCCGGGCCTGATCTCCACCTCCAGGCCGGCCAGGCGCATCGGCACCACGATGTCGGAGAAGAAGATGCCGGCATCCACCCGGTGGCGGCGCACGGGCTGCACTGTGATCTCCGCGGCCATCTCCGGGATCAGGCACGAGTCCAGCATGGTGGTGCCCTCGCGCAGCTTGCGGTACTCGGGCAGGGAGCGGCCGGCCTGTCGCATGAACCACACGCTCGGCGGCGCATCGGTGGCGACCCCTCGGTAACGGGCCAGCAGGGGCGCGTCGGCGGTGCCGTGATCGGCTCTCGAGCGCTGCAGGGGATGGTCTTCGGGCAGGTGGGACCGCACACGACCGCGATATGACGCAGTGTCGCTAAAAACGGCCTCTGACGTGCTGTTTTCTGTCATGACACCCCCATTGTGCACGACTGGGTCACAGAGTCCACTGTGTGGGTCGGCCTGGAGGTGACATCGGTCGTAGGATCGCCAGCATGCTCGTTGCCGTGCGCGCCTCCCATGAGCACCTCGACCTCGGGGTGCTCGACGCGCTCACCCGCAATTCCGAGCAGCTCGCCCAGCAGCTGCGTGCTCCCGGCGCCCCGCTGGACGGGGCCGTGGTCCTGTCCACCTGCAACCGCCTCGAGCTGTACCTCGACGCCGACCGCTTCCACGACGCCGTGGATCACGCCGTCAGCGCCGTCAGCCGCACCAGCGGGCTGGCCGAGCAGGAGGTTCGCCAGCTGCTGGAGGCTGCGATGGGCACCGAGGTGGCCCAGCACCTGTACGAGGTGACCGCGGGCCTGCGCTCCGTGGTGATGGGGGAGTCGGAGATCTCCGGCCAGGTGCGCGCCGCCTTCACCGAGGCCCTCGAGCAGGGCACCACCACCCCCATGCTCAACGACCTGTTCCAGGAGGGGCTGCGGCACGCCAAGCGCGTCTCCTCCACCACCCGCCTGGGTGCCGCCGGCCGCACCGGCGCGGCCGTTGCCCTGGACCGTGCGATCGACGTGCTGGAGGCGCCGCTCGGCGAGGCGAGCGTCCTGGTGATCGGCACCGGCTCCTACGCGCGCCTTGTCGTCGCGGAGCTCGCACGGCGCGGCGTGCAGGACGTCGCGGTGTTCTCCAGCACCGGCCGCGCCCAGGACTTCGCCGCCAGCCACGGCGTGCGGGCGATCCCGGCCGACGGGCTGAGTGCCGCTGCCGCCGGCGCGGACCTCATCGTCGCCGCCTCCGGGCACGGCCAGACCCTGCTGCACCCCGAGCACCTGAGCGATGCCCGATCCCGCGTGATCCTGGACCTGGCCCTGCACTCCGACCTCGACGCCGCCGTACGCGACCTCGATCAGGTGACGGTGATCGGATTGGCCGACCTGGCCGACGAGATTGACGACGCCGGCCAGCTGGCCGCCGCCCGCGAGATCCTCACCGAGGGCGTGGACCGCTTCGTCTCCCGCCAGGAGACCCGCAAGCTGGACCCCGCCGTCACCGCCCTGCGCAGCCGGGTCGCGACAGCGCTGGACCGCGAGATGGAGGACATCCGCGAGCGGTACCCCGAGGACATCGCCGAGGACCTCGAGCGGCGCCTGCACCGCATCGCCGCCAAGGTGCTGCACCTGCCCACCACCCGCGCCCGCGAGTTCGCCCGCGACGGCGCCGCGGATCAGTACGTCGAGGCGTTGCACACCCTGTTCGGGATCGACCTGGTGGGAGCCGCCGTGGCCGACGGCGAGGACGGCGTCACCACTCGAACCCGCCGCTCCTGAGCTGCTGGTCCACCGCATCCTGCATCGATGCCGCGTAGGTGCCGGAGATATGGCCGGCGTCGATGAACACCGTCACCTTGCCCACCACGGGCCGGCACTGGCGCTCCGGGCACACCAGAGGATTCAGGTCCAGTGGGACGACGGCCCCCGGGGACCCCGCATCGGCACCGCCCGGCGTGAGCAGTGCCGAGTCGGGGCGCTCGCCCGCCAGGTCATCGGGCAGGTCGGTGGTGCACCGAGGATCCTCCACGCCACGGTCCTGCACGCAGGTGACCGGGTTGTGCGGCAGCCGGGGTATCGCCCGCAGTGCGATCACCGTGTCCGTGCTGCGGCGCAGGTCCTCCAGGCTGGTCGCCATGCCGTCCGGGACCACCTCGACCCGGTCCTGCTGGGTCACGAAGGTCGTGGCCAGCACCACAGCGTCCGGCTGCACCCGTTCGATGTAGCGGCGCGCCGCCCGGGAGAACGCATCGCACTCCTCGGAGAGCACCGCGTCGGGCGCGTAGGTGCAGCCGCCCTTCCACAGCGTCACCATGGTCCATCCCTCGCGCTTCGCCAAGGGGATCAGTGCCCCGGACGCCTGTTCGACGCGGGAGTCCCCCACGGACACCAGCACCGGCGCATCCCCTGACCCCTCGGCGGGCACGGTGCGGCACAGTTCGCCGAGCGCCTCATGCTCCGTTGCGGCGGGTTCCAGTTCGCCGGTGCACGGATCGCTTCCGGCGACCCAGTCCTCGGTGACCATGGCGGCGGTGGGCAGCACGGAGGCATCGGGGTTCGCATCCGGATGGGGTGTGAACTCCGGGTCCAGCACGCGTGCTCCCGGGTTGTCAGAGACCGCCCGCAGCTCCGCCTCTCGCTGCTCGGTATTCAGGTGCTGATGGGCGCCCGCCACCGGTGCCAGGCCGACCACCAGGGCCACCACGGCGACAGCCGCCGATCTCCACGGCTTCGCGTTCGCCCAGCCCCAGCGCCGCACCGGGGAGTCCACCAGTAGCGTCAGCAGCCAGGCCAGTGCCAGGGCGACACCGATCAGCACAGCGCCGTCGACGATCCCGGCGCGCTCGTTGCCCGTGGCGGCGAGGTACAGGATCAGCAGCGGCCAGTGCACCAGGTACAGCGCGTAGGAGATGTCCCCCAGGACCCGGGCCGGGCGGGTGGACAGCAACCGGTCCACGCTCAGCCGGTGCCTTGTGCTCCCGGCCAGCAGCACCAGGGCCGCCGCCGTGAGCGGCCACAGGGCGATCCAGCCGGGGAACGCGCCCTGCACGTCCACCAGCAGACCGCATGAGACCAGTCCCGCCAGGCCCAGCCAGCCCGCGAGGACCCGGGCCGTCAGGAAGCGCTGTGAGAGCCGCGCGGGAATGGCCGCGGGCCGGGCCGCACGCCTCCTGCCATGAGCAGCGGCGGTGGGCTCGCCGGGTGCTGGTCCCTCGTGGTTGGCAGCAGCGGTGGCGGCCGGCATGAGGGCCAGGGCCAGCAAACTTCCGGCAGCGAACTCCCACAGTCGGGCCGAGGTGTCGAAGTAGGCGATCTGCTGTGCCGCGGACGTGGAGTGCACCGACCAGGCCAGCGACGCAACGGTCAGTGCCGCGAAGACGGGGATCAGCATGCCGCGCACCGGGATCCGCAGCAGACGGGCCAACAGCACCAGTGCCGTGATCAGCACCGGCCACAGCAGGAACACCTGACCCTGGATCGACAGCGACCAAAAGTGCTGGAACACCGAGGCCCCGGAGTCGTCAGCCGCGTAGTAGTCCGTGCCACGCTGGATCAGCACCCAGTTCTGCACCTGGAGCAATGACGCGGCGGCGTCGGTGAGCGACGGCAGCCAGCGGTCAGCACCCAGCAGGGTGAACACTCCCACCAGCGAAGCCAGCACCACCACGGCGCCCGGTGGCAGCAACCGCTTGAAGGTGCGGGCCCAGTAGGGGACCGGCCGCAACCGCTCCCCACGCTCCGCCCTGCGAAGGAAGGTCCCGGTCAGCAGGAACGCCGAGAGGAACAGGAACACGTCCACCCCGCCCGAGACCCGGTCCAACCACACGTGGTAGATCACCACCAGGCCGATGGCCACCCCTCGCAGGCCGTGCAGTTCCGGGCGGAAGCCGTCATGGCGCAACGGCAGCGCCGCCGAGCGGGGCGAAGGTGCCGCTACTGGAAGCGGCTCCACCGTGGACCGGGTCGGGAGCGGCGTGGGACCAAGGGAGGTCATGGCGTATGGGGCAGGGCGTCGTGTGGCGTGCGGTGGTGCGGCTCAGCCCCGCAGGAACGCAGCGCAGGCGCGCTGCAGCAGGATCGGGTCCTCCGTCGCGCACATCTCCCGCGCCGAGTGCATCGACAACAGGGTGATGCCCACATCGATGGTGGTGATGCCCAGGCGGGTCGCGGTGATCGGGCCGATGGTGGATCCGCAGGGCATGGCGTTGCTGGAGACGAAGTGCTGGTGGGGCACCCCGGCCTCCTCGCAGGCCTGGGCGAACGCGGCGATGCCCACGGCGTCGGTGGCGTAGCGCTGCTGGGCGTTGATCTTCAGCATCGGGCCTGCGCCCAGCCGGGGCCGGGTCACGGGGTCGTGCCGCTCGGGGTAGTTGGGGTGGGCGGCGTGGCCGGCATCGGCCGAGAGCACCAGGGAACCGGAGAAGGCCCGACGGCGGGTGGCGTCGGTGCCGCCGAGCGCCTCGTGCAGCCGCACCAGTACGTCCTCCAGGAAGGGGCCGCCGGCGCCGGAGCGGGTGGCCGAGCCCACCTCCTCGTGGTCATTGGCGACCATCATCGCGATCGGCGCGTCGGCCCCGCGGGAGCTGCCGGCCACGGTGATCAGGGCCTGCACCTCGGCGTGCATCGAGGAGAGGTTGTCGAGGCGGGCCGAGGCCAGGAACTCCTCGTGGGCGCCGAACAGGGCCGGGGCCTGCGCATCCACCGTCACCACGTCGAAGCCCACGATCTCCTCGGCGACGATGTCGCGGCCTGCCGCCTCCGAGGCGTGCTCGGCGAGGATCTCCAGCACGTCCACCGGGCCGATCCCCAGGATCGGCTGCAGGTGCCGCTGCGGATCCAGCTTCAGGCCCTCGGCGTTGACGCCGCGGTCCAGGTGCACGGCCAGCTGCGGCACCCGCAGCAGGGGCGGGGTGTCCACCAGGACGGTGCTGCCGCCGCGCAGGGCCAGCTGCCCGGCCAGGCGCAGCTCGCGGTCCAGCCAGGAGTTCAGCAGGGGGCCGCCGTAGATCTCCACCCCCACCTGGGACAGGCCCTCGCCGCCGTACTCGGGGTTGGGCTTGAGCTTCAGGGCGGGGGAGTCGGTGTGGGAGCCGACGATCCTCCACGTGCTGGTGGCGCTCGCCTGCTTCGGGGCGGACCAGGCGATGATCGCGCCGTCGCGGATCACGTACTTCTCGCCGGCCACGTCCTCGGCGGTCCAGTCGAGCGTCTCGTCCAGGGCGGTGAACCCTGCCTCCTCGAGGCGGCGCGCAGCCTCACGGGCTGCGTGGTAGGAGGAGGGGGAGGCGGTGACGAAGGCACCCAGGTCCAGGGCGACCGCGCGGGCCTCGGGCGAGGGGCGGGAGGCGGAGGACCGGGTGGGGCGGGCAGGCGCGGAGGAACGGCGAGCGGTGGGGGTCATCCGTTCATTCAACCATCGAGGCGCGGGTCCTCAGTCGCTGAAGTCGTTCAGCTGGCCGTCCACACCGGTGCACGGCAGCATCCGCAGCAGCTTTGCGTCACCCACCTGCAGCACCACCTCGGCGGCGCCGTCCTCGGAGATCTCGTTCAGGCCTGTGTAGGTGGCGCTGCGGCCGTGGATCTCCCGGGGCCCGAAGTCCAGGGCGTACTCCACATCGAGCTCCGCGGCGGCGTCGCACACCTCGGGGGCCGTGTTCGCTTCGTCAAGGCGGGCGTTCAGCAGGTGCACCTCGGGCTCCGCCTCGAAGCCCATGTAGGTGTTCAGCACCGGGCGGTCCGAGATCGCGTAGGCGAGGGAGCTTCCGTTCCAGGCGTTGGTGGCGATCACCGCGTCCTCCGGCACCACGTCCGGCAGGCGTTCCAGCAGTTCCCGCTCGTCGGGGCTGAGCAGCTCGCTCGTCTGCCACTCGCCCGTCTGGTAGCCGATGCTGGCCCGGTTGGCGGGGGAGACCACGCTGAGCACCAGCACCGTCGCAGCGAGCGCGGCCACCAGTGTGATCCCGATGCCTCCCCGCAGTGCGGGCAGGGACCGTGCAGCGCGCCGTGCCACCGCATCCAGCCCCACGGCCAGCAGCGGCACCGCCACCAGGATCGGGACGGCCGAGATGCGGTTGTTGTCGCTGTACCAGTTGCCGGTGAGCAGGTAGCGCAGATCCCCCGTCGGCTCGGACCGGGTGATCACCGCCAGCGCCGCCCCGGCGACCCACGAGGCCAGCAGCCAGCGCGAACGGGTCCACAGCAGCACCCCGAGCACGGCCACCAGCATCAACACACCGAACGGCTCCCAGGTCAGCGTGGCGTTCGGGGACAGGGAGACCACCTGACCGATCGCCCCGAGGCGAGGAGTGTTCGGCCCCCACACGGCCGAGGACTGCACCGGGCGGAACCGTGTCCACGCGAACGCCGTCCCTGCGATCCCCACCGCCGCCAGTGCCGCGGTGGTCCCCAATCGAGCCAGGGCACCGGGATGTCGTCGCACCGCGTCGACCAGATGAGCACCGGTGGCCCACAGCAGGATCGGCAGGCACAGCACAATGCCCACGAACACGCTCTGGGGGTGTGCGAGGGCCACCGCGGCCAAGCAGGCCGGAGTGAGAACGGACAGCTGCAGGATGCCGGGGCGCTGCGGGCCGGCCGGCGCGATCGCCGCGATATGGGCGACCACCAGCACCACCATCGGCATCATCGACAGGGCCAGCAGGTACGGCAGCACCACCCCCCAGCCGATCAGGGTGAGCGGGTAGGCCACGGAGACGGCGGACAGGGTGCCGGCGAGGAACCACCCGACGGGACCGGATCCGGTGGCGCTGCGCACCAGCGCCACCACGGACAGCGGCCACACCAGGGCCACCACGGCCAGGATCATCACGTTGGAGCCGAGCACGATGTCGTCCTGCCCCGAGAGCTGCACCGCCAGGCTCACGGCCTGGTGCCACAGCGCCGGGTAGTAGTTGGCCTGGCCTTCCAGCTGCGTCATGCCGCCCACCACCCAGGCCGAGCCGTCGCCGGAGCGCAGGATGTGACGGACGGCGTTGAGGTGGAAGACATTGTCGTAGGTCTGGTTGACCGCATCGACCGAGCCCATGATCCGCAGAGCCTGCACCAGCAGCAGCCCACCGCCCAGCAGCAGGCCGCTGACGACGGCGGTGGCCTCACCGCGCCGCGAGGCGAAGAAGCGCTGCACCGGGGAGGGGACATCGCGATCGACGTCCGTGGCCGGGGCCCCGTCCGCAGGAACCTCCTCGGCCGGGAGCTGGTCGGCCAGAACCTCCTCGGCCGGGGTCCTCTGGCGGCGACTCAGGCGCCTGCCTGGCAGCCACAGCACCGCCCCGAGCAGCAGGCCCAGCACCAGCGGCGTCCCCACGTTCCAGGGGATGCCCATCAGGCTGCCCAGTTCGGCGGAGGCCGCGATCAGCGTGAGCGAGAGAGGTGCCACCGAGGCCGCGGCCATCAGCGGACGCAAGCGCAGGGCGAGAACCGTGGGAAGACCGGGCAGGATCAGCACCGCGAGGACGGCCAGGACCGTCATGACCACCGACAACACCTCCATCGGTGCTCACCTGCCTCCTGCTGGGTACGACTGCTTCCTGCCGGGGTCGCGCCGGCCCGCCGCATGGACGCCGACATCCTAGTTCAGCACGCCCAGCTCCTCGCGCAGCGCCGGCTCCAGGACGCTCTCCACGAACAGCCGGGTCAGGTGGTTGTCGTCGAGGTACACATAGGTGTCGCCCAGCACCGGTGAGCATCGACCGTCCGGGCACACCTGCTCCGTGAGGTCTACCAAGATCACCTGTGCGGCGTCGGCGGCAGGTGCGTCGGAGGGGCCCTGACCGGTGAGGCCCACGAGGGGTGCGGCCGGGTCGGTGGCAGCGAGCTTCTGCTCCACCTCCGCCCCGCAGGCGAGGTCGGCATCGGCCGGGGAACCGCCCGCGTCGATGACCTGCTCGGCGCACTCGTACTGGTCCGCCTCCCAGCGGGGCGTGTCACGCACCGCGATCACGTCGATGCCGCGATCCAGCAGCAGCTGCACGGCGTTCGCGGTGCCCTCGGGCATCACCTCTGCGGTGGAGTCCGGCGACGTGCGGGTGGAGGTGGTGAGGACGGTCGCCGGCCCCACCGCATCGATGTAGCTCAACGCGTACTCGTCGTACCCATCGCAGTAGGGCCACCGCTCGGTGCCGGGCAGGAACTCGCAGCCGTCCATCGTGAGGTTCACGATCTGTGCGCCGCGCTCCTCGGCGTACGGGATCAGGGCCGGGATGAACTGACGGGCGTGGGAGCTGCCCACCACCACGATGGTCTCGGAGGCGGCGGCGTCCGCCGGCAGCAGCTGCTGGCAGTTGACATGCCGGAACGGCGACGAGGGCGCCCAGGGGCCACCGCAGCGCTCGGGCAGATCCGGCCACTGCGACCCCAGCTGCCAGCCGAAGGGGCGGATGACGTGGCTGGTCTCGACGCTCACCTCGTCGGTGGCCACCGCGGGGTTCGCGGACACCTCGGGGCGCTCCGGCGCACTGGCGGTGAGCGTGAGCCACCAGCCTCCCGATGCCGCCAGCACCAGCGTCACCGAGGCCGCCACCGCGGTCAGTGCCCGCCACGGCTTGGCCTCCAACCAGCGGGAGCGCCGCACGGGGGCGTCGACGGCACGGGTGAGCAGCCAGGCCAGCAGGATCGAGCCGGCCAGCACCGCCAGGCCGTCCAGCAGGCCGGCACGCTCCTGGCCGCTGGTGGACAGCCACAGCACCAGGATCGGCCAGTGCACCAGGTACAGGGCGTAGGAGATGTCGCCCAGGAACGCGGCGGGCCGGGAGGACAGCAGCCGGTCCACGCCCCAGGCGCGCCCGGAGTGGCCGGCGACCATCACGGCGCCGGCCGCGGCCAGTGGCCAGATGGCGATCCACCCGGGGAACTGCCCGGACACGTCCACCAGCACACCGCAGGCCAGCAGCGCCGCGATGCCCGCCCAGCCCAGCAGGGCGCGGCCGGTGCGCAGCGCGGGGGGCTGATCGTGCTCCGGACGGCGGGCCCCGGTGATGTGGTCGATGCGGGGCAGCATCACCGCCAGCATCGCTCCGGCCGAGAACTCCCACATGCGGGCGGCGGTGTCGAAGTAGGCGATGGGCTGCTGGGTCTGCGTGGAGATGATCGACCAGGTCAGCGAGGCCGCTGCGATCACCGCGAAGATCACCAGCAGTGGCCGGCGGAACCGCTTGCCGCTCCGGGCCAGGGGCACCACCAGCAGGAACAGCAGCGGCCACACGATGAACGCCTGCCCCTGCACACTGAGGGACCAGAAGTGCTGCAGGGGGGAGGCGGCGCCGGCGTCACGGGCCCGGTAGTCCACCTCCAGCAGCACCAGCAGGGCGTTCTGCACGTACAGGGCGGAGGCCGCTGCCTGCTGCATGATCGTGGGCCAGAACGAGGACGGCAGCAGCCACCAGGTGGCCGCCAGTGTGGCGAGGATGGTGACCGCGGCCGGGGGCAGAAGGCGTTTGAAGGTGTGCAGCCAGTAGCGCGGCACGGCGAGCGGGCGCCCGGCGTCCAGGCGGCGCACGAAGGTGCCGGTGAGGAAGAAGGCCGAGAGGAACAGGAACACGTCCACACCGCCGGAGACCCGGCCGAGCCAGATGTGGTAGACCGCCACCAGCATCAGGGCGAGGGCCCGCAGGCCGTGCAGTTCGCGGCGGAACACGGGCCGTCCGGAGCGTCCCGTCTGCTGCGTCAGGTCCGATCGGCCGGTGGACGGTGAGGCCCCGTCACCTGGGCCGTCCGCCTGTCCGGGCCGGTCCTGCTGCTCCAGACCGGGACGGCCGGAGACGGACTCGGCAGTGGACCAGGCATCCTCCGCGGACTGCTCCATGCTCTGCTCGAGCGGGCCCTGCAGCCAGTCATCGAGCGTGGAGGGGGGCACCGGGGCCCGGGTGGCGATGGCTGGCGCACTCGTCGTGGGCGCTGCCGCGGCGGGCTCCTGGGTCCAGTCCTCCAACCGTGACGGCGGCACCGCAGGGGCGCGGCCGTCGGGGGCCGCACCGGAGCTGGGCTCGCCACTCGCACCGGGCTGGATCCAGGGGTCGCCGTCAGAGGGCTGGGACCGGTGGGGGCGGGGGGTCGGCTGATCACTGGGCGAGCTGATCGCGATCTCCTCCCGCGTTCTCCTTCCCGCGTGGCGCCACGGGTGCTGCGGCCCTGATCCCCGGGCCGTCACTGCGCGCGATCCTATGCGATTCCACCGCTGTTCCGACCCTGGGTGGAGTCGTGATCACAGCCTCGGGCCGGGTGGCCCGTGGGACCATGTGGCGGTGACCGAACTGCCAGCCCACACTACCGACGGCACCGAGTCCGCTCGCGTTGCCGATCCAGTGACACCATCGTCCCCGCCCTCTCCGGCCGATGTCGGCTACGAGATCACCGCCCGCCACGGCGACAAGGCCCGCGCGGGCGTGATCACCACCCCCCACGGGCAGATCGCCACCCCCGCCTTCATCCCGGTGGGGACCAAGGCCACCGTGAAGGCGGTGCTGCCGGAGTCCATGGCGGATCTGGGCGCGCAGGCCCTGCTGGCCAACGCCTACCACCTGTACCTCCAGCCCGGCCACGACCTGGTGGACGAGGCCGGGGGCCTGGGTGCGTTCATGAACTGGCCCGGCCCCACCTACACCGACTCCGGCGGCTTCCAGGTGATGAGCCTGGGGGCGGGGTTCAAGAAGGTGCTCTCCAGCGAGTTCGCCGGTGGCGCCACCGCCCGCACTGCCAGCGGGGAGGACGACGCGGTGGCCGAGGGCAAGGAGCGCCTGGCTCATGTGGACGACGACGGCGTCACCTTCCGCTCCTTCATCAACGGCGACGTGCACCGCTTCACCCCGGAGATCTCCATGCAGATCCAGCACGGGCTGGGGGCCGACATCATGTTCGCCTTCGACGAGCTGACCACGCTGATGAACTCCCGCGGCTACCAGGAGAAGGCGCTGGAGCGCACCCGACTGTGGGCGATCCGCTGCCTGGCCGAGCACCAGCGCCTCACCGCCGAGCGCACCCACCGCCCCTACCAGCAGCTGTGGGGCGTGATCCAGGGAGCCCAGTTCGAGGACCTGCGTCGCAAGGCCGCCCGCGACCTCGGCGCGATGGACGTGGACGGCCAGGTGTTCGACGGCTTCGGCATCGGTGGGGCACTGGAGAAGGAGAACCTGGGCACCATCGTCGGGTGGGTCACCGACGAGCTGCCTGAGGACCGGCCCCGCCACCTGTTGGGCATCAGCGAGGTGGACGACCTGTTCACCGCCGTAGCAGCGGGGGCCGACACCTTCGACTGCGTCTCCCCGTCACGGGTGGCCCGCAACAGCGCCGTCTACACCCGGACGGGCCGGGTGAACCTCACCGGCGCCCGCTACCGCCGCCAGTTCGCCCCCATCGACGAGACGTGCGACTGCTACACCTGCACCCACTACACCGCCGCCTACGTGCACCACCTGTTCCGGGCCAAGGAGATGCTCTCCTCCACCCTGTGCACCATCCACAACGAGCGCTTCGTGGTGCGCCTGGTGGACGAGATCCGGGCGTCTCTGATCAGCGGGGACTTCGAGGCCCTGCGCGAGCAGCGCACCGCCGACTACTACGGCGCTCCCCGCTGAGACGGTCGAGGCGCCCGTGACCGCTCCCGACCAATCGGACCAGGCCTCGCCCGAGCCACCGCGGTTCGAGTACGACACGTCCACGCTGTCCGCGGACGAGCACGCGGGTGACGGCGCAGACCAGGATCCCGAGGGTGCCGAGCAGGTCCGGTCGCCCCTCGATACCACCACCGCGATCGGCCTGGCTGTCACCCTGCTGGCCCTGGCCGGGCTGTGCGCCCTGCTGGGGCAGCATTTCCTCGTGGGGTGGCTGCGCCTGGCGGCAGGGCTGCTCGCCGCTTTCGGCGTCGGGGCGCTGGTGCTGGTGGCACTGGGCCGTTCTCGCCGGGCCGTGGCCTTCGGTGCCGCAGGCGCGGTGGCCGTGCTGCTCGCTGCCGGGCTCACGGTGCCCTCCGTGCTCTCGGCCCGCCCCACGGCCCTGGAGGACGCGGCCCTCGTCTCGATCCCTGCACTTGCCGATGGCGACCGCGTCACCTCCCTCCCGCTCGAGGGCAGCCCGGTGCTCGTGCGCAGGGTCGACGGCACTGCTGAGCTGCTGCGCGGGACGCGGGTCGATACCGTCGACTCCTCCGATGGAGAGCTGCTGGCGCTCAGCGCCGACGGCACCCGCTTCATCCGCGTCACCGGCACGCCCGTCGAGACCACCGTGCTCGACCTGCCCGCTGATGCCGCACCCCAGGTGAGGGCGATCCTGCCCGGGGCTCCTCTCGCGCTGGAAGGAGACCTGCTGGTGCTGCGCACCTGCACCGCGGGCATGTGCCGGATCAGCGGTCACGACCTGGCGGCCGAGGAGTCAGGCACGAGCACGAACCCCGTGCCGGCGCTCTGGACCATCTCCGACGGGGCGGGGGAGCAGGCCCAGGACGTGCGCGGCGCCGATGCCGCCGGCATCGCGGTGCCCGCCCGTGCAGCGCAGCCCCCCGGGCTGCTGGACGCCGTCGACCAGGGCGGGATCCTGCCCGAGGTCCCCCTGCGCTTCGACCCTGCCCAGGGCTGGGTGCAGCTGGACCCCGCCACCGGGTTCCCGCTGGGGAGCATCCTGGCCGGCCCCGAGGAGCAGTGCCGTATCGCGGTGACGGCGCCGCCGCCTGCCCCGCAGTCGCTGCAGGCGCCCCGTCCCGTGGTGCTCACCGTGTGCAGCGACGAGGACGGTGCGATGACCGCGACCGCCTTCGCCGACGGCGCGATGCTGTGGGAGTCGGACCCGTCACCGGCGGGGGAGTGGACGGTGCTGCTGGACCGGGGCCGGGTGCTCGCCTCCGGCACCGAGGCGGGCACGGACCAGCCCGGGGAGATCGTGGCCGGGGAAACGCGAGCGGCATGGACCGCTCCAGGCGGACCCGCGCTTCAGCAGGCCAGCGCCTTCACCACCCGCATCGGGATCGACGGGGCACGCATGGTGATCACCAACGACGCCGGCCAGCTGGCCGCCTACGACACCGCGCATGGCCAGAACACCTGGACGCACGGCGTGAACGAGGCGGAAACGCCCGATCCTGGGGATGATGCGCCGGATGTGCGCGGGATGCTCGGTACCGGATCCGTGGTCGTCCTGGATCCGGCCTCACGCACTGCGGCCCTGGATCCCCGGGGTGGCCGTCGCCTGCGCGTGATCGACGCCGGCACCGGTGAGATGACCTTCGAGTCCGTCGTCTCCGGTTCCGCCGAGCCGGTCGCCGCGGTGGGCCGCGGGAGCGCCCTGGTCACCGACGGGGACCGGACACTGCTGCTGGGTCGCTGATCGCGGTGTCGTGAAGGGGCTCCGTGGTGCTTCTCCGTCGGCGACGGACGGGCTGAGCTGAGGTCAGGCGGTCCGTGCGGCGCCCGCGTTCTGCTTGGCCCACCGGCGCGCCATGATCGCACCCACGATCAGGGCGGCCGCGATCAGCAGTCCGCGGCCGATATCGAGGACCGAGATCACCAGGTGCCACGTATTCACACTCGAGGGATCGGCAGCTCCGCCGACAGTCACGACCTGGATCGCGTAGAGGATCCAGAACAGGACCACGGCGACGACGAGCGCGCCGGCGACGATGATTGCGCCGGTCCGGCCACGGCCGCGCGCCTGGACCGCCACCACGATCGCGAGGACCAGCAGGGCCAGGGACACCAGCCCGTTCACCAGCATCATCAGCAGAGCGACGATCCCGCCGCCGAGCGCGGTTCCCCCGATGTCACCGCCAGCAGCGGCCGTGGCGCTGAGAGCGAAACCGGCGATGACACCGATGATGAACTGGAGCAGGCGGACGCCGACAACGGCGATCGCGAGGATCAGCAGCCACTTGGTCAGCTTGTCGATCGTGGAGGAGGGGGCCGGGGACGTACCGGTGGTCGCGCCCGCACTGCCGGGGTAGCCCGCAGGCGCCGGTGCCTGCCCCCACTGCTGCTCGCCCGCTGGCTGCTGTCCGTACGGGTCCATCGAGTTGTTCTGCTGTCCGTATCCCTGACTCATGACTCTCCCCTTGAACGTCGTGATGGCGCGGAGGCGCCCCCGGGACAGGCTAGCCGTCCCGGGGGCGCCTCGGCCGTCAGCTGTCCAGGGGCCGCAGGCGGAAGGTGAAGGTCTCCTCGTGCGCGGACAGCACGTACTGATCCAGCGGCAGGGGTCCGCAGGCGGCCGAGCCCACCCCGTGCAGGGCCGCCGACAGCGTCACCCAGGTGCGGCCGTCGGCCCTCAGCGCGCCGTCGTGCAGCTTCTGGTCGAGCTCCGTGGTCGACCAGGGCCGCACCGCGAGGCCCAGTCCGTCCGGTGCCTGCAGCTCCAGGCCGCCCGTGGCCCCGCCGCGCAGCACCGCACGCACGACGCCCGCCCGGTTACCGTTCTCCTGCGGGAACACGTATGGCACCTGCAGGTCCTGCAGTGAGGACTCCCAGGTGGCGAAGGTGGTGCCGCCGCCGGTGTCCGGGTAGGTCTCGTGCGGGCCGTAGCCCTCGTACTCCACCTGGTCCAGGCCCCCGGGAAGGGACAGGGTCCAGCCGATCCGCGGCAGGGGGAGGTCCTTCGGCCAGAAGTCCACCGGGGTGATCGTCACCTCCGCCTCGACCTGCTGGCCCGTTCCGCGCCAGCGCTCCACCACGTCGGCCCCCAGCTTGGAGCCGTCCAGGCCCAGGCGGGTGCGCACCACCAGCTGGTCGCCGTCGGCCGCGACCTCGACCGTGCGACGGCGAGCGCCGTCCAGGCCGATCCGCTTCCAGCGGGCCTCCAGCGGGTAGCGGGTGCGGGCGCGCTCGTTGTCCACCGGCGCCCGGTACAGGTCCGCATAGGACTGCTCGACCTCCAGGTCGCCGATCGACACCAGGCGACCCAGGTCGTCGAAGCGGGCCGGGCCCAGCTGCCAGGAGCCGTCCTCCGAGCGCTCCGGGGTCACGGCTCCCTCGAGCTCGGGCACGGATGCCCGGCGCTTCTCGGCATCGACGTGATCGGCCGCGACCACCACGTGATCGGCCGGCACCGGGCCTGCGGCGTCCCGCGTGAGCAGGCGCACCGTGGTCACCGGGCCGTCACCGGCAGGCAGGGCCACGTCCGTGCTCTCCCCGGCGGCCAGGGTCGGCAGCTGCAGTTCCTGCCAGGTGTGCTGGCCGTCCAGGGACACCTCGGCCCGCAGGTGGGTGAGGTCGGAGAAGGCGTAGCGGTTGTGGATCCGCACCGAGCCAGGCGTGACCTCCAGGCCCACGGGGGAGTAGTGGTGCTTGGCGTCCAGCAGGGCCGGGGAGGGGGTGCGGTCCGGCAGCACCAGGCCGTCGGCCACGAAGTTCGAGTCGTGCAGGCGCTCGCCGAAGTCGCCGCCGTAGCCGTAGATCCGGTTGCCCTCGGTGTCGGTGGTCTCCAGGCCGTGGTCGATCCACTCCCAGATGAACCCGCCGTGCAGGGCCGGGTACTCGTGGGTGAGCTCCATGTACTCCTTGAGGGAGCCGGCGCCGTTGCCCATCGCGTGGGCGTACTCGATCCACAGGAACGGCTTGGACAGTGCGGGGGCGGGGTCCTCCGCGGTGCCGAAGCCGTTATCGGGCGCGTCCACGCCCAGGTGGCGCAGCATGTGCACCAGCTTGGTGCGGTACTCATCGGACAGCTCGCGGCGGCCGATCTGCGTCGACTCGTCGATCGAGGAGTACATCAGCGAGAACACGTCGGAGTGGTCGCAGCGGTAGTCCTGCTCGTAGATCACCGGGCGGGTGGGATCCACCCCGCGCACCGCAGCGATCATCGCATCGGTGACCGTGCCGGTGGCGGCCTCGTTCCCGATCGACCACATCACGATCGAGGCGTGGTTGCGGTCGCGCAACACGAACCGCTCGGTGCGCTCCACCAGTAGTTCCTCGTACATGGGGTTGTCGGCCGGGCGCTCGGCGGCACCGGTGGGGTCCTCGCCCCAGGTGGAGTCGGCGTGGAAGCCGTGGGTCTCGAAGTCGCCCTCGCAGATCACGTACAGCCCGGCCTCGTCGCACACCTCCAGGAACCGCTGGTGGGGCGGGTAGTGGGAGGTGCGCACGGCGTTGAGGTTGTGCTGCTTCATCAGCGCCACGTCCAGGTCCTGGTTGGCCAGGTGCTGGGTGCGGCCCACGACAGGGTCCGCCTCGTGGCGGTTCACGCCGCGGAACACGATGCGCTCGCCGTTGACGCGGAAGATCTCCCCGTCCACCTCGACGCGGCGGAAGCCGAGCCGCAGGCGCACGGTCTCGGCGCCGGTGGAGACGGTGGCGTCGTACAGGTGCGGGTCCTCCGCCGACCAGGGACGCACCTGACCGGCGTCTATCTCGGTACCGGTGGTGGCGGAGATCCCGAGGTCCGGCACCTCCACGGTGGCCTCGACCTCGGTGCCCTTCTCGTCGAACGCGGTCACCCGCAGGGTGCCGGCGCCGGTAGCCGGGTCGAAGTCCGCCACATGCTCCAGGTCGTGGATGCCGCCTGCGGGGCGCAGCAGCAGGTCCACGCTGCGGAAGATCCCCGAGGCCCACCACATGTCCTGGTCCTCGACGTACGTGTTCACCGACCACTGCACCACCCGCACGTCCAGCCGGTGCTCGCCCTCGGAGCCCAGGGTGTCGGTGACATCGAACTCCTGGGTGAGGCGCGAGCCCGTGGTCACACCGATCTCGATGCCGTCGATCCACACCTTGGCCGCGGAGTCCACGCCCTGGAAGCGCAGCAGGATCCGGGCACCGTCGGCGAGGGAGGCATTCCACTGGGCAGGGACGGTGACGGTGCGGGAGTAGTGCCCCGTGGGGTTCTCGTCCGGCACGTAGGGGTGGTCGCGGGGGATGGGGTAGACGACGTTGGTGTACTGCGGCGCGCCGTAGCCCTGCAGCTGCCACAGGCCCGGCACCTCGATCGGGGCGCTCTCGCCCAGGTCGGAGCCGTCGGCCCGGGTTCCGTAGCGGAAGTCCCAGGTGCCGTCGAGGCTGAGGGCGGGGGCATCGCTGTGGAGGTGGGCGCGGCCGCGCAGACGGCCCTGACCTGCGGGAAGCGCCTCCCACCAGTGATCGGCGGGATCGGTGGCCGGGAGGGTGTGGGGCGCGGTGGTGGAGGTCATTCCGGGGGCTCCTCGATGAGTTCGTGAACGTTCCCGAAACAGGCTACCGCCCGAGGTTCGACGGCGCACCCCCTGGCAGGTCCCCGGTAGACTCGCGCCTCGTGACATCACCCGAGCCGAACCGGTGGACCTCGCACCGCGCCGATGCCGTGGTGGCCCGCAAGGAGAACTACGAACAGCTGCGCCGCCTGAGCACCTGGCGCCTGCTGGCCGCGACCAAGGCACCCGCCGTGCTCGCGATCCTGCAGTCCGTGTTCCCGGCAGGCGACCGCAGGCTCCCGCGCAGCGAGCTCGTGGCCCGTGTGGGCACCCACCTGGCCCTGCTGCACGACGAGGAGCAGGAGCCCAGCACCAGCAGTACCAGTCGGATCGGCCGCTCCGCGGCGGAGTACGTGGACGGCTGGGTGCGCGAGGGGTACCTGACCCGGCGCGACGACCCGGCGCAGACCGAGACCACCTTCGAGCCCTCCCCGGCCACGATCGACGCGATCCAGTTCATCGCCTCCCTCGAGGAGCACCGGCCCACCACCACCCAGTCCCGCCTGCAGCTGGTGGTCCAGCAGTTCGACCGCCTGGCCCAGGAGACCGAGACCGACCGGGACGTGCGCCTGGCAGACCTGCAGCGGCGCCGTGAGCGCATCGAGCAGGAGATCCGCGACCTCGCCGAGGGCGAGCTGATGCTGCCCAGCACCGAGGCCTCCCTGGACCGCCTGCGGGACGTGCTGCAGATCGCCGCCGATCTCTCCGGGGACTTCCTGCAGTACCGGGAGGACCTGCGCGCCGTGGACCTGCACCTGCGCGAGCAGATCCTCTCCCCGGAAGGGTCCCGCGGCGAGGTGCTGGAGCAGCTGCTGGCCGGCGACGACCTGTTGGGCCAGTCCTCGGTGGGCCGCACCTTCACCGCGTTCTTCCGGATGCTGAACGACCCGGTGCAGACCCGCACCGCGCAGGAGCTGGTGGACCGCCTGCTCTCCCGCGACTTCGCCCGCGCGCTGAGCCGGGACGAGCGCGCCCGCCTGGCCAACGTGTTCTCGGACCTGTACGAGCCGGCGCAGGAAGTGCTGGACGTGAAGACCGAGCTGTACCGCTCCCTGGCCCGCTTCGTGCGGTCCCAGGACTTCCGCCAGCACCGGGTGAGTATTCGTAGTCGTGGGAGCCACCGAATCTTGCTCTTGGGGACCGCCGATCGTGCCGACGGGGGCCAGTAGCCGCCGCGGTGGGGACCACTGGCTCCCGCCGGCATCGGGTCACTGGGGCAGTGCGGTGTGTTCTCGCATGTTCCTGTCGCCGGTGTCGATCCAGATTGTGTTGTGCACGATGCGGTCCATGATCGCATCGGCGTGGACTGCTCCACCGAGCCGGGCGTGCCAGTCCTTCTTCGGGTACTGGGTGCAGAACACGGTCGAGCCGGTGTCATAGCGGCGCTCGAGCAGTTCCAGCAGCATCGAACGCATTCCCTCGTCAGGATGGTCCAGCAGCCACTCGTCGATCACCAGCAGCGAGAACGTGGAGTACTTCCGCAGGAACTTCGTCTGGCCCTGCGGCTTGTCCTTTGCCAGGGCCCAGGCCTCTTCGAGGTCGGGCATTCGGATGTAGTGGGCTCGGAGCCGGTGCTGGCAGGCCTGCTTCGCCAGCGCGCAGCCGAGGTAGGACTTCCCTGAGCCGGTGAAGCCCTGGAAGACCACGTTCTGTTGCCGCTGGATGAAGGAGCAGGTTGCCAGTTGCGCGATCACGTTCCGGTTCAGTCCCCGTTCCTCGACCAGATCCAGCCGCCGCAGGTCCGCTCCGGGATAACGCAGCCCCGCCCGGCGGATCAGACCCTCGACCTTTCCATGATTGAAGATGGAATGCGCCTCGTCCACGATCAGCTGGAGCCGTTCCTGGAACGACATCCCCAGCACGTGAGCCTCATCCTGGGCATCGATCGCGTCCAGCAGCGCGGTCGCGCCCATCTCGCGCAGCTTCCGCTTCGTGTCGTTATCGATCACGCTCACCGGACACCTCCGGCGTAGTAGTCGGCGCCACGGACGTATCCGCCGTCTTCCGCGGGTTCCTCGCGGGGTGGACGCAGGGCGGCGACCTTGTCCTGCCCGGTGGCCAAGATCGGGTGCAGATGCGCATAGCGCGGTGAACGGACCCGTCCCGTCAGCGCGAGTGCGCAGGCCGCCTCGACCCGATCTACGGAGAAGCGGCGAGAGAGCCGTAGCACCGCCAACGCGGGATCCAGGCCCTGTTCCACGATCGGCACGGACTCGAAGATCCGCTGGATCACGATCACCGTGGCCGGCCCGACCCGATCTGCCCACGCCCGCACCCTCTGCGCGTCCCAGGCCTGGAAACGCTCGCCCGCAGGTAGGTCCGCGTCGTTGGTGCGGTACTCATTGCTCGCGGTCTCCGGGAGCAGCAGGTGACTGGTCAGTCGCTGGCTGCCCTGATAGATCTCCAGCGTCCGGGCCGTGATGCGCAGATCGACCTTCGCGCCGATGTGCGCGAACGGCGCGGAGTAGAAGTTCCGCGCGAACGTGACGTGCCCGTTCCTGCCCACTCGTCGTCCGTAGTGCCATGTCGAGATCTCGTAGGGCACCGCCGGCAGCGGCGTCAGCAGCGGCCGCTCCTCCGCGTCGAACACGCTGGCGCGGGATCCGGGCCGCTTCTGGAACGGCTCCGCGTTATAGGCCTCCATCCGCTGCCCGATGGCGGCTGCAAGTTCGGGCAGGGACGTGAATCGCTGATCCCGCAGCCCGGCGATGACCCAGGTCGCGACGTGCGCGACGGTGTTCTCCACGCTCGCCTTGTCTTTCGGTTTCCGCACCCTCCCCGGGAGCACCGCCGCCGAGTAATGCGCTGCCATCTCGCGATACGCATCGTTCAGGACGATCTCGCCCTCGCGGGGGTGCTTCACCACACCGGTCTTGAGGTTGTCCGGAACGATCCTCGGGACCGTCCCGCCCAGCGCCTCGAACATCGCTACGTGCGCTCGCAGCCAGGACTCCTGGCGCATATCCAGCGCCGGGAAGCAGAACGCGTAACGAGAAAAAGGCAGGCAGGCAACGAACAAGAACACCTTCGAGACCTCGCCGGTGACCGGATCGGCCAGCTCCATCGTGGGGCCGGACCAGTCGACCTCCACGCTCTGGCCGGCCTTGTGACCGACTCTCGAAGCGGCACCGGTGACCATGACGTGGTGCTGGTAGGTGCGGCAAAACCGGTCATACCCCATCGCCGGATCCCCAGCCGCCGTGGTCGCGTCGAAGTACTCGCCGTGCAACAGCTTCAGCGTCACGCCGACCCTGGCCATCTCTCGATGGACCTGTTCCCAGTCCGGCTGTGCGAACACGCTCTCGTGCTCGCCCCGGCCCGGGAACAACCGGGCATACACCTGCTCATCGGCGACGTCCGCGATATCGCCCCACCCGATCCCTGCAGCGTCAGCGGCCTCGAACACCGCCCTCACGGACTTGCGGGACATGCCCTGCGAGGACGAAATCGCTCGCCCCGACAGACCTTCTGCGCGCAGCTGGAGCACCAGCTTCGCCCTGATCTTCCGTACCATTCCAGATTGCTCCTTCCGCCGCGTGCCCTATACACACGGCGGAAGGAGCGTAGACAGAGCGGCCCCAACGACACCACTGGTGGTCCCGAACGACGCCACCGCTACGGCAGCGACGTGGCACCCGAACCCTCGATCAGCGGACCCCAGCGAGGCGAATATTCACCGGGTGCTGCTGGAGACCCTGCAGGAGGCGCAGGGCATCGCGCTGACCCAGAAGGACGAGGTTCCCACGCGGGCGCCGTTCCCGCTGGAGCTGGACCTCTCCCGGGCGCTGATGTCCTCGGTGGCGCAGCACCGGTTGAAGGACCCCACCGACCCCGGTGCCCCCGCCGAGGCCGAGGTGCACGACGTCACCGCGCTCAGCGTGGAGGTGCTGCAGGACCTGGTGCGGGTCAACGACATCGACATCGTGGGCCTCACCGGGCGGGTCAACGACGTGCGCGGCACGGCCGGGCAGGCGTCCATCGGCGACGTGCTGCGCGCCCACCCTGCCGAGCAGGGCCTGGCCAGTGTGATCGGCCTGATGTTCCTGGCCACCCAGTACGCCCAGGAGCGCGAGGGCTCCACGGAGCTCGTGGCCTGGCGGGAGCTGGACGGCCGTGACTACGCCGCCAAGGTGCCCGCGTACTACTTCCTGGACGATGTACCCGCGGAGTGACCTCGATCGAGCAGTCCCCGGGGAGTGGCCGCGGCTCTCAGTCGCGCCGGAGGTGGCCGCGCAGGCGCTGCTGCATCTCCGGCGGCAGATCCTCGAAGCGCTCCTCGCTGGGCTGGGGCCAGCCCGGGATCTGCTGCAGGTGGGAGTCCCGCTCGGGTGAGAGCCTTCCCGGCGGGAGGGCCTGGGCGATCACGGCATCGGCCGGCGCCACCCCGGCATCCTGCATCGCCGTGGCAAGGCTGCGGATCAGGCGCTCGGCACTGCCGGCCACACTCATGATCTCCGCCGTCCCGCCCAGATATCGCGTCATCTGGTTCTCGCTTAGCTGCCCTCCGGTCATGTCACCGACGCGCCGTACACGGAAGGAGATGCCGTGGCGGGAGCCGCGGTTGACCTGCCCGGCGGTCAGCAGGGCCGGGATGCGGGCAGAGCGAAGGAACGCGCTCACGTTGCTCCACGCCCGGATCGTGCTGACGTCGATGTCCTGGAACAGGTGCACGCTCCGTGTGAACCCGGGTAGGAACGGACCGGTGATCAGAGCGCGGTCGGTCACGTGGATGCGGAACGAGGCGAGCACCCACAGCAGCGGCAGCGTGGCCAGCAGGACGAGGACGATGACCGTGATGACCGCCGCCAGCACGTCACCGGTGAGCAGGATCAGGGCTCCTGGCACCAAAGGCACCAGGAACGGGATCACCCAGATGTACCAGGGCCAGTGCATGCGGAACCGTGCCCGGGTTCTCCCGATCACGGGGGCGGCCGGGACCGGCGCCGTCATGCGCTCACCCGGCCGGCCTCGAGCAGTGATCGCACCACGTCGCGCAGGGAGCTCGTCGAGGCCTGGACGAACTCCAGTTCAGGATCCTCCGCGGCCTCCGACGTGGTGACGTCCTGATCGGACCGGGAGACGTACATGCGGTCCGAGGTCGCATAGAAGGTGAGCTGCTCGGCCTCGCCCGCACGGGTCACCAGGGAGGCGACCGTGAGAGCGCGGGTATCGCTCAGCACCGGCCCCAGCTCGGCGTGCTCCTCGATCGCGGACATCCGCAGCGTGATCGGCTCCCCGTCCTCACCGGCCACCTCGTCCTGGTCGATCAGGGTGACGGCGTGGTCCACGGCGCTGTCCTTGGGCAGGACGTGGAAATGGTGGTAGCCGTCCGCGGTGATCTCCTCCTCCAGCAGCGTGTCCCCGTCGTACACGTACTGGACGACGGTGTAGATCTGCTCGGAGACCATGCGCTGGAAGGTGATCAGCGAGGTGAAGCTGCGACGCAGGGTGAGGATGCCCTGCACCGGGTCCGCCGCGTACAGGCGGCGCGGGTCATCGCCTAGGTCGTCCCAGTCATCGGCCAGGAGTTCCGCGGGGAGCACCATGCGCCGGGCGATCAGGCTGCGCAGGGCGATCGAGGCGGAGATCCTGCGCTCCACCGTCTCCTCGTTGTCGGCGATCCACGGCAGGGGGACCAGCTGGACGGTGTCCAGTCCGTCCAGGGCGATCAGCTCCTCGTCGGTGAACACACCCATCTGGGCCGGTCCGTCCGCAGCGGCGTCCAGGACCAGGGCCGCGCAGATCTGACGGCGGTCCTCGGGGGTGGGGGCGGGCTCGCTCATGGGTCTCACTTTCCTCGACGAGGGCGGGCTGTGTGCGGACGTCGCGCACTCGCAGTATCGCTCAGCGAGCCAATGGCTCTCAGCCGAACAGGGACGTGAACCCGTCCCCGATCTTGCTGAGCCCGTCGCCGATGGCGCCGGCTGTGTCCTTGATGGCGCCGCCGACGTTGTCCACGACGTTCTTGACGGCCGGCACGTTGTCGTAGAGGGCGCGTCCGATGTCCATCCCTGCGGAGACCACGCCGAGCCCCACCCCGATACCGGCCACGATCGGGGCCGCCGGACCGAACAGCGGCGCTGCCAGGACCAGGCCGCCGCTGGCCACGGACAGGCCGCCGGAGACCTTGTCGTACGTGTCCCCGGTGGCGATCTGGTGGAGGCCCAGACCGATGTCGAGGCCCGGCAGCAGCTTGCCGAGGCTCTTGGACCCCACCTTCACCCACGGCTTGGTCGCCTCGGTGATCTCGTCGAGATGGCTGAGGGCCTTGCCCATCCACTCCTTGCCCGGGATGTTGATGCCGAAGTACTTGCTGATCTTCTGGGGGATAAAGTTGCCCAGCTTCTCCCAGCCCTTGCCGTTGAGGATCTCGTCCCAGTGCTTCATCGAGTGCCGGAACTCGGACCAGGCCAGCTTCGGATACTGCTGGCGGAGCCGCAGGAAGTCCTTGAACGCCTGCAGGCCCGCCTTGCCCTCCCGGAAGCGCTCCAGCATCGTGGGGATGTCGGTGACGATCTTCTGGATGTTGCGGATGGTGCGGGTGATCTGGGCCGGCCAGTGCAGGAGGTCGTTGAGCTTCTCGAAGAAGCCGCGCGGGTCGGATGCGTCGTCCTGCTGCGAGGCGTGGTCGAAGACCTCGTCCGCACGGCGAGCCAGGTCGTCCCGGGACTGATCGATCTTCGGGTGGATCTCGGTGATCACGCGGTTGCGGAAGTCCTCGGCATCCGGACCCTCCCAGGTCACGCTCATGACCGCCTGGGTGATCTCCATCTGCCGGTTCTGCAGCGCCAGCATCCCCATGCGCATGCGGGTGCCGAAGTCGCGCAGCTGATCGGTGTCCGCGCCGTAGAACGCCATGTCTCCCCCAGAAGGTCTGTAATCGGTAGGCCGCCGTGGCCACCGATCGATCGAAACCGCCACTGGTGACGGTGATGAAACTGAGAGTAGCCAGAGGGGGCGAAGAGCGGAATGGGGAGATCTCCCCATGCGGCGCCCGTCCCGGTCGGATAGGTACCGGCAGCTCAGTCTGTCCTGGGGTCGAGGTCGGTGAAGGACTGCTCGGCCTGCTTCCGCAGCAGATCCAGGTCCGCTCCGTACTCGTTCATCCGGCAGCCCAGGCCGTTGGGCTTGACCTCGATGCCCTCGGCCTCCCAGTGGGGGAGTGCGCGCGCCAGTAGGGGGTGGTCGCCTGCGGCGTTGGTGATGCGCCACCACGGCACCCCTGATCCCCACTCGCGCATGATCCGGCCCACCAGACGCGCCCCCACCCCGGCGATCGCGCCCACCTCCCCGTAGGCGGTGACCTGGCCAGGTGGTACGAGTTCCACCACCCGCAGCACCCGTTCCACGGTCACATCGTCCATTCGGACACGACGGGGTGTGGGGCGGGTCGGCATGCTCGCAGTCTCGCACGACCCGCCCCAGCACGAACGGCGGGTCGGGAACCGAAATCCGGTTCCCGACCCGCCGCTGTCACACAGAGGTGTTGTGGCCCGTCAGATCCGACGGTCGGTGCCGTCCGCCGGACGGTACTGCTGGTCGTGATCGGGGATCAGGTTCCCGTTCTCGTCGTACCGGGGTGCCTGCTGCTGGCGGCGGCCTTCCTGCTGGAACTGGTCCTGCTGGAACTGCCCGTCCTGGCGCTGCTCACCGGGCTGCTGGAACTGAGGGTCGCGCTGATCCTGCTGGTAGCCGTCCTGCTGGAGGTGCTGGTCCTGCTGGTAGCCCTCCTGCGAGACGCTGTCACCGTTGCGAGCGGCACGGCGGCCGTGCTCGGTCCCGGTGGCGGTTGCGCCGCCGCGGTCGGCGCCGGACAGGTCGCGGTTCCCATCGACCCCGGGGTGCTCGGAGCCGCGTGACTCGACGTGGGAGCCGTTGTACGAACCCTCACGCAGCCCCTCGTGCTCGCGATCGTCGCGGATCCCGTCGTGGTCGCGGTCGTGGGTGGCTGCTCCAGCGGCGCCCGCGCCGGTGGCCGCTCCACCTGCTGCGGCACCTGTCGTGACACCGTCGCGGCCACCATCGGGATCGAGGCGATCAGCCTCCTGGAGCTGCTCGTCCAGGTGGCGGCGCTGCTTCTCGGCGTCCGCGCGCTGCTGCTCGGCTGCCTGCGCCTTCTTCTCGGCATCCAGGCGGGCACGGTCGGCCTCGATCTCGGACTCGCGGGCCTGCAGATCGCGCTCCTCGGTGGCCACGCGATCCTTCTCCGCCTTCTGCCGCAGCTCCTCGGCACGACGGCGGTCCTGCTCACGCTGGCGCTCCTCCTCGGCGCGCTTGCGCTTGGAGGCAGCTACGGCGAGCAGCACGATCAGGGCGATCACGAGCAGGACGCCCACCACGATCGCAATGATGACGGGGGTCGAGAACTGTTCCATGTCGATCTCCTTGCATTCGGGTCCGCGGCCCTGACGGCGCCGCGGGGTCATGCTGTCGACCCTGATTCCACCAGAAAACTCCGCTCCAGGGGCGAGAAACGCAGGGGACCGGCCCGGGCAATCGGTCGGGAGGAACCGCCTGTGCCCACCGGAGCGCCGTGGCCGTAGGTCGGAGCGCTGTGCGCCGGTAGTGTGGTGTGCCGTGACCAGCACCGTGCACCGCCCCGAGGACGACGCCTACGCCGAGCCGAGCGAGGAGGTTCCCGCTCCCGCCGGTTCGCTCGTGGACGAGTCCCGCCGCGCCCTCGTCGCCCTGCTCCAAGGCCCCTTTGTGGACGGCCGCAAGGACAACTCCCGCTACGCGCAGGTGATGCGCGACCGCACCGCGATCGAGGCGCGCCTGGCCGACATGTTCCTCGAGCTGGTGATCGACGACGATGCCCAGGTGGCCTTCGTGCGCCAGAGCGAGGACGACCCCGATGCCCCCAAGCTGCTGCGCCGCCTCACGGGCATGAACCGTCTGGACTCCGTGCTGCTGCTGGTGCTGCGGCAGATGCTGCTGACCCAGTCCTCCCGCGGTCAGCGCACCGTGGTCTCCGAGGCCGAGATCCAGCAGGCCCTGGCCGCCTACCGCCGCACCACCTCCACCGACGAGGCAGGCTTCGCCAAGGAGGTGCGCGCCGCCATCGCCAAGGTGCAGCGCGCCGGGCTCCTGGACGAGCAGGGCGACGACTACGAGGTCTCCCCGGTGCTGCGCCTGATGATCGGCCCGGACACCGCCCGCGAGTTCATCGCCCTGTACCGCGAGGCCGGGGTGGGCGGCCTCGAGGACCCGACCGATGCCGAGGCCGAGGACCCGACCGACAGCTGAGGACGCCGCGGGCTGACACGTCAGGAGGCCGGCACAGATGGAGGGACCTGCGATGGAGACCGTCGGGCCGAACCGCGCGAGACTGCTCGAGGACCCGTTGGTGGCGCGACTCGCCTCCGGTGAGGAGACCTCCTGGTTCCGGGGGGAGCTGGAGCCTGCCGCCGAGGCGCTGCGCCGGTCCAGCCTGCCCGCTGGCCTCGTCGAGGATGCCCGGCAGCGCTTCCGCAGGTTCGCCCCCTGGTTCGCCCAGCGCTTCGAGCAGACCCGTACCAGCGACGGGATCATCGAATCCCCCCTGCACCGGGCACCCGCACTGCAGGCCCGGATGGAGGAGCTGTGCCGTGCGCAGCTCCCGGGGAAGCTGTGGGTCAAGCGCGACGACATGCTGCCGGTCAGCGGGTCGATCAAGGCCAGGGGCGGATTCCACGAGGTCCTGCAGGTCGTCGAGCAGATCATCGACGAGGCCTGTCCTGACGCAAGCGGGCAAGGCCCCCGGGTGCTCGAGGACCCTGCGGTCACCGACACCCTGCGCGAGCGCGGCATCGCCGTGGGCTCCACCGGGAATCTCGGGCTGTCCATCGGCCTGCTCTCGGCCGAGTTCGGACTGCGCACCACCGTGCACATGTCCACCGATGCCCGGCCCTGGAAGAAGGACCTGCTGCGAGACAGGGGAGTAGAGGTCATCGAGCACCCCGGGGACTTCGGCACCGCTGTCGAGGCGGGACGCGCTGCCGCACAGGCAGATCCGCTCACCCACTTCGTCGACGATGAGTCCTCCCTGAGCCTGTTCGCCGGCTACGCGGTCGCTGCCCGGCGGTTGGCAGGGCAGCTGCAAGCCCTGGAGGTCACCGTCGGTGAGGGATCACCCCTGTTCGTGTACCTGCCGTGCGGGGTGGGCGGCGGGCCCGGCGGCGTCGCCTACGGACTCAAGCAGGTGTTCGGCGAGCACGTCCACTGCATCTTCGCCGAGCCCACCCTGGCGCCGTCGATGATGCTCGGGGTGCGCACCGGCCTGCACAGCGAGGTGAGCGTCCAGGACATCGGGCTGAGCGGGCGCACCACAGCCGACGGCCTCGCCGTGGGCCGGCCCTCTCGGCTGGTGGGGGAGCAGGTCGGCGGCCTGATCGACGGCTTCGTCACCGTCGCCGACCAGCGGATGAGCGCCCTGGTGAGCATCCTCGGGCAGACGGAGGGCTGGAAGGTGGAGCCCTCCGCCACCGCAGGCGTCATCGGACCGTGGCGGGTGATGGAGGACCCCGCGTACCTGGAGGCCCGCGGGCTGGACGAGCGCGCCATGGCCGGTGCCCACCACGTGGTGTGGTCGACCGGCGGCAGCATGGTCCCTGCGGACGAGATGGCGGGGTACCTGGATCAGGGACGGCAGGCACTGTCGTTCTTCTCGCAGTAGCGTCTTCCACGCGGGACGCAATTGCGCACCACTGGTGTTGCGCAATACGGTTAGGTTTGCCTAACCACCATCGTGGTGGTCCCGTCCGGAAGGTCCCCGTGTGAAGATCTCACGCCGCGCACTCACCTTGTCCGCGCTCACCCTGCCCGTCCTCGCCGCCTGCAGCACCGCAGGCCAGGACAGCGACACCACAGACGGCGGCCAGGGGCAGGCAGGCTCCGACGGCGGCGGCACGGCCGGTGGCGCAGAGGCAGGCGCCTTCCCGGTCACCGTCAGCCACCTGTACGGCGAGACCGAGATCGCTGCCGAACCCCAGCGCATCGCCACCGTCTCCTGGGTCAACGGCGACAGCGTGCTGGCCCTCGGCATCGTCCCGGTGGGCATGCCGTCCGTGGAATGGGGCGGCAACGACAACCAGTCCACCGACTGGGTGGACGCGAAGCTCGAGGAGCTCGGCGCCGCCTGGGGCAGCGAGAGCGCTCCGGTCACCTACTCCGAGGCCGATGGCGTGGCCGCCGACGAGATCGCCGCCCTCACCCCGGACCTGATCATCGCCGCCTACTCCGGCCTCACCCAGGACGACTACGAGAAGCTCTCCCGCATCGCGCCCACCATCGGCCCGATCGCCCCGAACTACACCACCTCCTGGCAGGACGCGATCACCGCCATCGGCCATGCCACCGGCCGCTCCGAGGCCGCGGCACAGGTGATCGACGAGGTCACCGCCGCGCTCGCCGCGGTGGGGGAGGAGAACCCGGACGTTGCCGAGTCCACCTTCATCGCCGGCACCCTGGGTCTGACCGACGACACCATCACCCTGTACACCGCAGGCGACACCCGCCCCCGCTTCTTCACGGCGCTGGGCATGACCCAGGCGGAGGTGGTCACCGAGAACACCGCCGACGAGACCACCTTCATGGTCCCGTGGTCCGCCGAGCGCGCCGACGAGCTGGACTCGGACATCTTCTACACCTGGGCCACCGCCGGCAGCGCCGTCGCCAGCTTCCAGGAGAACGCCCTGTTCGCCCAGATCCCGGCCGTGTCCCGGGGCAGCGTGGTGCTCACGGCCGATGACCACCAGACCCTCTCCATCTCCGCCGCCAGCGCCCTGAGCCTGCCCTGGGCGATCCAGGACGTGGTGCCCTCGGTGCTGGACGCCGTGCGGACCGCGAAGGGCTGAGATGACCCGTGCACCGCTGCTGGCGGTGGCCGGAGGGGTGCTCGCCCTGCTGACGGCCTGCACCCTGTCGCTGCTGATCGGTGCCCGTACCGTGGACCCGGCGACGGCCTGGCAGGCACTGACCTCCTTCGACCCCGCCGTCACCGACCACGTGGTGATCCGGGCCCGCCTTGACCGCACCCTCGCCGGGGTGGCCGTCGGTGCCGCGCTCGCCGTGGCCGGCACCGCCATGCAGGGCATGACCCGCAACCCCCTGGCCGATCCCGGGATCCTGGGGCTGAACGCCGGGGCATCCGCCGCCGTGGTCGCCGGGATCTTCATGCTGTCCATCTCCCGGGTGGTTGAGTTCATGGCCTTCGCCTTCGCCGGGGCCGCGCTCGGCACCGTCACGGTGTACGCCGTGGCGTCCCTGGGCCGGGACGGCGCCACCCCTGTGAAACTGGCCCTGGCCGGGGCCGCCCTCACCGCAGGCCTGGGATCCCTGGTCAACGCCCTGGTGCTGCTGGACCAGGAGTCCCTGGACCGGCTGCGGTTCTGGCAGGTGGGCACCCTGGGTGCCCGCAGCCTGGGGGACGTGGCCACGGTGGGCGTGTTCATGCTGATCGGGGTGGTGATCGTGCTGGCCGCCACCGGCACCCTGAACGCCCTGGCGCTGGGGGACGATGCCGCGGTGGGCCTGGGCGTGCACGTCACGCGCGCCCGCATCGTGCTGGGGATCGCGATCATCCTGCTGTGCGGCGCAGCGGTGGCGCTCGCCGGCCCGATCGGCTTCCTGGGCCTGGTGGTCCCGCACGCCGCCCGCCTCGCCGTGGGCAGTGACTACCGCCGCGTGGTGCCGCTGGCCCTGCTGATGGGCCCGGTGCTGATCCTGGTGTCCGACGTGGTGGGCCGGGTGATCGCCCCGCCCGCCGAGGTGCAGGTGGGCGTGATGACCGCACTGATCGGGGTACCGGTGTTCATCGCCCTGATCCGCACCCGCAGGCAGGTGGGCCTGTGACCACCGCCCCGCGCTCCCGCCGCACCGGCGCGGCCCTCGCGGCACTGATCGCGCTGGTGTTCGCCGCCGCGGCGGCCCGCGTGCTGCTGGGCACCCCCGTGGTGCCGATCGACAAGGCCCTCGCCGTGCTGATGGGCCAGCAGGTGCCCGGCATCTCCTTCATCGTGATGGACTCCCGCCTGCCCGCCGCCGTGGTCGCGATCCTGGCCGGGACCGCCCTGGGGCTGTCCGGCACGATCTTCCAGACCCTGCTGCGCAACCCTCTGGCCAGCCCCGACGTGATCGGCGTGACCCTCGGTGCCTCCACCGGAGCGGTGGTGGCGATGACCGTGTTCGGCGCGACGGGGCCGGCCCTGTTCTGGGCCGCCCTGCTGGGCGGCCTCGCCACCGCCGCCCTGATCCTGCTGGTGGCCGGGGCCGGACGGCCCGGTGCCGGCGCAGCCGGTGCCGCAGGAGCGGTCGACAACCGCTTCGTGCTGGTGGGCATCGGGGTGGGCGCCGCCCTCAGCTCCCTGATCAGCTACCTGCTCACCCGGATCCCCACCCAGTCCGCCGGGGACGTGATGCACTGGCTGATCGGCTCGCTCAGCTCGGCCACCTGGGAGCGTGCCGCCGTGCTCGCCCTCGCCCTGGGGGTGCTGGTCCCGGTGCTGGCGGTGCTGGTGGCGCAGCTGCGGATCCTGCAGCTCGGGGACGACATGGCCACCGGCCTCGGCCTCTCGGTCGCCCGCACCCGGGTGGGCCTGATCGCGGTCGGGGTGACCCTGTGTGCCCTCACGGTCGCGGTCACCGGGCCGCTGTCGTTCGTGGCGTTCCTGGCCGGGCCGCTGGCCCGCATGATCGCGGGACGCCCCAGCTTCCCGCTGGCCGCCGCGCTCGGCGCCGCGATCGTGCTGCTCGCCGACGTCGTCGGCCAGAACGCGTTCTCCGGCACCGCGCTGCCGGCCGGCGTGATCACCGGGGCGCTGGGGGCCCCGTTCCTGCTGTGGATGCTGACCCGGACCCCCGCATCCGGGCAGGGAAGGTGAACCCGCGATGGCGCTGATCGAAGCACGCAGCCTGCACCTGGGGTACGACCGCCGCGAGGTGGTGCGCGACCTCAGCCTCACCCTGCCCGAAGGGCGCATCACGATCATCGTGGGCGCCAACGGCTCGGGTAAGTCCACCCTGCTGCGCGGCCTGTCCCGCCTGCTCACCCCCCGATCCGGCCGTGTGCTGCTGGACAGCACCGACATCCACGCCCTGCGCGGCAAGGACCTGGCCCGCCGCCTGGGCCTGCTGCCGCAGAGCCCCATCGCCCCCGACGGCGTCACCGTGCGGGACCTGGTGGCCCGTGGTCGCTTCCCCCACCAGGGCCTATTCCAGCAGTGGACCGCGGCCGACGAGCAGGCCGTGGCCGGGGCCCTGGCCGCCACCCGCACCGATGAGCTGCAGGACAGACTCATCGAGGAGCTCTCCGGTGGGCAGCGGCAGCGGGTGTGGATCGCGCTGGCCCTGGCCCAGCAGACCGACGTGCTGCTGCTGGACGAGCCCACCACCTTCCTGGACGTCACCCACCAGCTCGAGGTGCTGGACGTGGTGCGCGACCTGAACCGCGAGCGCGGCACCACCGTGGGCATCGTTCTGCACGACCTGAACCTCGCCGCCCGCTACGCCGACCACCTGGTGGCCGTGCGCGACGGCGAGATCCACTCCCAGGGCTCACCGGGCGAGGTGATCACCGAGCAGATGGTCCACGAGGTGTTCGCCCTGTCCTCCCGGGTGCTGCCGGATCCCGTCACCGGCACCCCGATGGTGCTGCCGCTGGGGCGTGACCCGCAGCCCGCGCACCAGCCAGACCTCGATGCCCCCGACCTCGATGCCCCCGAACCGGAGGACGCCATGACCACCACCACCGACAGCCATCCGGCCCCGGACGCCGAGGCCGCGCACGCCGAGCCCGACGCGGCTCCCGTCAGGGTGCCCGCGCTGGAGCACAGCCCCCAGCTGGCCTTCGACCTCACCGTCGCCGCTGTGCGCCCGCTCGGGCAGAACCTGATGCGCGTCACCCTCACCTCGCCCGAGCTGGTGCACTTCGGCACCGGTGCCCACCCCCTGGACCTGCGGATCAAGCTGATCGTCCCCGGCCCCCGCCCCAGCGCCGATCACTTCGCACCGATCCGCCCCGACGGGCAGCTGGACCCGGCAGGCAGCGCCGACTGGTACCGGCGCTGGCTGCAGATCGACCCGGAGGACCGCGGCTGGCTGCGCACCTACACCGTGCGGGACCTGCGCGGCGCCGGCCACCCGGGCAACCTGGGCAAGCACCCCGAGCTCGACGTCGACATGGTGCTGCACCTCGAACCCGAGCAGGCGCTCGGCAGCGGGGTCGCCGCCCGCTGGGCGCAGCAGGTCGCCCCCGGTGACCGCATCGACGTGCTGGGACCGAACCGTCACGTGGTGGGTCCGGACTACGGTGGCATCGAGTTCCGCCCCGGCACCGCCCGCACCCTGCTGCTGGTGGGTGATGAGACGGCCGCGCCCGCCATCTGCTCGATCCTGGAGGCACTGCCCGCCCAGATGACCGGCCGCGCCGTGATCGAGGTGGCCGATGAGTCCGACCGGCAGCCGGTGCTCACCCGCTCCGCCGTGCAGCTGACCTGGCTGGTGCGCGGGGACGCCCCGCACGGGGAACTGCTCGATGCCGAGGTGCGGCGCCTGATGTGCGAGAACGCGCAGGCGTTCCGCGAGGAGGGTGCCCAGACCACCCGCCCCGAGCTGGAGGACGTGGACATCGACAGCACCATCCTGTGGGAGACCACCGTGGGCGAGGGCGCGTTCTACGCGTGGCTGGCGGGGGAGGCCGGCGTGATCAAGGGCCTGCGCCGCCACCTGGTGACCGAGCTCGGCATCGACCGGACGCAGGTCTCCTTCATGGGGTACTGGCGCCAGGGCCGCCCCGAGATGTGAGGTCCTGGGGTCCTGGAGAAGTCCGTCCCGGGTTCAGGGGCGCACCGGGACTGCTCGCATCGCAGCCATGAAGTGAGCATAGGTACGACAGCGCCCACCCGCCCCACTACGCTCGGCTCCATGCAGGCCTCACAGGATCTCGCCACCGGCCCGGGAAGCGCCTTCGCCTCGCCGTCCACGGTGGACGGGACCGGCATGCACCTGGGCCTTGCCCCCGCACTCACCCCTGACGGGCTCGTGGCCTCCGCGAGCTTCTTCCACGGCTTCCTCACCCAGCCGCAGGTGTACGCGCGCGGGTTGCTGGCGCTCGCCGAGATCACCGCGACCCGCTACTTCCAGTACACGCCCTCGCACCTGCGCGACCCCGTGTTCACCGCCCACGGGGACCGGCTGCGGGCGGAGGTGTTCAGCGCCTGCAACGGGGTGGCCGCCCGGCTGGACCTGCACGCCTGCGCGGTCGACGGCGGTGAGATCGGCCGGGGTACCACCAACGTGGACCTCGGGGAGACGATGAAGTCGGCCCTGGCCCAGGTGCGCGCCGAGCAGCTGATGCACCTGGACGTGGGCCGCGAGCAGGTCACCGTCTCCACCCTGGACCGCACCGAGACGGAGCGGAAGGTGGAGATGCCGGCCCGCTGGATCCCCGCCTTCGGGAACCTCGCCGGCATCCACCGCGGCTTCGAGCAGCTCGCCTCGTACGACGGTGCCACCGCGCGGCGCATCCTCGGCCAGCTGCCCGTGTCCTACCGGTCCGGGACCGACGCCAGCTGGATCAGCATGCACGGACGGATGCCCCGCCTCACCGACCGGCCCGGCCCCGGCGCGGTGCGCATCCCCGGTGCCCACCGCCTGGTCGCCGCCCGCAGACTGCTCACCCACCTGCAGGGGATGGAGGTGTACGGCGACCCGGATGCCGGCAGGGGAGTGGTGGTGGAGTTCCCGCTGCCCGGGGGAAGGCTCTCCCTGGGACTGACTGAGCAGTCCTGGCGCGGTTTCTCCGGCGAAGGGGCCCTGCTGGTCTCCCTCAGCGCTCCGCAGGCCGCCGTCGACGCCGACGTGCTCTCCACCCTCCTCGCCTTCGAACCGGTCATCGAGGTCCCCCGGATGATGCGCGAGGCCGCCCTGCCCGAGCAGCGGGTGCTCGACGGCCTCGCGGTGCTCGCGGCCTCCGGCCGCGTGGGCTGGGACCTCGCCCAGCAGGCGTACTACCACCGGGAGCTGCCGCACGATCCCAGCCGTGTGGAGCGCGACCACCCCCGGGTGCGCTCCGCCCGCCGCCTCGTCGCGCAGGGCGCCGTGCACCACCGCGAGGGCGATCGCTTCTGGGTCGAGTCCTCCCAGCAGGACGAGATCCCGGCCGGTGCCACGACCGACGCGGACGGCCGCCATGGCTACGACGTGAACCTGCGCGGCCCCGGGGCGGACACGTGCGCCTGCCCCTGGGTGGCACAGGAGGGCCTGTCCCGCGGCCCCTGCAAGCACATCCTCGCCGCGCGCATCCTCACCGAGGACGGCACCTATGCCCTCGTCGACGATCACCAGCCGGTCTGAGCATGGCCGCCCATTCCGAAGGACCACCCATGGACGATGACGCAGACGAGCCCCGAGCCGAGTTCCACGACGTCGTGGCGCTGTTCAGCGAACTCGGCTTCGACTCCATGCCCCCAGCCCGGATCGTCACCGCACCGCTGCGCGAGGACGATCCTGCGATCGCGAAACGGCTCGCAGCCGCCCGGAAGGTGCTGCGAGCCGGGAAGCAGAAGGCCCTCGGCACCTGGCGGGAGGTGGTGGGCCGGCATGGGCAGGTGCAGTTCGAGACGGAGATCCCCGGGACCAGGGAGAAGCTCGCGGAGGCCCTGCACCAGGCGCGACCGGACCTGCGCGAGCACAGCCAGGAGTGGGACGAGAAGGCAGGCCGGCTGTGCCTTTTCGTGATCCGGCTCGGAGTGAGCCCGTTCCAGGCCATGCTGCTGGCAGGGAGCGATCCCTGGCGGCCCTGGATGTACAGCGTCGATCCCGAACGAGGACTGCCGTACTGCACCGAGGTGGAATGCCTGGACGACCCGCGGCTGCGCGCAGCGATCCTGGAGACAGGGGGTGCCGAGTTCGCGCAGAAGGTGATCCGGGAGGACCAGCGATGGACCTCCGAGCTCGAGGAGACCGCCATCCACCTCACCCGCATCCTCCAGCTCGACCCGCCCGGGTATGCCGTGGGCCGCTGGGTGCAGCTGCTGACCGGAGGCGGTGAAGGGACCGCTGCGCTCCAGGAGATCGGTGCGGACCGCCCCCTGGAGTGGATCCGCGCCGGTCTGGGTGATCGCGAGACCGCCCCTTCCTTCCTCCTGGAGCCCCTCCCAGGTCTGAGGGAGGCGGGCCACCTCAGCAGGGAGCAGGCCCTGGATGCGCTGCTGATGATCCTCGAGGCCTGCCGTCGCCCCGGCCAGCTCAAGGCCGCAGCCGCGTTCCTGCGCGACGTGGAGGCGAAGATGCCCGGTCTCCTGCTTCCTGCCGGTGCCGTGCGCACCCGGGCCGCGGAGTTCACCGCGATCCTCCAGCGGGGCCAGGCCGACATGGCTCGACTGCTGGGCGAGCACCTGATCCGCGAGGCCGATGAGGAGCACCTTCCCCTGGTGCTCAGTGCCCTGCTCGCAGTGAAACCCCGCAATGCCCGACTCGCCGTGCTGCGCGCAGGGCGCGAGCGCTCGCAGGTGCCCGATGGTGCGGCGATGCAGGAGATCAGCACGCTGCTCGAGGACCTCGTGGCCAACGACGGCCACGCCACGTTCGTCACCGTGGTGCGGGACCTCGAGGAAGCCTGGGGTGGGGAACCGGAGCGCACCGACGGGGGCGCACCCCCGTCACGCCTGGAGGCCATCGGGGCCGATGCCCGGGAGGTGGACGCCACGCTGCGCGCTGTGCGGAAGGACGAGCTCGATGCCGAGCGACGTGCCCGGGGCGAGCACCTCACGCTCGCCGATCGGACCTTCAACCAGGTGTGGCGGGTTCCCACGGAGCCCTACCCTCTGCTCGAGGACCACGTGGGTGTGACCCTGCATGAGATCGACGCGACCTACGGGATGCACGAGGGCTCGATGGTGTGGGGAATGGAGAGCCCCTGGGCGCTCGAACTGGAGCTACCGGTGCCTTCGCGCCGCGGCGATCACGACCCGGCCTGGTCATCCCCCGAGGATCACCCGCGGGCAGTACTGGTGCACGCGGACGTGAACCGACCCATCCTGTACGCGCGCACCTTGGAGCTGCGGGAAGGGGGCATCGACCACGAACACGGCACCCATAGGCTAGCTCTGACCTGGAGGGATGGCGGGCTGCACTGGCAAACGGCGACGTGGCGACGTGGAGGGTGGGACTCCCCGGGCACGCTGCCCGGCCGGGACCGGCCCCTTCCTCCGGTGATGATCGCCGCCCTGCTCACCGACTGGGCGGCCGACGCGAAGGCCAAGCGCGACTGGTCGATCGAGGAGGCTGGGCGGGACAAGAAGGGCACGCTCTGGGCACTGGGTGAGAACTGGAGGGCCCTGCTGCGCACACTCCAGTTCGACGACCGTGTGCTGGAGCTGGTGCTGCGCCGTCTGCTGACCGGGACCGATGCCTCACCCCAGCCGTTCCTGTGGCTGCTCACCCGCAACCACGCGGCGCTCGGTGTGCTCTGGCCGTTGTGGACGGTGATGCTGGACCGCGCGGCCGACGAAGCCCGTGCCACCGCCGGTACCGATGGCGGCGCAGGGTCGCTCCCGAGGTGGACCACCCAGGTCCTCGCCCAGATGCACGAGGGTCGTCGGCACCTGGCCGAGGCGATCCGTCGCGGCCTGCTGGATCCCGAGCGGGTGATCGGGACGGGACTGCGCGAGATCGCCGCCAGGGGAGGCACCTCGGTCTCCGTGGCCAGGGCGCGGGAGATCCTCCAGGAGCTCGAGGCGGCCGGGGCACACGGCGACGAACCGGAGGTGCGCCATGCGAGGTGACGTGCGTACCATCGCCGCGCTGCTGCTGATCATCGCCGTGCACTCCGGTTGCACGTCACCCGAAGTCCCCACCTCCGCACCCACCACGCAGGAGACCCCCGTGAACGCACCGCCCCGATCGTCCGCTGCCGACCAGGCCCTCCTGCAGGCCGCTGCCGACGGTGACGCCGATGCCGCCCGGCAGGCGCTCGCCGACGGCGCCGATGCCGACGCCCGCGACACCGAGGACCGCCCCGCCGTGCTGATCGCCACCCGCGCCGACCACGTCGAGGTCGCCACCGTGCTGCTGGAGCACGGTGCGGACCCGAACGCGAAGGACGCCATCCAGGACTCGGCGTTCCTCTACGCCGGGGCCGAGGGCCTGGACGAGATCCTCGAGGCCACCCTGCGGCACGGCGCCGACGTGACCTCCACCAACCGCTACGGCGGCACCGCGCTGATCCCGGCCAGCGAGCACGGCCACGTGAGCACGGTGAAGATCCTGCTGGAGGCGGGCGTGCCCGTGGACCACGTCAACAACCTCTCCTGGACCGCACTGCACGAGGTGATCGTGCTGGGCACCTGCAGCGAGGACCACGTGGAGACCGCGCGGCTGCTCATCGAGGCCGGGGCCGATGTCACCATCCCCGACGGTGCCGGCACCTCGCCCCGCGACCTCGCCGCGCAGCACGGCTGCCAGCAGATCGTCGACCTCATCGACAATGCCGGCTGACCTCGCGCTCCCACTCCGGAGTTGTCTGCCACATGGATCGGCGGGCGCAGTCAGGGCACTCAGTAGATGCCGTCAGGACTGACGTTGCCCGACCTGTAGTCCTTGATCACCGAAGAGTCGATCGGCAGTGCACGGGAGGTGCTTCCTCCCGTGATGCTGGTGATCACGATCTTGTTGGTGATGCGGTTGCTGAGGCCACCGTCGTTGAAGATGAAGTAGATATCAGGGTTGCTTGTCGCGATGCCGGCTCTCGGGATGCTTCGGCCCGCCCTGATCGTCCATGTGAGAGGGATGGTGCGTGTCGCCGGGTTGTACGTGCCGCGGACGATCGTCCCGTCACTGGAGCCGGCACTGAATGATCTTTCCCGGGAACTGTCGGGGTTCAGCCCCACGACCTCCACAGAGATCACGAGGTCCTGCGTGAGCACGAACGGGGCCGTGCCACCGGGCGCTATGCCGAGATTGAGGTAGGTCGTGTTGTAGAAGCCGTTCGCACCACTGCCGCCGTCGAAGTTCACATCGAACCGCACATCGTGCTGCGACATGGCGTATGCGGGCACCACTGTGGAGACCACCGCCGTCGGGGTCGCCCACCCGATTCCGCGCAGCAGTGCGCGGCGGTTGCCGAACACGGGGGAGTGAGGTGCGGGGGAGGGGGTGGGCGATCCGGGGTCGGCCGGTGGCGCGCCGGGGGCGCGGTCGGGGGCGGAGCCGGAAGGTGTCATCACCTCATCGTCGTGCTACCTATTAGTAATGTCCAGCGTGCGGCCTACTAAGAGAACCCGCTCACCCGTGCGGCCCGGTAGCCTACCGGGGTGGAATCCACTGCTGAGACCCTCGACCTGCCGGGCGTGAGCGCGGGCCGGGACGCGACCGCCGAACCCGTCGTGACCGACCCCGATCACCCGCATCCGGGCCAGTGGCGCCTCACCCACGTGCAGGTCTCCAACTGGGGCACCTTCCACGGCACCCATGACCTGGCGATCTCCCCCAAGGGCTTCTTCCTCACCGGCGGCCCCGGCACCGGCAAGTCCACCCTGCTGGACGCGATCAGCGCCCTGCTCACCCCGCCGCGCACCCTGCAGTTCAACGCCGCCGCCTCCGATGCGGGCCCGGCCCGCTCCAAGTACCGCCGCACCGTGGCCAGCTACGTGCGCGGCGCCTGGGCAATGCACTACGACCAGGCCACCGGCGAGTTCAGCCAGGAAGTGCTGCGGGAGAAGACCACCCTGTCGGTGATCACCCTGCGCTACTCCGACGGCCAGGGCGGCACCGTGCAGCTGTCCCGCCTGCTGCTGCTGCACGCCGGCCACAGCGCCGATTCGGACGTGAAGAGCCTGTACGTCATCGCCCGGAAGCCCCTGGACGTGAGCGACCTGCGCCAGTTCGTCTCCACTCAGATCGAGGGCAAGGCCCTGGAGGCCGCCCACCCCGGCACCGAGACCTTCCGCCAGTTCCGCGAGTACCGCGCCGCGTTCTGCCAGGTGCTCGGCATCCCCGATGAGAAGGCCCTGGGACTGCTGCACAAGATCCAGTCCGCCAAGGAGCTGGGCGACGTCAACGGCCTGCTGCGCGACTACATGCTGGATGCGCCGCGCACCTTCGAGCTGGCCGACCAGGCCCTGGCCAACTTCCACAACCTCTCCGAGGTGTACGAGGCGCTGGTCACCGCCCGCGAGCAGCGCGACCTGCTGCGCGGCCTGCGTGAGGACCACGAGAACTGGACCGCGATGCGCACCCGCGGCGCGGAACTGGTGGACCGCCGCTCCGACATCGACGTGTACGCCGCCCAGCACCTGGTGCGCCTGCTCGGCGACGAGGAGCAGCGCCTGCAGCTCGAGCGCGACCGGATGGGCGCCCAGCAGCGCCGCCTCACCCAGGACGTGGCCGAGGCCCGCGCCGACCTCGCCCAGCTGAAGGAGCAGCGCCGACGCGCCGGCGGCGGCGAGATCGACGACTGGAAGCAGCAGATCGCCGGCCTGGAGGTGGAGCGCGAACGGCGCCGCGAGCGCGGCACCGAGTTCGCCGCCCAGCTGGCCACCGTGGAGCTGGGCACCCCCGTCAGCGAGGACGTGTTCCTCTCCCTGCAGCGGGACGTCACCGCCCGCCGCGAGGCCCTGGAGGCCCAGGAGAAGGACTCCGACACCGCCCGCTGGGACGCCGAGGCCGCCGTGCGCGATCTCGCCACGAAGCTGGAGAACACCCGCCAGGAGCTGAAGTCCCTCACCTCCCGCGCTTCGAACCTGCACTCCGAGGACGTCGCGCTGCGCGACGCGATCGCCGCCGAGGTGGGCATCGCCCCCACAGAGCTGCCGTTCGCCGCCGAGCTGCTGCAGGTGCGCGCCGGCGAGGAGGAGTGGACAGCCGCCGCCGAGCAGGCCCTGCGGGGCCTTGCCCGCTCGATCCTGGTGCCCGAGCGGGCCTACCGGGACGTTGCCGCGGTGATTGACCGCACCAAGCTGCGCCGCCGCATCTCCTACAACCGGGTCAACACCGATCTGCGCCGCCCCGCCAAGAACATCGACGAGCGCTCCCTGGCCGCCAAGCTCGACGTCAAGGACGGCGAGTTCCACGCGTGGCTCAGCCACGAGATTGCCTCCCGCATGGACTACACCTGCGCCGAGACCCTCGAGGAGTTCACCCGTCTCTCCCGCGCCGTGCTGCGCTCTGGGCAGATCAAGCACTCCGCCACCCGCCACGAGAAGAACGCCGACCGGCAGATCAACGACCGCTCCCAGTGGGTGCTGGGCTTCGACAACCGCGCCAAGCGCTCCGTGTTCGAGGCCGAGCGCACCCGCGCCGAGCAGGCCCTGTTCGAGGCCCAGGCCCGCCGTACCGACGTGGAGGCCGAGCGGCGGCGCCGCCGTGAGCACCTGTATGCCCTCCAGGCCATCAGTGCCGTGGCCTGGGACGACATCGATGCCGCCTCGGTGGCCCGGCGTATCGCCAATCTGCGTGACATGGTGCGCGCCGCAGAGGACGGCTCCGCTGCCCTGACCGAGCTGGCCCGCCAGATCGATGACGTCGAGCAGGCCATCGCCGACGCCGACGAGGAGCTGCTGGAGGTGGTGCGCACCGCCGGCAAGCTCGGTGAGCAGGCGGAGCGCGCCGCCGAGCGCCTCGCCCAGGCCCGCGGCAGGCTCGCCGAGCGCTCCCTCACACCGGAGGTGGAGGCGGAGCTGGCCGAGCGCTTCGCTGCGATCGCCCCCACCCTGGTGCTGTCCACCATCGACCAGGTCACCAAGGACGCCTCCGCCACCCTGGACGCGGAGCTGATGGACCTCACCCGCCGCACCTCCCGCGCCGAGGAGGACATGCGCACCGCCATGCGGGAGTTCGCCCGCCGCTGGCCCGCGCAGGCCGGGGACACCGACACCAGTCTCGACGCCGCCGCGGACTTCCTGGCGATCCTGCAGCGCATCGAGGAGGAGAAGCTGCCGGAGGTGGAGGACCGCTTCTTCGAGTTCTTCACCGGCAACACCCTGGGTGACGTGCAGGCCCTGGCCACCGCCATCGCCCGGGAGCCCGCCGAGATCCGCAAGCGCCTGCAGCGCATCAACGCCCTGCTGGCCCAGGTGGAGTTCCATGCCGGGCGCTACCTGCAGCTGTCCATGCGGCCCGTGCACCTGGCGGCGCTCGACGAGTTCAAGCGGGCACTGGAGGACGCGGTGGTGGACACCACCCAGAACGACATCAGCCGCGACCGGGAACTGGCCGAGCAGCGCTTCCTCTCCCTGCGCCACCTGATGGACCTGATCTCCGCGGCCCGCACCAAGGACGACCAGGTCTCCCGGGCAATCCTGGACGTGCGCCGCCACGTCCACTTCCACGCCGAGGAAGTGGACACCGAAGGGACAGTGGTCCACGCGCACGAGTCCGGCGGGCCCCTCTCCGGTGGCCAGAACGAGCGCCTGGCCACCTTCTGCCTCGCCGCCGCGCTGCGCTACCAGTTGGCCGGGACCGGGCAGGACGTGCCCCGCTACGCCCCGATCATCATCGACGAGGCGTTCTCCAAGGGGGCGGGCAAGTTCATCACCGCCGCGATGGAGTCCTTCCGACACTTCGGCTTCCAGGTGATCCTCGCCAACCCCGGCAAGAACCCGCAGGCCCTGGCCCCGTTCATCGGCGGCGTGGGCGTGGTGTCCATCCGCCAGGACCGCTACTCCTCGGTGGCCCCGATCGAGTTCGTGCCCGTCCCGGCATGACGGGGCCCGCCCGTCGATGGGGAGTTCTCCCCATCGGCATAACTCCCGTGCGCCCCTACCCTGGACGGCAACCGATTCGCGGGTGCCGGACCGGGACGCACCGATGACCGGGGACGCACGCAGGAGGGGGACGACGATGTCAGTGCTTCCTGCCGAGGACCCCATGGATCACGACTCGATCGCCTCCCAGGACGAGACCCACGTGCAGATCCGCGACCTGCTGGCCGTGGCCACCGGTGCTCTCCTGTACGAACAGCCCTCCCTGGGGCTGTTCGAGGACCACAGGCCGCAGCGCGACCGCCCCTCGGGCGACGCCTGGAACGGCTTGGAGACCATGTGCCATGTCAGCGCCCTGCTGGTGGCGCAGAACGCGCTCGACCTCTCCGCCGCTGACGCCGATCAGCTGCTGGGCGCCGTGGACACAGCCCTGGAGCAGCAGCGGATGGCCCGTACCGAGGACCACACGGACAGTGGAGTGCGCACCGCCACCTGGCGGGACCGTACGGGGGTGCGGCTCGACGTGGTGATCGGGGTGCGGGTCGCCGTGCGGGCGATCAGCATGCCCTTCCTGCCGGGCTCGATGCAGCCGCTGGCCACCACCAGCCCGTCATCCCCGATCAGCCCGCTGACCCCGCCCCCGCGGCCGCTGCACTGATCCGCTCCAGCGCCCCCATGGGGATGGGCAGCCAGTCGGGCCGGTTCCGTGCCTCGTACAGCGCCTCGTACACGGCCTTGTCGGCCTCGAACGCGGCCAGCAGCACCCGCAGCGACGGGTCCTCCGCCGGGATCCCGGCGCCCTGCGTGTACCCGGCGAGGAATGCCTCGCGGGCCCTGCCCGACCAGTCGGTCACGTCGCGCCCGTGCTCGAGGGCGACGGCACCAGCGGCGTAGTCCAGGCTGCGCAGCATGCCGGCCACGTCCCGCAAGGGGGAGTCCGGCCGGGACCGCTGGGCGAGAGGACGCAGCGGCTCACCCTCGAAGTCCAGCAGCACCCAGCCACGACCAGGCGCTGCCAGCACCTGCCCCAGGTGGAGGTCGCCGTGGATGCGCTGCATCGCCGGCCACGCCGCCTCGAGTGCCCGGCGCTGCAGGGCCTCGAGGGTGGACCGGTGCTGCTGCACTGCAGGCACCTGCGAGGACACCTCGTCCAGGCGCTCCCGCATCTGGTCCACCATCGCCGTGGCGAGCTCCTGATCGGTGCGCACGGTGCCCAGTGCAGCGGCGAGGTCGCGGTGCACCTCCGCGAGGGTGGCGCCCAGACGGCGGGTAGCGGCCGAGAAGTCCTCCCCGTCAACGGCCTCCCGCAGGGCAGTGCGCCAGGCGTCCTCCACATCCGGCAGGAACTCCTGGGCGAACAGGGCATGGGCACGCAGCTCTCCCAGCGCCAGGTGCGCCTCACCCACCACGGGCGGCACCCGCGTGGAGCCGGCCGCGGTGAGGGCCGCCTGCAGCACCACGTCGGGGTTCTGCCCGTCCTGCAGCACCCGGAACAGCTTCACGATCACCGGTCGGGCATCGTCGGCCTCGAAGATCATCGAGGTGTTGGACTGCTCGCCGGACAGCAGCCGGGATCGTGCTCCGGGACCGACGGGCAGGGGGGAGGTTCCCTCCGCACCGGAGGGGTGGAGGGCAGTCGCGGAGAGCCGCAGGTCCGGTCCGGCTGCACCGGCACCTGCGGCGATCAGGGCGACCAGGGCAGCGCGGCCATCCAGGTCCTTGGTGGCGTCGTCCACCCGCAGCGGGCCGCCCGGTACGGCCAGCACACCGATCTCCGCACCCTCCTCAGGGGCCTCGACACCGTCGGGTCGACGCAGCACCAGCGGAACCTGGTACAGCGCCTCAGCACGCGCTGAGATGCCCGCCGACTCGTTCCCCGGATCGCCCGTGCCGATCGCCGCACCCATCACGGTGGCCACCACCAGGTGGTCGGAGGCGATGCGCAGAGGCGCCCAGCCACGCAGCTGCACGCGGGGCACACCGGTGCCCTTGTGCGCGTACCAGCGCTGCGTGTGCATCCATGCCGCGACATGCCCGGTGAGCCCATCGAGCACCTCGCCCAACGGAGGCAGCGCGGTCAGATCGAGGTCGTGGTCCGAAGCAGGTGAGCCGTGCTCTTCCATGGTGCCGCTGTCATCCATGGGGCCACTGTAGGGCCTGCCCCTGGTGCCCGACCTGCCTGCCCGCAGCGTGAAGGACCCTACTTGCTACGCTTGCCGGATGCGGGATCCCAGGTCACCCAGGAGCCGTGGCGCCCTGCCCCTGCGGGCCGCCACGCTGCTGACGACCGCCCTGCTCGTGACCGGGGTCGCTGCCCCGGCCGGGGCCATCGGCGAGGACGGCCCCTTCGAGGTCCCGCTGGAGTCCACCACGTTGCCCATCGCACCGGGCTCGGCCACGGCGGTCCCCCTGGACTCCCTGCTGGAGGACGCCACCCAGACGGAGCTCGACCACGGCACCGCACGCCTCGAGATCCCTGCGGAGCTCCCCGCCGAGCAGGCGTCCCGGATGACCCTGGGGGAGGACGGCGACACCCTCACCATCCAGGACGAGGGCACCTGGGGGATCGTGGGCCGTGACATCGTCTTCACCCCAGCCCCCGGCGTCGTGGGCGGTGAGCTGCCCATCGCGCTCACGATCGAGAGCATCCACGGCCACCGCTCGGAACCGGTCACCCTCACCCCGGTGGTGCTGGCGTCCACCGACACCGAGGGGCGCGGCTCCGCCGGCGAACCTGTGGAGCTGACCCCCGACGAACTGGTGCCCGAGGGAGGCAGGATCCAGCTGCAGCTCGACGCCCTTCCGGCGGGCTCGGCGAAGACCCAGGACGGCAGCAGCCTGTACATCCCCGAGCAGGGACGTTGGGTCGCCTCCGCTGATGATGCGACCGTCACCTACGAACCCTCCGGCACACGGCTGGGCCGCCAGCCCGACCCGGTGACGTACCTCGTGGTGGACGAGGAGGGGGGACCGCTCTCCTCGGGCCGGGTCGCCGTGACCGTCCCGGTCATCTCCGACCTGTACCACTCCGCACCCTTCGGTGAGGACATCGTCTACTCGGTGGGCGAGGCCCAGCAGCACGTGGACCCCTCCACCCTGGCCCTCATGCCCCCGCCGGGGGACGCCGCCGAGGTGGTCTCCGATACCGAGGTGGTGGTGCCCGGGCAGGGCACCTGGACCCTGGACCGCGACTCCGCCACCGTGCGCTTCTCCCCGGAGAGCCCGCTGGTGGACCAGGCAGCAGCGATGGGGGTGCGAGGCGGCGACGGCGAGGGCGCGGAGGCCGCTCCCGCGCTGCTCAGCCCCTCCTACCCGCTGCTGGTGGACCGCACCCAGGCGGCCCTGCCGGGCGAGACCCTGGTCTTCGACCTCTCCGTGGGTGTGCGCGACGTGCGCGCCGACTCGATCCGATTCGATCCCGAGCCGCTCTCCGAGGACGCGATCATCTCCGGCAACGGCCTCGCACTGCGCCAGCCGGGGGAAGGGACCTGGAGGATCGAGGAGGAGTCCCGCACCATCACCATGACCCCGGACGCCTCGTTCCGGGGGGAGTCCACCCCGGTGGGCATCATCGGCAGCGGGGTGTACGCCGACAACCCCGTCGACGCCGCCCTGACCGCGGTGGTGTCCCCGACCATCGCCACCCTTCGCGATGACGAGGAGCGCACAGCGCCGGGAGCAGCGATCACGGTGGACGTGCTGGCCAACGACACCGCCGGCAGCGGATCCCAGGCGCTGGTGCCCTCCTCGTTGAAGATCCGATCCATGCAGGCCACGAACCTGGCCGACCTGTGGGACGGGACCGGGGAGCGCCTGGTGGTGCCCTCGGAGGGCGAGTACAGCGTGGCGCAGAACGGCTCGATCACCTTCACCCCGGAGGAAGGATTCGTGGGCCGTACCTCGCCGATCATCTACGTGGTGTGGGACAGTCAGGGCATCCCCACCCAGGCGTCCCTGACCATCGAGGTGGATCCGGCGGTGGCCGGGGGCGGGGAGCCACGAACGGACCCCAGCGGGATCAACAGCCTGCTGGCCGGTCTGCTGCCCGCGTCCCGCTCGACCTCGGTGGTGTTCGGCACCGTGGTGCTGCTGCTGATGTTCGCCGGGGTGATCTCGCTGTGGATCGGCTCGAGGATGGAGCTGGATCGCCGCGACTGGGAGGACTGACGGCCCAGCGGCCCACGGACGTCTCAGCAGCCCTCGGGCGATTGGACGGGCTGGTCGAGCACCTGCTGGGCCGCCTCAGGCGCCGCAAGGCCCGGGAAGCCATCGCCCAGCAGCAGGTCCACCGCGACGCCTTCGCGCTGCTCCATCCTCAGCTGTGCCCCGGGCACCTGTGCCAAGAGCGACTGCGCCGCCAGGTACCCGTCGGGACCGTGCACGATGATCGCCGGACCGCTGGCCTGAGTGGTGTTGCCCGGATCCCCCATGACGTAGCCCCGCTCGGCCAGCTCCTCGGAGATCGAGCCTGCGAACCCGCTGCGCCCGGTGCCGTTCAGCACCCGCACCTGCACCTCGGCCGGGGGCAGCGGCGCTGCCCCCGGCTCAGGGCAGGCGAGCTCCGCGCCGGCCGAGCGGAAGGTCTTCTGCTCGATGACCCCGGGCTCCGGCGGTGGGTCGCGCAGCTCCTGCAGGGCGTACGCACCGATCGCCACCAGCGTGACCATCAGGACCGCGAACACCACCAACTGGGTGATGCGCAGCCTGCGGGTCCGGCTGGTCCGCAGGGAGCGGCGACGGACGTCGTCGGCAGAACGCCCGTACGGATGTACCTCGCGCTCGGGCATGTCAGTCCAGCGGGCGGTACCGGATGCCGAAGGCGTCCAGTCGCGGCAGGTGACCCCGCAGGCGCTCCTCGAACTCCTCCCAGCTCTGCTCAGGGGAGCCCCAGGCGCGCTCGGCGACAGCGCACATGCGGGGGAACGCCATGTACTGCAGGTGCTCGAGGGTGGGGATGTACTCCGTCCACAGCTGCCCCTGCATGCCGATCACGAGCTTCTGCTCGTCCTCGGTGAGCTTCTTGGGGGAGTAGTCGGCGGTGTACACGTCCTTGATCGAGGTGTGGCCACCGATCGCCAGCGGCTCACCCTCGCTCTTGGCCTGGTAGTGGTCGAAGTAGAGGTGCTCGTTGTTGGCGATGACCGTCTGGAAGCCGCGCTCGGTGGAGGTCTTCACGCCGTTGCCGTGGCGCCAGTTCATGATCACCATGTCGTCGGGCAGGTGCGTCTCCAGCACCTCGTCCCAACCGATCACACGCTTGCCCTTCTCGGTGAGCACGTCGTAGGCGAACTGGGTGAAGCGGCCCTGGATCTCCGAGACCCGGGTGTAGCCCCACTCCGTCATCCGGGCGCGGGCCTCGGTGGAGCGCTCCCATTCCACCCGCGGGCACTCGTCGCCGCCGATGTGGAAGAAGGGGGCGGGGAAGATGTCGGCCACCTGGGTGAGCACGTCGCGGAGGAACTCGAAGACCTGGTCGGAGACACCGAGGACATGGTCCGAGATGCCCCACACCTCACGCACACCGATCTGCTGGCTGGGGTTGTTGCCGAGCTCCGGGTAGGAGGCCACCACGGCCTGCATGTGCCCGGGCAGGTCCACCTCGGGCACGATCATCACACCGCGCTTCTGGCCGTACTCCACCAGGCCCCGTAGATCGTCCTGGGTGTAGAAGCCACCGTGGCGGACCCCGTCGTAGGTCCAGCTCGCCTCGTCCTCGCCCATGTGGCCCACCAGGGACTGGTCCCGCCAGGCGCCCACCTCGGTGAGCTTGGGGTAGCCCTTGATCTCCACGCGCCAGCCCTGGTCGTCGGTCAGGTGCAGATGCAGCACGTTGAGACGGTGCAGCGCCATCGCGTCGATCATGGTCTCCACCTCCTGCACGGTGAAGAAGTGCCGGGAGACGTCCAGGTGCATACCGCGCCAGGCGTACTTGGGGCTGTCCACGATGGACACGCAGGGGATGGAGCCACCACTGCCGGCCACGATCTGCGCGAAGGTGTTGCGACCGTCGGCCAGGGCGGCCTCACTGCCGGCCGAGAGGTTCGCGCCCGCGGGGGAGATCGAGAGGGTGTACTCGGTGCGGGGGAGGTCCTCGGAGATCCCGATCGACAGCCCGGCCCACGGATCCGTCGTCTCCCACACCCCATGGGAGTAGATGACGGACTGGGGCAGGGGTACGAGGGCGAGCGGATCGGGCATGGTCACTCCTGGCTGCGACGGGATCGTGGACGGACCCAGTCTGCCACGTCACACCCGCACTCCGGGGATACCTCCGATGTCTTGGAGGGCATGGTGTCTCCATGGGCATGAAGGAGCCCGGCCGGGATGACCCGACCGGGCTCCTGCACGTCGCCCTGCTCCTTCCCATGACGCTCTCGCGTCGAGCAGGCCGCCGTGCTCAGGTGTCGTCGCCGCCGCTCAGCGGTAGGTGACGAACACGTGCGGGGCGTTCCAGATGGTGCGCTCCATGACCCGCCCGCGCGAGTTGGAGGCATCGATGATCCGGCCGTTGCCGGCATAGATCCCGATGTGACCGTAGTTGTTGCTGGTGAAGGCCACCAGGTCACCGGGCTGCGCCTCGGACTGCGAGATGATGCGGCCGCCGAAGGTGTAGCCCTTCGCGGTCTTGCGAGGCACGTTGACCCCGGCCTGGTTGTACGCGTGGTACACCAGCCCGGAGCAGTCCATCCCGGTGGCCGGCGAGGAGCCGCCCCAGGTGTAGCGGGTGCCCACCTGCGATCGGGCCGCGTCCACGATGGCCTGGCCGTTGAAGGACGACGACGCCGGGGCGGGGGCCGGGCTGCGACCCTCGCTGCGCGAAGCCGGGGCATCACCGATGCGCACATCGGAACGCAGGGCGTTCCACGTCTTCGGGCCCACCACGGCGTCCACACCGATACCGGCAGCGGACTGCAGGGCACGCACGGCGTTGGTGGTGGCGAGACCGAAGGAGCCGTCGACGCGGATGGATGCACCGCGCTCGACCAGCAGCGACTGCATGGTGCGCACGGCCTCGCCCCGGTTGCCCGGACGCAGCTTGGGCTGCGAAGTGGCGGCAGGGGCAGTGGTGACCGGGCCGGCGGGCGCCGCGCCACCGGAGATCCGGACGTCGCTCGCGAGAGCCGCCCAGGTCTTGGGGCCGACGACCGCGTCCACGCCGATGCCGGCAGCGGACTGCAGCGAGCGCACCGCGCTGCGGGTGGCGGGGCCGAAGGAGCCGTCGACGCGGAGCGAGGCCCCGGCGGCGTTGAGCTCGCTCTGCAGGTACTCGACGGCGGCGCCGCGCGAGCCCGGACGGAGCTTGATGGTCGCGTACTGGTTCGGCGCGGCCGGAGCGATGGACGGGAGGGCCACAGGTGCGGCTGCGGTGGCACCGGTGATGCTGCCCAGTGCGGCTGGGGCCGGAGCCTGTGCGCGGGCCGACTCGGCACCTTGCAGTGCTGCGGTGGCCGTGACAGCGCTGAGGAGCGCAGCACCTCCGACGCCGCGGCCGACGGGTGCGGTGAGGCCTCGGTAATCGATGACGGCAGCACCGGGTGCCCGGTGTGTGCCGCGGGGGACGGTACGGATCATGTCCGGTTTTCTCTCTCCGGTGAGTATTCGTAGTCGTGGGAGCCACCGAATCTTGCTCTTGGGGACCGCCGATCGTGCCGACGGGGGCCAGTAGCCGCCGCGGTGGGGACCACTGGCTCCCGCCGGCATCGGGTCACTGGGGCAGTGCGGTGTGTTCTCGCATGTTCCTGTCGCCGGTGTCGATCCAGATTGTGTTGTGCACGATGCGGTCCATGATCGCATCGGCGTGGACTGCTCCACCGAGCCGGGCGTGCCAGTCCTTCTTCGGGTACTGGGTGCAGAACACGGTCGAGCCGGTGTCATAGCGGCGCTCGAGCAGTTCCAGCAGCATCGAACGCATTCCCTCGTCAGGATGGTCCAGCAGCCACTCGTCGATCACCAGCAGCGAGAACGTGGAGTACTTCCGCAGGAACTTCGTCTGGCCCTGCGGCTTGTCCTTTGCCAGGGCCCAGGCCTCTTCGAGGTCGGGCATTCGGATGTAGTGGGCTCGGAGCCGGTGCTGGCAGGCCTGCTTCGCCAGCGCGCAGCCGAGGTAGGACTTCCCTGAGCCGGTGAAGCCCTGGAAGACCACGTTCTGTTGCCGCTGGATGAAGGAGCAGGTTGCCAGTTGCGCGATCACGTTCCGGTTCAGTCCCCGTTCCTCGACCAGATCCAGCCGCCGCAGGTCCGCTCCGGGATAACGCAGCCCCGCCCGGCGGATCAGACCCTCGACCTTTCCATGATTGAAGATGGAATGCGCCTCGTCCACGATCAGCTGGAGCCGTTCCTGGAACGACATCCCCAGCACGTGAGCCTCATCCTGGGCATCGATCGCGTCCAGCAGCGCGGTCGCGCCCATCTCGCGCAGCTTCCGCTTCGTGTCGTTATCGATCACGCTCACCGGACACCTCCGGCGTAGTAGTCGGCGCCACGGACGTATCCGCCGTCTTCCGCGGGTTCCTCGCGGGGTGGACGCAGGGCGGCGACCTTGTCCTGCCCGGTGGCCAAGATCGGGTGCAGATGCGCATAGCGCGGTGAACGGACCCGTCCCGTCAGCGCGAGTGCGCAGGCCGCCTCGACCCGATCTACGGAGAAGCGGCGAGAGAGCCGTAGCACCGCCAACGCGGGATCCAGGCCCTGTTCCACGATCGGCACGGACTCGAAGATCCGCTGGATCACGATCACCGTGGCCGGCCCGACCCGATCTGCCCACGCCCGCACCCTCTGCGCGTCCCAGGCCTGGAAACGCTCGCCCGCAGGTAGGTCCGCGTCGTTGGTGCGGTACTCATTGCTCGCGGTCTCCGGGAGCAGCAGGTGACTGGTCAGTCGCTGGCTGCCCTGATAGATCTCCAGCGTCCGGGCCGTGATGCGCAGATCGACCTTCGCGCCGATGTGCGCGAACGGCGCGGAGTAGAAGTTCCGCGCGAACGTGACGTGCCCGTTCCTGCCCACTCGTCGTCCGTAGTGCCATGTCGAGATCTCGTAGGGCACCGCCGGCAGCGGCGTCAGCAGCGGCCGCTCCTCCGCGTCGAACACGCTGGCGCGGGATCCGGGCCGCTTCTGGAACGGCTCCGCGTTATAGGCCTCCATCCGCTGCCCGATGGCGGCTGCAAGTTCGGGCAGGGACGTGAATCGCTGATCCCGCAGCCCGGCGATGACCCAGGTCGCGACGTGCGCGACGGTGTTCTCCACGCTCGCCTTGTCTTTCGGTTTCCGCACCCTCCCCGGGAGCACCGCCGCCGAGTAATGCGCTGCCATCTCGCGATACGCATCGTTCAGGACGATCTCGCCCTCGCGGGGGTGCTTCACCACACCGGTCTTGAGGTTGTCCGGAACGATCCTCGGGACCGTCCCGCCCAGCGCCTCGAACATCGCTACGTGCGCTCGCAGCCAGGACTCCTGGCGCATATCCAGCGCCGGGAAGCAGAACGCGTAACGAGAAAAAGGCAGGCAGGCAACGAACAAGAACACCTTCGAGACCTCGCCGGTGACCGGATCGGCCAGCTCCATCGTGGGGCCGGACCAGTCGACCTCCACGCTCTGGCCGGCCTTGTGACCGACTCTCGAAGCGGCACCGGTGACCATGACGTGGTGCTGGTAGGTGCGGCAAAACCGGTCATACCCCATCGCCGGATCCCCAGCCGCCGTGGTCGCGTCGAAGTACTCGCCGTGCAACAGCTTCAGCGTCACGCCGACCCTGGCCATCTCTCGATGGACCTGTTCCCAGTCCGGCTGTGCGAACACGCTCTCGTGCTCGCCCCGGCCCGGGAACAACCGGGCATACACCTGCTCATCGGCGACGTCCGCGATATCGCCCCACCCGATCCCTGCAGCGTCAGCGGCCTCGAACACCGCCCTCACGGACTTGCGGGACATGCCCTGCGAGGACGAAATCGCTCGCCCCGACAGACCTTCTGCGCGCAGCTGGAGCACCAGCTTCGCCCTGATCTTCCGTACCATTCCAGATTGCTCCTTCCGCCGCGTGCCCTATACACACGGCGGAAGGAGCGTAGACAGAGCGGCCCCAACGACACCACTGGTGGTCCCGAACGACGCCACCGCTACGGCAGCGACGTGGCACCCGAACCCTCGATCAGCGGACCCCAGCGAGGCGAATATTCACTCCGGCGCCGCACAGGGGCCGGAGGCGGGCAGTCGAGGACGCCCGCGAGGCGTGTGCCCGTCACCCAGGGAAGTGGAGGAAGCGACCGAGCCGGTGACGGGGAGGCGGCGGACCGGTCAGTGCCCCAGGGACAAGCGGCACTGGATCAAATGTAATCGCAGGTCAGCGGGCAGAACAGCCCAGTTTGCGTGGGCGGGCCTGCCCCTTTGTCAAACTTTTGCTCTTTTTGACGATCCCGTGAGGTGTCATGCGTGCGAGCAGGGTTCAGGTGTGCTAATTACACCGTTGTCATTCGCTCGCTGATCGCGGCCCCCACCGCCTGGGCTCACGAGGGCCACTGATGGGGGAAGGAGTGGGTGCTCTCGAACCAAGGACAGCGACTCTCGGTACGGAAACACCCATTCGACCGCGGTGCGGCGCGGCCCCGGGCAGGTGCCGGAACGAGAACGGCTCCGGTGCGCATGTGCACACCGGAGCCGGCTGGAGGTCGGGGTGACAGGATTTGAACCTGCGACCTCTTCGTCCCGAACGAAGCGCGCTACCAAGCTGCGCCACACCCCGAGTGGATCCTGCTGCGAGCCTCGCTCGGGCTGAGGGCCGTCGCGATGCGCCGTCGAGGCAGTCACCGAGGAGAAACTCTAACAGGCTATTCCTACCGCTGGTCAGGCGATCCAGCACGGGGGGCGCGCAACGTGATCAAGCTCGCCTCGGGTGGGGTCGCGAAACGGTAGTTCGAGTACGGGCTCGCGCCCATGCCGGCGCTCACGTTCAGCGGCACTCCGCGCCAGGTGGACAGGCCCCGCGCCTGCGCACGAGGCAGGTCGCAGTTGGTCACCAGTGCTCCGAAGCCGGGGATCCGCAACTGACCTCCGTGGGTGTGCCCGGCCAGGATCAGGTCGGCACCGTCGTCCACGAACGAGTCCAGCACCCTCCGGTACGGAGCATGGGCGACGCCCAGGCGCAGCACGCGGCCATGCTCAGGGGCCGACGGCTCTGCGGGCTCCGGCATCTCATCGCGCTCCAGGTGGGGATCGTCCACCCCCACCAGCTGCACTTCCAGACCGCCCAGCTCAATGCTCGCGCGGGTGTTGGTGAGGTCCTTCCAGCCGAAGGCCGAGAGCCGTGCGGCGAGCTCATCGGTGGGCAGCTCCACGTCCTTGCGCTGGGTGAATCCCTCCGGGCGGGCGTCGGGCAGGAAGTAGCGCAAGGGGTTCTTCGGGGACGGGGCGAACATGTCGTTCGAGCCCATCACATAGGCCCCGGGGCGGCGCAGCAGCGGCTCGATCGCCTGGGCCAGCACGGGCACCGAGGCGGCCGAGGCGATGTTGTCACCGGTGTCGATCACCAGGTGGGGGCGCAGGGACTCCAGGTGCCGCAGGAAGGCGAGCTTGCGCTGCTGATCGGGCATCAGGTGGATGTCGCTGATGTGCAGCAGGCGGATCCGTCGGGAACCGGGAGGGAGGATCCCCAGTTCCACTTCCCGCAGGGTGTAGCGGTGGATCTCCACGTGCCTCGCCCACACGTGCGCTCCCGCGGCGGCACCGACGACCAGGCCGCCCAATGCTCCAGCGGCGATGGTCGCTGCCCGCACGCTCAGTCCTCCTCGCCTTCCGACTGGCGGATGGTCACCGTGCTGCCCTCGGGAAGGGCTGTGCCCGGTGCGGGGCTGGTGCCGATCACGCGCCACTGCTCCACCGAGTCCGAGGGCTCACGAACCACCTCCACGGTGTAGCCCGCGCTCTCCACGGCAGCCTGGGCCTGGGAGAGCACCATCCCGGCCACGTTCGGGACGGTGCCCGGCGTCACCTCGCCCACCTGGCCCGGGGCAGGGCGGGCAGGTTCGGCCGGGGCGGCCGGGAACGGCAGGCTGGGCAGGCCCTCGTGGACCACCGTCATGTACTCCTGCCAGGTGGGCAGGGACACGGTGTTGCCCCACACCTTGCCGCGGCGCAGGAAGGTGTCGTCCACATGGAAGCCGTGGGGACGCACGTTCTTCTCAGGGTGGCCGAACCACACCGCGGTGGACATATGACGGGTGAAGCCCACGTACCAGGTGTGGAACTGCTCCCCGGAGGTGCCGGTCTTGCCGCCCGCGGCGTGGCCGGGGATCGTCTTGCCCTTGCCGGTCGCGCGCGGGTCCTCGAGGTCCTGCTGGAGCACCCAGGCCATCGTGTCGGCGACCTCCTTCTCGACCGCCTGGTGGCACTGGGCGCCGGAGATCTCCATCGCCTCGCCGTTGCGGTCGACGACCTCGGTGATCGCCTGGGGCGAGCAGAAGGTGCCGCCCGAGGCGTAGGTCGCGTAGGCCGAGGCCATGTCCAGCGCCGAGATCCGCAGCTCGCCGAGGACCACCACGGAGGGTGCCAGCTCGGTGCCGTACAGGTCCTCGATCGGCATGTCCCAGGTGGCGGGGTCGTAGGGGTTGTAGGTCGCGGGGACCACGCCGATGTCGCGCGCCGTCTCCGCGATGCCGCACAGGTCGAGCTGGCGGGCCATGTTCGCGTACGAGGTGTTGATCGAGAACTTCGTCGAGTTCAGCACCGTCTCCATCGGCGCGATCGGCACGGAGACCGCGTTGTCCGGGTTGTAGCCCGGGTTCTCGCGCCAGGCGCCGCGCGGCAGGCACTCCGCCGGGAAGCTCGACATCGACTCGCGCGTGGTGCTCACCCGGTCGTCGATGCTCCGCCCGCTCTCGAGCCAGTTCTGCAGCACGAAGGGCTTGAAGGTCGAGCCGACGGGGAAGCCGCTGCCGCCGCCGAGGGCCTGCGGCACGTTGTAGTTGATCGCGGTCTCGCCGGGCTGGGAGTCCTCGTGCGGGTTGAAGGTGCGGTTCTCCGCCATCGTGAGGATCTTGCCGGTGCCCGGCTCGACGGTGACGATCGAGTGGCCGAAGCCGTGCTGGGAGTCGCCGGGGACCTTGCGCTGGAGGATGTCCACCGCTGCGGCCTGCGTGTTCGGGTCCAGCGTGGTCCTGATCGTGAGCCCGCCGCCGTAGAGCAGCTTGCGCCGCTCCTCGTAGGTGGGGGCGAAGTTCGGGTCGTTGAGCAGGGAGCGCGTGACGTAGTCGCAGAAGAACCCGCTCGTGCCCGCGTCGGCGCAGCCGGCCCGCACGTTCTGGATCTGCAGCATCTCCTCGACGGGCTGGGAGGTGTACTGCTCGTACTCCTCCTCGGTCACGAAGCCCTCGCGCTTCATGTCCGCGAGCACCTCGTTGCGGCGCTTCTCGCCCGCCTCGGGATGGGCGACCGGGTCGTACTGGTTCGGGCCGTTGGTGATGCCGGCCAGGAGCGCGGCCTCGCCGGGGTTGAGGTCCTTCGCGCTCTTGGAGAAGTAGTGGCGCGAGCCCGTCTCGACGCCGTACTGGGAGGGGCCGAACTGCGCCACGTTCAGGTAGGCGTTGAGGATCTCGTCCTTGCTCCACCGCTTCTCGAGCGAGATCGCCAGCTTCGCCTCGCGCAGCTTGCGGCCGTAGCTCTGCTCGGTCGCGGCGAGCTGATCCTCCTGGTCGCCGCGCTGCACGGCGTCCATGAGCAGCGCGTTCTTCACGTACTGCTGGGTGAGCGTCGAGCCGCCCTGCGTCGCGCCGCCCGCGGCGTTCGAGGCGAAGGCGCGGACCAGGCCCTTGGGGTCCACGCCGCCGTGCTCATAGAAGCGACGGTCCTCCACCGCGATCACCGCGTGCTGCATGTGGGGGGAGATCTCCTCCAGCGGCACCATGATGCGGTTCTCGGTGTAGAAGGTGGCCAGCAGGGAGCCGTCGGCCGCCTCGATCCGGCTGGCCTCGTTCAGCGGCTGGACCTCGAGTTCGGAGGGGTAGGACTCGAACAGGGCCACACCGTCCTCTGCGACGGCGGAACTGGCCGACACCACCGGCAGGAAGAACGCGGCCAGCAGCACGCCACCCAGTCCCGCCACGGCGATGATGCCCAGCAGGAGGTACAGGGTCTGTGCCAGCGCAGCGGGCAGCGAGCGCCCCTGACCGGGACGACTGGGCGAGGAAGTGGCCATGGAACAACACTACGGGCAGGTGCTGACATCAGCCATGAGGCAGGCCACGTCCTGACGAGATCTTCACGGGTGGCTCCCCGGCGGGCCGAGGTATCGCAGATGGGGCCTCATATACCACCGGGGAGCCGAACGCGTGCGGAGGATTGGCATGTGTCGGGTGAGATCCCTACCATGTGTACGGAACTCACGGGTCGACGAGGATTCGGAAGGGACAGAGATGACCATTCTGGCTGGAACCACCACGGGGATCGCGGCGGATGCCGAGGACCGCAGCTGGGCCGCTCGCGGCGCCTGCGTCTCCATGGATCCCGACGAATTCTTCGTCCAGGGCGCTGAGCAGCATGCCGTCAAGACCACCTGCGGCGGCTGCCCGGTGCGCACCCAGTGCCTGGTCGATGCGCTCGAGAACCGCATCGACTTCGGTGTGTGGGGCGGGATGACCGAGCGTGAGCGTCGGCGCCTCCTGCGCCGGCATCCCGACGTGGTGGACTGGTCTGCTGCCCTGGCCTTCGCCACCCGCGCACCCGCCCGCGGGCAGTGACGCCCTGAGTTCCGGCGCCGATGGCCGGTAGGCTTCGGCCCATGAGCACCTATACTCGCTGGGAGTACCTGACCGTCCCGCTGCTGATCCACGCGACCAAGCAGATCCTCGACAACTACGGCGAGGAGGGCTGGGAGCTGGTCCAGGTCGTACCCGGCCCCAACCCCGAGTCACTGGTCGCCTACCTCAAGCGCCCCCTCTCGGAGGGCTGAGCCGATGACCGTTCCCGCATCGCCCCCCTCCGCTGCCGCCGACGGCTCCCGCATCCGCCAGCGCCTGACCGAGCTGGGCCTCGAGCTGCCGTCCGTGGCCGCCCCCGTCGCCGCCTATGTCCCGGCGGTGCGCTCCGGTGACCACGTGCTCACCTCCGGCCAGCTCCCGTTCATCGACGGCAGCCTCCCGCGCACCGGCAAGGTCGGCGCGGAGGTCACCGCGGAGCAGGCCGCAGAGCTCGCCGCCACCAGCTGCCTCAACGCCCTCGCGGCGATCGAGGACCTGGTGGGCTCGCTCGACCAGATCGTCCGGGTGGTGAAGCTGACCGGTTTCGTCGCCTCCGATCCATCCTTCACCGGGCAGCCGGCCGTCATCAACGGCGCCAGCGAGCTGCTCGGCGAGGTGTTCGGCGAGCGCGGTGCCCACGCCCGCAGCGCGGTCGGCGTGGCCGTGCTCCCGATGGACGCCCCGGTGGAGCTGGAGCTCCAGGTCGAGATCCAGCGGACCGTCTGAGCGGCGAACGGTGAGGACGCGCCGTGAGCGGAGATGACACGGACCGGGACCAGGCAGCACCGCCCGTCGAGCTGCTGGTGCTGCGGGCCCCCAACCCGGGCCCGATGACGCTGACGGGCACCAACACCTGGGTGGTGCGCGACGGCGCCCAGGTATGGGTGGTCGATCCCGGCCCCAAGGACCCCGAGCACCTCGCGGACGTGCTCCTGGCCTGCGGGGCAGGTGCGCAGCCGATGGGGGTGCTGGTCACCCACCACCACCCCGACCACTCCGCCGGAGCCGCCACGCTGGCCCGGCAGCTCGCGGCCCGCAGCGGCAGTCCCGTGCCCCTGTGGGCTGCCGACCAGGGAGCGGTGGTGGGCTCCCGGCCCCTGCCGTCCACACTCGAGGGGGACCAGGGGACGGTGGGCCATGTGATCCACCTGCCCGGCCACACCGCGGACTCCGTGGGGCTGCTGCTGCAGGGCGGTCGCATGCTCACCGGTGACACCCTGCTGGGCGGCTCCTCCACCGTGATCGTCCCCGAGCACGGCGGCGACCTCGGTGAGTACCTGCAGTCGCTCGCCATCCTGCGTGCCATGACGGTCGACGGCAGGATCTCGTCCCTGCACCCCGGTCATGGCGACCCCTACGGCTCCCCGCTCGAGGCCCTGGAAGCCATCGACGCGGCGATCGAGCACCGGCTCCAGCGGATCGAGCAGGTGCGGCGCGCGCGCACCGCGGGGATCCTCACCATGGACCGGCTGCTGCGCGTCGTCTACGGGGCCGAGCTGCCCGCGGAGCTGGAGAAGGCCGCACGCTGGAACCTGCGCGCCACCCTGGACCATCTCGCCGCGAACGGCTGACCCCGCGAACGGCTGAGTCCCCCGCGAGGGCGGGGACACCCGCCATACGCCAGCAGCACCCTGCACATGACGACGGCGCGCCCCGAGGGGACGCGCCGTCGTCGATGAGGCCGAGGTCAGCGTGCGCGGCGGCGCAGGCGCTCCACGTCCTGCAGGAGCACCGCGCGAGCCTCCAGCCGGATCCAGCTGCGGGAGGCGAAGTCGGCCAGGGCCTTGTTGACGGTCTCGCGGGAGGCACCCACCAGCTGGGCCAGCTCCTCCTGGGTGAGCCCGTGGGCGACCATCACGCCGTCGTCCGTCTGCCGCCCGAAGCGCTGGGCCAGGTCCAGCAGGTTCTTGGCGACACGGCCGGGGACGTCGGCGAACACGAGGTCCGCGAGGGACTCGTTGGTCTTTCGCAGGCGGCGGGCCAGGGAGGCCAGCAGATGGCGGGCCACCTCCGGGCGCTGCGCGAGCACCCGGTACAGGTCCTGCTGCGACAGCGAGTACAGGGTGGACTCGGCGACAGCCGTGGCGGTGGCGTTGCGGGGGGCCGGGTCGAACAGCGACAGCTCACCCAGCGTCTCGCCCGGGCCCAGCACCGCCAGCAGGTTCTCGCGTCCGTCGCCGGAGGCGTGGCCCACCTTCACCTTGCCGGTGCCGATGATGAACAGGCGATCACCGGGATCGCCCTCGCGGAAGATGACGGCGCTGCGGTGGTAGTCCTCCTGCGACATCGAGGCGAGGACGGCCTGCTTGCCGTCCTCGTCGAGCGCGGCGAACAGCGGTGACGACCGTACGATGTTCTCGTCCACGGAACCTCCTGAAGGTGGGGCCCCGGACCTCGGGGCCGATCTGGTCTTCTCATCATGACCACGCCATCGCGCACGGTGGCAGTGATCACACGATGCCGACAGGCTACCGCGCCGATGGGCCAGGATCATGACCACCCGCCGAAACCGCCGCGACGAACCGGCCCTCGGCCCAGGAGGACGACCTGTCATCAAGGAGCACCGACCCCATGACCACGCCGGGAACGACCGCCACCCACGGTGACCGGGGCCCGGCCGACGTCATCGAGGTGGACGACCGGCTGGGGAGGACCTACCCCGGCGCCCGCACCGAACTCGACCACCGCGACGCCTTCGAACTGCTGGTGGCAACGGTCCTGAGTGCGCAGACCACCGACGTGCGAGTCAACTCCCTCACCCCCGAGCTGTTCTCCCGCTGGCCCGATGCGGCAGCGCTCGCCGGCGCCGATGAGGAGCAGGTGACTGCGCTGCTGCGGCCGTTGGGGATGGGAGGGACTCGAGCGGCGCGCATCATAGGACTGGCCCAGGGCCTGCTGCGCGACCACAGCGGGCAGGTGCCCGATGATCAGCAGGCGCTCGAGGCGCTGCCCGGGGTTGGCCGCAAGACGGCGTACGTGGTGCGCGGGACCTGGTTCGGTCACTCGCTGCTGGCGGTGGACACCCACGTGGCCCGCCTCTCGCGGCGACTGGGGTGGACGGGCTCGAAGGACCCCGTGAAGGTCGAGACCGATGTGGTGGCCCTGGTCGAGCAGGCCGCGACAGGTTCGCACGGCAAGGGCGGCAGCGAGGAGATCGACCTGACCGCCCTACACCTGCGGCTCATCCTGCACGGACGACGCGTGTGCCTGGCCAGGGCCCCTCAGTGCGGGACATGCGTGCTCGCCGACATCTGCCCCAGTGCCGAGGTGGCCTGATGGGCGGCGACGAAGCGATGGCGGAGGACGGACCGAGGGCTGAGGGCAGAGGGGTTCGGCCGGGCACTGCTGCAGGCCCCGCCCACCCCGGGTTCCTCGCCCACCTCGCGGACCGTGCTGGGCGCGGGGGAGAGGTGCTGCTGGACCGCACCCGTGACGCCCAGGAGCGGATCGACGGCACTCGCCCCACCCGCCGCAGTGCCGTGCTGCTGCTGGTGGCGGGCAACGACCTGGACGATGCCCATCTGGCGCTCGAGGAGCGCGGCCACGCCCTGCGGTCCCAGCCCGGTCAGTTCGCGCTGCCCGGCGGCGGCGTGGACCCGGGGGACCCCGACGTGGTGCATACCGCCCTGCGGGAGGCGCAGGAGGAGACCGGGCTGGATCCGCAGGCCGTGACGGTGCTGGGGTCCTTCGCCGGCATCCCCATGCCCTGGCGCTCCCAGCACGTCACCCCGGTGCTGGCCTGGGCCCCGACCCGGCCCCCGCTGCGGGCACAGGACCCGGTGGAGGTGGAGCGGGTGGTGTGGGCCGCCCTCACCGGCGACAGCTCACTCACCGACCCTGCGCGACAGTTCCGCGGCGTGCTCGACGGCAGGCCTGTCGGCCCCGTGTACGACCTGCCCGACGGGGCGTTCGTGTGGGGGTTCACCGCCATGATCATCGAGCAGGCGCTCAGTGGATTGGGACTGGACCCCGTGCCGTGGGATGCCCCGGTGCGGGAGATACCACCGGAGCGTCGACGGGCCTGACCTCACACCCCGCTCCGGGGAGGTGGACTGTAGACTTGAGCGTCGCCGGGACCCCCGGCGCCCGGCGAGCATGCCCGCACCGCGCCCGATGAGGCGCCCCGGTGCACGAAGGGCCCGCCGGGACCCCAGGACCAGCAGTTCCATGACAGCAGACAAGGCGGGATCCACGTGCCACGTGGCAAGGTCAAGTTCTACGATGCCGAGAAGGGCTTCGGCTTCATCCTCGATGACGAGGACGGTCAGAGCGTGTACGTCCATGCCTCGAACCTGCCCGATGGGGTGGCCACCCTGCGCCCCGGTGCCCGGGTGGAGTTCGACATGGTGGACGGCCGTCGCGGCCCCCAGGTGCTGTCCCTGCAGCTGATGGAGCCGGCACCCTCGGTGAGCCGCGCGCGTCGCCCCAAGCCGGACGACATGGCGGTGATGGTCGAGGACCTCATCCGCCTGCTGGACGACGCCTCCAACGGCCTGCGCAAGGGCCGCTACCCCGATCGCGGGCACGCTCAGAAGATTTCCACCGTGCTGCGCGCCGTCGCCGACAGTTTCGAGGCCTGAGCATGACACCAGCCACCACCGCCCCCCGCCGCACCGCCCGCCCCAAGCTCGACGCGATCGCGGCCGAGGCCGTCGACCTCGCACGCACCGCGCTCGAGGACGTCACCGAGCCCGGCCAGGTCGGCGAGCACCTGCGGGTCGAGGCCAGCGGCGACCGCGTGGTCACCCACGTGTTCGACTGCCTGATGCCCGGCTACCGCGGCTGGTCGTGGGTGGCGATCCTGGTGCGCGCCCCCCGCGCGAAGAGCGCCACCGTGGCCGAGACCGCCCTGCTGCCCGGCGAGGACGCCCTGCTGGCCCCCGACTGGGAGCCCTGGTCCGAGCGACTGAAGCCGGAGGACGTCGGCGCCGACGACCTCATGCCGTACAAGGAGTACGACGAGCGCCTCGAGCACGGCTACGAGAACACCGGCGACGAGGACGCTGATCGCGTGGCGAACTGGGAGCTGGGCCTGGGCCGCGTCCGGGTGCTGTCCCCGGTGGGCCGTGCGGAGGCTGCCGAGCGCTGGGCCGAGAGCGATTTCGGTCCCCGTCCCACCTCGGAGCGCAAGCGCCGCGGCACCATCTCTGCGAACTGCGCCAGCTGCGGCTTCCTATCCCTGCTCAGCGGTTCCCTGCGGCACGAGTTCGGGGTGTGCACGAACGAGTGGTCCCCGGCCGACGGCCGCGTGGTGCACCTGGGTTACGGCTGCGGTGCCCATTCCGAGACCGGCAAGGACGACGCGGACCCGGAGATCCCCCGCGCCACCGGCGTTATCGTGGACGAGCTGGACCTGGAGTACCAGAAGCCCGCTCCGGAGCAGCCTGGCCAGTCCGAGGCCGGGGCCGAGACCGAGGGCCCCGCCCATGGCACGCCGACTGAGGGCGAGCCTGTTCAAGGCGATACCGAGGTCCAGAGCCCGCAGGCCTGACGGCACCAGCTCGCCGGCCGGGCGGTCTCGGCGCTGAGGAGGCCTCAGCGCTGAGCGACGGCGATCCGTGCCAGCAGTGCCTCGATCGCCAGCAGCGGTGGCACGTTCCCTGCGATCCGGGCCCGTGCCTCCTGCACCGCCTCCAGCAGACCGAGCGTGATCCGACCCTCCCCGGTGCCGGCCGCGCGCCGGATCTCCGCCTCAACGCCCGGGTTCACCAGCTCCCCACCGGAACCGATCTGCACGGTGAGCACGTCACGCAGCACCGAGTGGGCGTCCAGCAGATAGCGGTCCAGCACGTCCCGTACCAGGCGGGTCTGCCGCCGTTTCGCATCATCCTCGAGCTGCTTCACCTGGGAGCGCAGGGACGGCGGCACCTTGCCGTCGTCGATCCCCGCCGAGCGCAGGAACGCCGCCTTCTCCTCCTCGGCCACGGCATCGGAGTGCGCCTTCGCCTCGGAGGTGGCGCGCTCCACCAACGCCTGGGCGGCCATCACGGCTTCTCCCGCTCCCCGCAGGCCCAGCAGGGTGCGCGCGGACTCCTCGCGGGCATCGAGCGCACCGGCCTGGGTGGCATAGCGCAGGGCCAGCCCGATGTGCCCCTGCGCCGCACGAGCGGAGCGCTCGGCCAACTGCGGATCCACACCGTCGCGGCGCACCAGGAGCTCCGCCACCACCTGCGAGGAGGGGACGGACAGGCTCACCAGGCGGCACCGGGACTTGATGGTGGGAGCGAGGTCCTCCGCCGAGGGGGCGCACAGCATCCAGACGGTGGACGGCGGCGGCTCCTCGATCGACTTCAGCAGCACGTTGAAGGTGCCCGCGCTCATCCGGTCGGCATCCTCCACCACCAGCACCCGGTGGCGGCCGGTTGCCGGGGCGCGCTGCGCGGTGAGCACCAGGGCGCGCACATCGTCCTTGGAGATCGACAGCTTGTCGGTGGCCACGACCGTGACATCGGGGTGGGTGTTCGCCAGCACCATGCGACAGCTCCGGCACGCCCCGCACCCGGTGCCGTGCTCGCACTGCAGGGTGGCAGCGAAGGCGCGGGCAGCCGTGGACCGACCGGAACCGGGCGGTCCGGTGATGAGCCAGGCCTGCGCCAGTGAACCCTCCGGGGAGGCGGCTCGACGGAACTGTGCGACCGCTTGCTCCTGGCCCACCACGTCGTCCCACACGCTCATGCCACCACCGCCGTGACCTGCTCGGTCGTGCCCCTCACTGCTCGTCCCGGTGGGAGACCGCGGCAGGGGGCTCGAAGGTGGGGTCGTAGCGGTCCAGCACCTCGGCCACGGCCTCCAGCACCTGCGCGTGCACCTCATCGCGGGACTGGGTCCCGTCGATCACCTGGAACCGCTCGGGCTCGGCCCGGGCCATGTCCAGGAACATGGCGCGCACTGCGGCATGGAACTCACGGCCGGCCTGCTCCAGGCGGTCCAGCTCCTGGGCGTCCCGTCGCTCGTCCAGCACCTCCGGCGGCAGGTCCAGCAGGATGGTGCGGTCCGGCAGCAGGCCCCCGGTGGCCCACAGCGACAGCGCCCCGATCTGGTCCGCCTCCAGGGCGCGACCGGCTCCCTGGTAGGCGATCGAGGAGTCGAGGTAGCGGTCACCCAGCACCAAGCCCCCACGGGCCAGGTGCGGGCGAACCACCGTGGCGATGTGGTGGGCGCGATCGGCCGCGTACAGCAGGGCCTCGGCCCGCTCGTCCACGTGCTCCCCGTGCAGCAGCAGGGAACGGATCTGCTCACCCAGGGGCGTGCCGCCCGGCTCGCGGGTGGTGAGCACCAGGTCCTCGGAGACCTGACGCTCGTGGATCAGGTGCTCGCGCAGCATCGCCATCTGGGTGGACTTGCCGGCGCCGTCACCACCCTCGAAGGAGACGAACACGCCGCGTCGCGGCGGGCGCGGGGCGGGGATCCGCAAGGTGGTGGAGTCCAGGACGCTCATGCCTGCTCCTCCTGGGGGTAGGTGACGCCCAGGGCGGCGCGGGCCGCATCCATCGTGCGCATCACGCTGATCGTGTCCTCCCAGTTCATGACAGGGGACTCCAGATCCCCGGCGGTGATGCAACGGGCGGCCTCAGCGATCTCGTAGGCCATGCCGTCCCCGGAGGGGCCGGGGTGCTCGAAGCGCGCGGACCGGCCGTCGCGCAGGGTCACGGTGAGGGTGCCCGGGGCGTAGAACGGGCCGGAGAGGCGGGCCGTGCCGTCGGTCCCGACGACCACGGCCTCATTGGGCATCCGGGCCTGCAGGGTGGTGGCCACACGGGCGCGACCGCCCCGTGCGCCGCGGGCCAGCAGGCCCACGTAGGCGTCCACACCGGTGAAGGCGAGGTCGCCCTGGATCGCCGGGTCCGTCAGGTCCCCCACCACCATCTGGGCGAAGGAGAGCGGGTACACGCCCAGGTCCAGCAGGGCACCGCCACCAAGCTCAGGTGCGTACAGGCGGTGCTCGGCGTCCTCCTCGAAGAACTGGCCGTGCTCGGCGGCGACCTCGATGATCCCGCCCAGCACCCCGGAGTCGAGCACCTGCCGCAGAACGTCGTACTGCGGCAGGAAGCGCGCCCACATCGCCTCCATCACGAACAGCTGCCGCTGGGCGGCCAGCTGGAACAGGTCCTCCGCCTGGGGTGCGTTCAGCGTGAAGGCCTTCTCCACCACCACGGGCAGATCCGCCTCCAGCACCGCACGGGCGTACTGGTGGTGCTGGGCGTGGGGGGAGGCCACGTACACGGCATCGACGCCGCCCGCCTCCAGCATCGCCTCGACCGATCCGAAGGCACCGCCGGCTCCGTGCTTCGCAGCGAACTCCTCGGCCCGCTCCTGGGAGCGGGAGGAGACCGCTACGATGCGGGACTGGGTGGCCCGGTGCGCAGTGGCCGTGAACTGATCGGCGATATGACCGGGGGAGATCACCCCCCAGCGCAGGCCGGGGGCGGTGGACGGATCGGGGGCGAGCGGTTCCGGCAGGCGCAGTGCGCTCGCGAACCCGTGATCGTCGTGATCGGGGGTGGAAGTCATGCCCCCAATCTACCGACCGGCCCTGACGGACGGCCGGGCCCTCCCTTGTAGAGCCCGATTACGTCCAGTTTTCGCGCTGGAGACTACCGATACCCGGTGTGACCGCCCCGGTTAACGAACTGGTAACGCCGGGACCATCACCTTGCTCTGCTGTGAAGTAGCCCACTACAGTCCGCAATGGGCGACGAAGCCGTCGTCCATCGACGACAGCTCAGGGAGTACACCATGACCGCCACACACCGCCCCGGTGAGAACAACGACCGCAGTCACCAGGCAACCCGCCGCACGGTTCTCGGTGCGGGAGCAGTCGGCACTGCCGCCCTGTCCCTCGCAGCCTGCGGTGGATCCGGCGGAGGAGATGGCGGCTCCGACGGTGGAAGCGGTGGGGGTAGTGGCCCCACGGTCGACTTCGAGCAGCGCGGCCCCATCACCCTGGCCCGCGGCAAGGACACCACCGGTCAGCTCAAGGAGTTCCTGGACCGCTGGAACAGCGAGCACCCCGACGAGACGGTCACCATGATCGAACTCCCTGAATCCGCTGACGAGCAGCGTGCCCAGTTCATCAACAACGCCCAGGCGCAGTCCGACGCCTACACCGTGGTGAGCCTGGACATCATCTGGACCGCGGAGTTCGCTGCCAACCAGTGGGTGGTGGAGCTCCCCAAGGACAAGTTCCCGCTGGACGAGCTGCTGCCCGGAGCGGTCGCCACCGGCACCTACTTCGACAAGCTGTACGCCGTCCCATTCACCACCAACGCTCAGCTGCTGTTCTACCGCAAGGACCTCCTGGACGCCGCCGGCCACACCGAGCCCCCGAAGACCTTCGAGGAGATGTGGCAGATCATCGATGACGTCAAGGCCGACAATCCCGACATGCTCGGCTACGGCGCCCAGTTCGCCAAGTACGAGGGCCTCACCTGCCAGACGGCGGCCACCATCCAGTCCGCCGGCGGCAGCCTGTTCGATGACAAGGGCAACCCGCAGGCCGACTCGCCCGAGGCGATCTCGGCGATCCAGGCCATCCGTGACGGCTTCGACAGTGGTCACATCCCGGAGGAGGCCCTCACCTACATGGAGGAGCCGACCCGTCAGGCGTTCCAGGACGGCCGCCTGATCTTCCAGACCAACTGGCCCTACGTGTGGGAGCTGGCCCAGGCGGAGGACGGCTCCTCCGAGGTCAACGGCAAGATCGGCGTCGGCCTGGTGCCCGGCGTGAAGGAGGCGGGGGCATCGACCCTGGGTGGAGCCAACTACGCCATCAGCGCCTTCGCCAAGAACGCCGGTACCGCGGTGGACTTCATCGCCTTCATGACCGAGTTCGAGCAGCAGCGCGCCTGGATGCTCAACACCACCACACCCACCGCCATGGCCTCGGTGTACGAGGACCCCGAGGTGATCGAGGCGTTCGACTTCATCGAGGAGCTGAAGTCATCGATCGAGACCGGCGTCGTGCGCCCCCAGGTGGTCAAGTACGGGGACGTCACCCAGGCCATCCAGGAAGCCGCCTACGGCGCCATCTCCGGCGACAGCGAGGTGCAGGCGGCGATGGAGGGTCTCCAGCAACAGCTCACCGAGCTCGGGGGCTGATCCTCCGTGGCCCGACCCCGCAGGAAAGTCACGGGCGGGCAGGGGGCGCTGGCCAACCTGCTCCTCCTGCCCACCCTGATCCTCCTGGCCCTGGTGGTGGGCTTCCCGCTGATCCTGTCGGCGTGGCAGTCGCTCCACCAGTCCGGAGGGGACATCGACCCCACCACGGGCCTCATCCAGCAAGGCGAGACCTTCGTGGGCCTCCAGAACTACTACGACGCCTTCACCGGTGCCGGAGCAGGCGCCGGGTTCTGGAACGCGTTCTGGAACACCACCATGTTCACGGTGGTCGGCGTGAGCATCGAGACAGTCCTCGGCGTCTCGATGGCGCTGATCATGGCCAGGGCGATGCGGGCAACCGGCATCGTGCGCGCCTCGATCCTGGTGCCGTGGGCGATCCCCACGGTGGTCTCCGCGCTCATGTGGCAGTTGATCTTCGATGCCAACGGCATCGCCAACCGTCTGATCAACACCCAGATCCTGTGGACCACCGAGGGCATCCAAGCGCAGGCCGCGGTGCTGATCGCCGACATCTGGAAGACGGCGCCGTTCATCGGGCTGCTCACCCTGGCAGGGCTGCAGACCATCGACACCCAGGTGTACGAGGCCGCGAAGGTGGACGGCGCTTCGCGCTGGCAGACTTTCTGGCGGATCACACTGCCGCTGGTCCGCCCCGTACTCGTGGTCGCGGTGCTGTTCCGGCTGCTGGACGCCATGCGCATGTTCGACCTGCCGTACGTGCTGCTGGGCCGACTGGCCAGTGGGCAGACCCTCTCCATGCTGGCCTCCGACGCCGCGGCGAAGACGGACTATGGCATGGCATCGGCGTACTCGATGGTGCTGTTCGCCTACATCTGCCTGGTGGCCTTCCTGTTCGTCAAGCTGCTGGGCGCCGATGTGCTCGGCGAGCAGCAGCCAACGAAGGCAGGTGGCCGCAAGAGCCCGCGTCGATTCCGCAACACCAGTGAAGGGAGCATGGCATGAGCGCCACCTCGACCCCCACGGCGAAGAACGAGGTGCGCTCCCGCGACGGCCAGGTCCTGAAACCTCGCCCCATCAAGGGTGGCACGGCCGGCAAGATCGTGGTGGGCCTCGGGATGGCGTTCATCCTGGTGTACTGCCTGGCACCGTTCTACTGGATGGTCGTCTCCTCCCTGCGCCAGCCCAGTGAGGGTCGTTCCACCGAACTGATCCCCTCACCGATCAGCGTGGAGAACTACATCGCCGTGTTCGATCCGTCGAACAACTTCAGCCGGGCGCTGCTCAACTCGTTGATCGTGGCCGGAGGCACCACGCTGATCGTGATCACGCTCGGGGTGCTGGGTGCCTATGCGATGGCGAGGCTGGAGTTCCGCGGCAAGGTCGCGGTCATGTTCATCATCGTGGCCACGTCCATGTTTCCCGTGATCACCCTGGTCGTGCCGCTGCTGAAGCTGTTCACCGGCGGGTACGACTGGTGGCCCTGGAACTGGATCAACACCTACCAGGCGATGATCCTTCCGTCGATCTCCTTCGCGCTGCCCCTGGCGGTGTGGAACCTCAATGCGTTCTTCCGGCAGCTGCCGGTGGAGCTCGAACAGGCGGCGATGGTGGACGGCACCACGCGGATGGGAGCTTTCTATCGGGTGATCCTGCCGCTGGCCACGCCGGGCATCTTCACCACCGCCATCATCACCTTCATCGCGGCCTGGAACGAGTTCCTGATCGCCCTGACGATGGTGAATAACCCGCTGATGCAGACGGCGAACGTGGCCATCTCCAAGTTCACGGGCATCTCCGGCTACGACACCCCGTACGGCACGAAAATGGCCGCTGGTGTGATCGTGACGGTGCCGTTGATCATCGTGGTGCTGCTGTTCCAGCGACGCATCATCGGCGGCCTCGCAGCAGGCTCGGTGAAGTGACGACCCCCTGGAGTTAAGTGAATATTCGCCTCGCTGGGGTCCGCTGATCGAGGGTTCGGGTGCCACGTCGCTGCCGTAGCGGTGGCGTCGTTCGGGACCACCAGTGGTGTCGTTGGGGCCGCTCTGTCTACGCTCCTTCCGCCGTGTGTATAGGGCACGCGGCGGAAGGAGCAATCTGGAATGGTACGGAAGATCAGGGCGAAGCTGGTGCTCCAGCTGCGCGCAGAAGGTCTGTCGGGGCGAGCGATTTCGTCCTCGCAGGGCATGTCCCGCAAGTCCGTGAGGGCGGTGTTCGAGGCCGCTGACGCTGCAGGGATCGGGTGGGGCGATATCGCGGACGTCGCCGATGAGCAGGTGTATGCCCGGTTGTTCCCGGGCCGGGGCGAGCACGAGAGCGTGTTCGCACAGCCGGACTGGGAACAGGTCCATCGAGAGATGGCCAGGGTCGGCGTGACGCTGAAGCTGTTGCACGGCGAGTACTTCGACGCGACCACGGCGGCTGGGGATCCGGCGATGGGGTATGACCGGTTTTGCCGCACCTACCAGCACCACGTCATGGTCACCGGTGCCGCTTCGAGAGTCGGTCACAAGGCCGGCCAGAGCGTGGAGGTCGACTGGTCCGGCCCCACGATGGAGCTGGCCGATCCGGTCACCGGCGAGGTCTCGAAGGTGTTCTTGTTCGTTGCCTGCCTGCCTTTTTCTCGTTACGCGTTCTGCTTCCCGGCGCTGGATATGCGCCAGGAGTCCTGGCTGCGAGCGCACGTAGCGATGTTCGAGGCGCTGGGCGGGACGGTCCCGAGGATCGTTCCGGACAACCTCAAGACCGGTGTGGTGAAGCACCCCCGCGAGGGCGAGATCGTCCTGAACGATGCGTATCGCGAGATGGCAGCGCATTACTCGGCGGCGGTGCTCCCGGGGAGGGTGCGGAAACCGAAAGACAAGGCGAGCGTGGAGAACACCGTCGCGCACGTCGCGACCTGGGTCATCGCCGGGCTGCGGGATCAGCGATTCACGTCCCTGCCCGAACTTGCAGCCGCCATCGGGCAGCGGATGGAGGCCTATAACGCGGAGCCGTTCCAGAAGCGGCCCGGATCCCGCGCCAGCGTGTTCGACGCGGAGGAGCGGCCGCTGCTGACGCCGCTGCCGGCGGTGCCCTACGAGATCTCGACATGGCACTACGGACGACGAGTGGGCAGGAACGGGCACGTCACGTTCGCGCGGAACTTCTACTCCGCGCCGTTCGCGCACATCGGCGCGAAGGTCGATCTGCGCATCACGGCCCGGACGCTGGAGATCTATCAGGGCAGCCAGCGACTGACCAGTCACCTGCTGCTCCCGGAGACCGCGAGCAATGAGTACCGCACCAACGACGCGGACCTACCTGCGGGCGAGCGTTTCCAGGCCTGGGACGCGCAGAGGGTGCGGGCGTGGGCAGATCGGGTCGGGCCGGCCACGGTGATCGTGATCCAGCGGATCTTCGAGTCCGTGCCGATCGTGGAACAGGGCCTGGATCCCGCGTTGGCGGTGCTACGGCTCTCTCGCCGCTTCTCCGTAGATCGGGTCGAGGCGGCCTGCGCACTCGCGCTGACGGGACGGGTCCGTTCACCGCGCTATGCGCATCTGCACCCGATCTTGGCCACCGGGCAGGACAAGGTCGCCGCCCTGCGTCCACCCCGCGAGGAACCCGCGGAAGACGGCGGATACGTCCGTGGCGCCGACTACTACGCCGGAGGTGTCCGGTGAGCGTGATCGATAACGACACGAAGCGGAAGCTGCGCGAGATGGGCGCGACCGCGCTGCTGGACGCGATCGATGCCCAGGATGAGGCTCACGTGCTGGGGATGTCGTTCCAGGAACGGCTCCAGCTGATCGTGGACGAGGCGCATTCCATCTTCAATCATGGAAAGGTCGAGGGTCTGATCCGCCGGGCGGGGCTGCGTTATCCCGGAGCGGACCTGCGGCGGCTGGATCTGGTCGAGGAACGGGGACTGAACCGGAACGTGATCGCGCAACTGGCAACCTGCTCCTTCATCCAGCGGCAACAGAACGTGGTCTTCCAGGGCTTCACCGGCTCAGGGAAGTCCTACCTCGGCTGCGCGCTGGCGAAGCAGGCCTGCCAGCACCGGCTCCGAGCCCACTACATCCGAATGCCCGACCTCGAAGAGGCCTGGGCCCTGGCAAAGGACAAGCCGCAGGGCCAGACGAAGTTCCTGCGGAAGTACTCCACGTTCTCGCTGCTGGTGATCGACGAGTGGCTGCTGGACCATCCTGACGAGGGAATGCGTTCGATGCTGCTGGAACTGCTCGAGCGCCGCTATGACACCGGCTCGACCGTGTTCTGCACCCAGTACCCGAAGAAGGACTGGCACGCCCGGCTCGGTGGAGCAGTCCACGCCGATGCGATCATGGACCGCATCGTGCACAACACAATCTGGATCGACACCGGCGACAGGAACATGCGAGAACACACCGCACTGCCCCAGTGACCCGATGCCGGCGGGAGCCAGTGGTCCCCACCGCGGCGGCTACTGGCCCCCGTCGGCACGATCGGCGGTCCCCAAGAGCAAGATTCGGTGGCTCCCACGACTACGAATACTCAGTTAAGTGACGACGGGGCCCGCACCATGCGGTTGCGGGCCCCGTTCTTCGCCGTCTACATCACCCCTGTTCGGGAGCGTCACTTCTTCGGCGCGGCCTTCTTGGTGGCTGACTTAGCGGGCGCCTTGCGGGTGGTGGTGCGACGGGCAGGCTTCTTGGCCGGGCCCTTCGCGCGCTTCTCGGCCAGCTTGTCCACCGCGATCTGTTCGGTGATCGACTCGACGGTCTCCCCGGAGCGCAGCGACACGTTGGTGGTGCCGTCGGTGATGTACGCGCCGAAGCGGCCGTCCTTGATCACGATCGGCTTGCCGCTGGTGGGGTCGGTGCCCAGTTCCTTCAGCGGCGGCTTGGCGGCCGCACGCCCGCGCGTCTTGGGCTGCGCATAGAGCTTCTCCGCCTCCTCCATCGTGATGGTGAACATCTGCTCCTCGGTCTCCAGGGAGCGGGAGTCGGTGCCCTTCTTCAGGTACGGGCCGTAGCGGCCGTTCTGGGCGGTGATCTCAGTGCCGTCCTCGGTGGTGCCCACCACGCGGGGCAGGCTCAGCAGCTTCAGGGCGTCCTCGAGAGTCACGGTCGCGAGGTCCATCGACTTCAGCAGGCTCGAGGTGCGGGGCTTGGGCTTTGCAGCCTTCTTGGTGCCCTTCTTCGCGCCGGCCTTGGTGCCCGCTGCACCCGTGGCGGACCCGTCGCCCTCGGGCTCCGGGTCGGGGATCACCTCGGTCACGTACGGGCCGTAGCGGCCGTCCTTGGCGATCAGCTCATGGCCGGTACCCGGGTCGATGCCCAGCACGCGACCGTCGTCCTTTTGGCGCTCCAGCAGCTCCTGGGCCTTGGCCACCGTGAGCTCGTCAGGAGCGATGTCCTCGGGAACGGAGGCGCGCTGCGGATCAGCGCCCTCCACGGGCTCGCCGTCGGCGCCGCGCTCGATCCTCTCGACATAGGCGCCGTAGCGTCCCACGCGCAGGGTGATGCCCTCGCCGATGGGGATCGAGTTGATCTCGCGGGCGTCGATGTCGCCCAGGTCGTCCACCATGGGCTTCAGGCCGATCGGGCCGGTGCTGCCGTCGCCGCGGTAGAAGTCCTGCAGGTAGTCCGCGCGGCCCAGCTCGCCGCGGGCCATGCGGTCCAGCTGCTGCTCCATGTGAGCGGTGAAGTCGTAGTCCACGAACGTGCCGAAGTGCTCCTCCAGCAGGCGCACCACCGCGAAGGCGGTCCAGCTGGGCACCAGGGCGGTGCCCCGGCGCAGCACGTACCCGCGGTCCTGGATCGTGGCCACGGTGGAGGCGTAGGTGGAGGGGCGGCCGATGCCGCGCTCCTCCAGTGCCCGCACCAGGGATGCCTCGGTGTAGCGCGGCGGCGGGGTGGTGGTGTGCCCGTCGCACAGCAGCTCGCGGGTCTGGAGGTGCTGGCCCTCGGTCATCTGCGGCAGCCGCTTGTCCTCGGAGTCATCGGAGTAGCGCGAGGCGTCCCGGCCCTCCTCGTAGGCGGCGAGGAATCCGCGGAAGGTGATCACGGTGCCGGCGGCGCGGAAGGTCGCGGCCCGGCCGTTCTGCTCCAGTGCCAGCTCCACAGTGGAGGTGGTGCCCTTGGCGTCGGCCATCTGTGAGGCCACGGTGCGCTTCCAGATCAGCTCGTACAGGCGGAACTCGTCGCCGCTGAGCTGGCCGGCGACCTGGGCGGGGGTGCGGAAGCGGTCACCGGCGGGGCGGATTGCCTCGTGGGCCTCCTGCGCGTTCTGCGACTTGGAGCGGTAGGCACGGGGCTTGTCCGGCACGTACTCCGAGCCGTACAGCTCGGAGGCCTGTGCGCGGGAGGCGGCGATGGCCTCCTTCGACAGTGCCACCGAGTCGGTTCGCATGTAGGTGATGTAGCCGTTCTCGTACAGCGACTGCGCCACCCGCATCGCCTGACGGGCACCCAGGCGCAGCTTGCGGGAGGCCTCCTGCTGCAGGGAGCTGGTGGTGAACGGAGGCGCCGGGCGGCGGGTGTACGGCTTGGACTCGAGCTTGGTGACCCGGGCCTGCGCGCCCTCGAGGGCCTGCACCAGCTCACGGGAGGACTGCTCGGTGAGCACGGTCGCGCTCTTCGCGCGAGCGGTGAGGGTGCCGTCGTCGGCGAAGTCGCTGCCGGAAGCGACACGGGAGCCGTCCACGGTGGAGATCTTCGCGGAGAAGGCACTGGAATCGGCGGCGAAGGTGCCGGTCACGTCCCAGTAGTCGGCGGCGACGAACGCCATCCGCTCCCGCTCCCGCTCCACCACCAGGCGGGTGGCCACCGACTGCACGCGCCCGGCGGACAGCGAGGGGCCGATCTTCCGCCACAGCACGGGGGACAGCTCGAAGCCCACCAGGCGGTCCAGGATGCGGCGGGTCTCCTGGGCATCCACCAGGGCGGAGTCGATGTCGCGGGTGCTCTGGAGGGCGTCCAGTATCGCGTCCTTGGTGATCTCGTGGAACACCATCCGCTTGACCGGCAGGGTCTTCTTGGGCTTGAGGGTCTCCAGCAGGTGCCAGGCGATCGCCTCGCCCTCGCGGTCCTCATCAGTGGCGAGGTAGAGGGTGTCGGCGTCCTTGAGGGCCTTCTTCAGCTCCGCGACAGTCTTCTTCTTGTCCGGGCTGACCACGTAGTACGGCTCGAAGCCGTTCTCGGTGTCCACCCCGAACTTCCCGAAGGGGCCCTTCTTCATCTCCGCCGGCAGGTCACGCGGCACCGGGATGTCACGGATGTGCCCCACGGAGGCCTGCACCACGAAATCGTCGCCGAGATATCGGCCGATGGTGCGCGCCTTCGCCGGGGACTCCACGATCACCAGATGCCGTCCGCCAGTCACGTCGATACGTCCTTCCTCGCCGCGCAGATCGCGGCCCGTTCACCATGGTCCGCCAGCGGGACCAGGGGGTGCCGGGGAGGATTCCCGCCCGGCGAAGCATCACGGTACACGGTCACCGCGTGAGGCCCTGCGCGGTTCCGGAACGCGCAGCATCAGGACCATCGCCATCCACAGAGCGGTCCCGCCGCTGATCACCGCGACCGTCGTGCGGTAGGCGGCCTGCTGGTGGCCGGGCTCGTGCAGCAGCAGCGGCAGGCCCAGTGCGGCGAAGGCCACCACGCCTAGCACCATCCCGGCCGCCCCTGCCAGCCCCAGTGCCCAGGCGGTGGCGACCTCGATCCCACGTCGGGGCTCACGCTCTTCGGCCGACGGGGCCCGGCGGTACTGCAGCACCCCGTCCACCGCGAGCATCAGGAAGGTCCAGGTGGCGACCACGACGATCGCCCCGGCCACGTCACTTGCCCGGTGCCAGCCGAGCGCGAGGGTGCCGATGCCGGCCCCGGCCGTCCACAGCGCCCCGAGGACCGCGACCGGCCCGCGGGCCCTGCCGGCCACCAGAACCAGCGCGATGGCGGTGGAGGCGGCCAGGGTGGTGTGCCCCGAGGGGAAGGAGTTGGGGGTCACGTCGATGCCGGGGCCTAGCACCTCCCGGGTGACCACCAGGTGCTTGATCGCCTGGGTGGAGAGGTTCGCCCCGCCCACCAGTACTGCCAGAGGGACCAGCAGGTCCGCGCGCCGCCGCAGCACCGCGATCACCGCGACGCATGCGAGGGCCGCCAGCACCACCGGCAGGCTCACGGTGCCGGCCGCGAGCCCCACCACCTGGGAGACGGGCCCGGTGTCCAGCTGCGCCCCGCTGAGGGTCAGCTGGTCCAGGCGCTGACCGCTCGCGGTGCCCACCGCGATCCTCGCCAGCAGCACCACCATCGCGGCACACAGCAGGGCCAGCAGGCCGCTGAGGACTGGGCGCACCGGGACCCCGGATCGGCGGCGCCTCACAGCGTCAGCATCCCGGTGATCAGCAGCTCCCGCACCTGCGGCAGCAGCCGCTGGCGGGTCTGATCCGGATCGGCATCGGTCAGCGCGCACACGGCGGCAATGGTCTGGCCCAGAGTGAGGGTGCCGTCCAGGGCGCCGACGGTCGCAGCCAGCGCCTGATCGGCCGGGACGATGCGCGCCAGGCCCGCTCCCTGCACCAGTTCGATCAGGGTCGGGTCCCAGGCGCCGGGCACCAGGTGGCGTCGCTCCATCAGGTCACCGGCCCGCCGGGGGCGGGAGGCAGCGAGCTCCTCGTCGTCCAGCTGGGCGAGACGGTTGATCATCCGCAGGCCCGCCGCCAGATGCGTGCTCATCGAACCGCTGCCCGAGCCGGTGCCCTGTTCGGTGCGCAGGGTCCCGGGTCGTGCATCGGCCGAGGACGGACGGCGCAGCAGCACGTAGCCGAAGCCGATGTCCTGCACGTCGCGGGAGGCGAAGTCGGCGAGCCATGCCTCGATCAGTCCGGGCCACGCGGCGTCGCGAGGGGTGATGCCGCCGTCCCGCGCCCAGGTCTCCGCGTACTGGGCGGGGTCCTCCCTCTCGCGCTGGATCACCCAGCAGTCCAGGCCCTCGTCCCGCGCCGCGGCCAGCCAGGCTCGCGGATGGGTGTCCCACTCCTCGGTGCCGGAGCGTTCCCAGTTGCCCAGCATCACGGCGGTGCCGCCGGGGGCCAGGTGCTCGGGCAGGGCGTCCAGCAGCTCGGCCAGCAGGGTGTCCCCGGCGCGTCCGCCGTCGCGGTAGGTCCAGGTCTCGTCCGCGCCGTCCGCGACCTTCGTGCCCTGCCCCGCCTCCGACCGTCCGGCGCGGTCGCCCGCGCTGCCGCGCGGGGTGATCACGAAGGGTGGGTTGGAGACGATCAGATCGAAGGTCTCACCGGCCACCGGTTCCAGCAGGGAGCCCGGGCGCAGTTCCACCTCCACCTGGTTCAGGGCGGCGTTGAAGGCGGCGAAGGCCAGGGCCCGCTCGGAGAGATCGGTGGCCACCACGTGCTCGGCATGACGGCTGGCGTGGAGTGCCTGGATCCCGCTGCCGCAGCCCACGTCCAGCACCCGGCCCACCCGCTCTCGGGGGGTGATGCGCGCGAGCGTCACCGAGGCCCCGCCCACGCCCAGCACGTGGTCGGGGTGCAGCGCGGTACCGGTGGCCAGTTCGGAGAGGTCCGAGGCGATCCACCAGGAGATCGGCCCCTGGTCGTCCTGGGCGGAGTAGGGGGCGAGCTCGACCAGGGCTCGCATCCCGGCCGCGGTCCCTGCTAGGAGCCCCAGTCCGCAGGCCCCCTCTGCGCCGAGGGTGGGCAGAGCATGTGCCACCTGCTCCCGGCTGATCGTCGACCCCAGCGTGAACAGGGACAGCAGGGTCGCGGCAGGGTCCTCCAGCGGGGCGAGTGCACTGCGGGCCGGTACCGGGTCCGCGCGCCGCAATGCTGCGGCGGCGACCTCGCCCAGCAGCGCCTCGGTGCGCTCGACCGTGTACTGCCCCTTCAGCAGGTCATCCCGCAGCGCGTCGAGCAGGTCAGGGAGCAGCCGTGGGGCCGCAGGTGTGTCGGAGCGCATGGCTACGATTGTGCAACAGCCCAGGGGCTTGCAGCAGGTCCACGCCCCGGCCCTTCCTGGCACTAGGTCCAGGCCCGGGGCCACACCCCACCATGAGCAGGAGAGGCGGCAGGGATGCGCGCAGGCAGGGCAGAGGATCTGCTCACCGCGCTCAGCGCACCCCCGACCCGCACCGGCTGCCTCACCCATGTGGAGCGCATGCCCGCCCGGGAAGGGCGCCGAGGTGAGTTCCCCGCATGGACCGATCCGCGCCTGGTGGAGCACCTGGCCCGCCGCGGCATCACCGCCCCGTGGACACACCAGCAGCAGGCAGCCGAGCTCGCCCACGCGGGCAGCAGCGTGGTGCTGTCCACCGCCACCGCCTCCGGCAAGTCCCTCGCGTACCTGCTGCCCGTGCTCAGCGACATCGGCGCCCGGGAACTGGATCCCTCGGCCCGCCGCGCCACCGCCCTGTACCTCGCGCCCACCAAGGCGCTGGCCGCCGATCAGCTCACCAACATCACCGCGATGGCCGACGGCGCCGGTCTGCGCGATGCCCGGGTGGCGGTGTACGACGGCGACACCCCCACCGAGCAGCGGCGCTGGATCCGCCGCCATGCCACCGTGGTGCTCTCCAACCCCGACATGCTGCACTTCGGGATCCTCCCCGGCCACGAGCAGTGGGCGAGCTTCTGGCGGGCGCTGCGCTACGTGATCATCGACGAGTGCCACAGCTATCGCGGCGTGTTCGGCAGCCACGTGGCGATGGTGATGCGCCGCCTGAGGCGCATCGCCGCCCACTACCGGGCAGATCCTACCTTCATCCTGGCCTCGGCCACCACCGCGAACCCGGAGCTGTCGGCCTCACGCCTGGTGGGGGTGGACGTCCAGGCGGTCACCGAGGACGGCTCCCCGCGGGCAGGCCTCACCGTGGGCCTGTGGGAGCCCGGCACCCGTGCCGTGGTGGACGGCAGGCGGCCCGCTGACGGCCACGCGGCCGACGACCTGGGGCACGCCGTCGAGGGCGGCCGCACCGAGGAGCCGCTGCGGCGCTCGGCCACCACCGAGAGCGCCGCCCTCCTGGCGGACCTGGTGGCCCGCGACGTGCAGACCCTGGTCTTCGCCCGCTCCCGCCGTGGTGCCGAACTGGTCGCCGGCGGCGCTCGCCGGCTCCTTAACCAGCAGGCGGAGCAGGCCGCCTCGGCCCAGCTCGCGGACCGGGCCCGTCGGGTGGCCGCCTACCGCGGCGGGTACCTCGCCGAGGAACGTCGGAAGCTCGAGGACGACCTGCGCTCCGGTGAGCTGAAGGCCCTGGCCTCCACCAACGCACTGGAACTGGGGATCGACATCGCAGGTCTGGACGCGGTGGTGATCGCCGGCTGGCCCGGCACCCGCGCATCCCTGTGGCAGCAGTTCGGTCGCGCAGGCCGCCGCCAGGGAGCCGACGGCGGGTCCCTTGCCCTGTTCGTGGCCCGCGAGGACCCGCTGGACACCTACGTGGTCCACCACCCCGAGACGGTGTTCGGGGCGGAGGTGGAGGCATCGGTGTTCGACCCCGCCAACCCGTACGTGATGACCCCGCACCTGTGCGCGGCCGCCGCCGAGCTGCCCATCCAGGTGGGCCAGGAGGACATCTTCGGGCCCACGGCGCGCGACCTGCTCACCACTCTCGCCGCCCGCGGGGTGCTGCGGGCGCGCCCCACCGGCTGGTACTGGACCATGAGCGAGTCCGCCCACCACCTCACCGACCTGCGCGGCAGCGGCGGCGAACCGGTGCGGATCGTGGAGAAGGGCAGCGGGACCCTGCTGGGCACGGTGGACGCCGCCAGTGCCCACACCCAGGTCCACGACGGCGCCGTGTACCTCCACCAGGGGAAGAGCTTCGTGGTGGACCAGCTGGACGTGGAGCGCGCCGTCGCCTTCGTGCACCGGGAGGACCCGCTGCACTCCACCCACCCGCAGTCCGCCTCCACGATCCGCATCCGGCAGACGGACCGCGAGACGCCGTGGGCCGGCGGTGTGCGCCTGTGCTTCGGCACGGTGGACGTGACCGACCAGGTCACCGGCTACCAGGTGCGCGATGTGTATACCCAGGCCGTGCTGGCCCAGCACCCCCTGGACCTGCCCCCGCGCACCCTCACCACCAAGGCCGTGTGGTGGGTGGTGCCGCGTGCCACCACCGACGCCGCACAGACCGCTACAGGAGATGCGCAGCTCCCCGGGGAGGAGCTTCCCGGGGCCCTGCACGCCGCCGAGCACGCCGCGATCTCGATGCTGCCGCTGCTGGCCACCTGCGACCGTTGGGACATCGGCGGGGTCAGCGCCGCCCACCACGAGGACACCGGCGAGCCCACCATCTTCGTGTACGACGGCGCCCCCGGCGGTGCCGGCTTCGCCGAACGAGGGGCGGACGACGCCGCGGCCTGGCTACGCTCGACGGCCGACATGATCTCGGAGTGCCCGTGCGATGCGGGCTGCCCTGCCTGTGTGGTCTCCCCGAAGTGCGGCAACGGCAACGAGCCGCTGTCCAAGGCCGGGGCACTGCACCTGCTGGGACTGCTGCACCCGGAGGACTGAGCCCCACCGTCGGGCCCCACCGCCGGTTCTAGGAGCTGCTGGGGTGGACCCTGTCGGCTGTGCGAGCGGTGAGTGGACCCCAGTGGCTGTCATCGCGCTCGAGATCAGCCACTGCGGTCCACTCAACGCCGCCCGCATCTCAGGAGCTGCCGGGTGCGGGGGAGTCCCCGTGCTGAGGATCCCGCGCTGTGCCCGCGACGGCCGTGCCCTCCTGGGGGCGGCGGTCCTGCGACCATGCGCTCAGCTCCATCTCCCGCTCCCGTGAGTACGGCAGGAACAGCAGCGGTATCAGCCCCAGCAGGGCGAACAGGATCGGCACACCGGCCGTCGCGAAGCGGATCGCGTCCTGTGCCTCGGGGGTGGGCTCGTTCAGCACGTCGTAGCCGACCACGGCGGGGTGGTCGCCGAACCGCTGGGCGAGCATCCCCCACAGGGCCACGTACCGGGTCTGGATGCCCACGCCGTCCGCCGCGGGGGCATCGGCCCAGAAGGCGTCGTAGGCCTCGTGCACGGCGGGGGAGGTGAGGTAGGCGTCGCTCCACAGCGCGGTGGCCTCGAAGGGGTGATCGGTGAGGGTGGCCCACGGCGGGGCCCCGTCGCTGTAGTCCTGGGAGTACAGGTCCTGGTGCCCGTCGAGGATCACCGCGAGGCCCCGCTGGTGCAGCCGGTCCAACTGCTCACCGATCCAGGTCAGGTGCTGCCCGCTGTACGTGCCTGGCTCCGGCTCCAGGGGTGCCCAGATCACGCCGAGGCGCACGGCGTCCAGACCGATCTCCACCAGCTGGTCGAGGTCCTCGTCGGTCCAGGAGCCCTGGAAGTCGAGGGGATCGGTGGAGCCCGGCCTGCCCTTGTCCGGCTCTTCGCAGTTGAGGGGGTAGCTGCGTGTCGCGAGGGTGGGCGCGTCGGTGCGCGGATAGACGTCGAGGTCTCCCGATGATGGAAGTTCTCACGCTCGCCATCAGGAAGACCTCGACGTGCCCAACGCTACCTTCGACAGCCCCGATCTGACGACCTTCGCGCGCCTGGACGAGCTCGGCCTCGTCGCTGTCGGTCAGCGACTCTTCGCCGAGCGGGCGGTGTTCGAGTGCCGGCTCGCCGAGGAAGATCCGTGGTGCTGCGCCTGCGGGGCAAAGGCGACCTCGCGGGGCACGATCTCCCGGTCCCTCGCTCACGAGCCGTTCGGTCACCGGCCCACGACCCTGCTGGTGCGGATCCGCCGCTACGAGTGCGGTCACTGCGGCTACCGGTGGCGCGAGGACACCACCACCGCAGCGCCCAAGCGGGCGAAGCTCTCTCGCGGTGGGATGCGGTGCGCGCTGGAGGCCCTGGTCATCGACCACCTCTCGATCGCACGGGTCGCTGCCGGGCTGGGAGTCGCCTGGCACACCGCCAACGACGCCGTCCTCGCCGTGGGCAAGCGCCTGCTCATCGACGACCCCGCCCGCTTCGACGGAGTCCGCGTGATCGGGGTCGACGAGCACGTATAGCGCCACACCAGGCGCGGCGACAAGTACGTCACCGTGATCATCGACCTCACCCCGGCACGGGACAGGACCGGGCCCGCGCGGCTGCTGGACATGATCGAGGGCCGCTCGAAGGCAGCGTTCAAGGCCTGACTCGAGGCCCGCCCCGAGCAGTGGAAGGACGGCATCGAGGTGGTGGCGATGGACGGATTCTCCGGGTTCAAGACCGCCGCCGGCGAGGCTCTGCCCGAAGCGGTCGCGGTCATGGACCCCTTCCACGTCGTCCGCCTCGCCGGGGACGCCCTGGACGACTGCTGGCGACGCGTCCAGCAGCAGCTCCACAAGCGCAGAGGCCGCAAGGACGACCCGCTCTACAAGGCGCGCCGCACCCTCCACACCGGGATGAGCCTGCTGACCGACCGGCAACGGGAGCGGCTTAGCATGCTGTTCGCCCACGAGAAGCACGCCGCGGTTGAGGCGACTTGGGAGGTCTACCAGGCCATGGTCGCTGCGTATCGAGAATCCGACCGCGCCAAGGCTAAGGCCAAGATGGAGAAGGTGATCGCGGCGCTGAGTAAGAAGGTCCCCGACACCCTCGAGGAACTGGGCAAGCTCGGCCGGACACTGACCAAGCGCTCCGTGGACGTCCTGGCGTTCTTCGACCGCCCCGGCACCAGCAACGGCCCCACCGAAGCGATCAACGGCCGGCTCGAGCACCTCCGCGGCTCCGCCCTCGGCTTCCGCAACCTCACCAACTACATCGCCCGCAGCCTCCTCGAATCAGGCGACTTCAGACCCTTGCTACACCCTCAAATGCGATGAGCCCCTTGTCCACGAGGTTGATGCCGTGCAGGATCCGCTGACGGCCGTGCTCGTCCACGAGGATCGGTCCCTGGGCGCTCAGCGTCATGGTGCTCGTGCCTTCCTGCCGGGTGGCCCCGGTCCTGTCGCAGGCTCCCTCACCCGCTCCCTGCGAAGGAACGTAGCAGGTCGCGAGGCATGCTGCGGGGTGTTCGGGCAGCTTCAGCGGACCTGCGACGGTTTGGTGACGGCGCGGTCATCGCCCGGCGTCCGGAGCGGGGCCCGCCCGTGCGGCGGCATCGACCGCCGGGAGGACGGATGCATCGACCCGGATGTGGACCACCACCTCATCGCCGTGCTCGACGCAGGAGATGAGACGGGCGCCGTTGCGCCTCGCCGCGTCCTCCGCCACGGCACAGGGGGACGCGCTGCCGACCGCCATGGCATCGGCCGCGGCGAGCGCAGCGAGGTCGGCAGCGGTGGCGGCCCTGGCCTGGGCGAGCATCCCGGTGCCCAGCAGGCTCGCACCGGCGATCACAGCAGTGACTGCACCGGTCCAGGCCAGGGTGGAGGCGGCCCCGGTGCTCATGGCAACCCGGGGCTGATCAGGTGCGGTTCGCGGCGTGCCGTGGCATCAGCGCTCAGCTCCCACTGCGCGCCGGCCAGCAGGCCTGAGCGGGCCCGCAGTGTGCGGGAGGTCTGCACCTGCACCCAGCTGCTGTCGCTGCTGATGGTCACCTGCACGCTGTCCCCGGCGATGTGCTGAGCGGTCGCGATGGCCGCGGACTCGTCCTCCCCGCGGGCGAGTTCCCGTGCGGCGCCCCGGGCGGCGCTCTCCAGACTGATCTGGGTGCCGATCCCGGCGCCGACGATCAGGATCACCAGCACCATCGCCACCACCACGGGCAGCACGATCGCTGTCTCCGCGGTGGCGGACCCCCGGTCGTCCCGCAGCGGGGACGACCGGGGGGACCGCGCGTTCACGAGCCCTTGGTGAGCGCCGAGGTGATGATGCCGAACAGCAGTTCGCGCACCTCCCCGGACGCCAGCAGGGCCACCAGCACAGCGGCGAAGCCGCAGGCCGCGAGCACGGTGATGGCGTACTCGGCGGTCGATGCGCCGGTGTCGTCCCGCAGGGCGCGGGCGAGGCGACGCTGGAGCCTCCGGATGGTGATGGACATGGTGTCTCCTTTCGTGGGGACGGCAGGTGCCGTCCGGCGGTGGCGGCTGGTGCCGCCAGGGCAGCGGGTGCTGCCACGGAGCCCCGGGCGGGGCACCGGACCGGGAGGGCTCCCGGTGGTCTGTGGTCGTGGTCTGCGGTCAGTTCGCATCAGGGGCCCGTCAGGGTCAGGGCCCCGCCCAGCAGTGACATCACGGTGGGGATGATCCCCAGCACCACGAACGCCGGCAGCAGGGTGAGCCCGGTGGGGAGCACCAGTCGCACCGCGAGCCGGGCCGCTCGCTCCTCCGCTGCCCGGGCACGGCCGCGCCGGGCGTCCTGAGCGGCGGAGCGCAGAGCACGGGCCAGGTCCGCGCCGGCCAGTTCCGCCAGCACAGCGGACTGCCCCAGGGCCTCGAACTCCTCCGGCAGTGCAGCGGCCGCGACGGGGGCGGGAACTCCGGAGCGCAGCGACGACGCGGCGCGGGCCAGTGCCTCGGCATCCGGACCGGGGGTGAGCGACTCGGCCACGGCCTCCATCGCCCGGGCCAGCGGTAGTCCCGAGTCCAGTGCCCCGGCGATCAGTTCCAGCACCACCGAGGGATCCACGCGTGCGGTGACCGGTGGATCGGCCCGACTGATCAGGCGGCGCATCCACCACCAGCCGGCGGCGGTGAGCACGAGCCCCAGGCCCAATAGGAGGTTGCCCGCATCGGAGGAGGCCAGCAGGCGCAGGGGATCCCCGCCCAGCAGCATCCCCAGGCCCAGTCCGGCCAGGGGCAGCACCAGCAGGATCCTTGCGGTCGAGCGCGGCCCTGCGAAGGCGGTGCGGCGAGCCAGGGAGGCGTCGTGGAGGTCCCGCAGAGCGACCGCCAGTCCCTGCAGCACCCCGGCGGTGGGGGCCCCGGTGCGCTCGCACACCGCCAGGGCCGCGCCGAGCGAGCTGAGGGCGGGGGACCCTCGGAGATGACCGGTCGCGACCCGACGGGGATCACCGCCGGCCGCAACCGCTCGCGCGAGGGCAGCCAGCTCCCCCTCCGGCAGGGATCCCGCCACTGCGCTCCACGCCCGCCTCAGCCCGGATCCCGCACTGATCACAGCAGCCAGCCGTTCCACCATCCGCGCGACGTCCAGCGCACCGGGGCGGGACGCGACGGCGCGACGGTGAGTGGGCCGGGCAGCCCAGTGGCGCTGTGGGGGTGGGGTGAGGACCCACAGCAGCGAGAGGGCGAGCGCCGGTGCCATCGCCCAGACGGCTGCGTGCAGGCTCCCCATCAGGCCGCCCTCCTGCCGGGGGAGGCGGGTGCGGGGGCCAGCCGCGCGGCGAGCTCCGCCGCAGCCGGCCCCTCCCGCAGGTGGTCCCCCTCGACACGCAGGGCCGTGGCGGTCACGAGCATCCCGTCCGCATCGCGGTGCAGCAGGGCGATCTCCTCAAGTCGGCGACCGGTGTGGGCGCGTCCCAGGTGCAGCACCACTTCCAGGGCGCTTCCGACCTGGGCTGCGAGTGCTGCCCGGTCCAGACCGCCCAGTGCCCCCAGCGCCTCCAACCGTGCAGGGACGTCCCGTGCGGTATTGGCATGCACCGTCCCGCAGCCGCCCTCGTGGCCGGTGTTCAGGGCTTGCAGCAGTTCCCTGAGCTCCGCACCGCGGCACTCGCCCAGCACGATCCGGTCCGGCCGCATCCGCAGGCTCTGCCGCACCAGAGCGGTGAGGTCCACCTCCCCGGCGCCCTCGCTGTTGGCGTGACGGGACTGCAGGTGCACCACGTGCGGATGGTCCACGGCGAGCTCCAGGACGTCCTCGACCACGATGATGCGCTCGCCTGCCGGGACCTCCTTCAGCATCGCGGCCAGCAGGGTGGTCTTGCCTGTGCCCGTTCCGCCGGTGACCAGGAACGGCACGCGGGCCGCGATCACCGCCCTCAGCACCTCACGAATGGCAGGGCCGAAGGTGCCCCGATCGTGCAGTGCATCGAGGTCCAGGGCCTTCGCTGCGGGCAGCCGCAGGGAGATGATCGTGCCGCCGGTGGACAGGGGCGGGAGGATCGCGTGGAAACGGATGCCGGAAGGGAGGTGCGCATCGGCCCAGGGCACGGCGTCGTCGAGCCGTCGACCTCCGGCGGTGGCCAACCGGACTGCCAGATCGCGGGCCTGGCCCGGGTCCAGCCGCAGATCACTGCGAACCAGGCCCGTGCCACTGTCCAGCCACACCTGACCGTCGTCGTTGACCAGCACGTCGGTGACGCCCGGTGCCAGCAGTGACTGCAGGGGGCCGAGACCGTCGACGTGGTCGCGCACCCGAGCGGTCAGCTCGAGGGTGGAGGCTGCCCCCAGCACCCGACCGTCCTCCCGCAGGAGACGGGTGATGCGCGGAACGTCCACCACGCCGGGCCGGAGCACCAGGTCCTGTCGGACCTGGTCTAGCAGTCGGGAGAGTTCGGTCGGGGTGGGAGACGGCGATGGTGCGGGTGCGGGTGCGGGTGCGGGGGCGGTGGTCAGGACGGTGGGGCTGGAGGTCATCGCCGCTGCCCTCCTCGGGGGGGCTCCTCGGCCTCCGGCAGCAGATCGGCCAGGAACTGCCGGCAGGCCCGATCTGCACCCCGTCGGCGCACATCCAGAAGAGGCACTGCTCCTGCGGGGCTGTCGCGGAACGACATCGCTGGGGGCAGTTGCAGGTCCGATGCCACCTCGGACGGGGTGAGGTCCCCGCGACGCCGGATCGCCACCGCGGCCTGACCTGCTGGCAGGGACCATTCGCGCAACCGGCGGGCAGCGGCGCGCACGGCGTGATCGGTGCACGGCACCACCACCAGCAGCTGGTCCAGCAGGGGCGATGCGGCAGGCACCAGGGAGGGGGCCAGGTCCACCACGACGGTGCCACCGCCTGCCTCGACGGCCTGCAGGGCACGCTGCAGGAGGGGGCCGTCAGGGCCGGGCCCGGCGCCCGCCACCAGTAGGCGCACCCCGTCCACCACCGGAAGCGCCTGTCGGAGCGCCTCGCCGTCCGAGGCGTCCACGGTGGCCACGTCCTGCCAGCCGATCCCGGAGGCCTCCGGGGCCTCCACCAGCAGGTCCAGGCCTCCTCCCAGGGGGTCTGCGTCCACCATCAGCACGTCACCGTGGGTTTGCGCCGCCCGGGCCAGCCTGGCTGCGAGACTGGACGCACCGGCCCCGCCGCACCCGCCCACCACCCCGAGCATCAGGGCGCGGGTGAGGGGACGCGCAGCCTGTGCCAAGTGCGACAGCAGCGCTGAGGACTGCGACGGCAGCTGCAGGACCGCACGGGCCCCGTGCTCCAGGGCCAGGTTCCACAGCTCCGGGGTGACAGGACCCTCCGGGACGATGATCAGAAGGACCGCGCCGGGGACGCGGGGGACCGCGTGCGCGGCCACGGACCCGGCATCGGCGAGCACGGCGGTGACGGGGCCCGTGGGCTCATCGGTGACGTCCAGCAGTTCCAGACCGGAAGCGGTGGTGTGGTCGGCCGCCTGGTCACGCATCGGCCCGTCGGCCCCGGCCCAGAGGGCGCGAGCGTGGAGCTCCCCCGCACCGTGCGGGGCATCCTTCCCCGGTCTCCCCGGGAAGTGGGACGGCTCTCGGACAGGCCCGGATCGGGGACCAAGGTCCCAGGTGCTCCCGGGTCTGCGTGCAGCCGGCGGCGATGAGTCGGCGCCCACGGTGGGTGTAGCGAAAGTGCTGGTCATGACGCCATCGTGGCGACCTGCGAGCCCGGACGACAGGGCTGCGCCACGATGGTGGAGAACCCGCCATTGGGGAGGAACCTCAGGTCACGCGGGGCTCTTGCGCACCGTCGTCCGGCGGCGTAGTGTGATCTGCACAACGACGAATACCGGCAACGGAACCCACGTGCGACTGGTCCCCGCAACGGACCGGCTGCGAGGTGTTGAAAGCGCCACCGCAGCCATCACACATGGCACGCCTGATCCCGTTGCCACGGCTCGTCGGGAGCGGCGCCGCGATTCATCGCGACGCCGCTCTTTCCGTGCGTGGGGGTGTCCGGGCGACGTGTCCCAGAATCCCGGTTCAGAACTCCAGGTCCACCACCACCGGCGCATGGTCCGAAGCGCCCTTGCCCTTGCGCTCCTCGCGGTCGATGAACGACCCGGTGACCGCCTGCTGCACAGCGGGGGAGCCCAGCACGAAGTCGATCCGCATCCCCTCCTTCTTGGGGAAGCGCAGCTGCTGGTAGTCCCAGTAGGTGTACACCCCGGGCCCGGGGTGGTCCGGGCGCACCACATCCGCGTAGCCGGCATCCACCACCGCCTGGAACGCTGCCCGCTCGGGCTCGGTCACGTGGGTCTTCCCCTCGAAGAACTCCATCGACCACACGTCCTCGTCCCGCGGCGCCACGTTGAAGTCGCCCACGAACGCCACCCGCGCCTGCGGGTCCTCCGCGAGCTCGCGGGCCCCCTCCGCGCGCAGCGCCTCCAGCCAGCGCAGCTTGTAGGCGTAGTGGGGGTGGTCGATCTCGCGGCCGTTGGGCACGTACAGCGACCAGATCCGCAGGCCGTCGCCCACGACGCCGCTGATGGCCCGTGCCTCGGCCACTCCCGTCTCGTCCTCCGGCCACACCGGCACAGTGGGCAGCTCAGGCCGCACGTCCTCCAGGCCCACGCGGGACACCAGTGCCACACCGTTCCACTGGTTCAGCCCGTGTGCATGGACCTCGTACCCGGCCTCCACCAGCTGGGTCAGGTCCAGCTGGGCGGGCTTGGCCTTGGTCTCCTGAAGGGCCAGCACGTCGACCTGGTGGCGGTCCAGGAAGGCGAGCACGCGGTCCATCCGAGCCCGCAGAGAATTGATGTTCCAGGTGGCGATGCGCATGGCCCTGATCCTACGGGCCGGTGGGCCACACCTGGCTCTATCATCAGTGCATGGCGCGCGCACTCGTCACCGGATCCACCTCGGGGTTGGGGCTGGAGTTCGCCTGGCAGCTGGCCGGCACCAGGCACGATCTGGTCCTGGTGGCCCGCGACGAGGACCGCCTGCGCAGCATTGCCGCACAGATCCGTGACGTGCACCGGGTCGAGGTCGAGGTGCTCGCCGTGGACCTCTCGGACCGGCACCGGCTGGACCGCGTCGCCACCCGCCTCACCGACCCCGTCGACCCGGTGGACCTGCTGGTCAACAATGCCGGCTACGGCCTGCGCGGCGGGTTCCTCGAGATCGGGGTCGAGGACCACGAGAAGCAGATGGACACATTGATGCGGGCCGTGCTGGTGCTGTCCCACGCCGCCGCACGCTCGATGGTGCAGCGACGCCGCGGCGCGATCATCAACGTGAGCTCCCTGGCCGGCTACACCGCCGCCGGGCCGTACGCCGCCTCCAAGAGCTGGGTCACCGTGTTCACGGAGTCCCTGGCCTCGGAGCTAAAGGGCACCGGCGTGAGCGCCACGGCGCTGCTGCCCGGCTTCGTGCAGACCGAGTTCCACGAGCGGGCCTCGATGAACATGGAGGGCCTGCCGCGGATCACCTGGCTGAAGGCTCCCTACGTGGTGGAGCAGGCACTGAAGGACGCCGCCCGGGGCGTGGTGCTGTCGATCCCCTCGGTGAAGTACCGCACCGCCGGGGAGGTGTCCCGCATCGCCCCGCGCTCCATGATGCGGGCTCTCACCTCACCCAACTGGTACCACCGGCTGCAGCGCAAGGCCGTGGGCCGGTCCCGTCGGCGTGCTTCGCGCCGCAACCTCCACGCTCCCTGGCAGCGCGAGGACCCGCCCCAGTAGATCCGCTCGGCGGACAGAGCGGGGGTCTCGGAGGAACCGGCGTGCGCCACTACGCTGGGCCGCATGTCCGACACCTCAGATCCCCGCCCCACCGACGCTCGAGCCGCCGATCCTGCCTCCGACCGCGAGCGCCTGCGCGTGCTGATCCGCGACCTCGCGGTGGTGCGCGGCCAGGTCACCCTCTCCTCCGGCGCCCAGGCCGACCACTACGTGGACCTGCGTCGCATCACCCTGCACCACGAGGCGGCACCCCTGGTGGGCCGGATCATGCTGGACCTGCTGCGCCGCGAGGGCCTGGTCCCCGGGATCGACGCCGTCGGTGGCCTCACCCTCGGCGCGGACCCCGTGGCGACGTCGATCCTCCACGCCTCTGCGGGTACCCCTGCACCGCTGGACGCCTTCGTGGTGCGCAAGGCCAACAAGGCCCATGGCCTGCAGCGCCGCATCGAGGGACCGGACGTCGCCGGCCGCCGCGTGGTCGCCGTCGAGGACACCTCCACCACCGGTGGCAGCGTGCTCACTGCCTGCGAGGCCCTCACCGAGGCCGGGGCCGACATCGCCGCGGTCGCCGTGATCGTGCATCGCTCCGACGCCTCGCGCCAGGCCGTCGAGCAGGCCGGGTACCGCTACCTGGCGGCCTACGACATCTCCGAGCTGGAGATCTGAGGGAGGCGCTCAGACCTCCGGGACGGCGAAGGTGTCGCAGGACTCCACGGTGCCCTTCTGGTAGCCCGTGATGAACCAGGCCTGACGCTGTTCGGAGGAGCCGTGGGTCCAGCTCTCCGGGTGGATGCCGCCACCGGCGACCTCCCCCTGGATGTGGTCGTCGCCCACCGCAGCGGCCGCCGACAGACCGGAGGCGATGTCCTCCTGGGTCAGCGGCTCCAGCATCCGCACCCCGTCCTCGTCGACGGTGTTGGCGGCATGGTGCGCCCACACCCCGGCGTAGCAGTCAGCCTGCAACTCCAGGCGCACCGCATCGGACTGCGGGCCGGTGTCCTGCCGGTTCGCCCGCTGCATGGAGCCCTGCAGGTTCTGGATGTGGTGGCCGTACTCGTGGGCCACCACGTAGATCTTGGCCAGCTGGCCGCCGTCGGCCCCGAACCGGGACTCGAGCTCGCCGAAGAAGGAGACGTCCACGTAGATGCTGGCGTCGGCCGGGCAGTAGAAGGGGCCCACGTCGCTGGTGGCCGGGCCGCAGCCGGTCTGCACCTGGCCGGTGAACACCTGCCCGCCGGGCTCGACGAACTCGATGCCCGAGGCGGGGGCGAGCTCGGACCACAGCGAGTCGGCCGATTCGATGGTGGCCTGCACCAGGCAGTCGTCGCGCTCGTTCGCGTCCTGGCCGGTGTCGCACCCCTCGAGCGTGCCGCCCTCGGCGACAGGCCCCGGCTGCGGCTGGCTGCCGCCGAGCAGGGCCCCCGGGTCGCCACCCATCAGCATGTAGACCAGGATCACGACCAGCAGCAGGCAGCCACCGCCGCCGCCGATGGCGACGCCGCCGCCACCGCGCCCGGGGCGGAACCCGCCGCCGAAACCGCCGCCGCCGCTGCGAGAGACGTTGTCAGAGCGGATCTCCGCGTTGGGATTGAAGGTCATGGCCACAGAGTAGACGAGCGTCACGTCCGGGGGTATCGGTTCACCGACGCGCCTGACGCCTGGTCGAGCACCGGCGGGCATGACCGGAGGAGGTGGATGCGGGCAGTGCCACAGCCCGATCCGAGACGGTGCCGCCTACCATGGGCCAGTCCGCTCGGGCATCTGCCGGGGGGAACGCGCGAGAAGTCCGCCCTCGCGCCCCGAACTCGGAGGAGCTGCTGCATGAACATCGTCGACTGGGCCGTGGAGACGATCGACCGTTTCGGCGCCTTCGGTGTCGCGCTGCTGATCTTCCTGGAGAACGTCTTCCCCCCGATCCCCTCCGAGGTGATCCTGCCGCTGGCCGGGGTGACCGCCGCCGGGCCCAACAACACCTACGCCGGCATGCTGATCGCCTCGATCATCGGCTCGGTGACCGGGGCATGGCTGCTGTACGGCCTGGGCCGACTGTTGGGTCCGGAGCGCCTGCGCTGGGCGTTCATCCACCTGCCGCTGCTGAACGTGGACGACTACGACAAGACCGTCGACTGGATGGACAAGCACGGTCAGAAGGGCATCTTCTTCGGCCGCATGGTGCCGGGGGTGCGCTCGCTGATCTCGATCCCCGCGGGCCTGTACAAGATGCCCTTCTGGATATTCACCCTGCTCACCGCCCTGGGCAGCGCCATCTGGAACACCATCTTCGTGACCTTCGGCTACACCCTGGGCAGCAACTGGACCGTGATCGAGCCCTACACCGATGTGATCTCCAAGATCGTCTACGCGATCATCGCGATCGCCCTCGTGTGGACCCTGATCAAGCTGATCCGCCGCGAGAAGCGCCGCAAGGAGCTGGGTCTTCCCGATCCCGACGAGGAGCAGAAGAAGGAGCTCCGCGAGAAGGGGGACGATGACGCACGCTGAGCCCGCCCAGGAGCGCGAGGTCGGCGTCGGCCCCCACCCCGAGCCCTGGCCCGAGGACCCGCGCCTGGATCCGGAGCTGTTGGCTCACGGCGACCGCCGCAACGTGCTGGACCGGTACCGCTACTGGCGGCGCGAGGCGATCATCGCCCACCTCGACACGTCCCGCACGGCCCTGCACGTGGCGATCGAGAACCTCGAGCACGACGCCAACATCGGCTCGGTGGTGCGCACCGCCAACGCCTTCAACGTGGCCGCCTTCCACATCGTCGGCAGGCGGCGCTGGAACCGCCGCGGTGCGATGGTCACCGACCGCTACCAGCACGAGCTGCACCATCCCGATGCAGCCTCGCTGGCGGCCTGGGCCCGTGCGCAAGGACTGTCCATCGTGGCGATGGACCTGGTGCCGGGGGCGATGCCCATCGAGCACACCGCATTGCCGCGCTACTGCCTGCTGGTGTTCGGCCAGGAAGGGCCGGGTCTCAGTGAGGACCTGCTGGCAGCAGCGGACCAGGTGGTGGGCATCAGCCAGTTCGGCTCCACCCGCTCCATCAACGTGGCCGCCGCCGCGGCGATCGCCATGCACACCTGGGTGGTGCAGCACGTGGACGTGCCGCGGGGACCGCTGGCCTGAGCGGCTCTCCGGGCTCGGCTCCGCCCACCGGCTGACGCAGCATCGCTCTGATCGGCGACGAACGACGTTCCCGCGGGAACGCCTCCGTCCACCGGTCCGCCCTCCACGGGAGGGCACGCCCTAGCTGTCGTCGGTCATGACGTTGTCGACGCCGGTGTGGAGCGCCTCGGTGTAGGCCAGGCGGGAGAAGCCGTGGTCCATCGGGTCATGGAACGGGTCTCCTCCCAGTAGATGAATGGCTTCAGCACCACCCATCGTGCCGGTCAGGGACCCGTTCCTTCATCCCCACCCCACCGACTACAGCGTCATGACCCGCGCTACCTAGAATCGAAGGATGCTTCCTGAGGCCACGCCCCGCCGTATCCGCTCCAGCGCCCGCGACGGCGCTCGCCGCCCGGAAGCCGCCCGTCCTGGCGAGCAGCAGGCGGTGTGATGGCGGGGACCAGCGACGAGACGTTCGAGATCGCCTCGGAGCACCTGGCCTCGCGCATGAGGTGGCGGTCGCACAGCTGGCTGTGCCTCATAGGCGCGGTCCTGTGGCTGGCGCTGTGGTTCCTCATCGAGGAGCGGATCGAGCAGGGCGCCGCTTGGACCTCGCCTCTCGCGGGCACGGGTCCGCTTCCGGGCGCGGCGCTGGTCACGCTGTTCCTCGTGATCGCCGTTGTGCCGACCACCATCGGTCTCAGCGGCGTGCTGGGCGCGGTCAGCGTCCCGCCGCCGACCCCGTTGCTCGCTCTGCTCGCGGTGCGCCGCCTCCCGGTCGCCCGCGCTTTGGTGGCGCTGGGGCTGCTCGGCACAGTTGCCGTGCCGCCCCTGATCCTGGTGGGGCTGGAGAGCACGCGGGTGCTCCCGCTGATGGCGCTGCCGATGCTGCTCGTGGTGGTGGTGCCGGCGGTCGCCTCACGGATCCGTGCACGCTCCGGCGCGCTCGCCGTGGCCCGCCGCGAGGACGGGACGTACCGACTGCTGCGCTGGGAGCAGGGCCGGGTCGTTCCCGCATCCCATGGCGTCGATGGGCTGCTCGGGGTGGAGCTGACCCGTCGGGGAGTGTGCTGGCGCCCCGGCGCGGAGGCCGCGGTGCACCGGTGGACGGATCAGGCCCGGCTGCATCCCACCGAGGAGGAGATCCGCGCGCTGACGCTGCCCTGGTCCTGGGCAGGGCAGAGCGGTGAGGGGCGGGCCCATCCCCATGAACGGGCGGGGCGGCTCGCGTACGGCGCGGCCATCCTCTGCGTGGTCGGTTTCATGCTGCTCACCGGCACCGCCGTCGTGGTCCACGCCGTCCCGGACGGCAACCGGCTCGGTGCGGCGGCGGGCGCCGTGCTGGCGGCCCTCGGCGTCCTGGTGGCGATCCAGTTCGTAAGGGGGAGCGGGAGCTCTCACTAGGATCGAACGGTGTCCCAGCAGACCCAGTACCGCATCATCCTGTTCTATGTCTTCACGCAGCTGGCGGACCCTGAGGCGGTGCGGCTGTGGCAGTTCACGCTCGCGCAGTCGCTGGGTCTGCGGGGCCGGGTGATCGTGTCGGTGCACGGCATCAACGCGACGCTCGGCGGCGAGCTCGGCGCGATCAAAACCTACGTTCGGGCACTGAAGGGGTATGCGCCTTTCCGGGGCGCCGACGTGAAGTGGTTTCAGGGCACCGGTGAGGATTTCCCGCGGCTGTTGACTCAGCGTAAATGTGGAGGGGGTGAGATGGTGACCTCATGTGCGGACCTGCGCATCGCTCAGCAGATGGATCCGCGCTCGATGTCGGTCGATCTGTCCCGAGAGGGCGACGAGTACGTTCCTGAGGCGAACCTGCCAGGCATCGACTCGGAGCCCATCGAGCTGGGTGGGCGGCCAGCCGATCACCGTCCGCGCGGTGAGCGGCCCAGTCCGCGACCGCCGGCGCGAAGTGGTTCACCGCCGAACGGCCCCCAGGGGCAATTCATGCGGCTGCTGGGCCCGGCGCCCGGCATCGACAGCGACAGCGTCACCGCCAGCTGCGACCTGGGCACCCTGCGGGTGGTGATGCCCATCGAGCAGCCCGCCGTCCGGAAAGATCGCCGAGAAGCAGCCTGCTTCCTGACTCTGGGCACTCAGCCCTGCGCCTGCGCCGATCCTGGCGCTCTCTTTGAAGACCCCTGTAGCGCGCTATTTGACAACCCCTGTAACGTGGCGCACGAGACAAGACCCACGTGACAAGAAAGGAACGACCATCATGGCCAAGGCAGTAGGAATCGATCTGGGGACCACGAACTCCGTTATCGCCGTCTGGGAGGGCGGCGAGGGGAAGGTCATCCCGAACGCGGAGGGAGCCCGCACTACCCCGTCGGTGGTCGCTTTCACCGAGGACGGTGAACGGCTGGTGGGGCAGCTTGCCCGCCGCCAGAGCATCCTCAACCCGAAGGGCACCATCTCGTCCGCCAAGCGGTTCATCGGCCGGTCCTTCGACGAGATCAAGGAGGAAGCCAACGCCGTCGGCTTCGACGTCGTGGAAGGCCCCAACGGCGAAGCACGGTTCAACATCCGCGGCAAGCAGTACGCGCCGGAGGAGATCAGCGCCCAGGTGCTGCGCAAGCTCGTCGACGACGCCAGCAAGTTCCTCGGTGAGAAGGTGACCGAGGCCGTCATCACCGTTCCCGCCTACTTCAACGACGCCCAACGCACCGCTACCAAGGACGCCGGACGCATCGCCGGGCTCGAGGTGCTGCGCATCATCAACGAGCCCACCGCCGCCGCACTGGCGTACGGAATGGACAAGAAGAACCACGAGACCATCCTGGTGTTCGACCTCGGTGGCGGCACGTTCGATGTCAGCCTCCTCGACGTGGGCGACGGGGTCGTCGAAGTGCGATCCACCGCCGGTGACACCCACCTGGGCGGCGACGACTTCGACCGCCGGCTGGTGGACTACTTTGCCGACGAGTTCAAGAACGAGAACGGCATCGACCTGCGCAACGACCCGCAGGCGCTGCAGCGGCTGTTCGAGGCGGCCGAGAAGGCGAAGGTCGAGCTCAGCTCGGTGTCCCAGACCCAGGTCAGCCTGCCCTTCATCACCGCCGACGCTAGCGGACCCAGGCACCTCACCATGACCGTGAAGCGGTCCAAGTTCGAAGACCTCACCGCTGACCTCGTTGAGCGGTGCCTCGGTCCGGTGCGTCAGGCGATGGCCGACGCGAAGATGAGTGAGGACGACATCGACGAGGTCATCCTCGTGGGCGGTTCCACCCGCATCCCCGCTGTCCAAGCGCTCGTCAAGCGGCTCACCGGCGGCAAGGAGCCGAACATGACGGTGAACCCCGATGAGGTGGTCGCTGTGGGCGCCGCCATCCAGGCGGGCGTCCTCAAGGGCGACGTCGACGACGTGCTGCTGCTGGATGTCACCCCGCTGTCGCTGGGTGTGGAGACCCGCGGTGGCGTGATGACGAAGATCATCGAACGCAACACCACCATCCCCGCCCGACGCAGCGAGGTGTTCTCCACGGCCGAAGACAACCAGCCGTCGGTGGAGATCGTCGTCCTGCAGGGCGAGCGGGAGAACGCCGCAGACAACCGGGTGCTGGGCCGGTTCCAGCTCACCGGCATCCGCCCCGCTCCTCGCGGTGAAGCGCAGGTGGAGGTCACCTTCGACATCGACGCGAACGGCATCCTGAACGTGACGGCGAAGGACAAGGACACCGGCACCGAGCAGGGCATCACCATCAGCGACACCTCGAATCTGGACCAGGGCGAGATCGACCGGATGATCAAGGAAGCCGAGCAGCACCGGGCTGACGACCAGGCGCTGCGCCAGGCCGTGGACGCCCGCAACGAGCTGGACTCCGCCGCCTACCAGGTCGAGCGGGTACTGCGTGAGCTCGGCGACGCTGCACCGGAGCACGAGCGTGCCCGCGCGGAGCTGCTCATCACGCAGGCCCGCGAGGCAGTGCAGAACAACGTCGGCGAGCAGGAAGCGAAAGAGCGCACCGGCGAGCTGCTGCAGGTTGCGCAGTCCCTTGCTGCGGCCCGCGCGAACGCCAGCCACGCTGAGCAGCCCGCTCAGGACGACGAAGACGACGTCGTCGACGCCGAATTCGACAAGTAGCACGGAGGGAGGATCGCGATGGTCGAGGAGCAGAACGAGGACACGCGGGCCGTGGACCTGCTGAACGACGACCTCACCGAGGTGTCCCCGGAGGAGCTCCGCGCCGCGCAAGCAGCGGTCGCCTCCCAGTTGGAGACGGCCGAGGACCGGTGGCGCCGGGCGGCGGCGGACTACGACAACCTCCGCAAACGGACGGCGGGCGAGATCCAGACCGTCCGCGAGCAGGAGCGGCGGCACACCGCCAGTGCCTTCTTGCCCGTCGTCGACGGGCTGGACCGGGCGCTCAGCTTCGGGGCGGACCTTGACGAGGGCGTTCGGGGTGGCATGCAGGCAATCCGGGCGCAAGCCGCTGATGCGTTGCGCGCACTCGGGTACCCCGAGATTGTCATCGACGGTGCGGAGTTCGACCCGCATCTGCACGAGGCGGTCTCGGTCGTCGAGGATGCCAGCGTCCCGCCGCGCAGCATCCTCGACGTCACTCGCCCCGGGTTCGGAACGCGTGAGCGGATGCTGCGACCGGCTGCGGTCGTGGTCACCCGCAAGCCGGAGGAGGAGTAGGAGATGGCGGAGGATCTCTACAGCGCGCTGGGGGTCTCCCGGTCGGCGGATCAGAAGGAGATCCGCCGCGCCTACCGGGAGAAGGCCCGCAAGTTCCACCCGGACGTCAACAAGACCCCGGGGGCGGAGGAGACCTTCAAACGGATCAGTGAAGCCCACGATGTGCTGTCGGACCCGGAAACGCGCTCACAGTACGACCGGTTCGGTGAGAACTTCCGGCAGTACGCCGCCGCGGACGCGGCTCGCTCCTCCGAGCAGCCGCGCCGCAGCGGCGGCACCCGATACACGTGGAGCGGGGGCGGCGCGCAGAGCGTGAACTGGGAGGACCTCTTCGGGGGCGGCTTCGGTGGTTTCGGTCGCGGCGCCGACCGCACCGCGGAGCTGGAGATCACGGTCGAGGAGGCCTACCGGGGCGGGCGGCGGACGGTGCAGGTCGCGTCCCCGTACGGCGGCGCGCAGGAGTACACCATCGACATCCCAGCGGGCGCTGTCGACGGGCAGCAGCTGCGGATCGCGGGCGCAGGCGGAGCGGGCGCCGACGGACAGGACGGGGACCTGCTGGTCACGCTGCGCGTGAAGGACAGTAAGCGGTACCGGCTCAGCGGCGCGGACATCGAAACAGACCTTCCCATCGCACCGTGGGAGGCGGCGCTGGGCGCGGATGTCAGCGTGCCCACCCCCGGCGGCCCGGTCACCGTGCACGTTCCGCCCGGCTCGTCCACTGGCAGGCGGCTCCGCCTGCGCGGGCAGGGGATGCCCCGCAGAGGAAAGCCGGGAGACCTGTATGCGCGGGTGAAGGTCGTCGTTCCCCGCACTCTCAGCAAGAAGGAGAAGGAGCTGTTCGAACAGCTCCGCGACGAATCGTCGTTTGATGCCAGGAGAGGATCATGACCTCACATCACCTGCCCGTCCGTGTCGCCCGGGCCGACCTGGAGGCGACCGCGGTGGCCGCAGGTATCCACCCGGATACGCTGCGGAAGTTCGTCGAGCTGGGGCTGGTCACCGCCCACGTCGACACCAGCGGCCGGCTGTGGTTCGCCCGTACGGTCCCCGCCCGCGTGCACACCATCGTGCGTCTGCACTCCGATCTTGCCGTGAACTACGCCGGCATCGCACTCGTGCTCGACCTGCTCGCCCGCATCGAGCAGCTCGAGCATCACCGGACCATCCGACTTGAAGGAGACACCCCATGGACATGAACTCACTCACTCAGAAGTCGCAGGAAGCGCTCACCTCGGCCCAGAGCATCGCGGTCCAGGCCGGTCAGATCGAGACGGATGAGGAGCATCTCCTGCTCGCACTGCTCCAGCAGGAGGAGGGGCTGGTTCCCCGACTGCTGCAGACAGCGGGTGCTGACGTGGAAGCGGTACGCGCCGACGTCGAAGCGGAGATCGCCCGCAAGCCCAGCGTCTCCGGGTCCTCCCCGCAGACCGGTCAGGTGTATCTGAGCCGCAGCCTCACCTCCACCCTGGAACGGGCGGAGCGGGAGGCAAAGCGGCTGAAAGACTCCTACATCTCCGTGGAGCATCTCGTTCTGGCCCTCGCCGACGACTCCTCCAACCGCGCCGCGTCCCGCGTGCTGCGCGGGCACGGTGTCACCCGGGAGAGCTTCCTCAGCGCGCTCACCAAGATCCGCGGCAACCAGCACGTCAACTCCGCCACCCCCGAGCAGACGTACGAGGCGTTGGAGAAGTACGGCCGTGACCTGGTCGCTGACGCCCGGCTGGGCAAGCTTGACCCGGTCATCGGGCGTGATGCGGAGATCCGTCGGGTCATCCAGATCCTCTCCCGCAAGACCAAGAACAACCCCGTCCTCATCGGCGAGCCCGGTGTCGGAAAGACCGCCATCGTGGAGGGCCTTGCCCAGCGGATCTTGCGTGAGGACGTGCCCGAGGGCCTTCGCGACAAGACCGTGTTCTCGCTGGACCTGTCTGCCCTGGTCGCCGGCGCGAAGTACCGGGGCGAGTTCGAGGAGCGAATGAAGGCAGTCCTGGCAGAGGTGAAGGCAGGGGAGGGACGCATCCTGCTGTTCATCGACGAGCTGCACACCCTGGTGGGGGCGGGAGCCACCGAAGGGGCGATGGACGCGGGCAACATGCTCAAGCCGATGCTCGCCCGCGGGGAGCTGCACCTCATCGGTGCCACCACCCTCGATGAGTACCGCAAGCACATCGAGAAGGACGCTGCCCTGGAACGCCGGTTCCAGACGGTGATGGTCGATGAACCCGACGTGGAGGACGCGATCTCCATCCTCCGCGGCCTGCGCGAACGACTGGAGATCTTCCACGGTGTCCGCATCCAGGACAGCGCATTGGTCGCGGCCGCCGTGCTGTCCCACCGGTACATTACCGACCGGTTCCTGCCCGACAAGGCCATCGACCTCATCGACGAAGCCTGCGCGCGATTGCGAACCGAGATCGACTCAATGCCTGCCGAGCTGGACGAGTTGACCCGGCGGGTGACCCGCCTGGAGATCGAGGAAGCGGCGCTGTCGAAGGAGACCGACACGGCCAGCAAGAAACGGCTGGAGGAGCTGCGCCGGGAACTGACCGACCTGAAGGCGGAGGCGGACGCCAAGCGCGCCCAGTGGGAGGCTGAGCGTCAAGCGATCCGCAAGGTCCAGGAGCTGCGCGGTGAGCTGGAGCGGCTGCGGCGGGAGGCGGAGGAAGCGGAGCGCTCCTACGACCTCAACCGTGCCGCTGAACTGAGGTACGGGGCTATCGCTGACGCGGAACGACGCCTGCACGCCGAGGAGGAGCGTCTCGCCTCCAAACAAGGCCGGCAGAGGCTGCTGCGGGAGGTGGTCACCGAGGACGAGATCGCCGAGATCGTCGCAGCATGGACGGGGATCCCCGTGGCCCGGCTGCAGGAAGGTGAACGCAACAAGATCCTCAGCCTGGAGGCCACCCTCAAGGAGCGGGTGGTCGGTCAGGATGAGGCCATCACGCTCGTCAGCGACGCGATTATCCGTGCCCGCTCCGGCATCCGCGACCCGCGCCGACCCATCGGCTCGTTCATCTTCCTCGGCCCCACCGGAGTGGGAAAGACCGAACTGGCCAAAGCGCTCGCGCAAGCACTGTTCGACAGCGAGTCGGCAATGGTCCGGCTGGACATGAGCGAATACCAGGAACGTCACACCGTCAGCCGGCTCGTCGGTGCACCTCCCGGGTATGTCGGGTACGACGAGGGAGGGCAGCTGACCGAGGCGGTGCGCCGCCACCCGTACAGCGTGGTCCTTTTCGACGAGATCGAGAAAGCGCACCCGGACGTGTTCAACACGCTGCTGCAGGTCCTCGACGACGGCCGCATCACCGACAGCCAGGGACGCACCGTCGACTTCCGCAACACCATCATCATCATGACCTCCAACATCGGTGCCCATCACCTGTTGGGCTCCGATGGCGGCGCGATCCCCGACGACGTGCGAAACAGTGTGCTCGGTGAGTTGCGCGCCCACTTCCGTCCCGAGTTCCTCAACCGGGTGGACGACATCGTGGTGTTCTCGCCGCTGGGTCGTGAACAGATCCAGGACATTGTGGAACTGCAGTTCACCGACCTGCGCTCCCGGCTGGCCGAGCGTCAGATCCGCATCGAGCTGACGCCCGCGGCACGCCAGCTCATCGCCGACCGCGGCTACGACCCCGTGTACGGTGCACGGCCGCTGCGACGCTACATCAGCCATGAGATCGAGACCCGACTGGGTCGTGCGCTGCTGAGCGGGGAGGTGATGGACGGGTCGACGGTCACGCTGGACGTGCAGGACGGCGACCTCGTCTTCAACATCGCAGCGCCCGTCGAAGAGGAGGACACGGCGTGAGCGCGATTGTGACCTGCCCCAACTGCGGGAAGAAGAACCGTGTTCCCGCCGCCGCGTCGGGGTACCCGCGCTGCGGTGTCAAGAGCGCCGTGCCGTGGATCGTCGATGCGGGCGATGCGGACTTCGCCGAGGTGGTCGAGAAGGCCCGGTAAGTGGTGCTCGTGGACTTGTGGGCGACCTGGTGCGGACCGTGCCGGATGGTCAGCCCTGCCCTCGAGAAGGTCGCCACGGAACGTGCCGGCAAGCTCAAGCTGGTGAAAGTGGACGTGGACGCCGCGCCGGAGACGGCCCGCAAGTTCTCCGTCCAGGCGGTGCCGACCTGCTCATCCTCAACCAAGGGAACGTGCTCTCCCGCCAATCCGGAGCCGCTCCGCCGGACGTGCTGCTGCGCTGGGTGGACGAGGCGCTGCAGAAGAAGGCTGATTCGGCCGGCGGTGCCCCATGAGATACGTCGACCCACACGTCGCGCTCATCCGCCCGGTCCGTCCCCGGACACCCGGGTCATGTGAGGACTGCGTGGCGGTCGGCACGCCCTGGCTGCACCTGCGGATGTGCCGCACCTGCGGGAAGGTCGGGTGCTGCGACTCCCCCCCGATGCGGCACGCCCGCAGGCATGCGCTCACGGCGGGGCAACCCATCGTGCGGTCGCTGGAGCTGGGGGAGAACTGGAGCTGGTGCTACGTGGACGAAGCGTACCTATGAGTGACACGCCCGCCGCCAACCGCCGCCAGGTCGCTCAGGCCGAGACGCCTGATACCATCGGCGCCTTCCCGCGGCTCAGCGACGAGCAGATCGTGGTGCTGCTCGTACGAGGGCAGCGCCGCACACTCACCGACGGGGAGGTTCTCATCCGGCCCGGCGAGCACCCGTCCTCCCTCTATGTCGTCCTGGAAGGGCACCTGCTGACGGTGGACACCGAACCTGCGGCGGATCCGCGTCACTCCGATGAGTCGTTGGCGGTCGGGGTGCACGGCCGCGGCCGGTTCGTGGGGGATGTCGGGCTGCTGGAAGGACAGCCGTCTTTCGTGTTCGTCTCCGCCATCGGCGCCGCCGAGGTGGTGGAGGTGCCCGTCGATGAGCTGGAGGCCATCGTCACCTCGGACCCGCTGTTGGGTGAGATCATCCTGCGGGCCTACCTCATCCGCCGCTCCCTGGCCATCGGGGCGGGAGCGGGCCTGCGGATCGTCGGCTCCTGCTTCTCCCCGCTGACCCGGGATCTGCTGGACTTCATCGTACGAAACCGGCTGCCCCACCGGCTGGTGGACCTGGATAGGGACGAGAAAGCGGAGCGGCTGGTCCGCCAGCTCGGCGCCACCGTCGCCGACTTCCCGCTGGTGATCCTCGGCGGCTCACGCACCGTCCTGGGTGCCACCCCGGCACGGCTCGCCGAAGAGTTGGGGATGCGCCCGCCCGCCCCACCGGCCACCTGCGATGTGGTGGTCGTCGGCGCTGGGCCGGCTGGTCTTGCCGCGGCGGTGTACGCAGCCTCCGATGGGTTGTCGGTCCACCTGTGCGACGCGGTCGCCACCGGCGGGCAGGCGGGAACATCAGCGAAGATCGAGAACTATCTGGGGTTTCCCGCCGGAATCTCCGGCACTGAGCTCGCCGAGCGCAGCCTCCTGCAAGTGCGCAAGTTCGGTGCCACGTTGGACATCCCGACCACGCTCCAGGAGGTCGTGGAGGATGAGGACCGCTTCCGGGTGATCTTCGAAGATGGCAGGGAGGTCACCTCCGATGTGGTGGTCCTTGCCACCGGAGTGCGATACCGCTCGCTTCCCGCCGCGGGGCTGGACCGGTTCCAGACCTCGGACGTGTTCTACGCGGCAACAGCGCAGGAAGCGCGGATGTGCGTAGACACACCTGTCACTGTTGTCGGCGGCGGCAACTCCGCCGGCCAGGCAGCGCTGTTACTTGCCCGCACGTCCTCCCGTGTGCACCTTGTGGTGCGCGCCGCGGACCTGGGAGCGGGAATGTCCAGATACCTGGTGGACCAGATCCAACATCACCCCCGTATCAACGTGCTGCTGTCCTCGGAGGTCGTGGAAGCACACGGCGGCAACCGTTTGGAAGCGGTCACAGTCCGTCACGGTGACGTGCTGAAGAAGCTCCGCGCGGGGCACGTGTTCGTCTTCATCGGCGCCGCTCCGGCGACGACGGGATTGAAGGTCGATGTGGCACGCGATCCTGACGGGTACATCCTCACCGGCGCGGAGGCGGAGTTGGCCGGCGCGGGGACGGAAGGAAGCCCCCGCTTCTCTTTGGAAACCACCATCCCCGGGGTCTTCGCTATCGGCGATGTGCGGCACGGGTCTGTGAAGCGAATGACCTCGGCTGTGGGTGAGGGCGCCAGTGTGGTCCGGCAGATCCACGAGTACCTGAACGAGGGTCGTCACAGTCGGGTGCGCGCATGAGCTCCGACATCCAGGGACACCTGACGCCGCACGCCGCCCCGAACCCGGCAGCCGTGGGAGAACCCGCGGATCCACCGGTGGCCCATGCGGGCGTAGCGGGCGAGATCCGCTCGACGTTGCGTCGGATGAGGTAGTTTCGCCGCATGCCGGTGCTGCACATCGCCGAGGAACGCGGCGAGGGCCCGACAGTGAATATTCGCCTCGCTGGGGTCCGCTGATCGAGGGTTCGGGTGCCACGTCGCTGCCGTAGCGGTGGCGTCGTTCGGGACCACCAGTGGTGTCGTTGGGGCCGCTCTGTCTACGCTCCTTCCGCCGTGTGTATAGGGCACGCGGCGGAAGGAGCAATCTGGAATGGTACGGAAGATCAGGGCGAAGCTGGTGCTCCAGCTGCGCGCAGAAGGTCTGTCGGGGCGAGCGATTTCGTCCTCGCAGGGCATGTCCCGCAAGTCCGTGAGGGCGGTGTTCGAGGCCGCTGACGCTGCAGGGATCGGGTGGGGCGATATCGCGGACGTCGCCGATGAGCAGGTGTATGCCCGGTTGTTCCCGGGCCGGGGCGAGCACGAGAGCGTGTTCGCACAGCCGGACTGGGAACAGGTCCATCGAGAGATGGCCAGGGTCGGCGTGACGCTGAAGCTGTTGCACGGCGAGTACTTCGACGCGACCACGGCGGCTGGGGATCCGGCGATGGGGTATGACCGGTTTTGCCGCACCTACCAGCACCACGTCATGGTCACCGGTGCCGCTTCGAGAGTCGGTCACAAGGCCGGCCAGAGCGTGGAGGTCGACTGGTTGAATATTCGCCTCGCTGGGGTCCGCTGATCGAGGGTTCGGGTGCCACGTCGCTGCCGTAGCGGTGGCGTCGTTCGGGACCACCAGTGGTGTCGTTGGGGCCGCTCTGTCTACGCTCCTTCCGCCGTGTGTATAGGGCACGCGGCGGAAGGAGCAATCTGGAATGGTACGGAAGATCAGGGCGAAGCTGGTGCTCCAGCTGCGCGCAGAAGGTCTGTCGGGGCGAGCGATTTCGTCCTCGCAGGGCATGTCCCGCAAGTCCGTGAGGGCGGTGTTCGAGGCCGCTGACGCTGCAGGGATCGGGTGGGGCGATATCGCGGACGTCGCCGATGAGCAGGTGTATGCCCGGTTGTTCCCGGGCCGGGGCGAGCACGAGAGCGTGTTCGCACAGCCGGACTGGGAACAGGTCCATCGAGAGATGGCCAGGGTCGGCGTGACGCTGAAGCTGTTGCACGGCGAGTACTTCGACGCGACCACGGCGGCTGGGGATCCGGCGATGGGGTATGACCGGTTTTGCCGCACCTACCAGCACCACGTCATGGTCACCGGTGCCGCTTCGAGAGTCGGTCACAAGGCCGGCCAGAGCGTGGAGGTCGACTGGTCCGGCCCCACGATGGAGCTGGCCGATCCGGTCACCGGCGAGGTCTCGAAGGTGTTCTTGTTCGTTGCCTGCCTGCCTTTTTCTCGTTACGCGTTCTGCTTCCCGGCGCTGGATATGCGCCAGGAGTCCTGGCTGCGAGCGCACGTAGCGATGTTCGAGGCGCTGGGCGGGACGGTCCCGAGGATCGTTCCGGACAACCTCAAGACCGGTGTGGTGAAGCACCCCCGCGAGGGCGAGATCGTCCTGAACGATGCGTATCGCGAGATGGCAGCGCATTACTCGGCGGCGGTGCTCCCGGGGAGGGTGCGGAAACCGAAAGACAAGGCGAGCGTGGAGAACACCGTCGCGCACGTCGCGACCTGGGTCATCGCCGGGCTGCGGGATCAGCGATTCACGTCCCTGCCCGAACTTGCAGCCGCCATCGGGCAGCGGATGGAGGCCTATAACGCGGAGCCGTTCCAGAAGCGGCCCGGATCCCGCGCCAGCGTGTTCGACGCGGAGGAGCGGCCGCTGCTGACGCCGCTGCCGGCGGTGCCCTACGAGATCTCGACATGGCACTACGGACGACGAGTGGGCAGGAACGGGCACGTCACGTTCGCGCGGAACTTCTACTCCGCGCCGTTCGCGCACATCGGCGCGAAGGTCGATCTGCGCATCACGGCCCGGACGCTGGAGATCTATCAGGGCAGCCAGCGACTGACCAGTCACCTGCTGCTCCCGGAGACCGCGAGCAATGAGTACCGCACCAACGACGCGGACCTACCTGCGGGCGAGCGTTTCCAGGCCTGGGACGCGCAGAGGGTGCGGGCGTGGGCAGATCGGGTCGGGCCGGCCACGGTGATCGTGATCCAGCGGATCTTCGAGTCCGTGCCGATCGTGGAACAGGGCCTGGATCCCGCGTTGGCGGTGCTACGGCTCTCTCGCCGCTTCTCCGTAGATCGGGTCGAGGCGGCCTGCGCACTCGCGCTGACGGGACGGGTCCGTTCACCGCGCTATGCGCATCTGCACCCGATCTTGGCCACCGGGCAGGACAAGGTCGCCGCCCTGCGTCCACCCCGCGAGGAACCCGCGGAAGACGGCGGATACGTCCGTGGCGCCGACTACTACGCCGGAGGTGTCCGGTGAGCGTGATCGATAACGACACGAAGCGGAAGCTGCGCGAGATGGGCGCGACCGCGCTGCTGGACGCGATCGATGCCCAGGATGAGGCTCACGTGCTGGGGATGTCGTTCCAGGAACGGCTCCAGCTGATCGTGGACGAGGCGCATTCCATCTTCAATCATGGAAAGGTCGAGGGTCTGATCCGCCGGGCGGGGCTGCGTTATCCCGGAGCGGACCTGCGGCGGCTGGATCTGGTCGAGGAACGGGGACTGAACCGGAACGTGATCGCGCAACTGGCAACCTGCTCCTTCATCCAGCGGCAACAGAACGTGGTCTTCCAGGGCTTCACCGGCTCAGGGAAGTCCTACCTCGGCTGCGCGCTGGCGAAGCAGGCCTGCCAGCACCGGCTCCGAGCCCACTACATCCGAATGCCCGACCTCGAAGAGGCCTGGGCCCTGGCAAAGGACAAGCCGCAGGGCCAGACGAAGTTCCTGCGGAAGTACTCCACGTTCTCGCTGCTGGTGATCGACGAGTGGCTGCTGGACCATCCTGACGAGGGAATGCGTTCGATGCTGCTGGAACTGCTCGAGCGCTGAATATTCGCCTCGCTGGGGTCCGCTGATCGAGGGTTCGGGTGCCACGTCGCTGCCGTAGCGGTGGCGTCGTTCGGGACCACCAGTGGTGTCGTTGGGGCCGCTCTGTCTACGCTCCTTCCGCCGTGTGTATAGGGCACGCGGCGGAAGGAGCAATCTGGAATGGTACGGAAGATCAGGGCGAAGCTGGTGCTCCAGCTGCGCGCAGAAGGTCTGTCGGGGCGAGCGATTTCGTCCTCGCAGGGCATGTCCCGCAAGTCCGTGAGGGCGGTGTTCGAGGCCGCTGACGCTGCAGGGATCGGGTGGGGCGATATCGCGGACGTCGCCGATGAGCAGGTGTATGCCCGGTTGTTCCCGGGCCGGGGCGAGCACGAGAGCGTGTTCGCACAGCCGGACTGGGAACAGGTCCATCGAGAGATGGCCAGGGTCGGCGTGACGCTGAAGCTGTTGCACGGCGAGTACTTCGACGCGACCACGGCGGCTGGGGATCCGGCGATGGGGTATGACCGGTTTTGCCGCACCTACCAGCACCACGTCATGGTCACCGGTGCCGCTTCGAGAGTCGGTCACAAGGCCGGCCAGAGCGTGGAGGTCGACTGGTCCGGCCCCACGATGGAGCTGGCCGATCCGGTCACCGGCGAGGTCTCGAAGGTGTTCTTGTTCGTTGCCTGCCTGCCTTTTTCTCGTTACGCGTTCTGCTTCCCGGCGCTGGATATGCGCCAGGAGTCCTGGCTGCGAGCGCACGTAGCGATGTTCGAGGCGCTGGGCGGGACGGTCCCGAGGATCGTTCCGGACAACCTCAAGACCGGTGTGGTGAAGCACCCCCGCGAGGGCGAGATCGTCCTGAACGATGCGTATCGCGAGATGGCAGCGCATTACTCGGCGGCGGTGCTCCCGGGGAGGGTGCGGAAACCGAAAGACAAGGCGAGCGTGGAGAACACCGTCGCGCACGTCGCGACCTGGGTCATCGCCGGGCTGCGGGATCAGCGATTCACGTCCCTGCCCGAACTTGCAGCCGCCATCGGGCAGCGGATGGAGGCCTATAACGCGGAGCCGTTCCAGAAGCGGCCCGGATCCCGCGCCAGCGTGTTCGACGCGGAGGAGCGGCCGCTGCTGACGCCGCTGCCGGCGGTGCCCTACGAGATCTCGACATGGCACTACGGACGACGAGTGGGCAGGAACGGGCACGTCACGTTCGCGCGGAACTTCTACTCCGCGCCGTTCGCGCACATCGGCGCGAAGGTCGATCTGCGCATCACGGCCCGGACGCTGGAGATCTATCAGGGCAGCCAGCGACTGACCAGTCACCTGCTGCTCCCGGAGACCGCGAGCAATGAGTACCGCACCAACGACGCGGACCTACCTGCGGGCGAGCGTTTCCAGGCCTGGGACGCGCAGAGGGTGCGGGCGTGGGCAGATCGGGTCGGGCCGGCCACGGTGATCGTGATCCAGCGGATCTTCGAGTCCGTGCCGATCGTGGAACAGGGCCTGGATCCCGCGTTGGCGGTGCTACGGCTCTCTCGCCGCTTCTCCGTAGATCGGGTCGAGGCGGCCTGCGCACTCGCGCTGACGGGACGGGTCCGTTCACCGCGCTATGCGCATCTGCACCCGATCTTGGCCACCGGGCAGGACAAGGTCGCCGCCCTGCGTCCACCCCGCGAGGAACCCGCGGAAGACGGCGGATACGTCCGTGGCGCCGACTACTACGCCGGAGGTGTCCGGTGAGCGTGATCGATAACGACACGAAGCGGAAGCTGCGCGAGATGGGCGCGACCGCGCTGCTGGACGCGATCGATGCCCAGGATGAGGCTCACGTGCTGGGGATGTCGTTCCAGGAACGGCTCCAGCTGATCGTGGACGAGGCGCATTCCATCTTCAATCATGGAAAGGTCGAGGGTCTGATCCGCCGGGCGGGGCTGCGTTATCCCGGAGCGGACCTGCGGCGGCTGGATCTGGTCGAGGAACGGGGACTGAACCGGAACGTGATCGCGCAACTGGCAACCTGCTCCTTCATCCAGCGGCAACAGAACGTGGTCTTCCAGGGCTTCACCGGCTCAGGGAAGTCCTACCTCGGCTGCGCGCTGGCGAAGCAGGCCTGCCAGCACCGGCTCCGAGCCCACTACATCCGAATGCCCGACCTCGAAGAGGCCTGGGCCCTGGCAAAGGACAAGCCGCAGGGCCAGACGAAGTTCCTGCGGAAGTACTCCACGTTCTCGCTGCTGGTGATCGACGAGTGGCTGCTGGACCATCCTGACGAGGGAATGCGTTCGATGCTGCTGGAACTGCTCGAGCGCCGCTATGACACCGGCTCGACCGTGTTCTGCACCCAGTACCCGAAGAAGGACTGGCACGCCCGGCTCGGTGGAGCAGTCCACGCCGATGCGATCATGGACCGCATCGTGCACAACACAATCTGGATCGACACCGGCGACAGGAACATGCGAGAACACACCGCACTGCCCCAGTGACCCGATGCCGGCGGGAGCCAGTGGTCCCCACCGCGGCGGCTACTGGCCCCCGTCGGCACGATCGGCGGTCCCCAAGAGCAAGATTCGGTGGCTCCCACGACTACGAATACTCAAGCGCCGCTATGACACCGGCTCGACCGTGTTCTGCACCCAGTACCCGAAGAAGGACTGGCACGCCCGGCTCGGTGGAGCAGTCCACGCCGATGCGATCATGGACCGCATCGTGCACAACACAATCTGGATCGACACCGGCGACAGGAACATGCGAGAACACACCGCACTGCCCCAGTGACCCGATGCCGGCGGGAGCCAGTGGTCCCCACCGCGGCGGCTACTGGCCCCCGTCGGCACGATCGGCGGTCCCCAAGAGCAAGATTCGGTGGCTCCCACGACTACGAATACTCAACTGGTCCGGCCCCACGATGGAGCTGGCCGATCCGGTCACCGGCGAGGTCTCGAAGGTGTTCTTGTTCGTTGCCTGCCTGCCTTTTTCTCGTTACGCGTTCTGCTTCCCGGCGCTGGATATGCGCCAGGAGTCCTGGCTGCGAGCGCACGTAGCGATGTTCGAGGCGCTGGGCGGGACGGTCCCGAGGATCGTTCCGGACAACCTCAAGACCGGTGTGGTGAAGCACCCCCGCGAGGGCGAGATCGTCCTGAACGATGCGTATCGCGAGATGGCAGCGCATTACTCGGCGGCGGTGCTCCCGGGGAGGGTGCGGAAACCGAAAGACAAGGCGAGCGTGGAGAACACCGTCGCGCACGTCGCGACCTGGGTCATCGCCGGGCTGCGGGATCAGCGATTCACGTCCCTGCCCGAACTTGCAGCCGCCATCGGGCAGCGGATGGAGGCCTATAACGCGGAGCCGTTCCAGAAGCGGCCCGGATCCCGCGCCAGCGTGTTCGACGCGGAGGAGCGGCCGCTGCTGACGCCGCTGCCGGCGGTGCCCTACGAGATCTCGACATGGCACTACGGACGACGAGTGGGCAGGAACGGGCACGTCACGTTCGCGCGGAACTTCTACTCCGCGCCGTTCGCGCACATCGGCGCGAAGGTCGATCTGCGCATCACGGCCCGGACGCTGGAGATCTATCAGGGCAGCCAGCGACTGACCAGTCACCTGCTGCTCCCGGAGACCGCGAGCAATGAGTACCGCACCAACGACGCGGACCTACCTGCGGGCGAGCGTTTCCAGGCCTGGGACGCGCAGAGGGTGCGGGCGTGGGCAGATCGGGTCGGGCCGGCCACGGTGATCGTGATCCAGCGGATCTTCGAGTCCGTGCCGATCGTGGAACAGGGCCTGGATCCCGCGTTGGCGGTGCTACGGCTCTCTCGCCGCTTCTCCGTAGATCGGGTCGAGGCGGCCTGCGCACTCGCGCTGACGGGACGGGTCCGTTCACCGCGCTATGCGCATCTGCACCCGATCTTGGCCACCGGGCAGGACAAGGTCGCCGCCCTGCGTCCACCCCGCGAGGAACCCGCGGAAGACGGCGGATACGTCCGTGGCGCCGACTACTACGCCGGAGGTGTCCGGTGAGCGTGATCGATAACGACACGAAGCGGAAGCTGCGCGAGATGGGCGCGACCGCGCTGCTGGACGCGATCGATGCCCAGGATGAGGCTCACGTGCTGGGGATGTCGTTCCAGGAACGGCTCCAGCTGATCGTGGACGAGGCGCATTCCATCTTCAATCATGGAAAGGTCGAGGGTCTGATCCGCCGGGCGGGGCTGCGTTATCCCGGAGCGGACCTGCGGCGGCTGGATCTGGTCGAGGAACGGGGACTGAACCGGAACGTGATCGCGCAACTGGCAACCTGCTCCTTCATCCAGCGGCAACAGAACGTGGTCTTCCAGGGCTTCACCGGCTCAGGGAAGTCCTACCTCGGCTGCGCGCTGGCGAAGCAGGCCTGCCAGCACCGGCTCCGAGCCCACTACATCCGAATGCCCGACCTCGAAGAGGCCTGGGCCCTGGCAAAGGACAAGCCGCAGGGCCAGACGAAGTTCCTGCGGAAGTACTCCACGTTCTCGCTGCTGGTGATCGACGAGTGGCTGCTGGACCATCCTGACGAGGGAATGCGTTCGATGCTGCTGGAACTGCTCGAGCGCCGCTATGACACCGGCTCGACCGTGTTCTGCACCCAGTACCCGAAGAAGGACTGGCACGCCCGGCTCGGTGGAGCAGTCCACGCCGATGCGATCATGGACCGCATCGTGCACAACACAATCTGGATCGACACCGGCGACAGGAACATGCGAGAACACACCGCACTGCCCCAGTGACCCGATGCCGGCGGGAGCCAGTGGTCCCCACCGCGGCGGCTACTGGCCCCCGTCGGCACGATCGGCGGTCCCCAAGAGCAAGATTCGGTGGCTCCCACGACTACGAATACTCAGCAAGGCGCCGAGGATGCCCACTACCTGAAGGTGGGCCGTGTGGCGACGGTCGCTGCGTCCGTGATCGCGATCTTCACCGCCCTGATCGCCTCCGCCTTCTCGAACCTGATGGACTACCTGCAGACCCTGTTCGGGTTCTTCAACGCTCCGCTGTTCGCCACCTTCATCCTGGGCATGTTCTGGCGTCGGATGACGCCGACGGCCGGGTGGACCGGTCTGGTGGCGGGCGCGCTGTCCGCGATCGCGCTGTGGTCGGCGTCGACGTTCTTCGGACTGTTCGACCTGCCGGGCCAGGGTCTCGCGTTCGTGTCGGCAGCCACGGCGTTCGTGGTCGACATCCTTGTCTCGGTGATCGTGACCATGGTGACCAAGCCCAAGCCTGCGCATGAGCTGAAGGGCCTGGTGTACTCCGAGACTCCGAAGACCGATCTGGTCGATGCTGAAGAGGCCGAACTGCCGTTCTGGCGGCGCCCCGTGCCGATGGCTGGTATTGCGCTGGCCCTGGTCATCGGCCTGAATATTGTGTTCGCCTGATCGTTGAGTGGAGCTGACGATGACTGAGAAGCAGAGCAAGGATTCGCACGCACCCGGTTCCGAAGGTGGCGGCAGCGGCAAGCATGTCGAGTTGGCGGGAGCCTTCGACATCCGTACGTTCATCGGGGCGCTGATCGGGCTGTTCGGGCTGATCGTGCTGCTCACGGGCCTATTCGGGTTCAGTCCCGAGGAAGCAGCCAAGACCGGTGGTGTGAATGCGAACCTGTGGGCCGGTATCGCGATGATCGTGTTCGCTGCGCTGTTCGCGGTGTGGTCGAAAGTCGACCCGATCCGATTCGTGGTGCAGGACAACGCGGAGGGCGCCGAGGAGGAGCGGGACTTCGCCGCGCTCGACTGACGTCGGCCCGTACGGCGTTGCGCGTGCGCCCTGAGTGCGCGCTGTGGCGTGGGGCCGTGAGGGGGCGATCCGCGGGGCTGGTCACGTTACGGATCGCGCCTGTGTCGGGATCCTGCGGGGATCAGCGGGAGCGGTCGCGGCGGGAGCCTGAACCCTTGTCGTGCTCAAGGGGTTCGGAGGGCGTCGCCGGGAGGTCGGCGCAGGCTGCGTCGGCATCCTGCACGAGCTGGTCGAGGTCCACGCCGCGTTCGTGACGTGCCACCACGGGGGCCTCCTCGACGGTCAGAGGGTCCTGCGTGTGCGGATCGATGCCCGGTTCGTACCGGCCCGTGCCGTACCCGGTGATGCCGACGAGCGCCAGTGCGGCCCGCGCGGTGTCGAGGATCGCTGGATCGCGGAGGGGACGAGGGGACATGTTCTGCGGAGCCGATACGGAGGCACTGAGACAGCACGCCAACGCTGTCCGGCGCGGGGTCGAGCGCCTGCAGGGGCTCGGGTCGGCGGGGGAACCTGGTGCGACGAGGCCTGCTGAGTATCTCCCACCGCCGCCTGGCGCGAAGGCACCCGATCAGGCGCTGATGGAGCTCGTCCCCAGTGACGCAGGCGCGCCGATCTGATCCCGGGACGCGCCGTCACTGAGACGCAGGCCACTCCCGGAGCCTCCGGGACCCTCCCCGGGGGCGGCCCGGGGCCACTGTGGAACAATGAACAAGGACGAGCGATCCCGTGTCGCATCATTGCGCCCGAGGTCGTCCCAGCAGTCTCTTCCTGAAGGAGAAATACCCCATGGCAGTTGTCACTCCCGACCAGTACAGCGCGATGATCGACCGCGCCAAGGCCGGCAAGTTCGCCTACCCCGCGGTCAACGTCTCCAGCTCGCAGACGGCCATCGCCGCGCTGCAGGGCTTCACCGAGGCCAACTCCGACGGCATCATCCAGGTGTCCTTCGGTGGCGCCGAGTACCTCTCCGGCTCCACCGTCAAGGACCGCGTGGCCGGCTCCATCGCTCTGGCCGAGTTCGTGCACGCCGTGGCCAAGAACTACCCGATCAACGTCGCGCTGCACACCGACCACTGCGCCAAGGAGGTCCTGCCCACGTGGGTGGAGCCCCTGATCGAGTGGGACCTCGAGAACCGCGTCAAGAAGGGCCTGGACCCCCTGTTCCAGTCGCACATGTGGGACGGCTCCGCCGTCCCGATCGACGAGAACCTCGAGATCGCCGAGCGCCTCCTGGCCAAGTCCGTCGAGGCCAAGAAGATCCTCGAGATCGAGGTCGGCGTGGTCGGCGGCGAGGAGGACGGCGTGGAGGCCAACGTCTCCAACGACAAGCTGTTCTCCACCCCCGAGGACGGCCTGAAGACCGCCGAGAAGCTGGGCCTGGGCGAGAACGGCCGCTACCTGACCGCCCTCACCTTCGGCAACGTGCACGGCGTGTACAAGCCGGGCAACGTCAAGCTGCGCCCCTCGGTGCTGCTGGACATCCAGAAGGCCGTGGGCGAGAAGTACGGCAAGGACATGCCGTTCGACCTCGTGATGCACGGTGGCTCCGGCTCCACCCTGGAGGAGATCCGGGAGGCCGTGGACAACGGTGTCGTCAAGATGAACATCGACACCGACACCCAGTACGCCTTCACCCGTCCCGTGGCCTCGCACATGTTCAAGAACTACGACGGCGTGCTCAAGGTCGACGGCGAGGTGGGCAACAAGAAGGCCTACGACCCGCGCGCCTGGGGCAAGAAGGCCGAGGCCGGCATGGCCGCCCGCGTCGTCGAGGCCTGCGAGAACCTGCGCTCGGCCGGCACCCACGAGGGCTGAGCCGCATCACGCCATTCAGCGAGGCCTGCCTCGACTGAAAGCTGACGAAGCGCCCGTCCCGCAGCTGCGGGGCGGGCGCTCTTCGCTTGTTCGGTTGTGCCGGCGAGTGGACGCCGGTGGGCGTGTCAGGCTGCCCGAGCAGCCACTGCGGTCCACTCACCGAGCGGCGGGCCCCCGCTCGACCGAGTCACCAGCGGTTGCCCTGCGCCCTGCGCATTACGGACTTCAGGGCCGGGAGCACATCGGCCAGGAAGATCCCGGCGATCACGATGGCGATGATCATGAACAGCATCGAGGCACCGCCGCTGCCGATCGGGTAGGGCAGGGACAGGAAGCCCAGCAGCATCGCCACGCCCGTCAGCACGCACCAGAACGTCTTGGTGCGCTTCCCGGCGGCCACGTAGGCATCGGGCCGGAAGCGGATCGCGTTGGCGAAGGCCCACACCTCGACAGCCAGCAGGGCGAGGGCGAGCACGGCGAAGATCCACATCTGGATGAGGGCGATCATCGCGCCAGGATAGTCGGGCATGCCGCGTCCTCCCTGGCAGCGCGCCCGGGAGCGGCCAGCCACCGGGGCCGGGACGGGTCAGCGTCGTCGGGCGGGGTCCGAGCGGTCGGTGATCAGCAGTTCGAGCGCCTCGGTGGTAGCAGGCGGCTCCACCGCCTTCATCTCCCGGGTCAGCGGACGCGGCCCGATCGACTCGCCGTCGGCCGCGATCAGCAGGCTGGGCAGGAACCGCTTGGCGTCCTTCGCGTCCAGGCCCGTGGCCTGCAGCAGGTCGATCGCGAGGGACCGCAGCTGGATCACCAGGGTCACGCCCTCGAAATGGCCGGCGCGGCCGGGCCGCACCCCCTGATCGTTCTTCAGCAGCAGCTCGGGGGTGAGGTAGGAGCCGAACAGGCGCAGCGCGCGGCGGGCCGCGGTGAAGTCCACGTCGTCGTGCCCCACCGCGGCCCGCAGCTCGGTGATGGCGTCACGGCAGGCCAGCAGGGCATCGGCCAGGGTGGAGTGGGCGTCGCTCTCCACGGCGGTGAGGAACTCGACCTCGCGCCGGGCGATCACCCGCAGGTTCCTCATCGCGCGGTCCGATCCGATCAGCAGGTGCTGCAGGCGCTCCACCCCGGCGGCGTGCCGATGGGCGGTGGGGGAGTAGGTGGCCATCTCGTTGGCCGCCTCGTTCGCCAGCTTCCACTCGTCGGTGAAGGACTGGGACGAGTCCCGCACCGACTTGAGGGCGGCCTGCGCCACGCTCACGTCACCACTGCGGGCAGCCAGGGCCAGGGACACCATGGTGTCCTCCAGCTCCCGGAAGAAGCGGGTGGCTGCCTTGCGCTGCACCCGGCGGGGGTCCCCGGAGGTGAGCAGGTGGATCAGGATCGCCACGGTCACACCGGTGAGGGCATCGACCACCCGGCCCCCCGGGGTCATCCCCGGGGTGATCGGCATGATCATCACCAGCAGCGACTGGATGGTGACCTGGAAGCCGAACAGGTTCCCGGAGTCCAGCAGCCGGGCCAGTGTCCCGGCCACCAGGATCACCACGGCGATCTGCCAGGTGCCCGAGCCGATCGTGGAGCGGGCCAGCTCCCCCAGCAGCACCCCGATCATCACCCCGGCGCTCATCTCGATCACCTTGCGGATCTTCGTCTCGGTGCCGAACCCGATGATGATGAACGCGACGATCGAGGAGAAGAACGGGAACTCGTGCCCCCACAGCACATGGCTGACCAGATAGGCGAGCGAGGCGGCCACGGCCGCTCGACCGATCGACAGGGCATCCTGCCGGCCTCGGGAGGCGCCGGCGGTGAGCCGCTTCTCCAGTGCCATCCTCAGCAGCTCGGCGCGGGAGGTGCGGTGCCCGGTGGCACCGGAGCCACGGGGGGAGGGCGCGGACGGACGCGAGGACGGTGCGGGGGCAGTGGGGTTCACGGGCGCACCGGGTCCTCGAGCCGCATCTGCAGCAGCTCCTTGATCTCGAAGGTCTCGCCGTCACGCGCACCACGACCCACCGCCAGCGGTGCCGGGCTGGGCTCCGGGGTGGCGCCCTTCAGCCGCGACAGCAGGCCGCCGGGGACACGCAGCACGTAGAAGCGGCCCTCCTCGTCCACGGCGAGGGTGCGGTCGTGCTTGAGGTACCAGCCCGTCAGGGAGGTGCGGATGGTGCCCGTCCCGGTGAACGGCCGCGCCTGCAGGGGGATCGGCTCGATCCCGGCCGCGCGGTACGCCTCGATCGCCTTGGTGATGATCGCGGTGGCGCGCTCGTGCTCCTCACGCCGCTGTGCTTCCAGCGCGTTCTGCTGCGCCTGGATCACCTCGTGGCGCTTGCTGGTCCAGTCCTGCTGCTCGCCCTCGCCGTTCATGTGTCCATCATCCCAGCTGTGGGAGCGGTGCGGGCTCAGAGACGAGCAGTGGCCGGGCGCTCCCCGTGGTCACGGGGCAGGACGATGGGCTCCTGAGTGGCATCCAGCCAGGCATGGACCTCCGTGGCATCGGAGGGGTCCGGCACCGCCACGGACAGCTGCGCGTCCACCGGCACCGCCCGCTTGACCACCGCCAGGGCGATCGGCCCGAGGTCCACGTGCATCGCGGCACTGGTCACGGCACCGACCACCTTGCCGTCCGCACCGCCCAGGCGCACCTCGCCGCCGGGCGCGACGGACACGTCCTGCGATCCGTCCAGGTGCAGCATCACCAGGCGCCGGGGCGGCTGCCCCAGGTTCAGCACCTTGGCGACGGTCTCCTGACCGCGGTAGCAGCCCTTGGTGGTGTGCACGGCGGTGCGCAGCAGGTCCAGTTCGTGGGGGATGGTGCGGTCGTCCACCTCCCGCGCGGGGCGGGCGCGATGGTCGGCGATCCGCACCGCCTCCCAGGCGAGCATCCCGGCCAGGTGCTCCTCGCGCCAGGCCAGGGCCGACGCCTGCTGGGCGTCGACGACCGTGAGCACGGCACCGGCCGGATCCTCGGGATCGGGGCCGTAGGCCACACCGCCGGGTGCCACCTGGGGCCAGCGGTCGGACCACACGGCCACAGGTTCCGGCAGTTCCAGCGAGATCGCGTGGGTGGAGAGCACCTCGGCGGCGGGGGCGAGCGCGCCGAGCACCCGCAGGTCGTCACGGTCGGTGAGCTCCACGCGGGCAGCGAAGCGCATCATCTCCAGGTAGCGGCGCATGCCGGCGCGGCAGCCGGCATCCAGGATCAGCAGCACGGCGTCAGCAGCGGTGACCACCGCTGCGGCCACGTGCTCCACGCGCCCCTGGGGGGAGAGCACCGCGAGGCTCGCACTGCTGCCCACGGGAATGCCGGTGAGCACCTGGGAGGTGGTGGTGGTGAGCCAGGTGCGGGCGTCGGCCCCGCTGACCTCGAGCAGCTCCAACTGCCCCAGGTCCACCACGGAGCGGGAGTCCAGCAGTCGGCGCTGCTCACGCAGCGGTGCACCGTAGTGGGCAGGCACGGCGGCATCGGGGCCTTCACCGAGGACCGCTCGCTCACGGCGCAGCGGGGGCAGGGGTGCGGCAGTGCTGTCGGTATCAGACACGATCGAGCTCCAGGGAGAGGTAGGGGATCAGGCCCTCGCCCGGCCACTCGGGACTCTTGCCGTCGGCATCGGCGCCGGTGTGCTGCTCGGTGCCGCGGCGTTCCCACAGCCACATCAGGCGCCCGGAGATGTACCCGGCCATGCGGGTCTCGAGCACCCGGTTCGTCACGCCGTCACGACGGGCCAGCTGGATGCGCGGCCCGCGCACCTCCCCGACCCACGTCGACGCCTCGGCGGCGTCCTCCCCGGTGGTCGGGTCGATGGCGACGTCCAGTCCGTAGGAGAGCATGCCGGCGGGGCTGCCGGGGGCGGCCTCACGGGCAGCGGCGAGGTCCTGGCCGGGCAGCGGGTCGCCCACGGTCCACACCCCGCGCTCACGCATCAGCAGGCGCCGCTGGCCGGAGCCCTGCTGCGGCGCAGGTACGTCCTCGCGGGCGAAGACACTGGTGGGAGGCAGGGGAGCGGCCTCGTCCACCACGTACACCTCGGAGCGCCAGGTGAGCGTGCCGTCCTCGGTAGGGGTGCACTCCAGGCGCTGCTCCACCCGGCGGTCACCGGACTCGTCTCCGGGTCGGTGCAGGGCGCCGCTGCCCTCCCAGGTGCCCACCAGCCAGGCCAGGGGGTACAGGGAACGGGGCAGCGACGGATCGAGGGAGATCGGCACGGCGAGGACCTCGCGGGGTCAGCGGCCGAACAGGCGGGCCAGGACGAGCACCGCGAAGGCGAGGGTGCCGACGCCGACGAGGACCACCAGGGCCATGAAGAAGAGAGAGAGAGAGGACATGATGGCGAGTCTAACGGCTCAGGCCAGCAGGTTCACGGCCATCAGCGTCACCACGCCCACGGTGGCCACCGGTGCACCCGCCACGGCGAGCGATGCGGCAGGCTGTCGCGCCATCAGCGCCGAGCCCAGCAGCAGATGGGCGCCGCATGCGCCGACCGTGGTCACCAGTCCCGCCGCGGCCGCCGGGAGCAGCTCGATCCCGGCCAGTGCGCCGGCCAGGAACACGGTCAGTGCGGTCCCCAGCACGGTGGCCAGCACCACCCGTACCGCGGTGGGCAGGCCGGTGGCGTTCACCAGCAGCGTCACCGCGAGCCCGAGGGCGATCGCCGCCACCAGACCGGTGGCGGCCTTGTCCACGGCGGCGACCTGCGCCAGCACCCAGCAGCTGCCCAGGCCGGTGAGCATCACCCCGGCCACGGTCCCGGTGAGGGAGTCGGTCAGGCGGGTGCGCTCCCGCCGCATCATCTGGTGCACGAAGGACGCGAACACCCCGATCGCACACACGATGATCACGGCGGAGACCGCGCCGTCACGGCCCGCGATCAGCAGGGCGCCCACGGCCCCCAGCACACCGGTGCCGCCCACCGCGATCCGGGTGCCGAGCGGGGAGGGCAGCTCGAGCAGGGCGGGCCAGGCGATCCCCACCAGCGCACCGATCACGGCGACCGCCACGGCGACGAGGGTGGGGGAGTGGGCGCCGGTGAGGGCGACCAATGCCATCAGCAGCGCCAGGGCGGCACCCAGGGGGGCACGCTCGGGAGCGGTCATGGGGCGCTTCTCGCTCTCGGTTCCGGGGACCAGGCCGCGGCCGACGACGGGTTCGGGCGGGCGTTACAGTGTCAGTCTACGAGCGGCCGCCGGAACTGGCGGCATCATCGGCCCCGGAAGGACCCCATGATCATGTCGGATGCCCTCTCCTCGGAGGAGCGGGATTCCGTCGAGGCCCTGCTGGAGGCGACCAGTCGCTATGACGGTGTGTCGGCCCTCGACGAGCCCGCGCGGCTCGCGCTCTCCGGCCCCGGCGCCCGGCACCTGCTGATCCCCGCGGAGGAAGGTGCGGAGCGCGACCTCGCTGGAGCGGCCTCGGCCTACGCCTCGATCCTGCCCGACGGCACCGTGCAGGGCATGGTGCACCCCTCCGTGCGCCGGCAGGGCCACGGAACCGCGCTGCTGCGCGCCGCCCTGTCCGCGCGCCCCGATGCAGGGGTGTGGGCCCACGGCGCACTGGACCCCGCCCTCGAGTTCCTTGCCGCGAAGGGCCTGGAAGTCACCCGCCGGCTGCTCACCCTGCACCTCGACCTGGCCGGTGCCACATCGTTGCCGCCCGTGCCGGAGGCCCGGATCCAGGGCCTGGAGCTGGACTCGTTCGTGGCCGAGCGCGACGCCGATGCCTGGGTGCAGGTCAACGCCCAGGCCTTCGCCGACCATCCCGAGCAGGGTGCCCTCACCCGCGAGGACCTCGACCGCCGCACCGCCGAGCCCTGGTTCGATCCGGAGGACCTGATGCTGGCGCGGAAGAACGGGGAGCTGCTGGGGTTCGTATGGGTCAAGCGCGAACCCGCAGCCGGCAGCGAGCCCGTTGTCGCGGAGCTGTACGTGGTGGGCACGGCGCCGCAGGCCCAGGGCAAGGGCGTGGCCGGTCATCTGATCGGCGCCGCGCTTCACCGCCTGCGCGACACCGGCGTGCAGCGCGTGGAGCTGTACGTCGAGGCCGACAACACTGCGGCCCTGGAGCTGTACCGGCGCTGGGGCTTCGAGCTCGCCGCCGAGGACGTCCAGCTGCGCCTGCCGGAAGCGGGCTGAGAGTGCGCGTCGCCCCCGGGACCCCGCCGCCCGTGCTGGCCGCCGGCGTGCTCGCCTGGCGTGAGAAGTCCTCCCGCCTCGAGGTGCTGCTCGTGCACCGTCCCCGCTACGACGACTGGTCGGTGCCCAAGGGCAAGCTCGACAAGGGGGAGACCTTCCCCGCGGCCGCCGTGCGCGAGGTGGCCGAGGAGACCGGGTATCGGGTGCGGCTGCACCGTCCGCTGCCGGCGTCGGTGTACCTGCTGCCCGACGGTCGCACCAAGATCGTCCAGTACTGGATCGGGACCGTGCGTGCGAAGGCCGCGCCCGGCCCGGAGGACCCGGCCGAGGTGGACGAGGTGCGCTGGGTCCCGGTCGACGAGGCAGAGCAGATGCTCACCCGGCAGGGGGACCAGGTGCTGGTGGCCACCCTGCGCCGGTTCCTGGAGGACGAGACGCTGGAGACCGTCCCCATCGTCCTGCAGCGGCACGGCGCTGCCCTGCCCCGTGCGAAGTGGCGGAAGGGGGAGAAGTCGCGACCCCTGAACAAGAAGGGGAAGAAGCAGGCGCAGGCCCTTCCCGGACTGATCGACGCCTTCGATCCCACCCGGGTGCTGAGCAGCCCCTGGAAGCGGTGCCTGGCCACCGTGGAGCCCTTCGCCCGTATCGAGGGCCTCACCATCAGGACCAAGGACGAGCTCACCGAGGCCGGGGCGGAAGAGCACCCCTCCCGCACCGCAGCGGTGATCGAGCGGGTGCTGCACGAGGGGCGCGGCACCGTGGTGTGCACGCACCGGCCGGTGCTGCCCACGGTGATCGGCACCGTCAAGGAGTCCGCCGATCGCGGCGCCGCCCTGGAACTGCCCCGGGAGGACCCGTTCCTCGCCGCCGGGGAGGCCCTGGTGCTGCACACCACCTCGGCCGGCCGCGTGGTGGCTGTGGAACGCCACCTGCCCAACATCTCCTGACTCGGTAGCATCCTGCGAAGCCGCACCGTCGGGTGGCGGCATCAGGCGCGCCGGTGCCACCGGCGCCGCGCGAGCAACGCGACGAGCAGGGGAGAAGCATGTCGAACAACGGGGGGCACCAGTTCCCGGACTTCGGATCGCCCAATGGTGGGGACGACCCGTACGCACAGGGCGCGGGCCAGGGGAGGGACGGCTATGGGCAGGGCTCGGCCGGGGAGTACCAGGACCCGTACACGGATCCGTACGGCGGATCCTCGGCGATGTCCCCGTCCCCGCAGTACCAGCAGGATCAGCAGGGTTTCGCGGCCCAGGTCGACCAGGGCGCCCACGGTCACGGGTACCCGACCTATGCGCCAGGACCGCCGTCCTCCGGGATGGCCATCACGGGGATGGTGCTGGGCATCGCATCCATCGCGTTCTGCGCGGGCTTCACGGCGCCGTTCGGACTGGTCTTCTCGATCCTGGGGATGAAGGAGACGGCACCGAGCGCCGCGTCCCCCAAGGGCGGGCGGGGGCTGGCGATCGCCGGTCTGGTCACCTCGATCATCGGCAGCCTGATCCTGCTGCTGTGGGTCGCCTACGTCCTGCTGATCATCGTCGGTGTGGGCATGTCCAGTACCCGCTACTGAGCTCGCGCTGCCCCCGCCTGCGGGAAGCGCTGGTCCACGGGGCATGAGCCGATGCGACCTGCGCCACGGTCCTGCGGGATCGTGACCTGTTCGTATCCTTTCCCGACCTGCGTCCCTGCCTGCGGTTTCGGTCACAATCCGGCGGAGTTAACCCGTTGTTCACATAGTCGGGGGCGTGGCGTCACCTGCACTCCCTAGCGTCCCAGTCGACACACGTCGCAGATTCTTCAGGAAGCAGGGCCGACCCGGCCCCGAAAGGACTCACAGTGAACGTTCGCAAGAACAAGCTCGTCGCGCTGGCCGCGCTCGGTCTGACCGGTGGTCTCGCCCTCTCCGCCTGTGGCGGCGGCGACTCCGGCAACGGTGGCGACGGCGGCAACGCCGGCGGCGGCAGCAACGGCTCCGACGCCGGTGGCCAGGAAGGCGGCGCGGGCTACGCAGAGCTGACCGGCAGCATCGCCGGCTCCGGCGCCTCCTCCATGCAGAACGCACAGACCGCATGGACCGAGACCTTCATGGGCCTGGTGCAGGCCGAGGGCGGCGACGTCCAGGTCACCTACGACGCCACCGGCTCCGGCACCGGCCGTGAGCAGTTCCTGGCCAACGAGGTCAAGTTCGCCGGCACCGACTCCCCGCTGGACGAGGAGGAGCTGGCCGCCTCCACCGAGGTGTGCAACGGCGAGCAGGCGTTCAACCTGCCCGTGTACATCTCCCCGATCGCCGTGGTCTACAACCTCGAGGGCGTGGACGAGCTGAACCTCACCCCCCAGGTGATCGGTGAGATCTTCGCCGGCACCATCACCAAGTGGAACGACCCCAAGATCGCCGAGCACAACCCCGATGCCACCCTCCCGGACAAGGACATCGTCCCGGTGCACCGCTCGGACGACTCCGGCACCACGGAGAACTTCACCGAGTACCTCTCCGAGAACGCCCCCGAGGCCTGGACCCACGGCCCCATCGAGACCTGGCCCATCGACGGTGGCCAGTCCGGTGACGGCACCTCCGGCCTGATCTCCACCGTCGAGGGCGGCGACGGCACCATCGGCTACGCCGACGCCTCCCAGGCCGGCAACCTCGGCATCGCCAAGATCCAGGTGGGCGAGCAGTTCGTGGAGTACTCCGCCGAGGCCGCCGCCAAGGCCGTGGACGTCTCCCCGCGCGCCGAGGGCCGCGAGGAGAACGACATCGTGGTGGAGCTGGACCGCACCACCACCGAGGAGGGCGTGTACCCGATCGTCCTGATCTCCTACCTCGCGCTGTGCGGCTCCTACGCCGACTCCGCCGAGGGCAACGCGGTGAAGGCGTACGCCTCCTTCATCGTCTCCGATCAGGGCCAGCAGGTCGGTGCCGACAACGCCGGCTCCGCCCCGCTGTCGGACGAGATGTCCACGCAGGCCCAGGAAGCGATCGACGGCATCAAGGTCGGTTGATCCAGCGAGATACTCTGTGCCGCCGGGCCTTTCGGGGCCCGGCGGCACGGATGTCTCCCCCACCCCTCCGTGAGTTCCGAGGAAGGTCCCTGTGAGCACCACTGATGTCACGCCCGAGACCCCGGACGCCCCGCCCGTCTCCATGAAGCGCGGCGGCCGCAGGTTCGGCGACAGCCTCTTCTCGAACCTCAGCATCGGCTCCGGGCTGCTGATCTTCCTCACCCTCGCCGCGGTCGCCGTCTTCCTGACCCTGGAGGCGTGGCCGGCGATCCAGGCCAGCCAGGAGTTCGCCGGAACCGCGGAGTTCTCCCTCATCGAGTACACGGCGCCGCTGATCTTCGGCACCGTGCTGGCCGCGGCCCTGGCCCTGGTCATCGCGATCCCCATCTCGATGCTGATCGCCCTGTTCATCTCCCACTACGCACCGCGGAAGATGGCTCAGGGCCTGGGCTACATGATCGACCTGCTGGCCGCGGTGCCGTCGGTGGTCTACGGCCTGTGGGGCGGGATCTGGCTAGTGCCCAAGCTGGAGCCGCTGTACGTCTTCCTCAACAACACCTTCGGGGATCCGGACAGGGGCCTGGGACGCTGGCTGCAGTGGCCCGACTTCATGCCGTGGGTGGGCGGTGAGCCGATCATCGGCTTGTTCGCCGGTGAGCCCACCGCCCCGATGCGGAACCTGGCCTCGGCGTCGGTCGTGCTGGCCGTGATGGTGCTGCCGATCATCACCGCGATCGCCCGCGAGGTGTTCCTGCAGACCCCGCGGCTCACCGAGGAGGCCGCCCTGGCCCTCGGCGCCACCCGCTGGGAGGTCATCAAGACCGTCGTGCTGCCCTTCGGGCGCAGTGGCGTGGTGGCCGCTTCTATGCTGGGCCTGGGCCGTGCGCTCGGCGAGACCATGGCGGTGCTGATGATCCTGGCCCCCGGGTTCACGTTCTCCTGGCACATCCTCGAGGTGGGCCGTCACCAGTCGATCGCGGCGAACATCGCCTCCCGCCAGGCCGAGGCCTCCGGGGTCGACATGTCCCTGCTGATCTTCACGGGCCTGGTGCTGTTCGTCCTGACGTTCATCATCAACGCGATCGCCCGCGCCATCGTCGCCCGCAGCGGCCCGAAGAGCTGAGGTCACCATGAGCACCACGACCACCGATCCCGAGATCCCCACCATGATGCGTGCCAGCGGCGAGCGACGCCTGCCCTGGTACCACCTGGTGTTCACGGGCCTTGCCGGTGCGGCTGTCGCGGCCGTCGTCCTGCTGGCCTTCGACGCCTTCTCGATCCCGGCGCTGATGCTGCTGGGCTTCATCCTCCATGTGCTGTTCGGCTACGTGTACTCGTGGATCCGCGAGGGCCGCCGCTGGGCCATGGACCGCCTGATGATGCTGATCGTCATCGGTGCGTTCGCGCTGGCGATGTTCCCGCTGGTGTCCTTGCTGTGGGAGGTCCTCTCCCGCGGCGGTGCCCGCCTGATCCAGGCCTCGCCCACCCCGTTCTCGTTCTGGACCGAGGACATGTCCGGCATCGTCGGCGGTGCCGATGCCGGTGGTGTGCTGCACGCGACCGTGGGCACGCTGCTGATCACCCTGTGGGCCTCGATCATCTCCATCCCGATCGGGCTGTTCACCGCGATCTTCCTGGTGGAGTACGCCGATCAGGGCTGGCGGCGCGTGCTCGGCAAGGGCGTCACCTTCCTGGTGGACGTGATGACCGGCATCCCCTCGATTGTGGCGGGCCTGTTCGGCCTGGCCCTGTTCCTGGCGTTCCTGCCGGACGGCCAGCAGGGCGTGCGCATGGGCATCATGGGCTCAGTGGCGCTGTCGCTGCTGATGATCCCCACCGTGGTGCGCTCCAGCGAGGAGATGCTGCGCCTGGTGCCGATGGACCTGCGCGAGGCGGCCTACGCCCTCGGGGTGCCGAAGTGGCTGACCATCGTGCGGGTGGTGCTGCGCACCGCCGTGGCGGGTCTGACCACCGGCATCACCCTGGCGATCGCCCGCGTGATCGGCGAGACCGCGCCACTGCTGCTCACGGTGGGCATGGTGACCTCGATCAACTGGAACATGTTCGACGGTCGCATGGCCACGCTGCCCACGTACATCAACCAGCAGTACCGCAACGGCAGCGCGAACTGCATGAGCGATACGGTCACCAACCCGATCAACCAGGAGGTGTACGCCTGCTCGATCACCACGAACATCGATCGTGCCTGGGCGGCGGCCCTCACCCTGATCATCATCGTGATGGTGCTGAACATCATCGCGCGCCTGGTCAGCCACTACTTCTCTCCGAAGATCAGCCGCTGAGCCGGCGTCCCCAGCGAAAGGAACCACGATGGCCGCACCTCTGCCCATCACCGTCGAGGACCTGAACATTTACTACGGCGACTTCCTGGCCGTGGAGGACGTCAACGTCCAGATCATGCCCCGCTCGGTGACCGCGCTGATCGGCCCCTCCGGCTGTGGCAAGTCCACCTTCCTGCGCACCCTGAACCGGATGCACGAGGTGATCCCCGGCGCCTACGCCAAGGGCAAGGTGCAGATCGACGGCGAGGACATCTACGACCCCCGCGTGGACCCGGTGAACGTGCGCCGCCGCGTGGGCATGGTGTTCCAGAAGCCCAACCCGTTCCCCACCATGTCGATCCGCGACAACGTGCTGGCGGGCGTGAAGCTGAACAGCTCCCGCATCTCGAAGGCGGCGGCCGATGAGCTGATGGAGTCCTCGCTGCGTGGCGCCAACCTGTGGAACGAGGTGAAGGACCGCCTGGACAAGCCGGGCCTGGGCCTGTCCGGTGGTCAGCAGCAGCGTCTGTGCATCGCCCGCACCATCGCGGTGAAGCCCGAGGTGGTGCTGATGGACGAGCCGTGCTCCGCGCTGGACCCGATCTCCACCCTGGCGATCGAGGACCTCATCCACGAGATGAAGCAGGACTACACGATCGTGATCGTCACCCACAACATGCAGCAGGCGTCCCGCGTCTCGGACCGCACCGGCTTCTTCAACATCGCCGGCACCGGCAAGCCCGGTCACCTGATCGAGATCGACGACACCGAGAAGATGTTCACCAACCCCACGAACAAGCAGACCGAGGACTACATCTCCGGTCGCTTCGGCTGACCTGCCCGACCAACCGGCGCCGGTGTGACATCAGCGTGCGACCACGGTCTGACATCGGCCCCGGGAGATCGCTCCCGGGGCCGACGCGCGTCCGGGGCCCTTGCGGCCAGGCTGGATGCCATGAACATCGCACCCCTGACCGACACCCGTCCTACCGGGCCCGTGCACTCCACGGGCCCCGCCGCCCCCGTCACCCACGATCTGCACCACGCCCCGGACGTACCGATCAGCGGCCCCGTGCCCGTGCTCAGCGCTCGTCGGCTGGTCAAGTCCTACGGCGAGAAGGGCACCGGCACGTTCGCCCTGGACGGCGTGGACCTGGACGTGGCCCGCGCCGACTCGATCGCCGTGATGGGGCCGTCCGGCTGCGGCAAGACCACTCTGCTGCACACCCTTGCCGGGATCCTGCGCCCCACCTCCGGCACCGTGCTGCACGACGGCACGGACCTCGCCTCCCTCCCGGACCGCCGACGCACTCGCCTGCGCCGCAGCGTCTTCGGCTTCGTCTTCCAGGACGGGCAGCTGCTGCCCGAACTGACCGCAGTGGAGAACGTGATGCTGCCGCGCATGCTGGGTGGGGTCTCCCGCCGGGCAGCCTCGAGCGAGGCCCGCAGCTGGCTGGACCGGCTGGGCCTGGACGGGATGCACGACCGCAGGCCCGGCCAGCTCTCCGGTGGCCAGGCGCAGCGAGTCGCGATCGCCCGCGCCCTGGCCGGACGCCCGTCGGTGGTGTTCGCCGACGAACCCACCGGCGCCCTGGACCAGACCACCGGCCAGTCCGTGCTGCAGGTCCTGGTGGAGGCCTGCCGGGAGTCCGGTGCGAGCCTGGTGATGGTGACCCACGACCCGACCGTGGCCGTGGCGTGCCGCCGCACCGTCGCGATGCGTGACGGTCGCATCGACCGCGAGTTCCAGCGTCCCCAGCAGAACACCGGGGGTGCCCGATGAACGCCCTGATCACCTCCGCCCCGCTGCTGCTGCGCCGCCGAGGCGCACTGGCCGACGCCCTCCCGGTGATCGCCTTCACCGCCGCCACCGCCATCATCGCCACTGTGATCGGTGGTGCCGCCGCCTTCGCCCGACGCATCCCCGCGGACCTCACCGGTCCCGTGAGCGCCGAGGCCCAGCTGATGCCGTTCCTGATGCTGTGTGCGCTGTTCGCCTCCGTGCTCCTGATCCCGAGCGCCGTGGGCCTGGGGGGTTCCGCAGCCCGCCTGTCCCTGGCCCGCCGTGAGCGGGATCTGGCCGCCATCCGCCTGGTGGGTGGGACCACCGCGCAGGTGGGCGGGACCGCCGTGCTGGACCTGGCCGCGCAGGCCCTGCTGGGGGCGGCCGCCGGGGTGGTGGTGCACATGCTCGCCGCCGCACCGCTGACCGCACTGGACTTCGGGATCACCCCGTTCACGGTGGGTGAGCTGCTGATGCCCTGGTGGGCCTACCCCCTGCTGATCGCGGGCGTGGTGCTGCTGGCCGCGGCCTCCGCCGCGGTGTCGCTGACCGGTGTGGTGCTGAGCCCGCTGGGCGTGGCCCGGGACTCCCGGACCGTGCGGATGTCGGTGCTGAGGCTGCTGATCTGGGGTGCGCTGATCATCGGCTTCCTCCTGTTCATGCAGATCATGCCGATGATCGACTCCCAGGGCTCGAACCTGGGGATGGTGATCGCGATCGGCTTCGTCGCGGCCATCGTGGCCGGCATGAACGTGGCGGGCCCGTTCCTGGTGTGGGTCGCGGCTCGGATCGCTGCAGCCCTCGCACCCGCACCGGCGCTGCTGGTGGGTGCGCGCCGCCTGGCCGCTGATCCCCGCGCCGGGTGGCGTGCGGTCTCCGGCATCACCTTCGCGATGGTCATCGCCGGGTTCCTCACCATCATCGCCACCATCGAGCCCTCCACCCCGGATGACCAGATGCTGGCCACTGCCCTGCACACCGGCGGGATGCTCACCCTGGGCATCGCCGCAGTGCTCGCGGCGGTGGTCACCGGGGTCACCCAGACTGCTCGGGTGATCGACCACGCCCCGCAGATCCGGGCCCAGCACATCGCCGGCGCGGAGGTGTCCCAGCTGCACCGGGCCCGCCTGGCCGAGATCACCCTGCCGGTGCTGCTGAGCTCGGTGGTGGCCACGTTCACCGCGTTCCTGGTGCTGCTGATCGTATTCGGTGGCGGCGCTGCGGATCCACGCACCGTGATCCTGTACTTCCTGGGCGTGTTCGGGGCATATGCCCTGGTGGTTGCGGCGGTGCTGGTGTCGGCACCGCTGGTGCGGCGGGCAGCGCTGCGCACGGCATAGGCCAGGCTTTCCGGGCGCGCCCCCGGGGATGGGGGCAGTGATGAGTGGACGCCAGTGGCTGCGAATGACGGTGAACGCAGCCACCGGCGTCCACTCGCGGTACGACGGCGACGGAAGGCGTCTACAGGGGGCACCGCATAGGGTGGGCAGCATGGAACTCGAGAGCGTCGCCCCGAACGAGGTGCCCGAGGGCGCCCAGCTGATCGATGTGCGTGAGCAGTCCGAGTGGGATGCCGGGCATGCCCCCGGTGCCCAGCACCTGCCGGCCAGCTCCCTGCTGGAGAAGCTCGGCGAGCTGCCCGAGGACGGCGACCTGTACATCGTGTGCCGTACCGGCGGGCGCAGTGCCCAGGTGTCGCAGTGGCTGAACGGCAACGGCTACGACGCGATCAATGTGCGCGGCGGCATGGACCAGTGGTTCGAGTCCGGGCTGCCGCTGGAGGCGGACGGCGACCACGAGCCCTTCGTCTTGTGACCGGTCCCGCCTGACTCCCGCGCTCCGGGCCGGGCGAGGCAGCTGGGTGTGCCCTGCTGCTGGGGCGGCTGTCAGGTCGAGATGTAGTCGCGCAGCAGCGCGTAGCCCACGAACGCCACCACATCCAGCAGGGTGTGGGCGATGACCAGGGGCATGGTGCGCCGGGTGCGACGGAACCACTCCGCGAACACCACCCCCATCAGCATGTTCGCCAGGCCCGGGCCGATGCCCTGGTACAGGTGGTACAGCCCCCGCAGCACCGCGGAGGCCGCGACGATCGCCACCGGCTTCCAGCCCAGCTGCTCCAGGCGGAGCACCAGGTAGCCGGCCACGATCACCTCCTCGACCAGGGCGTTCTTGAGCGCGTGCAGGACCAGTACCGGAACCGTCCACCAGTGGGTGTCCAGTGCCGCGGGGATCACCTCGAGAGTGGCACCGAGTGCCCGGCCCAGGTAGTAGATCGCCAGGCCCGGCAGTCCGATGCAGGCGGTCAGCACCACACCCCACAGCAGGTCCTTGCCCGGTCGCCTCAGGTCCAGTCCCAGGGCGCGCACCGCCGCCGTGCCCGTGAGGGTGAGCAGCAGGAGCACCAGCGCCACCGGGGCCAGAGCGAAGGCCACGTTCGCCAGCTGGTGCACCAGGTCGAACCAGGGTCGATCCGAGGCGGAGCGGTTCAGGGCGGTGGTCTGCTCGGCGAGCGGACCGCGGGTGAACGCGTCGATCAGCGCCAGTACCGCGTAGAAGGCGGAGCGCCCCAGGGACAGCGCGAGGACCACGGCGATCTCCAGGCCCAGCAGCAGCTGGATGCGGGAGGAGGGCGCCGGCACCGACGGAGAGGCTTGCACGCCGCCATCCTCCCATCCGGCGCTCAGCCGGCAGTCGTGATGTTCTCGGTTCCCGCGGCCATCGCGCGGGCGGACCGTGCGGTGATCGTCTCCAACGGGCCTCGCCCCCGGTACAGCGCCCACACGGTGCAGGCGAGGATCAGCCCCAGTCCCATCCACAGCCAGGCCGCCATCGAATGGAGCCCGCCACCGGGACCGGCGATCACCAGGATCAGCACCACGTGGGCGGAGTATGCGGTCAGGGGCATCGACCCCAGTGCGGCGAGCTGAATATTCGCCTCGCTGGGGTCCGCTGATCGAGGGTTCGGGTGCCACGTCGCTGCCGTAGCGGTGGCGTCGTTCGGGACCACCAGTGGTGTCGTTGGGGCCGCTCTGTCTACGCTCCTTCCGCCGTGTGTATAGGGCACGCGGCGGAAGGAGCAATCTGGAATGGTACGGAAGATCAGGGCGAAGCTGGTGCTCCAGCTGCGCGCAGAAGGTCTGTCGGGGCGAGCGATTTCGTCCTCGCAGGGCATGTCCCGCAAGTCCGTGAGGGCGGTGTTCGAGGCCGCTGACGCTGCAGGGATCGGGTGGGGCGATATCGCGGACGTCGCCGATGAGCAGGTGTATGCCCGGTTGTTCCCGGGCCGGGGCGAGCACGAGAGCGTGTTCGCACAGCCGGACTGGGAACAGGTCCATCGAGAGATGGCCAGGGTCGGCGTGACGCTGAAGCTGTTGCACGGCGAGTACTTCGACGCGACCACGGCGGCTGGGGATCCGGCGATGGGGTATGACCGGTTTTGCCGCACCTACCAGCACCACGTCATGGTCACCGGTGCCGCTTCGAGAGTCGGTCACAAGGCCGGCCAGAGCGTGGAGGTCGACTGGTCCGGCCCCACGATGGAGCTGGCCGATCCGGTCACCGGCGAGGTCTCGAAGGTGTTCTTGTTCGTTGCCTGCCTGCCTTTTTCTCGTTACGCGTTCTGCTTCCCGGCGCTGGATATGCGCCAGGAGTCCTGGCTGCGAGCGCACGTAGCGATGTTCGAGGCGCTGGGCGGGACGGTCCCGAGGATCGTTCCGGACAACCTCAAGACCGGTGTGGTGAAGCACCCCCGCGAGGGCGAGATCGTCCTGAACGATGCGTATCGCGAGATGGCAGCGCATTACTCGGCGGCGGTGCTCCCGGGGAGGGTGCGGAAACCGAAAGACAAGGCGAGCGTGGAGAACACCGTCGCGCACGTCGCGACCTGGGTCATCGCCGGGCTGCGGGATCAGCGATTCACGTCCCTGCCCGAACTTGCAGCCGCCATCGGGCAGCGGATGGAGGCCTATAACGCGGAGCCGTTCCAGAAGCGGCCCGGATCCCGCGCCAGCGTGTTCGACGCGGAGGAGCGGCCGCTGCTGACGCCGCTGCCGGCGGTGCCCTACGAGATCTCGACATGGCACTACGGACGACGAGTGGGCAGGAACGGGCACGTCACGTTCGCGCGGAACTTCTACTCCGCGCCGTTCGCGCACATCGGCGCGAAGGTCGATCTGCGCATCACGGCCCGGACGCTGGAGATCTATCAGGGCAGCCAGCGACTGACCAGTCACCTGCTGCTCCCGGAGACCGCGAGCAATGAGTACCGCACCAACGACGCGGACCTACCTGCGGGCGAGCGTTTCCAGGCCTGGGACGCGCAGAGGGTGCGGGCGTGGGCAGATCGGGTCGGGCCGGCCACGGTGATCGTGATCCAGCGGATCTTCGAGTCCGTGCCGATCGTGGAACAGGGCCTGGATCCCGCGTTGGCGGTGCTACGGCTCTCTCGCCGCTTCTCCGTAGATCGGGTCGAGGCGGCCTGCGCACTCGCGCTGACGGGACGGGTCCGTTCACCGCGCTATGCGCATCTGCACCCGATCTTGGCCACCGGGCAGGACAAGGTCGCCGCCCTGCGTCCACCCCGCGAGGAACCCGCGGAAGACGGCGGATACGTCCGTGGCGCCGACTACTACGCCGGAGGTGTCCGGTGAGCGTGATCGATAACGACACGAAGCGGAAGCTGCGCGAGATGGGCGCGACCGCGCTGCTGGACGCGATCGATGCCCAGGATGAGGCTCACGTGCTGGGGATGTCGTTCCAGGAACGGCTCCAGCTGATCGTGGACGAGGCGCATTCCATCTTCAATCATGGAAAGGTCGAGGGTCTGATCCGCCGGGCGGGGCTGCGTTATCCCGGAGCGGACCTGCGGCGGCTGGATCTGGTCGAGGAACGGGGACTGAACCGGAACGTGATCGCGCAACTGGCAACCTGCTCCTTCATCCAGCGGCAACAGAACGTGGTCTTCCAGGGCTTCACCGGCTCAGGGAAGTCCTACCTCGGCTGCGCGCTGGCGAAGCAGGCCTGCCAGCACCGGCTCCGAGCCCACTACATCCGAATGCCCGACCTCGAAGAGGCCTGGGCCCTGGCAAAGGACAAGCCGCAGGGCCAGACGAAGTTCCTGCGGAAGTACTCCACGTTCTCGCTGCTGGTGATCGACGAGTGGCTGCTGGACCATCCTGACGAGGGAATGCGTTCGATGCTGCTGGAACTGCTCGAGCGCCGCTATGACACCGGCTCGACCGTGTTCTGCACCCAGTACCCGAAGAAGGACTGGCACGCCCGGCTCGGTGGAGCAGTCCACGCCGATGCGATCATGGACCGCATCGTGCACAACACAATCTGGATCGACACCGGCGACAGGAACATGCGAGAACACACCGCACTGCCCCAGTGACCCGATGCCGGCGGGAGCCAGTGGTCCCCACCGCGGCGGCTACTGGCCCCCGTCGGCACGATCGGCGGTCCCCAAGAGCAAGATTCGGTGGCTCCCACGACTACGAATACTCAGCGAGCGGGGCCAGCAGGCGTCGCACCGTGCGCAGGCGGCCCGTGACCAGCAAGCACAGGCCCACCACGGTGGCGGCCAGACCGCCGGAGCCCAGGGTCTCCAGGCTCCCACCGGAGTGCGCACCGCAGTGCAGGAAGGCGTTGATCACATGGGTGAACGGGGTGCTGGCCTGGAGCTGCTCCGGGTAGCTCGCCCACCCTGCCCCCACTATCGCTACTGCTCGGTATGATTCGCGGCCCCGGCTGTCCACCCGTGGTCTGACCCCGCGGGGGATCCCCGTGCCACACTCGAGGCATGGCTCCCACCACGAACCCCGAGAACCGTCCCGCCGTGCTGATCACCGGTGCCTCCCGCGGCATCGGCCGCGCCATTGCCCACGAGCTCGGACGCGACCATCACCTGATCCTGGGCGGGAGGGACCGCGAGGCCCTCGACGCACTGGCCGCCGAGCTGCCCTCGGCTCAGCCCTTCGTGGCCGATCTCGCCGACCCCGCCTCGCTCGCCGACGCCGTGACCGCGCTCGGTTTGAGCAGCGACCCTGCCGACGGTCCCGACGGTGGCGCCCCGGCCGACGGTGGCGGCGCCGCGGCCGACGGCGACACCCCGGGCCGCCTGGCCGGGGTGGTGCACTCCGCCGGCATCCTGGTCAGCGGCTCCGTGGAGGAGCTCACCGCCGAGGACTGGAACCGCTCCTTCGCGCTGAACGTCACCGCCGTCGCCGAGCTCACCCGGCTGCTGCTTCCTGCCCTGCGCGCAGCCCGCGGCACCGTGGTCACCATCAACTCCGGCTCCGGGTATACCTCCGGTGCGGGCGGTGGCGCCTACAGCGCCTCCAAGTTCGCCCTGCGGGCCCTCACCGACGCCCTGCGCGCCGAGGAGAAGGAGCACGGCGTACGGGTCAGCTCCGTGCACCCCGGCCGCACCGCCACCGACATGCAGCGCGAACTGCGCTCCTACGAGGGCGGCGACTACCAGGAGGAGGACTACATGCGGCCCGAGACCGTCGCCGCCACCGTGGGTCTTGCCCTGCGCCTGCCGGCCGACGCCGCCATCGACTCCCTCTCGGTGCGACCCCGCTGAGCCATGCTGCCCCTACAAATGGGCGCCGTGTGTGACCTCAGCATCGTCGCGGGTTCAGATCCGCCGAACTGAGCCCAGAAGTTGGGGGTCCCGGGGTCGGGGGTGGGGCGACCGGGGCTGTGCTGGCGGGCGACCGGGGCTGTGCTGGCGGGCGACCGGGGCTGTGCTGGCCGGCGGGGACAGGGACCCCCGGCGCCTCAGTGCTGCGGGGTGAACTCCGCCTCCAGCAGTGCCGCACGCCCGGCCTCCAGGCGCGCCACCGGCACCCGGAACGGGGAGCAGGAGACGTAGTCCAGGCCCACGTGGTGGAAGAACGCGATCGAGGCGGGATCACCGCCGTGCTCGCCGCAGATCCCGAGCTTCAGGTCGGGCTTGGTGGAGCGGCCCCGTTCGGCACCGATCCGCACCAGCTCGCCGACCCCGAACTGGTCCAGGGTCTCGAAGGGGCTGGACAGCAGGATGCCGCGGTCGCGGTAGGTGAAGAAGAACCCCGCCTCCACATCGTCGCGGGAGAAGCCCCAGGTGGTCTGGGTGAGGTCGTTGGTGCCGAAGGAGAAGAAGTCCGCCTCCTGCGCGATCTCGTCGGCCCGCAGCGCCGCCCGGGGCAGCTCGATCATGGTGCCGATGGAGGTGGCCAGGTCCATCCCGGTCTCCCTGCAGACGGCATCGCGCACCGCAGTCACCTCCGGCATGATCTCCCGCAGCTCGCGCACCGAGCTGACCAGGGGGATCATGATCTCCACCCGAGGGTCCAGGCCCTCGGAGCGCAGCTGTGCCGCGGCCTCGAGGATCGCGCGGGTCTGCATCCCGTACAGCCCGGGGATGGTCAGTGCCAGGCGCACACCGCGCAACCCCAGCATCGGGTTCTGCTCGTGCAGGCGGCGCACGGCGGCCAGCACCTTCTCCTCGTGCGCATCGCGCTCCACGCCCTGGGCCTCCTGGCGGGCCAGCTTCACCGACAGCTCGGTGAGGTCCGGCAGGAACTCGTGCAGCGGCGGGTCCAGCAGGCGCACCGTCACCGAACGGCCGTCCATCGCCCGCAGGATGCCCACGAAGTCCTCGTGCTGCATCGGCAGCAGGGAGTCCAGCACCTGACCGCGCTCGAACTCGTCCGCAGCCAGCACCAGGTCCTCCACCAGGTGACGTCGGTCGCCGAGGAACATGTGCTCGGTGCGCACCAGGCCGATGCCCTCCGCGCCGAGGGCCCGGGCGCGGGCAGCGTCCTCCGGGGTGTCGGCGTTGGCCCGCACCCGCATCCGGCGCGCCCTATCGGCGACCTCCAGCAGGCGGTGCACGGAGGCCACCAGCTCGTCGGCCTCGGCCACGTTTGGGTCGATCTCCCCGGTGAGGGACTGCACGACGGCGCTGGGCTCGACGGGGACGGCGCCGGCGAACACCTCACCGGTGGAGCCGTCGATCGAGAGGATGTCCCCGGCGCGGGCCACCACTTCATCGCCGACGCGGATCTCACCTGCGTTCTCGTCCACGTCGAAGGCCTCCACCCCGCACACGGCGATGCGGCCCAGGCCCCGGGCGACGACCGCGGCGTGGGAGGTGCGGCCGCCGCGGGAGGTGAGGATCCCGGCCGAGGCGATCATGCCCTCGAGGTCGTCGGGGTTGGTCTCACGGCGCACCAGGATGGCGCTGGCGCCGTCGCGCTGCAGGCGCAGCACCTCGTCGGTGGTGAAGGCGATACGACCCACGGCCGCGCCGGGGGAGGCATCCATGCCGCGGGCGATCGCCTCCCGGGGCGCGTCAGTGGCGAAGCGGGGGAACATCAGGCGCGTGAGCTGGGCGCCCGTGACGCGGGTGAGGGCCTCGCGCTCGTCGATCACGCCTTCGTCCACCAGAGTGGTTGCGATGCGGAACGCCGCCTCGGCGGTGCGCTTGCCCACCCGGGTCTGCAGCATCCACAGTCTGCCGGACTCCACCGTGAACTCCACGTCGCACAGGTCGCGGTAGTGCACCTCCAGGCGGTGCATGATGTCCATCAGCTCCGCGTACACCGCAGGCATCAGCTGCTCCAGCTCCGGCAGCGAACGGGTGTTGCGGATGCCGGCCACCACGTCCTCGCCCTGCGCGTTGACCAGGAAATCGCCGTAGGCACCGACGGCACCGGTGGCGGGGTCGCGGGTGAAGGCCACCCCCGAGGCCGAGTCGTCATCGAGGTTCCCGAACACCATCGAGCACACGTTCACCGCGGTGCCCAGGTCGTGCGGGATCCGCTCGGTGTTGCGGTACACGACCGCGCGCGGCGCGTTCCACGACTCGAACACCGCGATGATCGAGGCGCGCAGCTGCTCGCGGGGGTCCTGCGGGAAGGGCGAGCCCGTCTGCTCGAGGATGATCTGCTGGAAGCGGCCGACGACGCCCGCGAGGTCCTCCGCTGTCAGCTCCACATCGCTGCTGACCCCGCGCTCCTTCTTCGCCTCCTCGAGCACGTCCTCGAACAGGGCCGCGTCCACGTCCAGCACGGTGCGGCCGTACATCTGCAGCAGACGGCGGTAGGAGTCCATCGCGAACCGCGGCGATCCGGACTTACGGGCCAGGCCCTGCACGGTCTCGTCGTTCAGGCCCACGTTCAGGACGGTCTCCATCATCCCGGGCATCGACATCTTCGATCCGGAGCGCACGGCCACCAGCAGCGGGTCCTCCACATCACCCAGGCGGCGGCCCAGCTCACGCTCCACGCGCGCCATCGCCTCGTCGACCTGTGCGGTGAGCTCCTGAGGTGCGGAGCCGTGGGTCATGTACCAGCGGCAGGCCTCGGTGGTGATGGTGAATCCGGGCGGCACCGGTAGGCCCAGGCGCACCATCTCGGCGAGGTTCGCGCCCTTCCCTCCCAGCAGGTCCTTCTGCTCCTTGCTGCCCTGCTGGAACATCTGCACATAGGTCGTCATCGTCGGCGCCCTTCGGTCCACTGCTCCCGGCCGGGGAGCCACGGAACGGGCCGGCCAGGCCGGGCCCGCACAGCGCGTCCTTGCGCCGTGCGCTCAGCGTAGACCGCCCATGATCAGGCACAGCGGCTTTCGTCCCGGCCCCGACGGGACAGGGAGGTGGGCCCTCGAGCGGGCCGGGGCGGCAGGCCCTGAAGGTCGCCCGATGTCGAGATCTCAGCGGTTCAGGGCACCGGGCCCGGAGACGGTCGGGTCGCCGGCGATGCGGTACCGCCAGGGGAACAGCTCGGGATGGGAGGCCTCCTCGCGCAGGCCGATACGGGGGCCGACGGCCAGGCGCGGATGCGGCAGCAGCGGCGCGGTGCCCGCACTCTCGCCGCCTGTCAGGTCTCGGGGATCGAGGCGGCCGATCAGGTGGAACCCGTCGATGGCCGGATCATCGACCGGGGTACACAGGTCCAGGCCGTCGTCGGCGAAGCTCACCCCGCAGGCCACGGTGGCGCGACCCGGCCCCCGCGCGAGGTCCCGCTCCCTGCGGCACACCCCGGCCGCGCGCCGGCGCTCGAAGGCCAGGTCACGGCCGGCGACGATCTCACCGGCGCGGATCAGGCACCCGGTGGCGGTCCCCTCGGCGTCGGCCACGATGTTCATGCACGAGTGCAGGCCCATGTGCCGGTACACGTACAGGTGCCCGGGCGGCCCGAACATGGTGGCGTTGCGGGCGGAGCGCCCGCGGTAGGCGTGGGAGCCGGGGTCCTGCGAGCCCACATAGGCCTCCACCTCGGTGATCCGCAGCCCGACCCCGCGGCCCACCAGCACGCAGCCCAGCAGCAGCGGAGCCAGGTTCAGCACGGGACGGTCGAAGAAGGCGCGGGGGAGGGGCCGTGCGGCGAACGGTCCGGTGACGGGATCCGTCACTTCATCAGCCGCTTCACGGCCGACATGATCTCCTCCATCTTGCGGTCCAGCTCCGCGGAGTCCCCGGACTGCGCGGCGGCGTGCACGCAGTGGTGCACATGGTCGTCCACCAGGCCCACCGCGACGGACTGCAGGGCCTTGGTGACGGCGGAGACCTGGGTGAGCACGTCGATGCAGTAGGTGTCGTCCTCCACCATGCGGTGCAGGCCGCGCACCTGGCCCTCGATCAGCTTCAGCCGACGCATGTACGCGGTCTTGGAGCCGTGGTAGCCGGGGTCGCCGTGCCGGCCGTGGTCGGACTCGGGAGCATGGTCCGAGCCACCACCGCAGCACCCGGCGGCGCCGGGGGCCCCGGCAGGAGCCACCGGACCGGACGGGCCGGCGGGCTCGACGGGATCCACGGCCTGGACGTCGTCGTTCATCAGCTGTCCTTCCCGCCGGACGGATCTAGGTGGTCCACCAGGCGGGCCGCGTAGCCCACGTAGCTGTGCGGGGTCAGCGCCAGCAGCCGCTCCCGCTCCGCCTCCGGCAGCCCCAGACCCTCGATGAACTCCCGCATCGCGGCACCGTCCACCCGCTGCCCGCGGGTGAGCTCCTTCAGCCGCTCGTAGGGGCTGTCCATGCCGCCCGTGCCCTGCACACCGAGGGTGCGCATCACCGACTGCACGGCCTCGCCGAGGACCTCCCAGTTGCCCTCGAGGTCCGCGGCCATCGCCTCGGCGTCCACGTCCAGGCCTGCCAGGCCGCGGCGCAGGTTGGAGATCGCAAGCAGCGAATGGCCCAGCGCCGGCCCGATGTTGCGCTGGGTGGTGGAGTCGGTGAGGTCGCGCTGCAGGCGCGAGGTGACCAGGGTCTGCGCGAGGGAGTCCAGCAGAGCCCCGGAGATCTCCAGGTTCGCCTCCGCGTTCTCGAAGCGGATCGGGTTCACCTTGTGCGGCATCGTCGAGGACCCGGTGCCGCCCTGGGCCGAGAGCCGCTGGCGGAAGTAGCCCAGCGAGATGTAGGTCCAGATGTCGGTGGCCAGGTTGTGCAGGATCCGGCCGGCACGGGCCACGTCCGCATACAGCTCAGCCTGCCAGTCGTGGGACTCGATCTGCGTGGTCAGCGGGTTCCAGGTGAGCCCCAGATGCTCCACGAAGGTCCGGGACACCTGCTCCCAGTCCGTGCCCGGCACCGAGATCGCGTGGGCGGCGTAGGTGCCGGTGGCGCCGTTGATCTTGCCCAGGTACTCATCGGCCTCGATGCGGCGCACCTGCCGCGCCAGGCGGTGGGCGAACACCGCCATCTCCTTGCCCAGGGTGGTGGGGGTCGCGGGCTGGCCGTGGGTGCGCGAGAGCATCGGCACCTGGGCGGTCTCGCGGGCCAGGGCGGTGAGGTCATCGATCACCTCGCGCAGCGCCGGCAACCACACCTGCTCGATGGCGCCCTTGACCATCAGGGCGTAGGAGAGGTTGTTGACGTCCTCGCTGGTGCAGTAGATGTGCACCACCTCCGCAAGGGGCTCCAGGGAGGTTCCGGTCAGGCGGCGCTTGATGTAGTACTCGATCGCCTTGACGTCGTGCACCGTCTCGCGCTCGATCTCGGCGTGCTCGGCGATGCCCTCGGCGCCGAAGTCCTCAGGGATGGCGCGCAGCAGCGCGATCTCGTCCTCGGTGAGGGTGCGCAGGCCGGGGATCGCGCCGGCGTCGAGCAGGTGGATCATCCACTCGGTCTCCACCACCAGGCGGGAGCGGTTCAGGGCCGCCTCGGAAAGGTGATCGACCAGGGGCGCGGCCTGTGCGCGGTAGCGCCCGTCCAGCGGGGTCAGCGCGATCGGCGGAGTGATGTCGGCGAAGGAGTGGGCCATGAGGACCATTGTCCCATCACCTCGGGCCCGGCCGGTCGGGAGGTCCGCACCCCCGAGCGACAGGACCCGGCTCGCTGCTCAGGCCTCGCGGCGCTCGCCGTCACCCAGTCCGGTCACGGCCTCCACGATCGCCGAGAGCACGCCGATCACGATGCCGGCCAGCAGCGCCCACCAGAAGGAGTCGAACTGCAGGGTCAGCCCGAACTGAGCCGAGATCCAGCTGGTCAGCAGCAGCATCAGGGTGTTGATGACGAGCTGGAACAGGCCCAGGGTGAGGCAGGTGATCGGCAGGGCCAGAAGCGAGAGGATGGGCCGCACGATCGTGGTCACCAGGGCGAGGATCAGGGCGATCGCGCCGATGGTGAGCACCTGGGTGAGCAGCGGGGCGCTGTCGTCGCCCAGGTGCATGCCCGGCAGGATCAGCGCGGTCACCCACAGGGCGAGGGCTGTGACGATGAGTTGTCCTAGGAAGCGCATGGGACCATTCCATCAGGTGCGCGCCCGACTGTGGTCCACAACCTCGTGAAGGCCCGGAACATCGAAGCAGGCCTCGGTAGGCTTCCGTCATGGTCGCCGTGAACCTCAAGCAGATCGCCGAACGGGCGAATGTGTCCCTGGCCACGGCGTCGCGCGTCCTGTCCGGCAGCCGCTACCCCGTGACCGAGGAGACGCGTCAGCGCGTGCTGCGCGCCGCCGAGGAGCTCGACTACGTGCCTAACGCCAACGCCCGCGGCCTGTTGTCCGGACGCAGCCGCACCGTCGGCGTCATCGTCGGAGACGTCTCCGACTCCTTCTTCGCGCAGATGGTGGGGGGCATCCATGAGGTCGCCGATCGCGCCGGCTACATGGTCGCCGTGGTGAACACGTACCGTGAGCCCGGCAAGGAGCTGGACACCGTCGTCCGCTTCCGCGCCCAGCGCGTTGACATCATGATCGTTGCGGCCTCCGGCCTCACCGACGAGCAGCACACCCAGGGCATCGAGAGGCAGCTGCGCGGCTTCGTCGACAGCGGCAACTCCGGCGTCCTCATCGGCCACCACCGCGTCTCCGAGAGGCTCGGCGTCTCCCGGGTACTCATGGACCACCGCGAATCTGCCCGCCAGCTCGCGCAGCACCTGCACGATCTCGGCCACCGCCGGGTCGCGATGCTCGCCGGCACCGAGCGGCTGCTGACGATCACGGACCGCGTCGAGGGGTTCCGCGACGTCTTCGGGGGCGGCCTCGTCGAATGCGGCGCCGAGCCGAACCGCGACGGTGGCTACGAGGCGACCGGCCGCGTCCTGGCCCAGCATCCCGAGGTCACCGCGATCGCCTGCGGCGCCGATCAGCTGGCCTTCGGCGCGCTCACGCGCCTGCGGGAGTCCGGGGTGGACGTGCCCGGGCAGATCTCCGTCACCGGCTTTAACGACATCAGTCCGGCCGCGGACATGGTGCCGTCGCTGACCACGATGCACCTCCCCCTGGAGGAGATGGGGCGGCTCGCCATGCAGCTGGGGCTGCGGGGCCTCGATGGCGATCTCAGCGTGCGAGAGACCTACCCTCGGCTCGTCGTGCGCAGTTCCACCGGGCCCGCCCGCTCCTGAGACGGGGGCTCGCGCCCGCCCGGCCCGTCGGCGGTTCTGACCCACCCGTCGGCCGTTCCCCTCGCACCCGAGCTCGCACCGGCGCCCGCAGACCGACAGCGCCCCGCCTCCCGCAGCAGCGGAGAGACGGGGCGCGGCCGCACCAGGAACGATCAGCCCTTGATGCCGCTCATGGTGATGCTGTTGACCAGGTAGCGCTGGAGCAGGAAGAAGATCACGAGGCAGGGGACCACGCTGACGGCGGAGGCCGCCATCAGGTTCGAGGTCGAGACACTCTCGGAGTTCAGTCCCGCCAGGCCTACGGTCAGAGTCTTCATCCGGTCGCTCTGCGCGATGACCAGCGGCCACAGGAAGTCGTTCCAGTGCCACAGGAACACGAAGATGCCGAGGGTCGCGAGGATCGGCTTCGTCGAGGGCAGCACGATCCGCAGGAACACCGTCCACTCGCCAGCGCCGTCCACGCGGGCCGCCTCGAACAGCTCATCGGGCAGATCGCGGATGAACTGGCGCATGAGGAAGACGGCCTGCGAGTTCGCCAGGGTCGGCACGATCAGACCCCAGTAGGTGTTGATGCCGTCCAGGTTCGAGATCAGCACGAACATCGGGATGAGCGTCGCCTGGGTGGGGACCATCAGGGTCGCCAGGAACGACCACATGATGACGTCGCGGCCCGGGAAGCGCTTCTTCGCGAAGGCGTAGCCGGCCATCGCCGCCGTGAACAGGATGATCACCACGGAGACGACGGAGTAGACGAAGGAGTTCCACACCCAGCGCTTCAGGCTCTGCTGCTGCAGCACGCGAGTGATGTTCTCCAGCGTGAGCGTGTCCGGCCAGCGGAACGGGATGGTCTGGGCGCCCACCGGGGTCAGCGCCAGGATCAGCATGACGATGAACGGCCCGACGGTGAAGACGCACAGCGCCAGCAGCAGGAGGATCGCCGGCAGCTGGCCGCGCGTCAGATGGGACTTCGGGCGGGACAGGCGGGTCCGGCGCTGGGGCGCGCTCGTCGCGGCCGACGAGGCCGACGTGGTGGTCGCGGTGCTCATGAGACCTCCCTGTCGAGGAAGAAACGTTGGACGATCGAGATGAGGAAGACGATCACGAACAGCGCGACGCCGATCGCGGCGGCGTAGCCGAAGTTGAAGAACTGGAAGCCCTGCTGGTACAGCATGTAGACCAGCACGTTCGAGGCGCGGGCCGGGCCGCCGCCGGTCATCACGTAGACCGTGTCGAAGACCTGGAAGGCGGCGATCGTCTCGATCACCATGACGAAGAAGATGACCGGCTTCAGAAGCGGCAGCGTGATCGAGAAGAAGCGGCGCACCGCACCGGCCCCGTCAATCTTCGCGGCCTCGTGATACTCCTCGGGTACTGACTTCAGGCCCGCCATGAGGATCAGCATCGAATAGCCGAAGCCCTTCCACACCGAGACCACGGCCAGGGAGCTGAGGACCTCCATCTGGCCGCCGGTGACGAAGGCGATCCGATCACCACCCAGCTGCGTGATGATGCCATTGATGAGGCCGTCGCCCTGGTAGACCCACAGCCAGATGATGCCGGCCAGCACGAAGGACGTGACATAGGGCAGGAAGATCGCGCCGCGGAAGAAGCCCTGCCCCCACACCACGGTGTTCAGCAGCAGGGCGGTGCCCATGGCGACGATGAAGATCAGCGGCACGTAGATTACCGCGTACAGCAGGGTGATCTTCACGCTGTTGAGGAAGAGGGTGTCGCCGATCAGATCGGTGTAGTTGTCGAGTCCCACGAACTCGAACCCGCCGTACAGCTTGTAGTCGGTGAAGCTCATGAATCCGGCGCCCAGCGTGGGCACGTACCGGAAGATCACGAACAGCACGAGCATCGGCAGGATGAAGATCAGGCCGGTGAGCGGCTCGCGCATCCGGCTCTTCCAGGAGCGTTGGCGCAGCGGGGCGCGCTGCGCCTCCGACGGGGTCGTCGGCGCGGCGCCGGGGGCGGGGGGTGCGGACATGGGGGTCTCCTCAGGGAAGCGGGGAGCGGTCGGGCACAGCCGCGACCGCTCCCCGTGTCAAGCGATGGCGGACGGGATCAGCCGAGGACCCCGCGCGCCTCCTCGGCGGCCGCCTTGATGGCCTCCTCGGGGGTCTTGTCACCCTGCAGCGCGGACTGGATGTGGGGCTTGAGGACCTCCATCACCTGACGCGACTTGGGGTAGATCTCGCCGGGGCGCGCGTACTCGAGCGCCTCGGTGAACGCCTTGGTGGCCTCGTCGTCCGCCGGCGGGGCGGCGTCCTTGAGCGAGGAGAACTGGCTGGCGATCTTGATGAGCTCGTCGGTCACCTCGGGCGAGGCGAGGTACTGCAGCACCTTGGCGGCCGCGTCCTCGTTCTCGTTGATCGCGGTGAGCGCCAGGACGCCCGGCATGCCGAAGCTCGCCTGCTCCTTGTTCTTCAGCGGCTGGCCGACCACGACGTTCTCCTCGCCGACGCCGGCCTTCATGAGCTCGACCTCGGACATGGACAGGGCGTAGCCCATCGCGGTCTTGCCGTTGCCCAGGCCGCCGCCCTCGACGTCGTTGTCCTTGGTGGCGGCGTCCTCCGGGATGCCGCCCATGCCCTTGAGATCGACGAGGAACTGCAGGACCTCGACGCCCTCGGGGCCGTCGAAGGCGATGTCGGAGCCGTCCTCGGTGAAGACGGTGCCACCGGCCTGCCACAGCAGCGGGTAGAAGCTGAGGTTCAGGGTCATGTTCGGGGAGCCGACGTAGTCCATCGCCACGACGCCCTTCTCGGCGAGGGCGGGAGCGGCGGCCTTGACCTCGTCCCAGGTCTCCGGGAGGGCGTCGATGCCGGCCTCCTCGAAGAGCTTCTTGTTGTAGGCGGTGGTGGTGGAGGTGTTGTAGATCGGGACGCCGTACAGGCCGCCCTCGAAGGTGACCGCCTCCAGGGAGCTGGGCAGGAAGTCGTCCTTGATGGACTCGATCGCCTTGTCCACCGGCTTGAGGCCGCCGGTGGTGAAGTAGTTCAGGGTGAGGTCCGGGGTGAGCAGGACGATGTCCGGGCCCTCCTTGCCGGCGATCGCGGTGGCGATCTTCTCGTCGCGGCCGTCCCAGGGCAGCAGCTCGATGGCGAGCTGGACATCCTCGTTCTTGCTGTTGAAGTCGTCCTTGACTTTGTTCCAGAACTCCTGGCTCTTGTTCTCGTCCGGGACGACCGGGTACATCCACAGGACGATCTCGGAGCTGCCGGAGACGCTGCCCGAGTCGCCGCCGCCGCCGCAGGCGGCGAGACTGGCCGCCGCGGTGACGGCGGCGGCGGAGCCCAGGAACATGCGGCGGGAGGTCGTCGAGATGGGGGCGCGGTGCGATGACTTCGGTGTCATGGCGTCTCTCCTTAGGGGTTGGCAACTGCTGTGAGAAAAGGTTATCTATCAGGCGTTTCGGGGTCGATGCGGTGGGCTGATCGTTGTGCTCCCGTGACCGACGGCGACGCCGGCCACGGGCGGTGCTCCTCAGGCGATGTCCTCGCGCCAGGAGTCGATGTTCTCGGCGATGAAGTCCTCGTCCAGGAGCTCGGGGTGACGCTCGCGGACGAGACGGATGCGGTCGGCCTGGCCGGGAGAGAGGATCTCGGTGTCGGACAGGCAGCGGGAGCTGGGCAGCAGGCCCTGCTGGCGCAGCATCTCGTTGACGCCGGCGATGGAGCCAGCGAAGCGGTTCTGCGGATCGAAGACGGCTTGGTTCACGTCGACCATGGCCATGCCGGTATCGAGCAGCTCCTGCGGGACAGGACCGTCATGGCCCTTCCAGAGGCGGCCGGTCAGCTCGACGGCGGCGCGGGTGCCCACCGCCCACTGGCCCAGCAGACCGCCCCGGAAGCGTATCTCGCGGCCGTCCACGGTGAAGGGGGTCATGAGGTCCGGGACGATCGCGTCGTCGTTGCCGGTCAGCAGTGCGACGTCCTCGCGGCCGCTGAGGGCGAGCTGCTCCATGATGTCCTTCGTCCGGTAGCGGTCGAAGGGTGCGACCTTGATGCCGACCAGCCGCTCGATGGTGAGCAGCTCCTCCCAGAAGGCGGGGGAGAGATACATACCGCCAACGGACTCCTGCATGTAGAAGCCGACGATCGGTAGCTCCGCGGCGACGGCGCGGGCGCGGTCCAGGATGCCGCGCTCAGTGCGGTCGGTGAGCCCGTGCGGGGAGAGCAGCGCCGCCTCGTAGCCGAGGTCCGCCGCCAGGGCGGCCTCCTCGGCGGCGGTGCGCGCATCGCCGACTATGCCGGCCACCAGCGTCGCCTCCGGGCCGAAGCTCTCGGCGACCTCGGCGGCCTCGGTGTAGACGCGGCGCAGCAGACCGCGATCGTCGTGGACCTCGAACTGGGTGGTGTGGACGGCGACGCCGAGGCCGGTGGCGCCGGCCGCCAGGTAGTAGCGGGTCAGCAGGCGCTGCGCGGCCCAGTCGGGGTGGCCGTCCTCGTCGACGGCCAGCGGATGGGCGGGGATGACGTGGGGCGGGGTGCCGAACAAATGCATCAGAAGCCACCGTCCCGCTGCTGGAACTTGGTGGGCTTGCCCAGCGTTCGGGCGCCGCTGCTGACCCACTCGGCGACCCAGCGGATGATCGTGGCCGGCGGGATGCTCGGGTAGCCGAACATCTCGTGGGCGCGGGCGGCGTTGTTCAGCAGAGCGGTGTTCGCCTCCTCGCCTGTGATCTCCAGGTCCCAGCCGGCGTGCTCGGCGAGGACCTCGGCGATGTACCGGGTGGAGAGGGTCTCCGGGCCGGTGCCGTTGAGGACGAAGGCCGGGTTCGAGGCGTGCGCCAGGGTCTGCAAGCTCCAGGCGTTCGAGTCGCGCTGCCACACGACGTTGACGGCCGGCATGGTGACGTCGACGGGGGCGCCCTCGGCGATGGTGCGGGCGATGTCCGCGATGACGCCGTAGCGCAGCTCGCAGGCGTAGTTCAGCCGGTAGATCGCAGTGGGGGTGCCCCAGCGGTCGGCGGCCTCGGCGAAGGCTTGCTCGCGCGCCGCGCAGGACTGCGCGTACATGCCGACGGGGCCGATCGGATCCTGCTCGGTGGCGCCACCCCTGGAGACCGGGCGCAGCGGGTAGACGTTGCCGGTCGAGTAGGCGACGGAGGGGACCCCGCGGTAGCGGGAGGCGCAGAAGCCGGGGACGACGGCGTTGAGCCACCAGGTCTTCGCCGGATTCCCCGTGGCACCGAACTTGTGGCCGAGTAGATACATGACCGCGCCGGCGTCAGGCAGGCCCGCCCAGGAGTCGGGGTCGGAGAGGTCGGCCGAGACGATCTCGATGCCGTGCTCGCGCAAGGAGGCGGCGGCCGTCTCGTCGGACCAGCGGGACACGGAGATCACGCGGGAGTCGGAACCGGCCTCGTCGAGCGCGCGGCGCGCCATGCGTGCAAGGGTGGGGCCGACCTTGCCACCGCCGCCCAGCAGGACGATGTCCCCGTCGATCGCGGACAGGGCCTCGGTGACGCCGGGGGTCGGCGCGGACAGTAGCTCGTCGAGCGCCGTCTCGTCCTCAGGGCGGTGCAGTGTCATCGGATCCTCCTTGACGATGTGGTCCGATAGTAAAGCCTTACTGTCCGGCTCGCAATGGAGACCGACGATGTGGTCGCTCGAGACGCTGTCGAGCGGATTCGCTGTCCGAGAAGGGTGGTGTGGCTAGGGCTGCTAGGGTACGGTACAGAAACGCTTTTCTATCGAGGAGGATGGATGCGCACTCCCACGACCGTCACCGCGGCCCGCCCCGGGGCCCTGAGACTGCTCGTCCTGGTACTGGCCCTCGCGCTGGGTGTCACCCTCGGCGCGCCCGGCGCTCCGGCCGTCGCCGATGACCAGGCGGCGACACCTGTGCCCGGTGCCGAGCAGGACCTCGGCTACGCGATCCCAGGTTCCGTGCTCTCGCCCGACTCCTCGCTCGGCGTCGGATCCGACGGGCGCCTCTACGCCTTCTACGTGAGCAACGGCAACGACGAAGTGCCGATCATGCTCCAGGTCGTCGACGTCGAGAAGCAGGAGCTCGCCTTCTTCCAGCGCGCCCCGCGCGGCAAGAACTCCTGGGCAACCGCGTACTCCCCGCACGATCAGCGGGTCTACTTCGGCTCTACCGACGGCGACATGTACTCCTGGGGCGCGGGCGACACCGAGATCACCGACCTCGGCACCCCGTTCGAGGGCGAGGGCGTGTGGCGCCTGACCGCGGCCCCCGACGGCCTGATCTACGGCGGCACCTACCCGGGCGCCCTGCTGTTCTCCTACGACCCCGCTAGCGGCGAGTTCGAGGACCTCGGCTCCCCGCTGCCCGGCGAGACCTACCTGCGCGGCCTCGACGCGAACGAGGACTACGTCGTCGCCGGAAGCCAGCCGAACGCCGAGCTCGCCCGCATCGACCGGGACACCGGCGAGGTCCGCGCCGTCGAGTCCCCGCTCGGCGTCCAGAACACCGCCTATGACATCACCATCGCCGCCGGGCTGCTGTTCGTGCGCTACGAGCCGATCAACGCCCTCGTCGTCTACGACCTCGAGACCCTCGAGATCGTGAACACGGTCGAGAAGATCACCGGCCGCGTCATCTCCGACCTCGACCCGACGGGCCGCTTCGTCATGCTGCGCCTGAACAACGGCGTCGACCCCGTCGGTATCTACCGCTACTACGTCGAGGACCACCGCCTGGAGCACACCGGCTTCAACCCCAACGCGTTCCCCGGCGCATACATCTGGCACGAGTTCGAGGACCAGGAGACCTTCCCCGGTCACAGCCTCGTCCTCACCTACAACCGCGGCCGCACCTACGCGCGGAACTTCGAGAGCAGCAAGGGCCTCTACATCGGAGAGTCGATCCTCGAGAAGACCCCCAACCCTATCCAGGAGGTCGCAGCGGGGCCCGACGGGAAGATCTACGTCCCCGGCTTCCTGTCGCCGCCGAGCATGGCGCAGTTCGATCCGGCCGACGACACCTTCACCCAGCTCGCCGGCGCCGGCCAGGTCGAGGGCCTCGGCGTCTACGACGACCTGCTTCTCATGGGCCGGTATCCGAACGGCCTTCTGACCTCTTACGACACCACTCAGCCCTGGGACAGTGGGACCAACCCGGCCGAGCCCCGACAGCTCGGCTCCGAGCAGGACCGCCCCCAGTCGATCGTCCGCGTCGGTGACCGCGTCGCCGTCTCCTCGGTGCCGAAGTCGGGGCGCCTCGGCGGCGCCATCACCTTCTGGGATCCGATCAGTGGCGAGATGGAGGTGCACACCGGTCACGTGAAGGACCAGGCCCCTGTCTCCCTCGCCGAGCGTGACGGCCTGCTGTACGCCGGCACCACCATCAACGGCGGCTACGGCATCGATCCCGTCGCCACCGAGGCGCACCTGATCGTCATCGACCCAGACACCGGTGAGGTGGTCCATGACGTCGTCCCGGTGCCCGGCGCGCAGACCGTCTCGGCCCTGAGCTTCGACGAGGCCGGCAAGCTGTGGGCCAACGCAGACGGTGCGCTCGTCCGCTTCGACCCGGAGACCCGCGAGGTGGAGCTCGCCGAGCAGATCTTCCCGGTCTCCCGCTCCATGTACGGCACCGACCGGCACATCGAATTCCGCGAGGACGGCTACCTGTACGCCACCTCCGGCGGCGCCCTGTGGCGCGTGGACCCCGTCAGCCTGGAGACCATCCGCATGGCGCACACCCGCGTCGCCTACCTGGCGCAGGACGCCAGCGGCGACCTGTACTTCGCCCGTGGATCGCGCCTGTATCGATGGGACTTCGCGGCCGAGAGCGCCGGCGGCGACCTCGCCGCACCCGTCACCACGGCGACCCGGGGCTTCACCAGCGGCAAGGGGCCGCGACGCCTCGCCGTCACCCTCAGCGCCGAGGACGCGGGCACCGTCACCGGCACCGAGTACCGGATCGATGGCGGCGCCTGGACGGTCTATGACGGGCCGATCGCCTTCAGGCCGTCGTCGAGCCCGTATCGGCTCGAATACCGGTCCGTCGATGCCGCGATGCACCGCGAGGGCATCCGCACCATGCTCGTGGACACGGCGCGTTCCGACCTGCGGCCGGGCTGCCCCGACCAGTCGGCCCCCGACTGCCGCGGCTGACCGGGCAGGCCGTCCGAGCACGGGAGCGCGGGCCGCACCGATCCGGCCCGCGCCCCGCGACTGCGTGATATCCAGGGACCACCGACCACCGAAAGGGCATCCGATGCCAGGGTTCTTCGAGCGGCTGGCCGCCGACGAGCGGCCCATCGCGCTGGACTGCGACGTGGCCGCTGGCCTGTGGCCCTCCCGTGCCGACGTCGACGGCTCGCCCGAGGCGATCGACGCGATCCTGCGTCGCGGCGGCATCGCCAATGCGCTCGTCGCTTCCGCCCAGGCCTGCTGGTACGACGAGGCCGGCGGCGCCGAGGAGCTCCAGGCGTGGTCGCAGGTCCACGGCTGGCTCCGCTGCAACGCCGTCAACCTCCACGACGCGATCGGCATCGACGACCGCCTGGACGCCTGGCTCGAAGACGGCGTGCGCGCGATCCGCATCGGATCCACCACCCAGAACGTCGCCCCCGGACGGCCCGGCTACCAGCGGATCGTCGACGAGGCCGCCTCCCGCGGCATGGTCATGCTCGTCGAAGGGCTGTTCTCACAGGTCCACAGCTTCTTCCGCGGCAAGGGGGCCAAGGTGGTCTTCCTGGACGCCACCTACTACGAGATGGCGGACTTCCTCCTGGTCGCCCAGGAGGAGCCGGGCTTCGTCACCTCCACCCGCAAGATGCTCGGCCCGGACGCCTTCGAGACCGTGTGTGGCGAGGTCGGCGCCTCCCACCTCGCCTTCGGCTCCGGTAGCCCGCTGCAGGACCTCGAGCCGACCGTGTGGCGCCTGCGCGACGCACGCCTGAGCCCCGCGGACTTCGAGGCTGTCGCCGGAGGCACCCTCCGATCTCTGCTCGAGCCGGGCTCATGAGCAGCGGATACCCCGACGTCTTCAGCGCCCCAGGCCGACGGATCGGCGTCGAGGAGGAGGAAGCAGTTCTGCGCGTGCTGCGCAGCGGCCACCTGTGGCGAGTCGACGGCACCGATACGCCCGCCCTCGAACACGAGTTCGCCGAGCTGATGGGCGCCCGGCACGCGGCGGCCTTCGCGACCGGCACCGCGTCCCTGCACGCCGCTGTCGCAGCCCTGGACCTCGAGCCCGGGGACGAGGTCATCGTCCCGCCGATCACCGACGCCGGCACCACCATCGGCGTCATCGCCGAGGGGCTTGTCCCCGTTTTCGCCGACCTGGACCCCGTCACCGGCTGCCTCACCGCGCAGACCGTCGCCGCCGCGATCGGCCCGCGCACCCGCGCCGTGATGGTCGTCCACCTCTTCGGCGGCGGCGCCGACGTGGAGGGCATCGCCGAAGTGTGCCGCCCCCGCGGCGTCCGCATCATCGAGGACTGCGCCCAGGCGTACTGGACCCGGACCCCGTCGGGCGCCGTCGCGGGCACCGTCGGCGACATCGGCTGCTTCTCCCTGCAGCAGTCCAAGCACGTCACCACCGGCGACGGCGGCCTGCTGATCACCGACGACCCCGCTCTGGCCCGTCGGGCGCGGCTCTTCGCCGACAAAGGGTGGCCTCGCGAGGAGGGCACCCGAACGCACCTCGAGCACGGACTGAACTACCGGATGTCCGAGCTCATCGCCGCCGTCGCCCGCGTCCAGATCACCCGCGCCGTGGGCGTCGTCGCCGACCGGCGACGCGTCGCACAGGCCTGGGACCAGGCGCTGGAGAGGCCCGGCCTCACCCTCGCTCCACGGCCCGAGGACCACAGCTACTGGCTGTACCCCGTCGTCATCGACCCGGCCGTGATCGACCGCGACCAGCTCGTCGCGCGGATCCGCGCCGTCGGACTCCCCGCCTCTGCCGGCTATCTCGAGCGCGTCCTGTACGCCAACCCGGTCTTCACCCAGCGCCGCACCTTCGGCACCTCCGGGTGGCCGTTCACGCTCAGCGAGCGCGGGAGCCCGCACTGCCCGCAGGCCGAGATCCTCGTCGGCTCCACCCTCGTCACCATCGCGGTGAACGAGAACCTCACCCCGGCGCAGATCGAGACCTCCGCCCGCGACCTCGCCCAGATCGCCGCCGACCTCGGGAGCACCGATGCCTGACCTCCATCCGATCGCCCGAACCCGCTACATCATCGACACCCACTCCCACACCGGGCCCTACTTCTTCCACATGGGCTCCGACGACGTGCGCGAGAACCTGCGAATGTGCGAGCACTGGGGGATCACCCGCCAGATCGTCTCCGCCTCCCGCGGCGTCTTCCACGACGCCGTCGCCGGCAACGAGCAGATGGCCCGAGACCTCGAGGGCAACGAGAACCTGCGCGGCTACGCCGTCATCAACCAGCGCAACCTCGACATGGCCGAGAAGGAGATGGACCGATGGCTGCAGCCCGGCAGCCCCTTCGTCGGCGTCAAGGTGCACACCCACTACCCGCACACCACCATGAGCTCCCCCCAGCTGCGCGACGCCTTCGCCCTGTTCGCCCAACGGCGCACCGTCATGCTGATCCACACCTGGGGCACCGACGTCGTCGACCTCGCCCGCGCCGTCAAGGACCTGGACGGCCTCCAGGTGATCGCCGGGCACATGGGCGCGGACCGCTGGGACCTCGCCGCCGAGGTCGCGAACGACACCCCGAACCTGTGGATCGAGCCGTCCTGCTCCGTCGCGCTCGCCGGCCAGATGCGCCACGTCATGACGCACGGACCGACGGACCGCGTGCTGCTGGGCACCGACTCGACCCTCCTGGACCCTGCGGTCGCCTTCGGACAGATCGCCGCCGCGGACCTCCCGCAGGACCAGCTCGAGGACGTCCTGTGGCGCAACGCCGTGCGACTGTTCGGCACCGAAGCCCTCGGGCTCCCGGAGGACGCCGCCGCATGACCCGCATCGCGATCATCGGCCTCGCCAACAGCCACCCGCGCATCGACGCCCGCAACCTGGCGTCCCTGCGTCCCGGCGTGCGCTTCCTGGTGCAGGACGAGGATCCGGCGCGGGTCCAGGATTTCCTCGCCGAGCACCCCGAGCGAGCCGAGCAGGCCGCGACCGTCGCCGACGTCGTGGACGCCGGCTGCGCGGCGGCCCTGGTGACCGTGCCCCCGGCGCAGGTCGCCTCGCTCGTCGGCCCGCTGCTCGAGGCCAGCACCGCCGTGCTCATCACGAAGCCGGCAGCCACCACGACGCAGGAGCTGGAGGCGCTGGACGCCGCCGTCCGCGGCCACGAGGACAGGGTCCTCACCTGCTCACCGCTGCGTATGGCGCCGGCCGTCGCCGCGCAGCTGCGCGCCCTCGGTGACGCGACGGTCGCCGCCCGCGCCCACGCTGCCCACGACATCGGCTACTGGACGAGGCCCGAGAACCACTGGCAGGACGAGGCCGGCGGGCTCGTGCCCATGATGGGCGTGCACGCCCTCGACCTGCTCGAACTGGCCCTCGGCCCCTCCCTGCGCGTTACCGCCTGCACGACGGGCCCGCCGAGGGACGGCGTGCTCACCTCGCCGTGGCACGCCGAGGGTCGCGCGAAGGCCGACGGGCGCCAGGCCGTCTTCACCCTGGACGGCGCCGTCGGCGGCCAGCACTACACGCTCGAGATCGACACCGCCGACGGCACCCGGACCATCGCCCTGGGCGAGGACGGACAGGAGGACCCCTTCGGCTTCCGCACCCTCGCCGGCCACTTGCTCGCGATGGCCGGCGGCGCGCCTTCCCCGCTGCCCTGGCCCCGCAGCCGTGCCGTCCTGCAGGCCGTCGCCGACGCCACCCGCCTCTCCCGCCGCAGTGAGGCCCGAGACCAGGAGACCCCCTGAGATGACCGCCATCCATGTCGCCATCCCCGCCCGGCACCGACGCGTGCTGTTCACCGACAGTGCCTGGGCGCGACTGTGCGCGCTCGGTGAGGTCACCGTGCTCCCGGAGGACGCCACCGCGCTCCCGGAGGATCTGTTCTCGACCACCGATGTGCTGCTGACAGGCTGGGACACCCCGCATCTGGCCCGCGTCAACGGGGACCGCCTGCGGCTGATCGTGCACACCTCTGGCACCTGGCGGGACGCCCTTGGGCCGGAGGTCTTCGCCTCCGAAGTGACCGTGACCCAGGCCGGCAGCGATCCGATGGCCCGTGCTGTCGCCGAGTTCGCCCTCACGATGGAGCTCATGCTGCTGCGCGAGGCCCACACCTACGACCGCGGCATGCAGACCACCCGCGACTACACCGCGAGCCGGCAGCCCGAGTACGGGACGGCGATCCACGCCGTGGGCCACGGCCTCATCGGCCTGAGCCGCGTGGGCCTGTGGCATCTGCGCATGCTGCAGGGCCTGGGATGCACCGACATCGTTGCCTACGACCCCTACATCTCCGCCGAGCGCGCTGAGCAGCTCGGCGTGCGCATGGTCGGGCTCGAGGAGGCGATGGCCCACCCGGTCGTCGCGCTCCACGCGCCGGTCACCCCGGAGACCCGCGGCATGATCGGAGCCCGGGAGCTCGCCCTCGTCCCGGACGGCGGCATCGTGCTCAACACGGCCCGGGCCGCGATCGTCGACGCCGCGGCGCTCGAGGCCGAGCTCGTCGCCGGCCGCCTGCGCGCCGGCCTCGACGTGTTCGACCAGGAGCCGCTGCCCGCCGACTCGCCCCTGTACGGACTCCCGAACGTGCTGCTCGCCCCCCATGTGGCCGGGGCGACGCGAGAAGCTCGCTGGGAGATGGGCGACACCGCCGTCGACGAGACGGAGCGCTTCCTGCACGGTAGAGACGTGAGCCATCGCGTGGATCCCGCCACGGTCGAGCAGCTGAGCTGACCCGCGCGCACGTCGGTGCACGGCGGACGGCCCGGTCCCGTCGGCCGGCCGCGCCCTACCCTGTCGGCATGAACGAGACCAGCGCCCCCGACCAGTACCAGCCCGCCGCCGACCCGCTGGCCCCCGTAGAGCGGATCCGCACCCGCGCCTGCCTCGAGGCGCTGCCCGCCTACATCGCCGGGAAGCCGTCCGTGGACGACGGCCGACGCCGCTTCAAGGTCTCCTCCAACGAGTCGCCCTATGCCCCGATCCCCGCGGTCGTCGAGGCGGCGACTGAGGCGCTGGCGACCAGCAACCGTTACCCGGACATGGGCGTGCTCGCCCTGCGCGAGGCGCTCGCCGCCCGGCACGACGTCGACCCGCAGCAGATCTGCGTCTCCACCGGCTCCACCGCCGTCATCGCCGACCTGGTGCGGGCCGTCGTCGACCCGGGCGACGAGGTGGTCTACCCGTGGCGGTCCTTCGAGGCGTACCCGATCATCGTCGGCGCCCAGGGCGGCAACAGCGTCCGCGTGCCGCTGACCGCGAGCCACGAGCACGACCTGCCGGCGATGGCTGCGGCGATCACTCACCGGACCCGGCTTGTGCTGCTGTGCACCCCGAACAACCCCACCGGGACGGCTCTGAGCCACGAGGCGCTCGCCGACTTCCTACGCCGGGTGCCCGAGGACGTCGTGGTCGCCATCGACGAGGCGTACCGCGAGTTCCACGAGCCCGCCACCGTCGCCGACACCACCGCGCTGTTTCGCGAGCACGCCAACGTGGTGCTGCTGCGCACCTTCTCGAAGCTGCAGGGCCTGGCCGGCCTGCGGATCGGCTACGCGATCGCTCACCCGCGCCTGGCCCGAGCCCTCACCGCCGTCACCATCCCCTTCGGCACCAGCGCTCCTGCGCAGGCCGCCGCCCTGGCCTGCTTGCGGCCAGAGGTGCTCGAGGAGCTCGACCGACGGGCCGATGCTCTGCGCGCCGAACGCGATCGCGTGCAGGGCGCCCTGGCCGCCGACGGGTGGGACCTGCCGCGCTCGCAGGGCAACTTCCTGTACTTCCCGATGGCCGAGCGCAGCGGCGAGTTCGCCGCCTTCGCCGAGCAGCGCGGCTTGGTGCTGCGGGCCTATGGGGTGGACGGTGTGCGTGCCACCATCGCCGAGCAGGAGGCCAACGACCTGCTGATCGACATCTGCGGCCAGTGGCGTGAGCGCGACGCGCAGGCCTGAGAGGCGCCGACGGCCCACGGCAACCCACTGGGGCCGGTACGCCCCGAGCGGCCCTTGGGCGTACCCTCCTGGCGGCGGGCCAGCAGGACCGAGCCGGATCGAAGGAGGAGCAGAGCGGATGAGCAGCGTCAACGCGCCACGTCTGGGAGGCTCGCGGGCCTACGCGGTGTGGATCGCGGCGGTGCTCGCCTACGCCTCGGCAGTGCTCCAGCGCACCACCATGGGCGTGGCCGGACTTGACGCCACCGAGCGCTTCGGCGCCTCCGCCACCATCGTCTCCACCTTCGTGGTGGTGCAGCTGCTGGTGTATGCGCTGGCGCAGGTCCCGGCCGGCCTGCTGCTGGACCGGTACGGCTCCCGGGTCACGCTCACCGCCGGCGCAGTGCTGATGGCCGCCGGTCAGCTGCTGCTGGCCCACGCCGACACCGTCACCGTGGCGATCCTGGCGCGAGTGGTGGTGGGCGCGGGGGACGCCCTCACGTTCTCCAGTGCCATCCGCCTGGTGCCGGCCTGGTTCCCCGCCGCCCGGGTCCCGATCCTCACCCAGCTCACCGGGATCCTGGGCCAGGTGGGGCAGATCGCCTCCGCCGTGCCTTTCGTGATGATCCTGTCCCTGCACGGGTGGGCCCCGGCCTTCACCGCCTCTGCCGGGGTGGCGGCCTGCGGAGCGCTGCTGGCACTTCTCCTGGTTCGAGCCACCCCACCTGGGACGCGCCGCCCCACCGTGAAGCAGGACCTTCGGCGCATCCCCCTGGTGCTGGGACGCATCCTCCGCCACCCCGCCACCCAGCTCGGATTCTTCACCCATCTCACCTCCGGGTTCCCCGGGATCGCGTTCTCCATGATGTGGGGGTTCCCGTACCTCACGGCGGGGGAGCGGCTGCCGCTGCCGGTGGCATCCGGGGTGATGACGGTCCTGGTGCTCGCAGGCATCGTCTCCGGGCCCGTGATCGGCGCGCTCACCCAGCGCCACCCGCTGCGCCGCTCCACCCTGGTGCTGCTGATCATCGCCACCATCCTGGTTCCGCTGATCGCCCTGGTGCTCTGGCCGGGACCCGCCCCTATGTGGCTGCTGATCGTGCTGGTGGCAGGCCTGGCGATCGGCGGTCCCGGTTCCAACGTGGGCTTCGACTTCCCGCGCACGGACCTGGCCCGGCACCGCCTGGGCACCGCGACCGGTGTGGTGATCATGGGCGGTTTCGTCGGCGGCCTGGTGGCGATCCTGGTGATCGGCCTGGTGCTGGACGCCCTGCGTCCCGACGGTGCCTACGACCTGGAGGCCTTCCGCATCGCCTTCGCGGTGCAGATCCCGCTGATCCTCGCCGGGATCACCGGGATGCTGGTGTGCCGCCGCAACCTGCGCCGCCGCATGGCTGCCCGCGGGCAGGTGGTCCCGCCGTGGCGCGAGGTGCTCCGCAACGGCCGCTGGCGGAGGATCTGACCCCCGGACCGGATGCCGCCGGCCATCCCGGGGGACGCTCGTGGCGTGTCGGCCCGGGACGATCACTAGGCTGGTCCGCAACCACCCGCCCGGTGCCGCGTGGCCGTGCCCAAGCCCCGCAGCCCCGCCCCCACTTCGTCGTTCTTCCAGCTCAGGAGCCTTCCATGACGTTCACCCTCGGCATCGTCGGCATCGGCCAGTTCGGCTCGCACTTCGCGGAGCTGTTCGCCGCTCACCCCGAGATCGACGCCCTGTACGCGGTGGACTCCATCCCCGAGCGGATCGACGCCGTCGAAGCACGCGGTGTGCCGTTCGCCGGGCGCTTCGACACCATCGAGGACCTGCTGGCCTCGGACGTGGACGCGGTGGCGATCTTCACCCAGCGCTGGACCCACGGCGAGCACGCCCTGATGGCCCTGCGAGCCGGCAAGCACGTGTACTCCGCGGTGCCCATGGCCATCGAGGAGGAGGAGATCCGGCAGATCACCGAGGAGGTGGAGCGCACCGGGCTGGTGTACATGATGGGCGAGACCAGCCAGTACAACGCCGCCGTGGTGCTGGCCCGCCGCCTGTACCGGCAGGGCGTGTTCGGCGAGGTGTTCTACGCCGAGGGCGACTACGTGCACGACATGGACCTGGGGTTCTACGACGCCTATAAGTACTCCGGCGGCGAGCAGTGGAAGTCCACCGCCTCCTACCCGCCCCTGCTGTACCCCACCCACTCCATCGGCGGCATCCTGGGCGTGATACCCAACCACGCCGTGTCCGTCTCGGCGATCGGCCGGCCCGACACCCGCGGTGATGGCGTGTTCGACAAGGACGTCTCGATGTTCGGCAACGACGTCTCCAATGCCTTCGCCCTGTTCGAGATGGACAACGGCGGCGCCTTCCGCACCAACGAGCTGCGCCGCGTGGGCTACCCCTCCCACAAGCGCGAGTCCCGCTTCCGCTTCTTCGGTGAGGACTCCTCCTTCGAGGAGACCATCGAGGTGACCTACTGGCACGACAAGGAGCGCGTGCTGGAGGTGACCGACCTGATCAGCACCGATGCCACCATGAGCCTGGACGATCCGCGCCTGGCCGATGTGTCCCCGGCGCTGCGCGACGCCTTCGTGGCCGGCGCCGCCTCAGCCCACAACCAGGCCCGCCTGCCCAAGGAGTTCCAGGGCAAGCCCAACGGCCACGAGGGTGCCCACCACTTCCTGGTGGACGACTTCGCCCGCGCCGTGGTCGACGGCATGCAGCCGATGGTCAACGCCTGGCAGGCCGCCCGTTACACCCTGCCCGGGGTGATCGCCCACCAGTCGATGAACCGCGGCGGCGAGCGCCTGCCGATCAACGACCTGGGCGACTGCCCGCTGCCGGTGCAGGACCTGGACGCTGATCAGGAGCCCCTGGACCTCGACGCTCTGTTCGCCGAGCAGGAGGCGAGGAAGGGAACCGTCGCCGAGTGAGGCACACCGCCTTCATACCTACGGAACCGTAGGTTACGATTCCGTCGTGAGCGCGTTCTCGACGACCATCCCCTCCGTCGCCGACCAGGAGCCGATGATCCAGCTCCTGGGGCCCGACGGCACCCGCACCCCGCACGAGGAGTTCGATGCCGTCCTGGCAGGTGACGGCGCCGCCGTGAACGGTGCCGGTGCGGATCTCGCCTCCCCGGAGCGCCTGCGCGGCTACTACCGCGACATGGTGATGATCCGCGCGGCGGATCTCGAGGCCACCTCCCTGCAGCGCCAGGGCCAGCTGGGCCTGTGGGCCAGTGCGCTCGGCCAGGAGGCCGCCCAGATCGGCGCCGGCCACGCGGCCAGGACCCAGGACTACCTGGTGCCCACCTACCGCGAGCACGGCGTGGCCTGGGCGCGCGGCATCGAGCCGATGCGACTGCTGGAGATGTACCGGGGGATCTCCCACTGCGGCTGGGACCCCTACGAGCTGCGCACCCACCCGTACATGATCGTGCTGGGCTCCCAGGCGCCCCACTCCGTGGGCTACGCGATGGGCCTGCAGCGCGACGGCGTTGTCGGTACCGGCGACCTCGAGACCGACACCGCGGTGCTGGCCCTGTTCGGCGACGGCGCCTCCAGCGAGGGCGAGGTCTCCGAGTCCTTCACCTTCGCCGCCTCCTTCCAGGCGCCGGTGGTGTTCTACACCCAGAACAACCAGTGGGCGATCTCCGTGCCCACATCCGTGCAGACCCGCGTGCCGCTGGCCCAGCGCTCCCGCGGTTGGGGTATCCCCTCGATCCGCGTGGACGGCAACGACGTGCTGGCCGTGCTGGCTGCCGTGCGCTCGGCGATGGACTCCGCCCGCGCTGGCCAGGGCCCCCGCTTCATCGAGGCCATGACCTACCGCATGGCCGCCCACACCACCAGCGACGACGCCTCCCGCTACCGCAGCAGCCAGGAGGAGCAGGAGTGGGGCGAGAAGGACCCGATCCTGCGCCTGCGCCTCCACCTCGAGCAGCTGGACCAGATCGACGAGGACTTCGTGAAGGCCTGCGACGAGGAGGCCCACGACCTCGCCATGCGCCTGCACCACTTCATCCACGACATGCCCGACCCGGACCCGATCGCCATGTTCGACCACGTGTACACAGAGCCCCACCCGGTGGTGGAGCGCGAACGGGAGCAGTACCTGCGGTACGCCGCCCAGTTCGAGACCGACGAGGGGACCGGCCGATGAGCACCACCTCCAGCACCCTGCCGATCGCCAAGGCCATCACCGCCGGCCTGCGCGACGCCATGCACGCCGACGACCGCGTGCTGATCATGGGGGAGGACGTGGGCGTGCTGGGCGGCGTCTTCCGCGTCACCGACGGCCTGCACGCCGAGTTCGGCTCCCAGCGCGTGGTGGACACCCCCCTGGCCGAGGCCGGCATCGTCGGCACCGCCGTGGGCCTGGCCTACCGCGGCTACCGGCCCGTGGTGGAGATCCAGTTCGACGGCTTCGTGTTCCCCGCCTTCAACCAGATCACCACCCAGGTCGCCAAGATGCACTACCGCACCCAGGGCGCCGTGAGCATGCCGATCGTGATCCGCATCCCCCACGGCGGCGGCATCGGCGCGGTGGAGCACCATTCCGAGAGCCCCGAGGCGCTGTTCGCCCACACCGCCGGGCTGCGCATCCTGGCCCCCGCCACCAGCCAGGACGCCTACTGGATGACCCGCCAGGCCATCGAGAGCGACGACCCGGTGATCATGCTGGAGCCCAAGCGCCGCTACTGGGTCAAGGGCGACGTGGACCCCGACCACCGCCCCGAGCTGCCCCCGTGGCAGGCAGCCGTGGCCCGCCCCGGCACCGACGCCACGCTGCTCGCCTGGGGCCCCAGCGTGCCCCTGGCCCTGGAGAGCGCCGAGGCCGCCGCGGCCGACGGCGTGGACCTCGAGGTGATCGACGCCCGCTCCCTGGCACCCCTGGACCTGCCCACGATCTACGAGTCCGTGAAGCGCACCGGCCGCCTCGTCATCGTGCACGAGGCGCCCGTCGTCGGTGGTCTCGGCGGGGAGATTGCCGCGCGCGTGGCCGAGGAGTGCTTCTACCACCTCGAAGCCCCCGTGCTGCGGGTTGGCGGCTACCACACCCCCTACCCACCGGCCCGCATGGAGCACGCCTACCTGCCCGACCTCGACCGGGTGCTGGACGCGGTGGACCGCGTCCTCGCACACTGAGCGCACCCACCCCTGTGGAAGGATCACCCCATGGCTGAGCCCACCGACCCCCAGGCCACCGGTAGCATCGTGCGGATCAACCTCACCGACCCCGGTGAGGGCCTCACCGAGGCCGAGATCGTCGACATCAAGGTGGCCGTCGGCGACACCGTCGCCATCAACGACGCGGTGATCGAGGTGGAGACCGCCAAGAGCGCCGTCGAACTGCCCAGCCACGTCGCCGGCACCGTCACCAAGGTGCTGGTGTCCGTGGGCCAGGAGGTGCCCGTCGGCGCCCCCCTGTTCGAGGTCGACACCAGCGGCGGCCCCGCCCCGCAGCAGAGCCCCGCCGCGGGCGAGGCCGTGGAGTCCACCCCGCAGGAGACCGCCCAGGCCGCCTCCGAGGACGATGAGCCGAAGGACGAGGACCAGCCCAAGAACCTCGTCGGCTACGGCGCCCCGTCGGCCCCGCAGCGCCGCCGCCGTCGCCGCACCACCCAGGAGGAGGACACCCAGGTCCCCATCGACCGGATCCTCGCCAAGCCCCCCGTGCGCAAGCTCGCCCGCGACCTCGGCATCGCGCTCGCCGACGTGCTGGCCACCGGGCCCGATGGCACGGTCACCCGTGAGGACGTGCTGGCCGCCCAGCAGCGCGCCATGAGCGGCGACACCGTCACCGTGCACGACGGCCAGTACTTCCCCGAGGAGTCCCCGCAGGCCCCCGCCGGCCTGGACGCGGCGATGAAGTCCAGCCTCCACCAGCCCTTCGCGGGCGTCACCAGCGACGAGCGCACCACCCGGGTGCCGATCCGCTCGGTGCGCAAGCGCACCGCGGAGGCGATGGTGGCCTCCGCCTTCACCGCCCCGCACGTGACGGTGTTCAACGAGATCGACATGACCGAGGCCATGCGGATCGTGCAGCAGCTGCGCGCCTCCCGCGAATGGCAGGGCGTGAAGGTGAGCCCCCTGGTGGTCGTGGCCAAGGCGCTGCTGACCGCGATCCGCCGCAACCCCGAGGTCAACGCCTCCTGGGACGAGGACGCCGGCGAGATCGTCTACAAGCACTTCGTGAACCTCGGCATCGCCGCGGCCACCCCGCGCGGCCTGATCGTGCCCAATATCAAGGACGCCCACCTGATGACCCTGCGGGAGCTGGCCGAGCAGATCGACGAGCTCGCCAAGACGGCCAGGGCCGGCCGCACGCCGCTCTCCGCGACCCGTGAGGGCACCATCACCATCACCAACTTCGGCGTGTTCAACATCGACTCGGGCACCCCGATCCTGAACCCCGGGGAGTCCGTGATCCTGGGCGTCGGCGCGATCAAGGAGAAGCCCTGGGTGGTGGACGGACAGGTGGTTCCCCGCCAGGTCGCCCAGCTGGCACTGAGCTTCGACCACCGCCTGATCGACGGGGCACTGGGGGCGGAACTTCTGCGCGACATCTCCGCCGTGCTGGAGGACCCGTCGCTGGGTCTCGTGTGGGGTTGACCCCGCCCGCTGTGCGCAGGCGGCAGCCTGACCGGCTCCAGCGCGCCGACCTCGGTACCCTGGGCCGGTGACCTCCCCCTCCGAGCGCCCGCCGGCCCGCGGCGACGACCCCCGCATGCGCACCGTCGAGATGGCTGCGCTGCGGATGGACGACGACACGGAGGCCGACACCCTCACCTCCGGCCCCACCCACGCACCCCTTCCCACGCTGAAGGTGGCGCTGCTGGTCGCCGCCGGCGGCGCCCTCGGTGCCCTGCTGCGATACCTGCTGGGCGTGGCGATGCCGTCCCTGGCGACCCCCACCCTGGTGGAGCTGCCCGAGGCCACGCTGCTGGCCAACACCCTGGGCTGCCTGGGGCTCGGCGCCCTGGCCGGGGTGCTCGAGGTGCGCCCCGGCCGCCCCTGGATGCAGCCCCTGCTGGGCACCGGGCTGTGCGGCGGCTTCACCACCATGTCCGCCGCGGTGCTGGACGGCGCCGCCATGATGGGGGCCGACTTCGCGATCCTCGCGATCGTCTATGCCTCCCTCTCCCTCCTGCTCAGCATCGGGGCGCTGGTGGCGGGCCTGCTGCTCGCCCGTCGCCTCGCCCGCCCCGACCAGGAGGAGCGCGCATGACCCTCCTGCTCAGCGCCCTGGCCGTCGTGATCGGCGGGGCCCTCGGTGCCACTGCCCGCTGGGGCATCGCCGAGTTCATGACCCGACGCTCCGCTGCCCGCCAGCAAGCGGGTCGTGCCGCGCCTGCCACCGGACTGGAGCTGGTGCCCTGGCCCACCTTCATCGCGAACATCCTGGCCTGCCTGCTGCTGGGCATCCTGGTGATGCGCCTGGGCGCGGTGGGAGGCTCGGCGGAGCTCGCATTCATGCTGCTGGGGGTGGGTTTCTGCGGTGCACTGTCCACCGTCTCCACCGCCGCCCTGGACGTGGTGAACCTGGTGCGCCGCGGGGCCACCGTGCTCGGCTTCGCCTACGTGCTGCTGACCGTGGGCACCGGCATGGCCGCGCTGTGGCTGGGACTGGTGATCGGTTCGTGAGCACCAGGCCCCCGATCGTCCCGGCCGTGGTCACCGGTGCGGTCCTGCTGATCCTCGCTGTGATCGCCGTGCTCGCGGCCGACGCCGCCGGAGCCGGGAACGTGGTGCTGCGCAATGCAGGGGCGATCGCCGGCGCCGGTGCGCCCATCGCGGCCCTGGTCGCCGACCTCGCCGGGGCCATCGCCCTGGGCGGCGCCCTGCTGGCCGGCTGGCTGCTGCGCGTACCCGCCGACCGCTCCCGCGCCATGCTGGTGGTGGCGGTCGCCGTGGGCGTGACCACCGTGGCCCGGGGGCTGGCCCTGCTGTTCTCCTACGCGATCGCCACCGGCCAGCCCGTCGGCTCCGAACGCTTCGGCTCCGACCTCGCCGTGTACCTCGCCACCGACCTCGGGGTGTGGCTGCTGACCGCGCTGCTGGTCAGCGCCGCCGCCACCGCCGTGGCCGTCACCGGTACCTCCCGGGGCCTCGCGCGGGTGGTCACGGTGATGATGGTCGCGGTGATGTTCTGCGCCGCGATGACCGGGCACGCCTCCGGCGACAGCAACCACGAGGTGGCCACCTCCACGATGATGGTGCACCTGCTGGCCGTGGGCATCTGGCTGGGCGGCCTCGCCGTGCTGCAGCTGCTGCCGGCCACCTCCCGGGACGACGCCGCCGTGGTGCGCGGCTACTCTCACCTGGCCCTGATCGCCTGGATCGCCCTGGGCCTCAGCGGCGTGTGGGCCCTCGGGGTGCGGATGAACGGCCTCGGCGACCTGGTGACCTCCGCGTATGTGCAGATCGCCGCCGCCAAGGCCGCGCTGCTGCTGGCCCTCGGAGCGATGGGTGTGCTGCAGCGCCGCCAGATCGCCACGGGCCTTGCCCGCACCGCCCCCGGTGAGGGCCTGCCCCCGGTGGCGGTGTACCGCCGGCTCGCGCTGATGGAACTGGCCCTGCTGGGACTGGCGGTGTCGCTCGCCGCCGCGATGAGCTCCTCCCCACCGCCCGCCGAGGCTGCTGCGCCCCCGCCGGGCCCCGCGGCAGTGCTCTCCGGCTACGCCCTGCCCCCGGCCCCGGACCTCGCCGCGGTGCTCACGCAGTGGCGCCCGGACCCCTTCGGCATGGCCCTGGCCTGCGTGCTGCTGCTGGCCTGGTGGCGCCCCACCGCACCGGCACGCGAACGAGCGGCGAGTATCCGCCTGGTGGCGGGAGCCTCGGTGCTGGTGCTGCTCACCTCCGGCCCGTTGAACGTGTACAGCAAGGTGCTGATCTCCGCCCATGTGCTGCAGCACGTGCTGCTGCTGGCGCTGGCCGGCACGCTGATCGGCAGTGCCGTCACCGTGCTCGCTGCCCTGAGGGTGCTGGTGCGCCGGCGCACCTGGCTCGCTGCCCTGCTGGCGGCTGCCCCGGTGGCCCTGCTGGCCGGGGCGTACGCCGGCCCGCTGCTGCGCCTGGCCCTGGACAGCCACGTCGCCCACCTGGGGCTGCAGATGCTGGCCCTCGGCGGGGGAGTGCTCGCGGTGCTGCTGGTGCGCGCCGTGCTCGGCGACGCCCCCGACCCGAACGCTCAGCGCGGGCGCCGTGACTCCCGGGCGATCCGGGCCGTCGCGGTGGCGGGCGCGCCTGTGCTCCTGCTGCTGGTCGCGGGCATCGTCCTGTCCACCACGGACACCCTGCTGGCGGCCAGCTGGTTCGGCGCCACCGGGCGGGACTGGCGCATGGATGCCCTGGCCGATCAGCACCGCGGCGGGGCAGCAGTCATCGTCCTCAGTGTGGTCGGGCTGCTGCTCGCTGCAGCGACGCTCCTGCGCGGTACGGAACCGGTGCGGAGCAGGACACCGGAGAAGACCCGGGGCTGACGGAGTCGCTCAGGATGACGTTCCCGCGGGAACGTTCTCGGGCTCCCACCTCAGGATCGCGGAGCCGCATCAGTGATGCAGATCTGCCGCATCACTGATGCTAGAGTGACGTCATGAGGACCACCGTCAATCTCACTCCCGATGTCGAGGCCGAGGTCGCCCGGCTGCGGCGCGAGCAGGGTCTGGGCACGAGCGAAGCCGTGGTGGCCTTGGCCCGGCGAGGGATGGACCGGGGATCCACGTCGCAGCGGTTCGTCCAGCGCACAGCACCCCTCGGAGCACGGATCGACGTCACCGACATCGGTGCGGTGCTCGACCTCCTGGACCACGAATGATCATCGACGCCAACATCCTGCTGTACGCCGTGGATGAATCGGCAGCAGATCATCCCGCCGCCCGGTCGTTCCTCGAGGAGCACCTCAACGGTGACGTGAGAATAGGGCTCCCCTGGCAGAGTGTGGCGTCGTTCCTGCGCATCGCGACCCACCCCCGCATCATGGCGGCGCCGCTGTCGGGCAGCGAGGCCGCCGGATTCGTGGATGGTTGGTTGTCGGCACCGGCGGCATGGATGCCAGACGTCACCCCCGCGAGCTGGTCGATCCTGCGCGGGCTGATCGAGAAGCACGGCGTGACCGGCAACCTGGTTCCGGATGCCCAACTCGCTGCCCTCGCGGTCCAGTACGGCGTGCCCGTCGTCAGTGCTGACTCCGACTTCGCGCGCTTCTCAGAGGTGACCTGGCTGAATCCCTGCACGAGGTGACCTCCGGCCCGGGCTGGACCGCCGTCACCGACGACGTGGGGAGCTGACGGAATCGCTCAGGATGACGTTCCCGCGGGAACGTTCCCCGCTCCCACCGCAAGATGGTGTCCAAGAGAACCTGCGGGGAACGGGCACTGCCCAGACGCAGGACCGGCTGCGTCAGGGTCTCGAGCCACCGTTCGTGAGTGACGAGACTACGGCCGGAGTACCCGGGGTCGCGCTCAGTCGAACAGTGAGCGCACCGTGCGCAGGCGCCCCAGCAGACGGTCGCGGTCCACGAACGGCACCAGGCGGCCCTCGGCGGAGTCGGCCGGGTTGCGGGTGGCGGGCGGTGCGGACTCGGCGGCACGACGGTTCAGCGGGGCTGTGCCCAGCTTCTCGCCGATCCGACCCAGCAGACCGCCCTGCTCGCGCGTGGTCACCGGCACCGCGGAATCCGACCCGGCGCGGGCACGGTGGAACTGGGTGAGGGCGGGGGAGCTGTCGCGCACGGCCTTCATCAGGTACGCGGCGATGTCGGCCTGCTCCACCAGGATCGGCAGCACACCGCCGGAGACCCGGTTCTGCCCCAGCACCACCAGGTCGTCGCGGCCCCGCGGGAACGCGCCCAGGAACAGGTCCAGCTCACCGTGGGCGGTGCGGGGGACCACGTCCTCCGGCAGATGGTTCGCGCCGGTCTCGTAACCGGTGGCCAGCACGATCAGGTCGGGGCGGTAGTCGGACTCGTCCGCGTACACCACGGTGCCGTCGGCCCGCACCCCGGTCACCGGGGCGATCGGGGTGATGCGGCCCTCGCGGATCCGGTCCAGCACCTCGTCCGAGATGATCACCGCGTCATCGAGCGGGCTCACGGCGGGCTTCGGCAGCCCCACCGAGGAGGGGTCCCCGGCCACGCGACCGAGCACGGTCTCCGCGATCCTGTCGTTCAGCTTGCCGAGCACGGCGGGCTCTCGGGAGGCGGCCACGTCCCCGGGCATCCCGCCGATGCGACGCGGGACGATCCAGTGTCCGGTGCGCACCGACCAGCGCACCTCCAGGGCGCGGCGGGCCGCGTCCACGGCGATGTCGGCGGCGGACTGCCCGGACCCCACCACCAGCACACGCTTGCCCTCGAGGCCGTCGGCCCCGGTCCATTCCTTGGAGTGGATCACGCGGATCGCCGGGTCCACGTCTGCCGCCCAGGCGGGGCAGTGGGGACGCTCGGAGATGCCGTGGGCGGAGATCACCGCGGCGTAGACCTGGATCTCGCCGGTGGAGAACTCCACCTGCCACACGCCCTCGGAGAAGGGGCGGGCCGAGCGCACCTCCACGCCGGGGCGGAAGTGCTCGGTGAGGTCGTAGCGCGCGGCGTAGGCGCGCAGGTACTTGCCCATCTGCTCAGGGCGCAGGTAGTCGGGGAAGGACACCGGCTGGATCATGTCCTCGTACTGCGTGAAGCGCCGCGAGGAGACCATGTCCATCGAGCGCCAGGTGGGGGAGTCCTCGCGGTCCTCGTCCCAGATGCCGCCCACGTGGGCGGAGCGGTCCACCAGGTCGAACGGCACCTGCAGTGCCTTCAGGGCGGCGGCGGCGGCGAGGCCGGCAGGACCGGCGCCGATCACCAGCACCTTCTCGCGGGTGGGGACCTGGTCGTGGAGCTCGGACATCGAGGGGCCTTCCGGATCGGGCATCAGGCGGGCGCGCGGAGCGGGCTCCGGCGCCTCGCCCAGCGGCGGGCGGACACGATCATCCTAGGTGAGCGCCGTGATCACCACCGACACCGCGAGGGTGATGATGATGGTGCTGGTGGTGTGGGCGATGATCACGTGGTTGCGCACCAGGCGCCGCGCACCCCGGGAGATCGGCTCCACGCCGGACGGCCCCGGCGCCGCCTGGATCACCACCGCCGCGTACAGGTACTCCTCCAGCAGGCGCTCCGACGGGGGCGTGGCCGGGAAGGAGAAGGCGTCGCCGCGGGCATCCTGCGCCGCGTACTCCAGCGCGAAGGTCATCACCGTGCTCGCCCAGGCGCACACCAGGGCCGCGGCCGTGATGGCCAGCAGCAGGGCGACGGCGAACTCGGGTGGCCGCAGGGCCAGTAGCACGATAGCCACCACCGCGGTGCCCATGAGCTGGATGACCTCGCCGATCGGCCCGGAGCGGCCGATGAGGTACCTGTACACCGCTACGTGGCGGCGCACGTGCCCCAGTCGGGCCAGGGCGATCAGCCGCGCGCGCGGCTGGTCATGCAGCGCCAGGAAGGTGAGCACGGTGAACGCGGCGCTGTAGGAGATGAGGAACACGATCACCAGCAGCAGCAGTGAGAAGAGCTGATCGTCCTGCTGCTCGCGGAGCAGGTAGTTCGTCTGCGGAAACAGCAGGATCAGCGCAGTACCGGTGACCACGCCCATGGGCAGTGACAGCAGCATGCGGAGGTTCTCGCTCTGCAGGTGCTCGCGCCAGGTGCGATTCCGGCGCCTGCTGCGGGCGGGACGAGTGGGCCGCGCCCTCCCGCCCTGGATCGCTTGGCGGCGGGACGACGGGGGTGGAGGCGCCGCGCTGCTCATGCCCCGACTCCCGTGGCTGTACCGCCCTCTGCTATGTCGTCCCCGGCCATGTCGCCGAGGGCCGTGTCGTCCTCGGCCATCTCGCGGGCCAGGATTATCGCCCCGGGCAGCCCCGAGGCCACCGTGCGGTGCTCGCGCCCCTCTGCCTCGAAGCCGCACGTCACCTCCTCCCGGATCGGGCCGGGGGTGGCCAGCACCGACCCTGCCAGCACCACCGGCAGCTCCAGGGAGGGGTCCAGCTCTCGCACGGTGGCGCAGAAGTGGCGGATGGCGGTGTCCAGGATGTCGCGGGCTACCGGGTCCTCCAGCACGGTGCCGGGCAGTGGCGCGAAGCGGCCCAGCCCCGCGGGGGAGCCCGCCGGGACCAGGGAGTCCAGGGCACGGATCAGGTCCTGCCGGGTGTCACCGGTGGGGGAGGGGGGCAGCAGCCCGTCGCGCAGGTCCAGGTCCAGCATGTCGCCCACCAGCTCGGTGAGGCGGGTGCGGGGGCCGCGGTGGTCGAGGTCGGCCGCGACCGCCTGCACGGTGCGCCGGCCCAGCCATACCGCCGAGCCGACGTCGCCCAGCAGCCAGCCCATCCCGTCGCGCCGCTGGATCGGCCGGCGGTCCCGGTAGGAGACGGTCACCGCGCCGGTGCCGGCCAGCAGCAGGATCCCGTCATCCCCCACGCCGCCTGCCAGGAACGCCACCAGGTGGTCGTCGGTCACGGTGATGCGGGAGCCGTCGATCCCCAGGGGTGCGGCGGCCTCGTGGGTGGCGCGCTGGACCTGCTGGTGCTGGGCCGGGCCCGCGCCGGAGAAGGCCAGCACCGCATGGGCCACGTCCTTGCCCGGGACGGCCCCGAGCGCCTCGCGCATGGTCGCGGCCAGGGAGGTGAAGGCGTCCGGGCCGCTGGAGCGCAGGTTGCAGCCGGGGCCGGTGGCGGCACCGAGCAACTGCCCCTTGGGCGTGCGCACCTCGATGCGGCTGCTGGTGCCGCCGATGTCGGCCGCCAGCAGGGCGCGAGTCGTATCGAGTGGGCGTTCCTCAGGGCGTCCCATGCCGGCTCCGATCGTGTTAACTTCGGTGTCACACCATAGGGTGTCAAAGTTTCTTCGATCCCCCCAGGATCCCCGCGGGAACCCGCGGGCCTCAAAGGAGTTCTCATGATCGCACGACGACGTGTACTCGCAGCCGGTGCCGCCGGCAGCGCCGCCCTCACCCTGGCCGCCTGCGGCTCCGGTGGATCCGGTGGTTCCGGCGGTGGTGACACCGACCCGACCGACACCGAGGCCAACGCCGACAAGACCGTCACCCTGTGGATCATGCAGGGCACCAACGCCAAGACCGACGAGTACGTCGAGGCGCTGAAGACCGCCTTCACCGAGAAGACCGGCGCCACCCTCGACGTGCAGGTCCAGCCCTGGGACGGCGCCCACGACAAGTTCGTGACCGCCATGAGCGGCGGCACCGGCCCGGACGTGGCCGAGGTGGGCACCACCTGGACCCCCGAGTTCGCCGACGCCGGCGGCCTCTCGGACCTCACCGCCGAGATCGAGGAAGCAGGCCTCGGTGACGGCCTGGTGCAGGGCCTGGTGGAGTCCGGCTCCCTGGACGGCATGACCTACGGCATGCCCTGGTACGCCGGAGTGCGCTCCATCCTCGCCAACAAGGAGATGCTCGAGGCCGCGGGCGTGGCCGCGCAGCCCCAGTCCTGGGAGGACCTGCTCACCATGATCACCACGATCAAGGAGCAGAACCCCGACACCATCCCCTTCCCGGTGGCCGGTGCCAGCCTGTTCTCCATGCTCCCCTTCGTCTGGGGCGCCGGCGGCGACATCGCCACCCAGGAGGGCGAGCAGTGGAAGGCCACCATCAACTCCCCCGAGTCCGTGGAGGGCCTGACCTGGTACACCGACCTGGCCCTGAAGCACGACGCCTCCACCGCCGCCGCCTCCACCTGGAAGGAGACCGACTCCCTGGCCGCCTTCCTGCAGGGTGACGTGGCCATGTTCATCACCGGCTCCTGGGTGCCCGCCACCATCGAGCAGGACTCCCCGGAGATGTTCGAGAAGCTGGTGGCCTACACCATCCCCGCCAAGGACGGCGCCGTGGCGAAGTCCTTCCTGGGCGGCTCCCACCTGTGCCGCTTCGAGGACTCCGAGGAGCCCGAGCTGGCCTTCGAGCTGATCAAGCTGATGGCCACCGGCGAGTTCGCCACCCGCTGGGCCACCGAGACCAACTTCTTCCCCGGTGAGCAGGCGGCACTGGACGAGGTCGTGGCCTCCGGCAACGAGCTCACCCAGGTGTTCGCCCAGCAGATGAGCGAGGGCGGCACCTCGGTGCCGGTCACCCCCGCCTGGGGCAAGATCGAGGGCAAGAAGACCCTGCCCACCCTGCTCACCAATGTGCTCGGCGGCACCGACGCGCAGCAGGCGGCCGACACCGCCGCCGAGGAGATGGACCAGATCTTCCAGTCATGACCTCCACCGCCACCACGGGACGGGCCCCGGTGACGGGGCCCTCCCGGACCATCCCCCGCGGCCGTCGGATCCGACGCGCAGGTGCACCGTGGCTGCTGCTGGCCCCCGCGCTGGTGGTGCTCGCGGTGCTGCTGCTGTGGCCCCTGGCCCGGGTGCTGAACCTGTCGCTGCAGGACTTCGAGCTGCGCAACCTGATCCGTGGCGAGTCGAACTACATCGGGTTCGACAACTACGTCCAGGTGCTCACCGATCCGTTCCTGTGGGGCACCGTGCTGCCCAACACCGTCGGCTTCGCGGTGGTGTGCGTGGTGCTCACGATGGTCGTGGGGACGGCGGTGGCCCTGTTCCTGAACACCCTCACCCCGGTGTGGCGCAGCCTGTGCACCACCGCGATCATGGTGGCGTGGGCGGTGCCGGCGCTGACCAACACGTACGTGTTCGTGTGGCTGTTCGACCCGCGTGCGGGACTGGTGGCGAACCTGCTGGGGGAGCTGGGGCTGTTCGAGCCCGGTTCGGTCAACTGGTTCGCCGACCGGCTCTCCTTCTACGCGATCGCCACCATCAACGTGGTCTACCACGGCTTCCCGTTCATCGCGGTGACCGTGCTGGCGGGCCTGATGACCGTGCCCAAGGAGCTGTACGAGGCGGCCGAGATGGACGGCGCCGGTGCCGTGCGCCGCTTCACCAGCATCACCGTGCCGGCCCTGCGACCCATCTTCGCGGTGTGCATCATCCTGTCGACGATCTGGGACTTCAAGGTGTTCACGCAGATCTACCTGATGCCCGGTGGTGACGGCACCAACCGCGACGTGATGAACCTGGGCGTGTGGTCCTACACCGAGTCCTTCTCCCAGGGCGAGTACGGCATGGGCTCGACCATCGCGGTGCTGCTGACCCTGCTGCTGCTGGCGATCACCGTGGTGTACCTGCGCTTCCTGATGAAGGAGGACGAACTGTGAGCACCCCAGCGTCCCCCGCCGCCGCATCCGCCCCGATGGCCGTCGACGTGCCCGGGGCCGATGCCGATACCCGGCCGGCCTCCTCGGGACGGCGCGGCCGGTCCCGTCGGCCCCGCAGCGCCCGCCGCAACCGCATCGGCGTGCTGCAGGCCCTCGGCATCGCCCTGGTGCTGTTCGGCTCCCTGTTCCCCTTCTACTGGATGCTCTCCACCGCGGTGGACCCCAACCCCATGTCCCGCGGCGCCTCCCTGCTGCCGGGTGGGTTCACCCTCGAGCACTTCCGCTACGTGCTGGTGGACGCCAACTTCCTGCGCTATGTGCGGATATCCCTGATCGTGGCACTGGGCACCGTGCTGGCCAGCGGCATCCTGGCGCTGCTGGCCGCCGTGGCCGTGGCCCGGTTCCGCTTCCGGCTGCGCACCGTGGTGCTGGTGATGGTGCTGATGGTGCAGATGGTGCCGCTGGAGGCACTGGTGATCCCGCTGTTCCTCCAGGCCCGCAACCTGCAGATGCTGAACTCCCTGCTGGGCCTGGTGATCGTGTACCTGGCGTTCTCGCTGCCGTTCGCGATCTGGAACCTGCGCGGCTTCGTCGCGGCCGTGCCCAAGGAACTGGAGGAGGCCGCCTACATCGACGGCGCGAACTGGTTCCGCATGCTCTGGTCCGTGCTGCTGCCCCTGGTGGCGCCGGGACTGGTGGCCACCTCGGTGTTCTCCTTCATCGCCGCGTGGAACGAGTTCATCTTCGCCCTCACCTTCATGCAGGACTCCTCGAAGTACACCGTGGGCGTGGGGCTGCGCGCCTTCTTCACCCAGAACACCGCCGACTGGGGATCGATCATGGCCGCCTCGACCATCATCGCGATGCCCGTGGTGATCTTCTTCGTGCTGGTGCAGCGCAACCTCGCCTCCGGCCTCACCTCGGGAGCGGTGAAGGGATGAGCACGGGGGCCGACGGCGAGAACGGCGACGGGTCCGGCATGGACGACGCCGGCTGGGATCCTGACGCCCTCGGCGTGCTGCTGGCCCCTTTCACCGGAACCGAGGTCCCCACGTTCCTCGAGGGGCCTCTGCGGGCGGGCCTGGGCGGTGTGATCCTGTTCGGCCACAACACCCCGGACGCCGCCACCTGCGCGCGCCTGTCCCGTGACCTGCACGCCATCGAGCCCGATGTGCTGGTGGCGGTGGACGAGGAGGGCGGGGACGTGACCCGCCTGCAGGACTCCACGGGTTCCTCCCTGCCCACCGCCTGGGCCCTCGGCGAGATCGACGACGTGGGCCTGACCCGCCGCGTGGGCCGGGCGCTCGGCGACGTGCTGGCCGCCTGTGACGTGGACCTGGACCTGGCCCCGGTGCTGGACGTGTCCACCGACCCCGCCAACCCCGTGATCGGCACCCGCGCCTACGGGGACGAGCCGGGCCTGGTGACCCGCCATGCCCGCGCCATGGCCGGCGGGATCCGTGACGCGGGGGTGGGCGTGTGCGGCAAGCACTTCCCCGGCCACGGCGCCACCCACGTGGACTCCCACACGGCGCTGCCCACCATCACCCTCGGGCGGGAGCAGTTCGAGCGCGAGCACCTCGAGCCCTGGCACCTGGCCCCCTGGATGGACGCGGTGATGACCGCCCACCTGCTGGTCCCCGCCCTGGGGGAGGGGCCGGCCAGCATCGCCTCCTGGGCCCGCGAGGTGCTGGACGAGCTGTGCGGTGAGGGAGGCTTCCACGGCCTGCTGATCACCGACGCCCTGGACATGGCCGCCGTGGCCGACACCTACGGGTACGGCGAGGCAGCGGTGCGGGCCGTCGAGGCCGGTGCCCACCTGCTGTGCCTGGGCACCTCGATTCGCCGTGACGACGCCGAGATGCTGCGCGAGGCCCACGACGCCCTGCTCGCCGCCGTGGACTCCGGGCGCCTCCCGCGCCAGGTGCTGGCCCAGCGAGCCGCCGAGGTGCGGCAGCGCCGCGGCTGGCTTCGCGACCGCCGGCGGGGCCTGCCCGTCCCGCAGCTGCCCGAGTCGATGGAGGCCCTGGGCCGGGTGGGGGCCGAGGCCGCCACCCGCGCCGTGCGGGGACGGAACGCCGAGGGCGTCCTCACCGGCGGCCCCGTGATGATCGCCGATGCCCGTCGGCGCCGCGACCATGCCTCCGGCACCCGTCGGAGCCTGCTGGCAGGGGTGCTCGCCGAGCAGGGCATCGACGCTCAGGAGATCCACTACCCGGCCGACATCACCCGCCCTGACGCCTCCGCCCTGATCCTCACCCGCCTGCCGCGTGCCGATCCTGAGGAGCAGCAGCAGCTGGTCGAGCTGCTGCGACTGAGGCCCGACGCGATCGTGGTCCACACCGGCGTGCCCGACGCCGCGACCCCGCACTCGCGGTACGTACTGGCCCACGGCGCGGGCCGCGCCTCCATGGCGGCGGCCGCCGCACTGCTGCTGGGCCGCACCTCGTCGAACGGTCACTACCAGGGGAGGCCGTCGCGGTGAGGGTCCTGGGGATGATGTCCGGCACCAGCCTGGACGCGATCGACGTGGCACTGATCGAGCTCTCACGCGACCAGGACGACCCCGCCACCGTGCAGGGGCGGATCCTCCACCACGGCGAGCATCCCTGGCCTGCACAGCTGCGCAGGGACCTGCTGGCGGTGCTGCCCCCGGCCACGAGCGATGTGGGCACCTGGTGCCGCCTGCACGCGCAGGTGGGCGACGCCTTCGCCAATGCCGCCCGCGCCGCCCTGAGCGACGCAGCAGGCCCCACAGGCACCACCGGCGTGGAGGGCCCCGCCGTGGGAGGCCCCGCCGATCTGATCTGCACCCACGGACAGACCCTCTACCACTGGGTGCAGGACGGCCGCGCCCACGGCACCCTGCAGATCGGGGACGCCTCCCGCATCGCCGCCGCCACCGGGCTGCCGGTGCTGTTCGACGTGCGCTCGGCCGACGTGGCCCGCGGCGGCCATGGCGCCCCGCTGGTGCCGGTCCTGGACCAGCTGGTGTTCGGGGAGCTGCCCACCGCGGTGATCAACATCGGCGGCATCGCCAACGTGTCCTGCGTGGGTGCGGGCGACGTGATCGCGGGGGACATCGGCCCAGGCAATGCCCTGATCGACGCCGCCGTGCTGCGTGGCACCGACGGCGAGCAGACCTGCGACCTCGACGGGCACCTGGCGCGTGCCGGCCGCGTGGACCAGGAACTGCTGGACCTGCTGCTGGCCGAGCCCTTCTACGCCGCCCCCATGCCGCGCTCCACCGGCCGCGAGCACTTCGACGCCGCCTATGTGGACCGCCTCGTCGCCCAGCACGGTCCCGCACCGGCCACGGGGCGCCGCTTACCCGACCTCCCCGACCTCTCTGATCTTGTCGCCACACTCACCGAGCTGACCGCCCTCACCATCGCCCGCGCCGTGCAGGACCTCGGTGCCCAGCGCGTGGTGCTCTCCGGCGGAGGCATCCACAACCCTGTCCTGCGCCAGCGCCTCGACACTCTGCTCCAGGGCTCCGAAATACTGGACCCCGAGAGCGCCGGCATCCCCGCCGACGCCAAGGAGGCGGTACTGATGGCACTGATCGGCTGGCTCAGCGCCGAGCAGGTCCCCGCCGTGTCGGCCCGGGCCGACGGCACCGCCGTCACCGGTGCCACCGCCCCCACCGTGCTCGGCTCCCTCACCCCTGCCGGAGCACTCCCGCCGGCGCAGCACCCCGGCCGCCCCGTGCACCGCCTCCGGTTCACCCCGACCCACACCCCTCTCCCCTCGATGACGCAGGAGACCCCATGACCCAGCACCCCACCTCATCCGACCGCTCTGAGTGGCGGTCCCTGGTCTCCCTCGCCTCCCCGACCGAGGAGCGCAACCCCCGCAGCGAAGGCCTGGACACCCTCCCGGCCACGGAACTGGTGGATGTGATCCTCGCGGAGGACGCCACCGTCGCCGCCGCCGTGCAGGCCGTCAGCGCCGACATCGCCCGTCTGGTGGAGGTGTGCGTGAGCGCGATCGACGCCGGCGGCACCGTGCACTACGTGGGCGCGGGCACCTCCGGCCGGCTCGGGGTGCTGGACGCGGTGGAGCTGGTCCCCACCTACAACGCCACCCCTCAGATGGTGACCGCTCACCTCGCCGGTGGCGACGGCGCCATGATGAAGGCCGTCGAAGGTGCCGAGGACGATCCCGAGGCAGGCGCTGCCCTGGTTGCCGAACACTGCGGGGACCACGACGTGGTGATCGGACTGGCCGCCAGCGGACGCACCCCCTTCGTCGGAGGAGCCCTGCGGGCCGCCCGCGACCGGAGCCTGCCCACCGCCCTGATCGCCGCGAACCCCGCCGCCCCGCTCGCGGCCGACGCCGAGCTCGCGATCCTGCTGGACGTGGGCCCCGAGGTGGTCACCGGTTCCACCCGCATGAAGGCCGCCACCGCGCAGAAGCTCACGCTGAACGCGCTGTCCACCGCCACCATGGTGCGCCTGGGCACCACCTACTCCAATCTGATGATCAACGTGCGCCCCACCAACGCCAAGCTGGTGGCACGCACGGTGCGGATGCTGGTGCAGGCCACCGGGGCCGACGCCGACCACGCCGCCGACGTGCTGGAGGAAGCCGGCGGTGAGCTGCGGGTGGCCCTGGTGGCGCTGCTGGCCGGAGCCGGTGCGGTGGGCACCGGCAGTGCCCATGGGCCGGTCGACGTCGCCGCCGCCCGCGAGGCCGTCGGCCGTTTCCCCGCCGATCCCTCGCGTCACGGCGACCCCGCCGGGATTCGCTCCGCCGTCGCCGCCCTCCAGGAAGGCGAGGCCCGGTGAACGGCGTCGGCCCGGTCACGGTGCGCCTGCGCGGACGGCTCGGCGACCTGCAGCCCAAGCTGAGGCAGATCGCCGAGATCGTCCTGAAGGACCCGCAGGCCGCCGGTGGCATGACCATCGGGGCTCTCGCCAAGGCCGCCGGCTGCTCCGAGGCCACCGTGGTGCGCCTGGCCAACGAACTCGGGTACAGCGGGTACCGGGAGTTCCGCTTCAGCCTGCTGGAGGAGACCGCGATCCACCGCGAACGCACCTCCGACACCGCCTACGACAGCGACATCGACCCCGGCGACGACCTGGAGACCGTGGTCGGCAAGATCGCCTTCGCCGACGCCCGCGCAGTGCGCGACACCGCCGGTGCCCTGGACATCGCAGTGCTGGGAGAGGTAGCCCAGCAGATCGCCGGTGCCCGCCGCATCGCGGCCTTCGGCGCCGGCGCCTCCGGCCTGGCAGCGATGGACCTGACCCAGAAGCTCACCCGCATCGGCCTGTCCTGCGCGGTGTACCGCGACGTGCACGAGGGACTTCCCGCTGCGGCACTGCTGGGGGAGGGCGACGTGGCCGTGGGCCTGTCCCACACCGGCCAGACCACCGATGTGCTCGATGCCCTGCAGGTGGCGGCAGCGGCCGGGGCTACCACCGTGGCCCTCACCAACGCCTCCGGATCGGCGCTTGCCCGCGGGGCCGACCACGTGCTGGTCACCGCGGCCACCGAGTCCGCATTCCGCTCCGGCGCCACCGCTTCGCGCATCGCCCAGCTCACCGTCATCGACTGCATCCTGGTGGCGGTGGCGCAGCGCCTGCCGGACCTGGGCCGACCGGCCCTGGAGCGCACCCGCTCCGCGATCGAGTCCCGCCGCCTGCCCTGATCCGGCCCCGCATCAGGAGCGCCGCCGCAGGCACCGCCAACTGCGCTTGCGACCAGCACCGCCAACTGGGCTCGTTGCCGCCACTGCCGCCGGGAGCGGGACGGTTACGTGCGAGTACGTTCCAGATTGTGGAAGCTGGCCGCACGGAACTGGGTGGTGAACCAGCCCTGCAGCCCTGCCTGCCCCCCGGTGACACCCGGGACCGGTGCCGTCACACATGTTCATGTTCCTGCCGCCCCGGGGCCAGCCTGGGGCACGCTGACGTCACGGACCATCCGGGAGCGCCACCCGTCGAGCCCTGGGTCCGTCGCGCACCGCACCCACCCCAGGAGGATCCCCATGGCCGAGCAGGCCCTGAAGTTCGAGACCCTGGCCATCCACGCCGGGCAGGAGCCCGACGCCGCAGCCGGCTCGCGCGCCCTGCCGATCCACCAGACCACCAGCTTCGTGTTCCCCAGCGCCGAGTCCGCCGCGGACCGCTTCGCGCTCGCCGAGGCCGGCCCCATCTACACCCGCATCACCAACCCCACCCAGGGCGCTGTCGAGGATCGCATCGCGGCACTGGAGGGCGGCGCCGCCGGGCTGCTGCTGGCCTCCGGGCAGAGCGCGATCACCCTCGCGATCCTGAACCTGGCCGGTGCGGGGGACTCGGTGGCGCTCTCGCCCAGCCTCTACGGCGGAAGCTTCAACCTGTTCAAGCACACCCTGTCGCGCCTGGGCATCACCCCGCAGTGGGTGGAGGATCCCTCGGACCCGGAGTCCTGGCGGGCCGCCTCGGATGAGACCACCCGGGCCTTCTTCGCCGAGACCATCCCCAACCCCAAGCACGACATCCTCGACATCGAGGCCGTCGCCGCCGTCGCCCACGAGGTGGGGGTGCCGCTGGTGGTGGACAACACCGTCGCCACCCCGTACCTGCTGCGGCCGCTCGAGCACGGTGCCGATGTGGTGGTCCACTCCGCCACGAAGTTCCTGGGCGGCCACGGCACCTCCATCGCCGGGGCGATCGTGGACGGCGGCAGCTTCGACTTCACCGCCCATGCGGAGAAGTACCCGCAGTTCACCGAGCCCGACGAGTCCTACAACGGCCTGGTGTTCGCCCAGGTCCCCGCCCCGTTCGCCACCCGCGCCCGCACCAATCTGCTGCGCGACATCGGCCCGGCGATCTCCCCGTTCAACGCCTTCCTGATCGGCCAGGGCCTGGAGACGCTGCCGCTGCGCATGGACCGCCACCTGGAGAACGCCCGGAAGGTCGCCGAGTTCCTCGAGGCCGACGACCGCGTCCAGTCCGTCACCTGGGCCTCCCTGGATTCCTCCCCCTACAAGGAGCTGGCCGACAGGTATCTGCCGCGCGGCGCCGGCAGTGTGCTGGGGTTCGTGCTCCCGGGCGGGATCGATGCCGGCAGGCGCTTCGTGGATGCACTGACCCTGCACTCCCACGTTGCCAACATCGGTGACGTGCGCTCCCTGGTGATCCACCCCGCCTCCACCACCCATTCCCAGCTCAGCGAGGCCGAGCACCGCGCGGCCGGCATCGAGCCCGGTTTCGTGCGGCTCAGCGTGGGCATCGAGCACATCGACGACATCCTGGCGGACCTGGAGCGGGGCCTGGCCGCCGCGAGCTGAGCGAAGGTCGGGCAGGAACGAGAGGCAAGGGAGGGGAGAGGTGTCCCTCACGTCGTCCAGGGTGCCTGGATACGCTGGCCCCATCATGAGCAACGACCCCGCTTCCCCTCCGCCTGCCCTCGCCCCGTCCCCGCTGGACACCTGGCCCCCCGCCTGGACGCCCGCGGCCGTGGTGTTCGACTGCGACGGGCTGCTGGTGAACACCGAGGCCGCCTGGGTGGCGCTGCAGGACGAGTACCTGGCCCGGCACGACGCCGCCTTCGACCCCGTCACCCGCCGCTCCCTCACCGGGCGCGCTGCGGACGTGGTGATCGTGGCGATCGCCGAGCTGATCGGCAAGGACCCCTACGCCGTCGCCGACGAGCTGCTCCACGCCCACCGCGAATCCCGCCGGGAGACGGAGATGGTGCCCATGCCCGGCGCGTACGAGACCGTCAGGGCCATCGCCTCGGTGCGGCCCGTCGCAGTCGCCTCCAACTCCCCGCGCGAGGAGCTCGCCTTCAAGATCGACGCCCTGGGCCTGGCGGAGTTCGTTACCGCCCAGGTGGCGGTGGAGGACGTCGAGAACCCCAAGCCCGCCCCGGACATGTACGCGCAGGCAGCGCGGATGCTGGGGGCCGACCCTGCCGACTGCCTCGCCTTCGAGGACTCCGAGACCGGTGCCGCCTCCGCCCTGGGCGCCGGGCTGCAGCTGATCGCGGTGCCGTCCCTGCCCGGTCAGGACCCCCGAGCCCCGCGCCGGATCGCCTCCCTGGAGGACCCGGTGCTCCAGGAATGGATTGCCCGATGGGAGCCCACCGCATGAGCGCCCCGCACGACAGCAGCCCCGGGACCCGCACCCTGCAGGACTTCACCTCCGCGTTCGGCACCTGGACCCCGCAGGCCGTGGTGTTCGACTGCGACGGCCTGCTGCTGGACACCGAGTCCTCCTGGTACCGCGCCCAGGACGTGGTGGTCGAGGAACTGGACGCCCAGCTCACCGCCGAGGACGACGAGCACCTCCACGGCTCCACCATCGAGACCGCCGCCCGGATCATCGCCGAGCGCTCCGGCACCGCCGAGCCCCAGGTGCTGGCCCGCCTGCACGAGGCCTTCGACAAGGAGCTGTCCGCTGGGATCGAGACGATGCCCGGTGCCGCGGCACTGGTGAGGGCCGTGGCCGCGAAGGTGCCGGTGGGGTGCGCCTCCAACTCCTGGCTCGAAGCACTGGAGGGCAAGCTCACCACCGGTGGCCTGCGGGAGCACTTCACTGTGCTGGAGGCCTCGGACACGGTCGAGAACCCCAAGCCCGCCCCCGACATGTATGCCGCGGCCGCGAAGGCCCTCGGTGCGGCGCCGCAGCACACCCTGGCCTTCGAGGACTCGGGCACCGGTGCGCGGGCCGCCCGCGATGCCGGGCTGCGGCTGATCGCTGTCCCCGCCCCGGGCATGGCGGCACCGCCGGCGGACCTCGCCCTGACCTCCCTGGAGGACCCTGCCCTGCTGGAATGGATCGCCACCTGGTGAGCCCCCTGCACGTGGCGTACCGACCGGCAGATATCACGCTGACTGGCATCTGTGCGCCGCGGCGGTGTTCACTGGCACCATGAGCACTCCGGCCGATCCTTCGCAGCCCCTGTCCGCACGCGCGCACGGCTCGCCCCTGCGCGGACGGGCCTGGCTCAACACCGGCGGCGTCGAGCTGGACCTGGAGGACCTGCGCGGCAAGATCGTGCTGCTGGACTTCTGGACCTTCTGCTGCGTGAACTGCCTGCACGTGCTGGACGAGCTGCGGCCCCTGGAGGAGAAGTGGTCCCAGGAGCTGGTGGTCATCGGCGTGCACTCCCCGAAGTTCGAGTTCGAGAAGGACCCGGAAGCGCTGGCCGACAACATCGAGCGCTACGAGGTGTCCCACCCCGTGCTGGACGACCCCGAGCTGCGCACCTGGAGCGAGTACGGCGCCCGCGCCTGGCCCACCCTGATGGTGCTGGACACCCATGGCCGCATCGCCGGGAACCTCTCCGGTGAGGGCCATGCCGCGAACCTCGATGCGCTGATCGAGCGGCTCGTCGCCGAGGGGGAGGCCGACGGGTCCCTGCGTCGCGGCCCCGCCCCCACCGTGCTCACCGAGCGCACCCCGCAGACCCTGCGCTACCCCTCCAAGGTGACCTCCCTGCGCGATGGCCGCGTGGTGGTCTCCGACGCCGGCCAGCACCGCATCGTGGTGTTCCGCCCCGACGGCGTCACCGTGGACGAGGTGATCGGTGAGGGCATCCGGGGGCACGTCGACGGTGACGCCGAGCAGGCCCGCTTCGCGGAGCCCAACGGTGTCCTGGAGCTGCCGGAGGAGGTGGCTGAGGAGGTCGGCTACGACCTGCTGGTGGCCGATACCGCTAACCACCTGCTGCGCGGCGTGAAGCTGGGGCAGGACCGCCTGCTGCGGGCCCGCACCGCCACTGAGGTGATGACCGTGGCCGGCACCGGCCAGCAGTGGATGCAGGGCCGGCCCCTGCCCCGCGGCGAGGACGACCCCCGCAGCTTCGACCTGTCCACCCCCTGGGACCTGGCCTGGTCCACCGTGCTGAACCGCTCCGTGATCACCATGGCCGGCATCCATCAGATGTGGATGTTCGACCCCGTGGTCCAGGGCCTCGCGGTCCTCGCGGGCACCACCCAGGAGGGTCTGGTGGACGGTCCCGTCGTCGGCTCCTGGTGGGCCCAGCCCTCCGGTGTCGACGAACTGCCCGATGGCCGCCTGGTGATCGCCGACTCGGAGACCTCCGCCGTGCGGATCCTGGACCCGCGTGTGATGCGGGTGAGCACGCTGGTGGGTGAGGGGCTGTTCGACTACGGCCACGTGGACGGCGCAGCCGCCACCGCCCGCCTGCAGCATCCACTGGGCGTGACCGCCCTTCCCGACGGCCGCATCGCCGTGGCCGACACCTACAACGGAGCGATCCGCCTGATCGACGAGCACGGCGCCGAGGACGACAGCGCCACCGTCGTCACCGTCGCCACCGACCTGCGCGAGCCCTCCGACGCCCGCGTCGGCCCGCCCGTGGACGGCATCGGCCAGCTGATCGTCGTGGAGTCCGGCGCGCACCGCCTCACGTGGGTGCCGGTGGCCAAGGCTGCCGAGCGCGTGATCGACGAGGGCGCCCAGCGCTCCGAACGGCCCGTCACCGAGGTGGGCCCCGGCCCGCTCACGGTGCGGGTGCTGTTCACCCCGCCCGAGGGCCACAAGCTCGACGACTCCCTGGGCCCCTCCACGCAGGTGTCGATCACCACCTCCCCGGCGAGCATGATCCGCGACGGTGCCGGTACCGGCACCGAGCTGGAGCGCGTGCTCGAGCTGGACCCCGCCATGACCGAGGGAGTGCTGCACGTCAACGCCCGCGCCGCCTCCTGCGACGCGGACCCCACCGTCGAGTTCCCCGCCTGTCACATGCACCAGCAGGACTGGGGGGTCCCGATCCGCGTGGTCGAGGGCGGCCCTGACCACCTGGACCTCTCCCTGCTCGCCTGACCCGCTGCGCCGACCCCGCGCGGGGTCGGCGCCGCTCTCCCCACCCCCGGACGGAAGCGCCTACGTGGACCTCATCACCCAGTACCCCCTCGGGGACGACATCGCCGTGACCCTGCTGGTCCTGGCGTTGCTGTCCATCCTCGCCCTGATCGCCGGGGCCGTGGTCCCCGGCCGCCTGCGCCGCGACGACCGTCCCGCGACAGCCGCCTCCACGGAGGGCGATCTCGACGACGACCTCGACATCGATCTCGACGAGGACGAGCCGAAGGGCAAGCGTGCCGTCGCCCCCCGCAAGCGCTCCTCACGATCCGCCTCACGCGTCGTCCCAGCCGAGTCCGAGGACAGTGACGAGGTGACCGATCTGGTCGCCGACCCGGGCCTGGCCCGCCGCCTGGGCGCGCAGCTGTCCACCATCGGTGTGGTCACCGCCGGGGTGGGGATCCCGGTAGCGGTACTGGCGTACCTGGTGCCCGGCAGCACCGACCAGCGCATCCTGCGCGCAGCCCTGCTGCTGGCCGGCCTGCTGCTGGGGCCGCTGGCCGCTTGGCGCGGGGTGGCCCTGCAGGTCGCCGCGCTGTCGGTCGGCCCCCGCCGACGTGAGGCCCTCGTGGGTCGCCTGGGTGCTCTGAGCATCACCGGGGCGCTCGCCCTCGGTGTGCTGCCGGTGGTCATCGCCGTGTGGTTCCTGCGCGAGCAGGCGAGCACCGCACTGATCGCCCTTGCCGCGGGTGTGGCGATCTCCGCCCTGGCCGTTCGCGTGTGCTCGGCACCGCTGGAGACCGCCGGTGCGGCCTCGGCCGTGCTGGTGGGCACCGACGAGAACGACCTGGAGGCCGACGCCGAGGACAACCTCGGCGCCGAGCACCAGCTCACCGCCCGCATCGTGCGCCACGGTGGGGGCCGCGCGGCCGACCTGGTGCTCCTCACCGTGGCACTGGCCGCCTCCGGGATGATCCTGGGTGTGCCGGTGATCGCCGCCGAGGGCATCCTGGTGGTGCTGCTGGGCCTGGGGGCCGCGATGCTCACCGCCGCGGCCGCCGCCGTGATCCCGCACCGCATGCCCGATGGTCGCGAACGCAGCTCCCTGCGCATGAACGGCCTGATGCCCGCCGTGCTGGGCGGCTCACTCACCGTGGCCGCCGCAGCCCTGTGGCTTCCCACCCAGTACAAGTCGCTGCGCTTCGGCCACGTGGGCATGGGCAGCTTCACCGACCCGGCCGTCGCCGGCCCGGAGCCGCTGCCGCGCGAGCAGATGGTGCCGCAGATCGAGCAGGCCGTCACCGACATGGGCCAGTGGGTCTCGGTCACCGACGACTCCCGCGACGCGGGGGCCTTCCTGGACGTGCTGACCCTGCACACCGTCTCGCCCAGCGCCGTGGTGGCCGGGGCGATCGCCCTGGGAGCCGTTGCTGCACTGGCTGCGCTGCTGCTGATGGACACCACGGGGGAGCGCCGCAGTGGCACAGTGCTGCGCGCGGCCCGCACCAGCCGCACCGGCGGAGCCCTCGGCACCGCCGCGGCCCTGGGCTCCACCGCCCTCACCGCCGCCCTCGCCCTCGGCCTGGTGCTGCTGGTGCTGGTCGCCCTCAGCGTCCTCAGTGCCGGCGTCCCCGGCCTGGCCCTCGCGCTGGTCGCCTACGCCGGACTCGGCGCCCTGGTGGTGACCCTGGGATTCGCGGGCTCCCTCGCCGCCCCGGCCCTGCTGGACCGCCGCGGCACCTCGACCGCCGTGCGCGAGGCCGCGACCTCCGCCGGCACCGGTCCCCGCACGGCACTGCTGCTGGTGGCCGCCCTCGCGGCACTGCCGCTGCTGGGCCCGATCGTGGCCGCTGTGCAGGCCGCACCCCGCGCGGCCACCGTGTGGGAGGACCGTGCCCTGCACGCCCTCACCCCGCAGGCGCTCCCGCTGCTGGCCGGCATCGGCCTGGGCGTGGTGACGGTGCTGCTGGTCACCGCGTCCCTGCTGGATGCCTCGCGCCGTGCCGGCGCCGCCGCTGTGGTGGAGACCCGCGCCAGCATGCTCGCCTCCCGGGACCGTGTGATGCTGGACGACCTCACCTACGGTCTGCGTCGCGCCGCCATCACCCCGCTGGCGCTGGCCGTCCTGGCTCCGGTGGTGGCCGGTTTCGGGTTCGGCGTCTCCGCGCTGCCCGGCTTCGTGGCCGGGCTGGTGCTCGCCGCGGCGGGCCTGGGCCTGTGGGCCCACGGATCCGCGGCCGCGATGAACGGCGCTGCTGACCTGATCGCCGCCGGGCGCTACGGAGGCCCGGGCTCCTGGGGACACTCCGGCGCCTTGGGCGGTGCGGTTCTCACCGGTGTGCTGCGCTCCAGCATCGGCTCGGTGGCCCCGGCGCTGCTGCTGACCGGCACCCTGGTCTCCGCCGTCGCGGTGTCGTCCATGGTGGGGATCGTCATCGACGGCTCCGGCCCGTTCCTGCGCTGGGGCGTGGCCGTGGTGGCACTGGTGATCGCCGGGACCTGCTGGGTCGCCTCGGCCACCGCCCCCGAGGTGGACCTCGAGGACGAGCTGGAGGAGAGCTCCCGCCCGCTGTTCGCCCGTCGCGGCGAGGAGGATCAGCGCGAGGACACCCTCGATGCGATGGACTGGGACGACGACAGCACCGACAAGCGTTGAAGAGCACTGAGGAGCGCTGAGGCTCAGACCTCGGCGCCCAGCCCCCTCAGGACGAACGCCTCCAGGGCCTGCTGGTCGAAGCGGCCCGGGGCGGTGCCGATCAGCAGCCCGTTGATGATGCGCACCGTCGCATCGAGGTCCAGATCAGCGGCGAAGTCCCCGCTGTCGATCCCCGCGCGCACGATGCGCCGCAGCACGTCCTCGATCAGCACCACGTGCTCGCGCATCCGCGCGGCGGTCTCCGCGGTGAGCCGGTTGCGGCTGACCGAATGGGGCATGTGGAAGGAGACCGTCAGCTCCAACTGGGTGCGCACGTACTGCAGCGCCGCTTCGCGGGGAGTGGCGGCCTGACTGCCTGCCTGCAGCTGCGCGATGTACCCGGAGGTCTCGTGCAGCGCGTACTCGACCAGGAGCGTGTCCTTGTCGGGGAAGTGGTTGTACATCGCGGTGCGGCCCACCCCGGCCGCGCCGGCGATCGAGGAGAAGGTGATCTGCTCGAACGTCTGCTCCTTCAGCAGCTCGTCCAGCGCCTGGAAGATCTTCTCCCGCGTGCGTTCGCGGTGCTCCTCGAGCGAACCGCCGATGATCTTGGGCATGGCACATTATTACACCGTGACATATCGGTGTCGGAACCCCGAAGGTCCCGGTGGCACATGAGTGGAATCGCTTCACATCCACCGCGAAAAGCCGGAGCCGCGGCGTCCACCAGGCGACGCCGCGGCTCGGGACCGGGAGCGGGTGACGGGAATCGAACCCGCGCTATCAGCTTGGGAAGCTGAAGTTCTACCATTGAACTACACCCGCGAACGCCGTCCATCATAACCCCAAAGCCGAGGTCCCGGGGACGCCATGCCTCGGAGCGCACCTGGTGGGCGACGTGGGAGGGGCGGGGGAGTACCCGGTGTGGACGCCGCGCTGACGTCCCGGGTTTCCGCCGCTAGGCTGGGCTCGTGCTGCTGAGTGATCGTGACATCCGGGCCCAGATCGAGGCCGATCGTGTTCGCCTCGAGCCATTCGACGACTCCATGGTCCAGCCCGCCTCCGTGGACGTGCGCATCGACCGCTTCTTCCGGGTGTTCGACAACCACAAGTACGCGATGATCGACCCTGCGACCGAGCAGGCCGACCTCACCCGAGAGATCGCCGTGGATCCCGACGAGGCGTACATGCTGCACCCCGGCGAGTTCGTGCTGGCCTCCACCTACGAGCAGATCACCCTTCCCGATGACGTGGCGGCCCGCCTCGAGGGCAAGAGCTCGCTAGGCAGGCTGGGCCTGCTCACTCACTCCACCGCGGGGTTCATCGACCCGGGCTTCCAGGGGCACATCACCCTGGAGCTGTCCAACATGGCGACCCTGCCGGTGGCCCTGTGGCCGGGGATGAAGATCGGCCAACTGTGCTTCTTCCAGTTGTCCAGTGCGGCGCAGAGTCCCTACGGCAGCGAGGGCAACCTCAACCGCTACCTGGGCCAGCGCGGCCCCACCCCGTCACGATCGGCCCAGAACTTCCACCGCACCCGGATCCCCGTGGAGGCAGAGCAGGCATGAGCACTGAGACCACCTCCCACCGCCTCCAGCTGCCCCGGGACACCGACCCCGCCGACGTGTTCGCCATGGTGCGCAACGTGCGCCCGCAGGCGGTCCGCGATGACGACGGCACCATCGACCTGGGGCAGGATGCCCGCCTGGTGCCCGACCGCGGTCCCCGCGGCGCCGGCCGTTGGGACCTGGAGGTGGCACGGGTGCGGGAGGACCCTGCGCCCGAGGGCCTTCGTGACTCCCACGGCTACGCCCGCGCGTTCCCCGAGGGGCTGCCCTTCGGCACCGAGCGCTCCGCCCTGGACCTGACCTGGTCCCTGGGTAGGCGGCTGTACGGTGCTGTGGTCACCGACTCGGGTGTTCGCCTGGAGCCGCATCCGTACCACGTGCGGGACCTGACAGTGGTGAGCCCCCACGCCCTGGCCCCCGAGTCCCTCGCCCAGCTGCTGGCCCCGCTGGAGCCGGAGGCCGAGCTGGACGAGGTGCCCGAGGAGGCCGACGCCACCGGGTACAGCATCACCATCCCCGTCGACGGCGGGGACGAGATCAGCCTGCGGGTGGGTCGCAGTGCTCGCCCCGTGGCCCTGCAGCAGCTGGCCTGGCTGGAGGACGCGGTGGACTACGAACTGGTGCACATCGCGGCAGACGAGACGGAGGACGCCCTGGAGTCACCGGACGCCGAGGTCACCGAGCGCTGGACCGGCGTCTACCGGCGCATCGGCCTGATCGCCGGGCTGCTGGTGGAGACCGTCGGCGGGTACGTGGTGGACCTCGAAGGGTTCCTGGTCGATCCCGCCGACCTCGCCTGAGGCCGGACCGGCACCCTGCGCGCCGGATCGACGGACTGGCGCCGCCGGGTCAGCCTGTGCTGGCCGGGGCCCCGTCGGCCTTCACGGCCCGGCCCGCCGCACCCAGCGGGATCGGGAAGAACGCCGCCAGGCCCAGCGCCATCACCAGCACGATCCCCAGGATCCCGGTGCGGGTGTCGCCGGAGATCCACACGGTCAGGGCGAAGGCCGCGGTTCCCAGGAAGCCCAGGGCGCGCCCGGTGGTGGCGTACAGGCCGAAGTTCTCCGTCTCCCGGCCCGGGCGTGACAGGCGGGTCAGCAGGTTCCGCGAGGCGGACTGCACCGGTCCCACGAACAGGCAGATCGCCAGGCCCGCCACCCAGAACACCGCGGCGGAGCCGAACACCAGCACCACCAGGCCCAGCACGATGATCCCCACGCAGCCGCCGATGATCACCGGGCGCGGGCCCACCCTGTCGTCGATCCAGCCGCCGATGAACACCCCGAAGCCGGCCACCAGGTTCGCGGCGATGCCGAAGATGATCACCTCGACGGTGCTGAAGCCGTAGGCGTTCGCGGCGAGCACACCGGCGATGGAGAACACCGCCCCCAGACCGTCGCGGTAGACGGCGGAGGCCACCAGGTACATCAGCATCACCGGCTCCTCGCGGAGGGCCCGGCGCACGTGCTTCACGATGCTCACGTACCCCTGCACGGGGTTCCAGCCCGCACCCGGGGTGCGGGCCCGGTGGCGGGGCGCCCAGATCATCAGCGGCAGGGTGCCCACCAGGATCCAGATCGCCACGAAGATCGGGATGGCCCGCAGGTTCCAGCCGTCGTCCCCGGTGATGCCCAGCAGCCCGGTGCCCGGCATCACGAACAGCACCAGCACCAGGGCCAGGCACACGATGGAGCCCCAGTAGCCCACTGCCCAGGCGGTGCCGGAGACCCGGCCGCGGTTGGCGGGGGTGGAGATCTCCGGCAGCACCGAGTTCACGAACACCCCGGCAAGTTCGCTGAACACCACCGCGAGGGCGATCAGGATCGCGCCCAGCGTCAGGAAGTCGGAGTCCAGAGCCACCAGCGGCATCAGGGCGATCACGGCGACGGTCCCGAGGGTGGTGATGCGCAGCAGGGCGTTGCGCCCACCCCCGGAGTCGGCGAGGTTCCCCAGCAGCGGTGCCAGCAGTGCCACGGCCACGGCGCCGACGGCCTGCCAGGTGGTGAGCACCTGGGAGCCGTGGTCCTGCGCCGCCTTGATCGCCCCGTCGCCGACAGCACCCTCGGCAGCCACGGCACTGGCCACGTAGGTGGCGAACACGAAGGTGAGGATCACCGAGCTGAACGCGCTCATCCCGCCGTCCCACAGGGCGAACGACGCGACCTGCTTGCGTAGCGTGCGCCGGTCGGTGGTGCGCGGGCCGGCACCGCTGTCGCCGGTGGCATGCCCGGCTGCGGTGAATCCCGCCGGCGCGAAGGTGTCGTCGGGGCGAGATGAACCCGATTCGGCAGCGGGGCCACCGGAGGAGGAGAAGGAGGGGGACGAGCCGTCGTCGGCCCGGTCCGGAGAGGTCGCCATGGGGCCACTCTACGAAGGAGCGGGGCCACGGGCGTGGAACGGCTCACGCCCTGTCCGAAGCCGGATGTGATGAAAACCGTACGCCTCAGGATTTTGACAGGTCGTCCCGTAGAATGTTCACGGCCGACTGCCCTCCCCTTCCTTGCACCCCTTCCCCAACACCCCGGACGGAGACCGCGTGTACACGATGCTCCTCGCCCATCTGGCGGCGGCGCTCGTGGGACCGCTCCTGGTGCGTGCGTTGGGGCGCAACGCCTTCTACCTGCTGGCACTGGTGCCGGCCGGTTCCGCGGTGTGGCTGGCCACCATCGACCCCCTCACCCTGGCCGACGCTCCCCGTGAGGTGAGCGTGCCGTGGATCCCGGCCTTCGGGATCGACCTGGCGTTCCGCCTGGACCCGCTGAGCTGGGTGATGGCGATGATCGCCACCGCCATCGGCGCGCTGGTGCTGCTGTACTGCGCCCGCTACTTCAAGGACACCGAGCCGGGCCTGGGGCGCTTCGCCGGGGTCCTCACCGCCTTCGCGGGTGCGATGGTGGGCCTGGTCCTGGCCGACGACGTGATGGTGCTCTACACCTTCTGGGAGCTCACCACCGTCTTCTCCTACCTGCTGATCGGTCACTACCAGGACAAGCAGTCCTCGCGCCGTGCGGCGATGAACGCCCTGATCTCAACCACCGCCGGGGGACTGGCGATGCTGGTGGGGCTGCTGATGTTCGCCCGCGCTGCCGGCACCTTGCGCCTCTCCGGGATCATGGCCTCGGACATCTGGGCCGACGCCGGCCCCTTCCTGATCGTGGCGATGCTGCTGGTGCTGGCCGGGGCGCTGTCGAAGTCAGCCCTGGTGCCCACCCACTTCTGGCTGCCCGGGGCGATGGCCGCCCCCACCCCCGTCTCGGCCTACCTGCACGCCGCGGCGATGGTGAAGGCCGGCATCTACCTGATCCTGCGCCTGTCCCCGGCGATCGCGCCCAACGAGTCCATCAGCATCATCATCGCCGTGTTCGGTGCGGCCACGATGCTGCTGGGCGGCTGGCGGGCCCTGCGGCAGACCGACATCAAACTGCTGCTGGCCTACGGCACCGTCTCCCAGCTCGGCTTCCTGGCGGCCGTCTCGGGCCTGGCCACCGACGACGCCGTGCTGGCCGGCATCGCCATGCTGATCGCCCACTCCGTGTTCAAGGCGCCCCTGTTCATGGTGGTCGGAATCATCGACAAGAAGTTCGGCACCCGTGACCTGCGGATGCTCTCCGGCGTGGGCCGCGCCGCCCCCGTGGTGGCGATCATCGGCACCGTCTCAGCCGCCTCCATGGCCGCGGTCCCGCCGCTGTTCGGGTTCGTCGCCAAGGAGGGCATCTACGCGGCACTGTGGGAGGGCGGCTCCTGGCAGCGCGCCCTGTTGATCTCCCTGGTGGCCGGCTCGATCCTCACCGTCGCCTACTCCTGGCGCTTCGTGCGCGGCGCCTTCGGTCGCGCCCCCGGCGCACCCCGTGTTGCCACCCCCGAGATCTCGCCCCTGTACTGGCTGCCGCCCGCAGTGATCGCCGTGGGCAGCGTGGCCCTGTCCTTCGCCGCCACCGGGATCGAGAAGGTGGCCGGCAGCTTCAGCGCGGGCCTGCCCGCCGAGGGCAAGGGCATCCACCTGGTGGTCATCCCGCACCTGGGCGTCCCGCTGCTTCTGTCCGCCCTCACCCTGGGACTGGGCGCGCTGCTGTGCGTGCTGGCCCGCCCCCTGGAGCGCTTCCAGGAGATCGTGTCCCCGACGACCTGGGGGCGCGACGGCATCGAGGACTGGGTGGACGCCGAGCGCGGGTTCCGCCGGCTCATGCGCTGGATCGATAAGCTCGCCGTGGTCGTCACGCCCCTGTTCCAGCGCGGTTCGCTGCCCTACACCCTGGGCACGATGCTGCTGGTGCTGATCCTGCTGGCCTCCCCGGTCACCGTGGCCACCTCGCCGCTGCCGGACAACCTGGTGCTGTTCCACCACCCCGTCGAGGTGCTGGTGCTGCCGGCGGCCGTGGCCGCCGCGATCGGTGCCGCCCGCTCCCGCCGCCGCCTGCGGGCCGTGTTCTTGATCTCCGTGACCGGCTTCGCCGTGGCCCTCCTGTTCCTCGCCGCGGGCGCGGTGGACGTGGCCACCACGCAGGTGCTGGTGGAGACCGCCCTGACCGTGGTGCTGGTGCTGGTGCTGCGACGCCTGCCCATTCACTTCTCCCGCCGCCCCCTGCGGATCGGTGCCGTGGGCCGCTGGGCGATCGCCATCTCCACCGCGGTGGTGCTGTGCGGCGGCGCGCTCTACGCCGCCGACGCCCGCTACACCGCCCCGCTGGGCCCCGAGCTGATCGAACCCGCCTACGAGATCGGCGGCGGCCACAACGTGGTCAACGTGGCCCTGGTGGACGCCCGCGTGTGGGACACCATGGGCGAGATCGGCGTGCTGCTGGTGGTGGCCACCGGCGTCGCCTCCCTGATCTTCGTGACCCGCCGCGAGCAGGGCATCTCCCGGGTGCGCGACCTCGACGGCGGCACCTCCATCTGGCGCCGCCGGGCCGATGCCCCGCTGCCGCAGAACGCCCTGAACTTCGATGCCCGCCCCGACGAGGTCACCGGCTCGAACCGCTGGCGCACCTGGCTCTCGGCCGGGCTGACCCTGGCCCCGGAGCGCCGCATGGTGATCCTCGAGGTCGTCACCCGCGTCGCGTTCCCGCTGATCATGCTGTTCTCCGTGTACCTGCTGATGGCCGGGCACAACCACCCCGGCGGCGGATTCGCCGGCGGTCTCGTGGCAGGCCTGGGCCTGGCCCTGCGGTACCTCGCCGGTGGCCGCTACGAGCTGGCCGAGGCCGCCCCCGTCCAGGCTGGCTTCGTGCTGGGCCTGGGCATGGCCATCGCCGTGTCCGCCTCCGTGCTGCCCCTGCTGTTCGGCGGCACGATCTTCGCCACCGCCACCCCCGTGGTCCATGTGCCGGTGCTCGGCGAGCTGGAGTTCCCCAGCGCCCTGATCTTCGACATCGGCGTGTACCTCGTGGTGGTGGGCGTGCTGCTGGACTTCCTGCGCTCCCTGGGCGCCCAGATCGACCAGCAGCAGGAGGTGGAGAACGATGTCCGTTAGTCTCGCGCTGCTGCTCACCGCCGGGGTGCTGATCGCCTGCGGCGTGTACCTGGTGCTCGAGCGCACCCTGACTCGCATCATCCTCGGCTTCCTGCTGCTCTCCAACGGCGTGAACCTGCTGTTCGTGGTGGCCGCCGGCCCGCCCGGCAAGCCCCCGTTCGAGGGCACCGCCGACCCGTCCGAGATGAGCGACCCGTTGCCGTTCGCGATGGTGCTCACCGCCATCGTGATCTCCATGGGCGTGACGGCCTTCGGCATGGCCCTGGCCTACCGCGCCTGGCAGCTGTTCGGCCACGACGAGGTCCCCGATGACGTGGAGGACCGCCGCGTGCTGCGCCGCAGCCGGCGTCGCGCCGGGGAGGAGAAGCTGCCCTGGGCGCAGGCCCTCACCGAGGAGTCGCGCCGCGGCGCCCTCATGCATTCCCAGGGCTTCGCGCCCGCCGAGGAGGACGACTCGCTGGGCTCGGACCTCACCAGCGCCGAGGACGTCCCCCAGGACCACACCGAGGCCGACGAGGGCGAAGCCCGCCCAGCCCGGCCCGAGCGCGCCGCCCGCGCCGACGCCGGCAAGCGGACCGGACGGGCCCCGGGATCCGAACCGGGACCGGGGGCCGAGCGGCCCCCGGAGAGCCGAGCGGCCTCGCACCAGTCCTCGGCCGTCACGGATGCCGATGAAGCGCCGTATGCGCACGCCGGCCTGGAGACGCCCCGCGATCATCCGGCCGACGACGACCACCTGCCCCCTGCCTCCGGAGGCGTGACCACCATCCCGGGCACCGGACCGGTCACCGATGCCGACGCCAGCCCCGGCGGCGGCCACGACCAGTACGACGCCGGGCACCATGACGGACGCGACGACGGGAAGGAGAAGCCATGAGCATGGAACTGCTGCTGGCCCTTCCCGTGCTGCTGCCCCTGGGCGGCGCCGCGGTCACCCTGCTGCTGCGCCACCACCTGCGGATCCAGCTGGGGGTGACCATCCTGACGCTGCTGGTGAACTTCACCGTGGCCCTGGTGCTGGCCTACTACGTCAACGCCGAGAGCGTGCTGGTGCTCCAGATCGGCAACTGGACCCCGCAGCTGGGGATCGTGCTGGTGGCAGACAGGCTCACGGCGCTGATGCTGGTGGTCTCCACCTTCGTCACCTTCGCGGTGCTGATCTACTCAAGCGCCCAGTCGGTCAGTGAGAACACCGCCCGCACACCGGTGGCGATCTACCACCCCACCTACCTGGCGCTGGTGGCGGGCGTGTCCATGGCGTTCCTCGCCGGCGACCTGTTCAACCTGTACGTGGGCTTCGAGGTGCTGCTCTCGGCCAGCTATGTGCTGCTGACCTTGGGCGGTTCCGCGTCCCGGATCAGAGCCGCCACGACGTACGTGATCGTCTCGCTGCTCAGCTCGGTGATCTTCCTGTCCGGCATCGCGTTCATCTACGCCGCGGTGGGCACCGTGAACATGGCCGAGCTGGCGGTGCGGCTGGACATGCTGGAGCCGGGCACCCGGATGGCCCTGGAGCTGGTGCTGCTGGTGGCGTTCGCGATCAAGGCCGCAATATTCCCGCTGAGCGCCTGGCTGCCGGACTCGTACCCCACCGCTCCCGCGCCGGTGACCGCCGTGTTCGCGGGCCTGCTGACCAAGGTGGGCATCTACGCGATCCTGCGCCTGGAGACTCTGCTGTTCCCCGCCTCGCAGATCTCCAACCTGCTGCTGGCCGCCGCCGGGCTGAGCCTGATGATCGGCATCTTCGGTGCGGTTGCGCAGACGGACCTCAAGCGAGTGCTGTCCTTCACCCTGGTCTCCCACATGGGCTACATGCTGTTCGGCATCGGCCTGACCACCAAGCTGGGCATGGCCGCCACCATCTACTACGTGGCCCACCACATCACCGTGCAGTCCACGATGTTCCTGGCAGCCGGGCTGATCGAGCACCGGGGCGGCACCACCAACCTGATCCGCCTGGGCGGGCTGGCGAAGCTCGCCCCCGTGATCGCGATCCTGTTCTTCATCCCCGCGATGAACCTGGCCGGCATCCCGCCGTTCTCCGGCTTCATCGGCAAGGTGGGCCTGATCCAGGCCGGCATCGAGTACGACAGCACCGCCGCGTGGATCCTGATCGTGGTCAGCGTGCTCACCAGCCTGCTCACCCTGTACGCGATCGCCAAGATCTGGAACCGTGCGTTCTGGCAGGAGCCCGATCAGGACGTCCTGGAGAACGACAAGCCGATGCCGAAGGTGATGATCGGCGCCACCAGCGCCATGGTGGCCTTCTCGATCGCCCTGACCGTCTTCGCCGGCCCCATCATGCGCTACGCCGACGAGGCCGCCGAGGCCGTGCTGGAGCGCAAGCCCTACGTCAGCGCCGTGCTCGGTGACGAAGCGGCCGACCAGCTCGTCTACCACATCGGCTCCGAGGGCCAGAAGGTGGTGGAGTGATGAAGCGCCGCTTCCTGGACCTGCCCAAAAACTGGGTGGGCCTGCTGGTCTCGGTGATCTTCTGGTGCATGCTCTGGGGTGGGGTCGACGCCAAGAACGTGCTGGGTGGCATCCTCGCGGCCACCATCGTTTTCGTGCTGTTCCCGATGCCGCCCACCGGGCACGAGATCACCATTCGCCCCCTGCGCTTCGTGTACTTCGTGGGCGTGTTCCTGTTCGACATGGTGAAGTCCGCGATCGAGGTGGCTTGGTACTCGATCCGGCCCGCCCCGCAGCCGCTGAACTCCGTGATCGCGGTGAAGCTGCGTTCCCGCTCCGACCTGTTCCTCACGGGCACCGGCATGCTGTCCACCCTGATCCCCGGTTCGGTGGTCGTGGAGGCGCAGCGCGCCACCGGCACCCTGTTCCTGCACGTGATCGGCGCGGAGGACGAGGAGCAGGCCGAGCAGGCCCGCCAGCGGGTGCTCGAGCAGGAGGAGCGCCTGCTGTGGGCCATGGCCCGCCGCGAGATCCTCGAGGAGGCGGGGCTGCGATGACGCCGTTCGAGATCGTGCTGCTGGTGTGCGGCGCCGTGCTGGCCGTGACCAGCGTGTCGGTGGTGTACCGGATGATCGTGGGCCCCACCATCCTGGACCGCGCCGTCTCCAACGACGTGCTGGTGGTGCTGGTGGTGATGGCGATGGCCCTGTACACCGCGCACACCGGCGCCGGGTGGGCCGGCCCCGCGATGCTGGCCATGACGGGGCTCGCGTTCATCAGCACCGTCACCTTCGCCCGCTTCGTGGCCCGTGAGGTCGCGGCCGGTCAGCGGGAGATGCGGCGGCACAGCGAGGAGCCCGACACCACCAGCGGCCCTCTGGAAGCAGTGCACCTGCACCGCGGCGACGGCGGCCCCGAGAACCACATGATGGCGACGGCGGAGCATCCCGAGCGGGGGACCTTCGGTGTGGACGACGCGACCGCTGCCGGCTCGGGTGACCGCGCAGGGGAAGATCTGGACATCGAGGAATCGGGCACCGGCGAGCCCTCCGCTTCGGATGCCGCAGCTGGGGATGCCGGAACCGAGGATTTCCCCGCAGACCGTGAGGAGGGGCAGCGATGACCATCGCCGAGATCCTCGCCAGCGTGCTGATCATCGCCGGGACCGTGCTCGCCGTGGTCGCCGCCGTCGGCCTGAACAGGTTCAACGACGTGCTCACCCGTATCCACGCCGCTTCCAAGCCGCAGACCCTCGGCCTGATGCTGGTGCTGGCCGGTGCCGCCATCGCCGCGGGCTCCTGGGCGCTGGCCGCGATGATGCTGGTGGTGATGCTGGCTCAGATGACGACCGTGCCGGTCGCCAGCGCGATGGTGGGCCGTGCCGCGTTCCGTCGCGGCTTCGTGCGCGGAGGCCAGTACGCCGTGGACGACCTCACCCCGCGCCTGGCGGCGGAGGACGATGAGGACGACGACGAGGACGGCTTCATCGACGAGGGGGACGACGACCATCAGGGCCTCTCCGGCGAGGAGGACCGCTTTCCCGAGAACGTCGTGGAGACCTCCTCGGAGGGCTCCGACCTCACCCTGCCGAACTGGGGGGAGCCGGAGGCCGGTACCGCCGAGTCCGACGACGACAGCCTGGACGTGGACCTCGCCGACGAGACCGAGCGGGAGGCCGAGGAGGTCGCCGAGCGCGACCGTCGCTGACCGGCAGCCTGCCCGGCCCCAGCCCTCACCCGTTCATCCTGCGCCCGCGCACCTGCCGTCCCTCACCCGTTCATCCTGCGCCCGCGCACCTGCCGTCCCTCACCCCCGTTCATCCCGCGCCCGCGCACCGGCCGTCCCTCAGCCCCGTTCATCCCGCGCCAGTCACGTCCCCCCCCACGCCCCGCTCATGCACCGAGCCGTGGTTCTTGGGGGGTATCCGGCGGGATAAGTCCCAAGAACCACGGCTCGGTGGCGGTGGCGACTGGAACGCGACCAGTACGAGCGCTACAGGATCAGAACAGGCCGAAGGCCTCCCCGTCCTCGTTCACGCCCATGCGCAGTGCGGCGGGCTCCTTGGGCAGGCCCGGCATCGTCATGATCGACCCGGTCAGGGCCACCACGAAGCCGGCGCCGATGCGCGGCACCAGGTCGCGCACGTGCAGCACGTGCCCGGTGGGTGCCCCGAGCGCCTTGGGATCATCGGAGAAGGAGTACTGGGTCTTCGCGACACACACTGGGAGCTTGTCCCAGCGGTTCTTCTTCAGGGTGCGCAGCGCGGCAGGGGCCTTGTCGGAGAAGACCACGTCGTCGGCCCCGTAGATCTCACGGGCCAGGGTGCGCAGGGACTCCTCGACCCCGGCCTCCGGGTCGTAGAGGTGGTGGAACTCGGAGCCGTCCTCGAAGGCGGCCAGCACTTCGTCGGCCACAGCGAGACCGCCCTCGCCGCCCTTGGCCCACACCTCGGACAGTGCCGCCCGGAAGCCCTGCTCCTTCGCCCATTCCAGCACGGCATCCAGCTCGGCCTCGGTGTCGGTGGGGAAGCGGTTCAGGGCGATCACCTGAGTATTCGTAGTCGTGGGAGCCACCGAATCTTGCTCTTGGGGACCGCCGATCGTGCCGACGGGGGCCAGTAGCCGCCGCGGTGGGGACCACTGGCTCCCGCCGGCATCGGGTCACTGGGGCAGTGCGGTGTGTTCTCGCATGTTCCTGTCGCCGGTGTCGATCCAGATTGTGTTGTGCACGATGCGGTCCATGATCGCATCGGCGTGGACTGCTCCACCGAGCCGGGCGTGCCAGTCCTTCTTCGGGTACTGGGTGCAGAACACGGTCGAGCCGGTGTCATAGCGGCGCTCGAGCAGTTCCAGCAGCATCGAACGCATTCCCTCGTCAGGATGGTCCAGCAGCCACTCGTCGATCACCAGCAGCGAGAACGTGGAGTACTTCCGCAGGAACTTCGTCTGGCCCTGCGGCTTGTCCTTTGCCAGGGCCCAGGCCTCTTCGAGGTCGGGCATTCGGATGTAGTGGGCTCGGAGCCGGTGCTGGCAGGCCTGCTTCGCCAGCGCGCAGCCGAGGTAGGACTTCCCTGAGCCGGTGAAGCCCTGGAAGACCACGTTCTGTTGCCGCTGGATGAAGGAGCAGGTTGCCAGTTGCGCGATCACGTTCCGGTTCAGTCCCCGTTCCTCGACCAGATCCAGCCGCCGCAGGTCCGCTCCGGGATAACGCAGCCCCGCCCGGCGGATCAGACCCTCGACCTTTCCATGATTGAAGATGGAATGCGCCTCGTCCACGATCAGCTGGAGCCGTTCCTGGAACGACATCCCCAGCACGTGAGCCTCATCCTGGGCATCGATCGCGTCCAGCAGCGCGGTCGCGCCCATCTCGCGCAGCTTCCGCTTCGTGTCGTTATCGATCACGCTCACCGGACACCTCCGGCGTAGTAGTCGGCGCCACGGACGTATCCGCCGTCTTCCGCGGGTTCCTCGCGGGGTGGACGCAGGGCGGCGACCTTGTCCTGCCCGGTGGCCAAGATCGGGTGCAGATGCGCATAGCGCGGTGAACGGACCCGTCCCGTCAGCGCGAGTGCGCAGGCCGCCTCGACCCGATCTACGGAGAAGCGGCGAGAGAGCCGTAGCACCGCCAACGCGGGATCCAGGCCCTGTTCCACGATCGGCACGGACTCGAAGATCCGCTGGATCACGATCACCGTGGCCGGCCCGACCCGATCTGCCCACGCCCGCACCCTCTGCGCGTCCCAGGCCTGGAAACGCTCGCCCGCAGGTAGGTCCGCGTCGTTGGTGCGGTACTCATTGCTCGCGGTCTCCGGGAGCAGCAGGTGACTGGTCAGTCGCTGGCTGCCCTGATAGATCTCCAGCGTCCGGGCCGTGATGCGCAGATCGACCTTCGCGCCGATGTGCGCGAACGGCGCGGAGTAGAAGTTCCGCGCGAACGTGACGTGCCCGTTCCTGCCCACTCGTCGTCCGTAGTGCCATGTCGAGATCTCGTAGGGCACCGCCGGCAGCGGCGTCAGCAGCGGCCGCTCCTCCGCGTCGAACACGCTGGCGCGGGATCCGGGCCGCTTCTGGAACGGCTCCGCGTTATAGGCCTCCATCCGCTGCCCGATGGCGGCTGCAAGTTCGGGCAGGGACGTGAATCGCTGATCCCGCAGCCCGGCGATGACCCAGGTCGCGACGTGCGCGACGGTGTTCTCCACGCTCGCCTTGTCTTTCGGTTTCCGCACCCTCCCCGGGAGCACCGCCGCCGAGTAATGCGCTGCCATCTCGCGATACGCATCGTTCAGGACGATCTCGCCCTCGCGGGGGTGCTTCACCACACCGGTCTTGAGGTTGTCCGGAACGATCCTCGGGACCGTCCCGCCCAGCGCCTCGAACATCGCTACGTGCGCTCGCAGCCAGGACTCCTGGCGCATATCCAGCGCCGGGAAGCAGAACGCGTAACGAGAAAAAGGCAGGCAGGCAACGAACAAGAACACCTTCGAGACCTCGCCGGTGACCGGATCGGCCAGCTCCATCGTGGGGCCGGACCAGTCGACCTCCACGCTCTGGCCGGCCTTGTGACCGACTCTCGAAGCGGCACCGGTGACCATGACGTGGTGCTGGTAGGTGCGGCAAAACCGGTCATACCCCATCGCCGGATCCCCAGCCGCCGTGGTCGCGTCGAAGTACTCGCCGTGCAACAGCTTCAGCGTCACGCCGACCCTGGCCATCTCTCGATGGACCTGTTCCCAGTCCGGCTGTGCGAACACGCTCTCGTGCTCGCCCCGGCCCGGGAACAACCGGGCATACACCTGCTCATCGGCGACGTCCGCGATATCGCCCCACCCGATCCCTGCAGCGTCAGCGGCCTCGAACACCGCCCTCACGGACTTGCGGGACATGCCCTGCGAGGACGAAATCGCTCGCCCCGACAGACCTTCTGCGCGCAGCTGGAGCACCAGCTTCGCCCTGATCTTCCGTACCATTCCAGATTGCTCCTTCCGCCGCGTGCCCTATACACACGGCGGAAGGAGCGTAGACAGAGCGGCCCCAACGACACCACTGGTGGTCCCGAACGACGCCACCGCTACGGCAGCGACGTGGCACCCGAACCCTCGATCAGCGGACCCCAGCGAGGCGAATATTCAATCACCGGCTCGATGCCGAACTTGCGCAGGTTCTGGACGTGGCGGGCCAGGTTCTCGGTGCCCTTCAGAGCCGCGTCGATGTCCTCGTTGGACAGGTCGTCCTTGGCCACACCGCCGTGCATCTTCAGCGCGCGTACGGTGGCCACCACCACAGCCGCGTCGGGCCGCAGGTCGCCGAAGCGGGCCTTGATGTCCAGGAACTTCTCGGCGCCCAGGTCGGAGCCGAAGCCGGCCTCGGTGACGGTGATGTCGGCCAGGGACAGCGCCAGGCGCGTGGCGGTCAGCGAGTTGCAGCCGTGGGCGATGTTGGCGAAGGGGCCGCCGTGCACCAGGGCAGGGGTGCCGCCCAGGGTCTGCACCAGGTTCGGCATCAGTGCGTCCTTGAGCAGCATCGTGATCGCACCCTCCACCTTGAGGTCGCGCACAGTGACCGGCTCGCGGCCGTAGGTGAAGCCCACCACGATGTCGCCGATGCGGCGGGAGAGGTCCGCCAGGTCGGTGGCAAGACACAGGATGGCCATGATCTCGGAGGCCACCACGATGTCGAAGCCGTCCTCGCGCGGCACGCCCTGGGCGGGACCGCCCAGGCCGATGACCGTCTGCCGCAGGGCGCGGTCGTTGACGTCCACCACGCGCTTCCACTGGATGCGGCGCGGATCGATGTTCAGCTGGTTGCCCTGATGGATGTGGTTGTCCACCAGTGCGGCGAGGGTGTTGTTGGCGATCTGGATGGCGTGGAAGTCACCGGTGAAGTGGAGGTTGATGTCCTCCATCGGCACCACCTGGGCGTAGCCGCCGCCAGTGGCGCCGCCCTTGATGCCCATGATCGGGCCCAGGGCCGGTTCGCGCAGCGCCACCATGGTGCGCTTGCCCTTCTGCGTGAAGGCATCGGCGAGCCCCACGGTGGTGGTCGATTTCCCCTCACCTGCGGGCGTGGGGGACATGGCCGAGACCAGCACCAGCTTCGAGCTGCCCTGGCCCTGGGGGACCTTCCGGATGTCGACCTTCGCCTTGTAGGAGCCGTAGGGGATCAGCGCCTCGGCGGGGATGCCCGCGCGATCGGCGATGTCCTGGATCGGCTCCAGGGTCGCGGCCTGGGCGATGGCAAGGTCCGGGTTCTCGGCAGACATCGGTGTCGTCCTCCAGAAGGGTGTCGATGGGCGCCCGGTGGGTGTCCGGGGCGCAGGTCACACTGTACGGCGGGGATCCGTGCGTTGACTGGCGTACGCGGGAACTCGCGGGGCGAGGTGCGTGGAGGTCGCGACGGGCCGGGAGATCGCGACGGGCCGGGGGATGGCGACGGGCCGGAAGATCGGGACGTGCTGGGGGCGGCGGTGCCGGGGCCGCTGGGCCAGGATGCGAGAAGCCCCCGCCGTGGGGCGGGGGCTTCGGTGGTGGCTCCGACCGGCGTCGATCCGGTGACCTTTCGATTTTCAGTCGAACGCTCTACCAACTGAGCTACAGAGCCGTGACCGCCGTGAAGCGGCCGAGGACCAGGGTAGCAGTGCGCAGGCACTGCTCCCAACCCGTACGCGGCGGTGAGAGGCACACCACGAGGCCCGGGGCGTGCATGACGTGGGAACGGCGAAGGCCCCGGAGCTGAACTCCGGGGCCTTCGCGAGGGGGCGACCCTGACCGGGCTTGAACCGGCGACCTCCGCCGTGACAGGGCGGCACTCTAACCAACTGAGCTACAGGGCCTGACCGCCGATCTCGAACCCCACTTCAGTGGTTCTCCCTGATCGACCTGGACAACTCTACCGGAGGTTTTCGGTCCTCGCGAACGTTGCGGCTGTGAGCCCGCTCGCACCTGACGGGTGGCGGTCTCAGGCCCAGCCGAGCTCGTGGAGCCGCGCGTCGCTGATGCCGAAAAGGTGCCCCAGCTCATGCAGCACGGTCACCGCGATCTGCTCCACCAGTTCCTCGCGAGTTCCGCTCACACGCTGCAGCGGGCCTCGATACACGAAGATGCGATCCGGCTGCGCGTAGCCGTCGAACACGCTGCGGTGATCCAGGGGGATGCCCTCGTACAGGCCCAGCAGCTCGGTGCCGTCCGGTTGAGGATCCGGTTCCTCCTCCACCAGGATTGCCACGTTGGAGCGGGCGATCGCCTCGGCGATCTCATCGGGGAGGGAGTCCAGGGCGTCGTCCACCGCTTCCTCGAACTCGGCGCGACTGATGTGGACCATGCGCCCCATCGAACCACGGCGGGGGCTGGTGCGGGGTACAGGTGGCGCGAGGGAGCTGCGGGAGTGCGGGCTCGCGTCGATGGTCGATGTCGGATGCGCCGCACCCTCATCGCTGCGTTCGCGCGGGCTGATCCAGGGCGGGTATGCTTCCGGACGTGCATTCTGTGCCCAGGGCCCCCATCGTCTAGTGGCCCAGGACACCGGCCTTTCACGCCGGCGACACGGGTTCGAATCCCGTTGGGGGTACCAGTTGTGCAATGCCCCCGACGGGTCCCGTCGGGGGCATTGCTGTTGCAGCGCTGTGTAGGGCGGACCGCTCAGACCGGCTCAGGCAGGCGCATGGTCGATGTCCGTCAGGCCCGCCTCATGGGCGATGATCGCGATCTGCACCCTGTTGGTGCAGTCCAGCTTGGCGAAGATCTTCGAGACATGGGCCTTCACGGTGGCTTCGCTCATGAACAGCCGCATCCCGATCTGGGTGTTGGACAGTCCCGCACCCACGGCGCCGAGGACCTCCGTCTCCCGCTCGGTGAGCTGGTCCAGTCCAGGGTGTTTGTCCTGGCGGGTGCCGGGGTTCGCATCGGAGAAGTGCGAGAGCATCCGCCGGGTGATGGTGGGGGAGAGCATCGCATCGCCGCCGGCCACCACGTGCACCGCCCGGATCAGGTCCTGCGGCGGGGTGTCCTTCAGCAGGAACCCGCTGGCCCCGGCCTCGAGCGCCCGGAACACGTACTCGTCCATGTCGAACGTGGTGAGCATGATGATCCGCGGGGGGTTCGGCTGGGAAGTGACGGCCTTGGTCGCGGCGATGCCGTCCAGGCCGGGCATGCGCACGTCCATCAGCAGCACGTCGGGGCGGTGCTTCTGCACCAGCGGCACGGCCTCGGAACCGTCCCCGCCCTGGCACACCACCTCGATGCCCGGGTCGGCCCCCAGGATCATCGCCAGGCCTGCCCGCACCAGGGAGTCGTCGTCCACCAGCGCTACGCGAGTCACGCCGTCGTCGGCCATGGGATCACCGCTTTCACTTCGAAACGTCCGTCGTCGGTGGGGCCCGACGTGATCGACCCCCCGGCGTGCAGGACGCGGGTCTCGATTCCCGACAGTCCCATCCTCGCCCCCGGGAGATCCGTGGTGAACCCCACGGGAAGAACATTACTGACCTCGATCACCAGGTCGGTCCCCGGCTCGCCGATCAGCGCCACCCGGGCCTTGGTGTGCCGGGCGTGCTTGTGGATGTTGGTCAGGCCCTCCTGCACCACCCGGTAGGCAGTGCGCGCCATCGTGTCCGGCACGGGGTCGTCGATGAAGTCGAACAGTTCCACCGCGATCCCCGCCGACTGGGACGTGATCACCAGGTCGCGCACGTCCCCCCAGGTGGGCTGGGGGGCCAGCGGTGCGCCCTCGTCCTCGCTGCGCAGCACGCCGAGCACCTCCCGCAGTTCCGACAGGGCGGTGGTGGCCGTCTGTCTGATCAGCCCCACCGACTCCACCACCTGCGCCCGGTCCAGGTTCGGGTTCACCTCCAGCGCGCCCGCCTGCAGGGCCACCAGGGAGATCTTGTGGGCCACGATGTCGTGCATCTCGCGGGCGATGCGCGTGCGCTCTGCCCGACGGGCACGGTCCTCGGCCTCGGTCTGCCCCTGCTCGGCGTCCATGGCTCGGCGCTGGAACTGTGCCAGCAGCTGACGGCGCGCCTGGGTGTACATGCCCACGGCCACCGTGGCCGCCACCACGAAGAAGATCAGCAGGATCGCCTGCGTGATCCGCTCCGGCAGCAGGCTGTCCAGCGACGGCAGGGCGAGCGCCACCACCCCCAGCAGGCCCACCAGGACGGTGACGAGACGGTGGGTGCTGCGGGTGGCGAAGCAATACAGGGAGACGATCGGGACCACGATCGAGCCGGTCAGCGCTCCGAGCACGAGCAGCAGCGGCAGCAGCCACCGCCAGTGCCGGTGCCGCGCCAGCAGAGCGGCACCCAGCAGCGCTGTGGCCACCGTCTGGGCGATCACCCAGGGGTCCCCGTCTGCGATGAGCCCCAGGAAGGCGGAATCGGCGGCGACGGCCAGGAGGATCAGAGCTTCCTGCCATCTGCGCCGCACCGGCTGTCCCAGGTCATCCACGCCGTCACTGTAGCCCCGCATGAGCCCTCCCCAGGGTCGACCTTCGACGCTGGGCCCGCATCGATGGTCGAAGGCTGCGCTGCGCACCACGGCGACCAACGTCGCTGCGCCTCGATCCCGCCGACGGTTCCGGCGGTGCAGCCCGCTGGAGGAAGGTGGAGGCATCTCCCGAACCACATCGAGAAACCACATCCACCAGGCAGGACGGTCCACCATGAGCCAGCAGCCGACCCCCACCCAGCAGCCCATCTCGCACTCGACGCCGACCCATCGCGCGGCACCTCCCGCCATACCGGGACGTACTCATCCCGAGGGGATGGCGATCGAGGTGCGAGGGGTGACCAAGCGATACGGCACCCGCACCGTCGTCGACGACCTCACCTTCACCTGCGAGCCCGGCACCGTGACCGGCTTCCTCGGTCCGAACGGGGCCGGCAAGTCCACCACCCTGCGCATCCTCACCTCGCTCGCCCAGGCCGATGCCGGCGAGGCCCTGGTCGGCGGTCGGCGCTTCGTCGACCTCGAGAATCCCGCCCGCACCATGGGCGTGATGCTCGATGCGACAGCCCTCGGCCGCGGCCGCACCGGCCTGGAGACCCTGCGGCTGGCCGAGCGCACCCTGCGGATGCCCGCCGGTCGCGCCGAGGAGATCCTGGAGCGCGTGGGCCTGGCCGACGCCGCCCGCAAGCGGGTCGGCGGCTACTCCTACGGCATGCGGCAGCGGCTCGGCATCGGGGTAGCCCTCATCGGCGAACCCAAGGTGCTCGTGCTGGACGAACCCGCCAACGGCCTGGACCCCGAGGGGATCCGCTGGATGCGCCGCCTGCTGCGCTCCTTCGCCGACTCCGGCGGCACCGTGCTGCTGTCCAGCCACCAGCTGCGAGAGGTGCAGGCCACCGTGGACCGCCTGGTGGTGATCAACCAGGGCCGCCTGGTGCGCGAGGGCACCCTCGAGGAGCTCACCACCACCCGCGGCACCCGCGTGGGTGCCGAGCAGCCCCAGGCACTGCTCGCAGCGCTCCAGCGCGAGGAGGTGCCCCACGTCGCGCGGCTCGACGGTCTGGTCGACGCGGAACTGGCACCGGCCGACATGGGGCGCCTGGCCCTGCGCGAGCAGATCGTGCTGACCTCCCTGGGGGTGGCCGAGTCCGGCGGCCTCGAGGAGGTCTTCTTCTCCCTCACCGGTGCTGCCGAGGCGCAGCCCGATGCCACCCTTCCCGGGCGGCGGGCCCCAGGCCTGCCCGGCCCCGACTCCCCGTCCCACCCCGCACCGGCCGACCGCATCCCGGCCACGATCGCCTGAGGAGGCCGTCATGAGACCCGACATCGACATCCGCAGCTACTTCGACACCCGTGCCGGCCTGGCGGTGGTGCTGATCTCCGCCCTGGCCGTGGCCGCGATCGCCGTGGCCGGCGGCCTACTGCAGGGCGGACTGCTCCCCGACGAGGCCGTGGACGTGGAGCTCACCGTGATCGCCGTGTCCCTGCCGTTGAGCCTGATCATCCCGGTGATCGCCGTGATGATGACCGCGGGGGAGTGGAGCGACCGCTCCATCCAGGTGACCCTGCTGCAGCGACCCGGCAGGCTTCGCGTCCTGACCTCCAAGCTGCTGTCCACCCTGATGGTGGTGGGCGCGATCATCGCTGGATCGGTCCTGCTGTCCATGGCCACCACCTGGATCGGCGGCAGCATCGGCGACGGCAGCGACTTCGCCTCCATGGATCGCGTGCTGACCACGCAGGTCACTGCGCTGCTGGCCACCCTCGCCTTCTCGGTGGCGATGGGTGTGCTCACCCAGTCCACCGTGATGGGGCTGCTGGCCGCCATCGGCATCCCGTTCGTGGTCTCCACCTCCCGGCAGATCGCGATGCTGGCCGGATCGGAGACCCTCGACGGGGTGCTGCGGTCAGTGGACCTGCAGGCCGCAGCGGTGGCCTTCGGTGACGGCCAGGCAGAGGCCTTCGACGTGCTTCCGCTGCTGATCCTGGTGGTGCTGCCACTGGCCCTCGGGGCCTGGAGGTGGAGCCGCCGCGAGATCGGATGACCGGCCGGCCCGCACGGCGCCAGCAGCGCCTGGGCACCTAGTATGACCGGAGCTCCCTGCTGTGGGCAGGGGGCTCCGGACCGCCCGAACAGGAGAACCGATGCGCCTCGGATCCACCCCCCGCCGGTCGCCGGCCCATCGCCCGCCGACCCGCCGCCCGCTGGCCCGCCTGTCGGCCGTGGCCGCGGCTGCTGTGCTCGTCGTCGCGGGCTGCGTACCCCAGGAGGGTCAGGGACCCGGGGAGACCCCGTCGACAGGGCAGAGCGACAACGGGGGCGCGGGAAGCGGCGACGGCACGACCGACGGGACCTCCGGGGACGGCCAGGAGCTCGCCACGCTGGGCACCTCCGCCGCGAAGGACCTGCCCACCGACCCCGCCGAGGACCCGGCCTACGCCGCCTACTACGAGCAGGACATCACCTGGGGCCCCTGCGATGACGTGGAGGGCGGCAGCGAGCTGGAATGCGGCACCCTCACCGTGCCCATGGTGTGGAACGACCCCGGGGCCGGGGACATCGACCTGGCCGTCGCACGGCACGCCGCCTCCGGCAACCGCACCGGATCCCTGATCCTGAACCCCGGCGGCCCGGGCGGCTCCGGCGTGGACTTCACCGCCTCCGCCCCGTTCCTCTTCTCCCGCCCGGTGGTGGACGCCTACGACATCATCGGCTTCGACCCCCGCGGTGTGGCCCGCTCGGCCGGCATCCAGTGCCTCAGCGACGAGGAGACCGACGAGTACCTGGCCGGCACCGGGGACATGGGCACGGAGGACCCCCTGGAGGAGGGACTCGCGTGGATGAAGCGCATCGCCGAGGGCTGCCAGCAGGACTCCGGTGAGCTGCTGCCCTACCTCGACACCTACTCCGCCGCCCGCGACATGGACGTGCTGCGCGCAGCGGTGGACTCCGAGCAGCTCGACTACTTCGGCTACTCCTACGGCACCTACCTCGGAGCCACCTACGCCGACCTCTACCCCGAGCGGGTGGGCAAGTTCGTGCTCGACGCCGCCCTGGACCCCTCCTCCACGCTCGACGAGATCAGCGCCGGGCAGGCGGAGGGCTTCGAACTGGCCACCGACGCCTTCCTCGAGGACTGCCTGGCCCAGGGCGACTCCTGCCCCTTCAAGGGGGAGCCGGCCGAGGCCAAGCAGCAGCTGCAGAACTTCTTCGACAGCATCGAGGCGCAGCCGTTGGAGACCTCCGATCCGCAGCGCCCGCTCACCGTCTCGCTGGCCCAGTCGGCCGTGCTGCTGCTGATGTACGAGGACGGGCTCTGGCAGGTCGGGCGCGATGCCCTCGCCCAGGGGATGCAGGGAGACGGCAGCGCCCTGCTGCAGATCGCCGACCTCTCCTCCGAGCGCCAGCCCGACGGCAGCTACAAGGGCAACGGCATGTTCGCCATCAACGCCATCAACTGCCTGGACCATCCCGGTATCGCCGACCAGGACTGGCAGGCGAAGGAGGCCGAGCGCCTGGCCGCCGAGTACCCCACCTTCGGTCCGTCCATGGGCTACGGAGCCACCATGTGCGCCCAATGGCCGGTGCCTCCCCTGCGTGAGCCCGCCCCGATCTCCGCCGAGGGCGCGGGGCCCATCGTGGTCATCGGCACCACCGGCGACCCCGCCACGCCCTACCGGTGGTCGCAGAGCCTGGCCGAGCAGCTGGACGATGCCGTGCTGCTGACCTTCGAGGGCAACGGCCACACCGCCTACGGCCGCTCCGGCGGATGCATCGAGGAGGCGGTGGACGCCTACCTGCTCGAGGGCACCACCCCGCAGGACGGCCTGACCTGCTCCTCCGGCGGCTGAGTCGGGCAGGCGGGGCCCGGGCGCGGATGCGACCAAGCGCACGTCCATCGGCTTTGCGCGGTCCGCGACGGGTCCCATAGAGTGGCCCGGTCCGCCCTGTGCCCCGTCAGGTCCTGCCTGTCGGGGGACCGACCAGGTCCGTGCCGGTGGAGGGCATGCCGCCTTAGCTCAGTCGGTAGAGCGATTCACTCGTAATGAATAGGTCGCGAGTTCGATTCTCGCAGGCGGCTCCACATCACCACAGGTCAGGCCCGGTTCCCCCAAAGGGGGCCGGGCCTTCTCCTTCGGTGCCCTCACGGGTGCGGGGGAGTGGCCAGGCCTCGTTCGAAGGCCGTCAGCGCCACCTGCAGGCGGGAGGAGCAGCCCAGCTTCGCCATCAGGGAGGAGACGTGGGTCTTCACGGTGGACTCCGACAGGGTGAGCTTCTCGGCGATCCCGGCGTTGGACTCCGCCTGGCGCAGCAGCACCAGCACCTCCTGCTCCCGCTCGATGAGCCCGAGCTGCGCGATCGCCTCCGCGTCGACCAGGGCGCCGGCGGCATCGGCCGGCTGCTCGCCCGCCATCTGGTGCGCCAGCTCAGGGGTGATCACGGTGCCGGCATGGGAAGCCGCTGCCCGCACCGCCGCGACCAGTGCCGCTGCCGCCGTGGTCTTCAGCAGGAAGCCGCTGGCCCCGGCGGCCAGGGCCGCCCGAAGGTGCTCGTCGGTCCCGAAGGTGGTCAGCACCAGCACGGAGGACTGCGGACGCTGCTCCCGGATCCGGGCAGTGGCCTCCAGGCCGTCCTGGCCGGGAAGTGCGATGTCCATCAGCACCACATCGGGGCTGTGTTCATCCAGCACCTCCAGCGCCTGTTCGGCGCAGTCCACGGCGGCCACCACGGAGAGGTCGCTCTCCCGGTCCAGGTACGAGGCCAGGGCGGCCCGCACGATCGGGTCGTCGTCGCAGATCATCACAGTGGTCATCGAATCTCCCCGGGTATCTCGATGCGGGTGAGGAAAGTGGTGCCTTCGCTGCGGGCCTCCAGACTGCCGCCCACGGCGGCGAGCCGTTCCCTCACCCCTTCCAGTCCTGGCGGGAGGTGCTGGAGATGCGACCGAACTCCTGGGCCGTGCCGGGTGCGGCGTCCGGCCGCAGGGCGCCGTTCTCCGCGAGCATCACCACCTCCGTCATGGCTCGCACCCCGGTGTCGTGCAGTTCGCGGGCGATCGCGCGGCGCTGCTCGGACAGGTCGTGCAGACGCTGGGCCCGTTCGGCCACGGATCGCTCGAACAGGCGCCTGCCCCAGGTCCCCGCCACCACCGCCCCGCCCTGCAGCACGATCAGCAGCAGCAGTTCGGAGACGACGTACTCCGGCTGGTCCCCGCGCGTCACGGAGATCGTGGTCAGGGCCCCCACGTGCCACAGCGCCATCAGGATCGCGCCCACCAGGCGACCGTGGGCCGCGGTGGAGGCGATGGCCACGGTGGAGGCGAGGGTGCCGGGCCCAACGTGGGCCGGGCCGGACACCACCGCGACGGTGAAGGTGAGGCCGATGATCGTGCAGGCGGCAAGGGGGAACCGCAGGCTGAGGCCGCCGGCGATGCTCAGCACCGCGGCGATCACCACGGCCAGGGCGCTCTCCCCGGCGGCCACCGGGACCGAGGCCGCCATCAGCAGCAGGGCCAGCAGGATCGAAGCGGAGCGCGCGTGGCTGAAGGGCGCGCCCGATGCGATCTCGGGGGAAGGGCGAGCGACCCGGCTGGTCACCCGGCCAGACTAGAGGGGAGGGGGGTGGGGTGTTCGCCATCGCCATCATGTGAATCCCCAGTAGTGAACAGTCGATGAATGGATCCAGCCGTTTTCTTGAACTGGTCCAGATAAGGAGCTAGGGTCGGGGTATGACCTCCACCGACCACGCCACCGATCAGGCAGCGCATCACGCCGCTGCACTGCGCGGTGCCGGTCTACGGGTCACCGGGCCGCGCCTGGCCACCCTCGAGGTGGTGGAGCGGCACCCCCACGTCGATGCCGAGAGCGTCGCCCAGGCCGTCCGTGAACGGCTGGGCACCGTGTCCCGGCAGGCCGTCTACGACGTGCTGCACGCCCTCACCGATGCCGAGCTGCTGCGCCGCGTCCCCGTGGACGGTCGCCGCACCCGCTACGAGCTGCACCGCCACGACAACCACCACCACCTGGTGTGCCGCCGCTGCGGCCGCCTGGAGGACGTGCCCTGCGCCGTCGGCGCCGCGCCCTGCCTGACGCCCCACGACGATCTCGGCTTCGACATCGAGATCGCCGAGGTCGTCTACCGGGGACTGTGCTCGACCTGCAGGGAGAGCACCTGACCCGGTGGCCGGCGCACTCCACCGGCCGTGACCCCGACCGTCATCCCGACCATCCGAACCCCGCAACTTCACGAGGAGCAGTAATGACCCAGTTCGATCCCAATAAGCCTTCCACCACCGAGTCCGGTGCGCCCCGCCAGTCCGATGCGCACTCCCTGAGCGTCGGTGCCGACGGCCCGCTGCTGCTGCACGACGTGGCCCTGGTCGAGAAGCTGGCCCGCTTCGACCGCGAGCGCGTCCCGGAGCGCAGCCCCCACGCCAAGGGCTCCGGTGCCTTCGGCGAGTTCGAGGTCACCCAGGACGTCTCGAAGTACACCAAGGCCAAGTTCCTCCAGCCCGGTGCGAAGACCAACATGCTGGCCCGCTTCTCCACCGTGGCCGGTGAGCTCGGTTCGCCCGACACCTGGCGCGATGTGCGCGGCTTCGCTCTGAAGTTCTACACGGAGGACGGCAACTTCGACATGGTCGGCAACAACACGCCGATCTTCTTCGTGCGCGACCCCATGAAGTTCCCCGACTTCATCCACTCCCAGAAGCGCACCCCTGATTCCGGGCTGCGTGACAACACCATGCAGTGGGACTTCTGGACCCTCTCCCCGGAGTCCGCCCACCAGGTGGCCTACCTGATGGGTGATCGTGGCCTGCCCAAGTCCTGGCGCCACATGAACGGCTACTCCTCGCACACCTACCTGTGGGTCAACGAGGCCGGTGAGAGGTTCTGGGTCAAGTACCACTTCCACACCGACCAGGGCATGCAGTTCCTCAGCAACGAGGAGGCGGGCCACCTCGCCGGTGAGGACTCCGACTACCACCGTCGGGACTTGTTCGAGGCCATCGAGCGCGGCGAGTACCCCTCCTGGACCATGAGCGTGCAGATCATGCCCTACGAGGACGCGAAGGACTACCGCTTCAACCCCTTCGACCTCACCAAGGTGTGGCCGCACGCGGACTACCCGCTGCACGAGGTGGGCCGGTTCACCCTGAAGGAGAACCCGGTCAACCACTTCGCGCAGATCGAGCAGGCCGCCTTCAGCCCCTCGAACACCGTGCCGGGCACCGGGGTGTCCCCGGACAAGATGCTGCTGGGCCGGGTGTTCTCCTACCCGGACGCGCAGCGCCACCGCATCGGCACCAACTTCAACCAGCTGCCGGTCAACGCCCCCGTGGTCCCCATGAACTCCTACGACAAGGAGGGCAACATGGAGTACCACCACTCGGGCGACGCCCCGGTATACGCACCGAACTCCTACGGACGTGCCTGGCAGGAACCCCAGGGCCCGGTGGACAACGGCTGGGAGGCCGACGGCACCCTGGTGCGCTCGGCCTACACGCTGCACCCGGAGGACGACGACTTCGGCCAGGCCCACACCCTGGTGCGCGAGGTCTTCGACGACGCGGCGCGCGAGCGCCTGGTGGAGACGGTCTCCGGTTCGCTGAGCACGGTGCAGGAGCCGGTCCTCTCTCGTGCCTTCCAGTACTGGAAGAACATCGACCAGGAGGTGGGCGAGGCGATCGAGCGCGCCGTCAACACCCCCAAGGCCGATTCCCAGCCCGGTGGTGACCCGCTGGATGCCGAGACCCCTGCCGAGCAGGCCTGAACCCGGCTGAACAGCTGAACGACGAAGCGGCCCGTTCCCATCCGGGGGCGGGCCGCTTCGTCGGTCCGTGTCCGGGTGCGGGCCGTGCGTTCGCAGCGGCCGGCGCACTCCGGTCGACCGGTCTCACACCACCAGCACCTCGCTGCGGGCGGCCAGCAGCAGCTTCTGCACCGTCAGGCCCAGCAGGTGGCGCGCCAGATCGTTCTGACGGCGGATGCCGAGCACCAGCAGCTCGGCCCTCTCCTCGTCGACCACCTTCAGCAGGACATCGGCGATGTCGTCCTCGGTGTGCTCCTGGCGCACCTGCACGCGCACGGCGGAGCGCCGCAGGCGTTCCAGTGCCGTCTCGAGCTGGAGGTCGTCGGCGTGGCGGGGGTCCTCGGAGACGCCCTCGCGCACCACGTTGACCACGATCAGCGGGCCCCCGCGCTGCTCGGCGGCATCGCGCGCGGCATCCAGCGCCTTGTAGCCCACCTCGGTGGGGATGAATCCGACGACGACGGCCATCTGCTCTCCTGCGCTGCGCTGCGGTTGCGGGCGGCCCCCGCGACGACGGGTGGCCTGCATCGATACTAGGCGCAGACGGGCCGCGATGTCGGGTCGAGGGTCCGAGCCGGGGGGCGGGCGAGGATCAGGGCTGCGGATCCTGATGGGCGACGGGGGAGCGGCGCTGCCCGGACAGCGCCTGGATCTCGTCCATGATCCGCGCGGTCATCTGACGCCGCCGGGCACCCTTGGACAGCCCGGGGTCCAGGTCGGAGAAGTCGATCGGCGCGCCGATCCGCACCGAGATCGCACCGCGCTCGGGAAGCAGGCGACGGGGTCGGAAGTGCGGTGTTCCCTTCAGACCCACCGGGATCACCGGGCAGCCCGACTCCAGTGCGAGCCAAGCCGCGCCCTGCTTGCCCGGATGCAGCAGGCCGTCCTTGGATCGGCCGCCCTCGGGGTAGATGCCGAACCCGTCGCCCCGGCGCAGGATCTCCAGCCCGGCCTGCAGGGCACCCTTGCCGGAGGAGAGGGCCTGCCGGTCCACCGGGACCGCCCCCACCTGCTCGAAGAACCCGTTGAGCATCCGGCCAAGGGGGCCCGTCTGCTTCCACAGGTCGTCCTTGGCGACGAAGTGGACGGGGCGGGGGATCGCGATCGGGATGATCGCCGAGTCGATGTAGGCCAGGTGGTTGGAGGCCACGATGAAGCCTCCCTCGCGGGGCACGTTCTCCACGCCCGTCACGCGCGGCCGCCAGATGCCGTGCAGCAGCGGGACGGCGGCCCTGCGGGCGACGGTGTAGAACAATGTGGGCATCGTGACCTCCCCGGGCGTGCTGGACGACGCCCCACGATAGCCGCCGGAGGGGCCCGATCGCGTGTGGTAGAACAGCCACAGCGCAGCGCGCCGCCGCCGGCGGCGCCGGAGTCCTGCGCGGCGCCCCGCCCCGGAACCCGGGAGCCGCCGCCCGCCTCCGCCGAGCCCTCGAGGAGCCCGCCCGATGCCGAAGACCTTGAACATCGCCGTGATCGGTGCCGGAACGATGGCACAGGCCGTGCACCTGCCGGTGCTGCGTCGTCGCTGGGACAGGTTCACGGTGACCGCCCTGGTCGAGCACTCACCGCGCCGCCGCCGCGAGGCCTCCGAGGTGTGGGGGGTGGCCGAGGAGTCGCGCTACGAGTCGGTGGCCGATCTGATCACCGCGGTGCGCGGCAAGAAGGTCGCGGTGGACGCCGCACTGCTGTCCACCGACGGCCTGCACGTCAGCGATCTGATGCAGCTGATGCGGCGGGGCATCCCGGTGCTGGTGGAGCCGCCGCTGGGGTTCTCCGCCGAGGAGATCGCCGAGGTCGTCGATTTCGAGCGCATGACCGGGCGTCACCTGGTGATGATGGCCCACCCCCAGCAGTACGACGATTCCGTCATCGCGCTGTCGGAGAAGATCGCCGCGAAGGACGTGCGGATGATCGACCACGAGGTGCTGATGCCGGCCAGCCAGCCGCTGTTCGGCTGGGCGCACGTGACCACCTCGGCCTACGACCTGCCCACCGAGGTGCGCTCCCAGCGCCGCAAGTCCCTCCAGGCCGCCGTGGAGGCGGGCGCCGGAGGCGGCGCTACCCAGCGCGACCGCGACCTGTACGTCAAGGGCCTGCTCACCGGTGTGGCTCACCAGGCCGCGGTGGTCGAGCGCGCCTACGGGCCGGTCACCCGTCTGGTCGCGGTGCGGCACTGGCCCAAGGGCGTGATCCCGGGGTCCATCGAGATCCTGGGAGAGCTGGAGAACGGCGCACCGGTGCGTCTGGTGTGGCACTACCTGCCGTTCGCCCCGGAGTACTCCGAGCGCATCGAGGTGCTGTCGGCGCGCAAGCGGATGGACGTGGAGCTGCCGGCTCCGTCACTGGGCGATCGGCGCTCGCGCATCAGCCTGCGGGAGAAGTCCGCCGGGGCGGTGGTCACCACGGCGAGCACGGCCACAGCAGGGGCGGCCGAGGCGATGTGGGAGGCGTTCCACGCCTTCGTGGACCGCGGTACGCGCCCGATCATGGGGGCGGAGGAGGCACGCGCACAGCTGCTGCTGATGCGCGAGGTGCTCGCGGCGATCGTGGAGGCCGACGGACGCAGCCTCGAGCCCGAGCCGGAGCCGGAGCCGGAGCCCGAGTCCGATTCGGAAGTCGAGATGGAGGCCGAGTCGGAGCCCGATGTCGAGCTCGGGTCCGAGACGCAGCCCGTTGTCGAGCCCGGGTCCGAGTCGGAGGCTGATGTCCCCACGGAGGGGGAGCCGGAGCCGGAACCCGTTGCCGAGCCGGACGATGCGCCGCCGCTCGAGCCCGCCACCGTGACGGACCCCGCCCCGGTGAATGATCCCGCTCCCGCAGGCGAAACCGCTGCCGCGGCCGACCCTGCTCCGCTGGCCGATCCCGCCCCGGTGGCCGAACCGGAGCCCGTCACCGAGCCGGTGCCCGTCACGGACGCGGTCCCTCTCGAGGATGTCAGCTTCCCCGCCCACGAACCCGGCATCGACGAACCGGGCGTCCAGGAGCCAGCTGCGGATGAGCCCGGCATCGATGAGCCCGGCATCGATGAGCCTGGCATCAGTGAGCCCGGTACCGAGCAGCCGGGCATCGACGAGCCCGAGGCTCGGGAGCCTGCAGTGGACGAACCCAGTGTCGAGGAGAAGCCCACCCGCTCTCTGCCCACGCTTCCCACCGACGAGGTGGACGTGTGGAGTCTCGACCAGGACAGCCGGCCCCGCGAGGGAGACCGCTGAGGGCAGGCCGCCTGCTCAGGCACCTCAGGGCCGGGTGACGTTCCCGAGGGAACGCCACCGGGCCTCTGCTGTCAGCTGCCTTCCCGATCCGTCACCCGCAGGACCGGCTCTCCGGCTCTGCCGCCCGGTGGCGCGATGGGCTGATTCCGCCACGCCCAGGCGCCCCGTACGACACGCCGCGACGCGCCCGGGATCCGAGCGCGAGAAGGGTCACCGACGCCGGTTTCCGAGGGCGTTCCGAGGCGTCCGGCCGACCCTCCGTCCACACCCCGGGGCCGCCCTTCCTCGCCCGTCCACAGGCTCCCACCGGCGTCGTCCTGCGGTTTAGTGCGTCGGGGGCGCGCAGTGTCCACATCCCTCCCGAGCCATCCACAGCCCGTCAACACTGCGATGTGGATGACAATGTTGTAACTCAGTACATCTTGTGGTGGTTCCGGCGATCGACCACTAGGTGTAGTGTTGGCGAGGCCGCAGGGATCCACCCTCTTCCCGCTCCTCACGGAGCGTGCGCCGCCTCGTCGCCAGCGAGGAACCGCGCTCGGGGAGATGGGCAGGAACCAGCGGAACCGGTCCTCGGACCGCCCCACACCTGCATCACCCGCTCCTCCTCGCGCCGTCTCGGCGCGGTGCCCGAGAAAGGTCTTCCTCCCGTGGACATCACCGTGTACTCGAAGCCCCTGTGCGTCCAGTGCGATGCGACCAAGCGCGCCCTGAACAAGGCCGGCATCGCCTACGACGTCGTCGACATCACCGAGGACGCCGACGCCCTCGCCCGCGTGAAGTCCCTGGGCTACGTCCAGGCCCCCGTGGTGATCACCGGCGAGGACCACTGGTCCGGCTTCCGCCCCGACAAGATCAAGGCGATCGCTGCCTCCGCCGGCGTGCAGCGTCGCGCCGCCGCCATCTGAGACCCAGCACAGCCAGCACAGGAGGCGTCGACGTGGGAACCCTCGTCTATTTCTCCTCGGTGTCGGAGAACACCCATCGCTTCGTCGAGAAGCTGGGGATCCCCGCCCACCGCATCCCGCTCTACCCGAAGGACGAGCCCCTCGTCATGGACGAGGAGTTCGTCCTGATGGTCCCGACCTACGGCGGCGGCAACCACGGCGGTGCCGTCCCCAAGCAGGTCATCAAGTTCCTCAACGACAAGCGCAACCGGGATCTGATCCGGGGCGTCATCACCGGGGGGAACACCAACTTCGGGGAGGCCTACTGCATCGCAGGGGACATCATCTCCGCGAAGTGCAAGGTCCCCCACATGTACAAGTTCGAACTGCTGGGCACTGCACGCGACGTGCAGAAGGTCCATGACGGATTGGAAGAGTTTTGGCGACACTGACCGAGATGCCCCCCGCGGAGCACCACAAGCAGCTGGACTACCACGCGCTCAACGCGATGCTGAACCTCTACGGACCGGACGGCAAGATCCAGTTCGAGCAGGACCGCCTCGCCGCCCGCGAGTACTTCCTGCAGCACGTGAACCCCAACACCGTGTTCTTCCACTCGCTGCGCGAGAAGCTCGACTACCTGGTGGAGAACAAGTACTACGAGCCCGAGGTGCTGGCCCAGTACGACTTCGAGTTCATCAAGTCGCTCTCCGAGCAGGCCTACGCCAAGAAGTTCCGCTTCCCCACCTTCCTGGGTGCCTTCAAGTACTACACCTCGTACACCCTGAAGACCTTCGACGGGAAGCGGTACCTGGAGCGCTTCGAGGACCGCGTGATGATGGTGGCCCTCACCCTGGCTCGCGGCGACGAGACCCTCGCCCGCAACCTGGTCGACGAGATCCTCGACGGCCGCTTCCAGCCGGCCACCCCCACCTTCCTCAACGCCGGGAAGGCGCAGCGCGGCGAGCTGGTCTCCTGCTTCCTGCTGCGCATCGAGGACAACATGGAGTCCATCGGCCGCTCCATCAACTCCGCCCTGCAGCTGTCCAAGCGCGGCGGCGGCGTGGCGCTGCTGCTGAGCAACCTGCGTGAGTACGGTGCGCCGATCAAGCACATCGAGAACCAGTCCAGCGGCGTGATCCCCGTGATGAAGCTGCTGGAGGACTCCTTCAGCTACGCCAACCAGCTCGGTGCCCGCCAGGGAGCCGGCGCCGTGTACCTGCACGCGCACCACCCGGACATCCTGCGGTTCCTGGACACCAAGCGCGAGAACGCCGACGAGAAGATCCGCATCAAGACCCTCTCCCTCGGCGTGGTGATCCCCGACATCACCTTCGAGCTGGCCAAGAAGAACGAGCCGATGTACCTGTTCTCCCCGTACGACGTGGAGCGCGAGTACGGCAAGCCCTTCGCGGACGTGAACGTCTCGGAGCTCTACCACGAGATGGTCGACAACCCTGCGATCTCCAAGAAGAAGATCCGCGCGCGCGACTTCTTCCAGGTGCTGGCCGAGATCCAGTTCGAGTCCGGCTACCCGTACATCATGTTCGAGGACACGGTGAACCGGGCGAACCCGATCCCCGGCAAGGTCACCCACTCCAACCTGTGCTCGGAGATCCTGCAGATCGCCACCCCGTCGGAGATGAACGTGGATCTCTCCTACGACAAGATGGGGCGGGACATCTCCTGCAACCTGGGCTCGCTGAACATCGCCAAGGCGATGGACTCCCCGGACTTCGCCACCACCATCTCCACCGCGATCCGCGGCCTGACAGCGGTCTCGGACACCTCCGACATCGAGTCGGTGCCCACGATCGCCGAGGGCAACCGCAAGTCCCACGCCATCGGCCTGGGACAGATGAACCTGCACGGCTACCTGGCCCGCGAAGCGATCCACTACGGATCCGAGGAGGGCCTGGACTTCACGAACATGTACTTCTACGCGGTCACCTACCACGCCATCAAGGCGTCGATGGAGATCGCCAAGGAGCGCGGGGAGACCTTCTTCGAGTTCGAAAAGTCGCAGTACGGCAGCGGCGAGTACTTCGACAAGTACACCGAGCAGGTGTGGGAGCCGAAGACCGCCAAGGTGCGTGAGCTGTTCGCCGGCTCGAGCGTGCACCTGCCCTCCCAGGAGGACTGGGTGCAGCTGCGCGAGCAGGTGCGCGAGCACGGCATGTACAACGCATACCTGCAGGCGGTGCCGCCCACCGGTTCGATCTCCTACATCAACCACTCCACATCCTCGATCCACCCGATCGTCTCCAAGATCGAGATCCGCAAGGAGGGCAAGATCGGGCGGGTGTACTACCCGGCGCCCTTCATGACCAATGACAACCTCGAGTACTACGAGGACGCGTACGAGATCGGCTTCGAGAAGATCATCGACACCTACGCCGAGGCTACCAAGCACGTGGACCAGGGCCTGTCGCTGACGCTGTTCTTCCCGGACACCGCCACCACGCGTGACGTCAACAAGGCGCAGATCTACGCATGGCGCAAGGGCATCAAGACCCTCTACTACATCCGCCTGCGGCAGATGGCGATCGAGGGCACCGAGGTCGAGGGCTGCGTGAGCTGCATGCTCTGAGCCGACATCGGCCGACGAACCGGGGCCCGGTCGAGGATTCGTTCCTCCACCGGGCCCCGGTTCATCCTTGGGTCAGGTGCGATTTCTCAGCCGGCGGATCCGGGTGCGCACACTTCCTGCGAAGTGCCGTGCACCCTGCCGTGCGAAGCCGCGGGTCAGCGACCGGGGACCCGCGTAGCGCATCATCTGGCGGTTCCAGGCGCGCTCCTCGGCCTTGAAGCAGTGCACCTCGCAGTGCGCGCAGAACGGCTTAGGGTCCAGCGCGCAGAACACTCGCCGCGCCTCCCCGTAGGAGAGGTGCTGGGAGCAGTCCGCGCACAGCATGGCCGCGGAGTCGCCGTAGACCCCCGAGTCCACAGCCGGGGAGCGGTGCTTGAATATTCGCCTCGCTGGGGTCCGCTGATCGAGGGTTCGGGTGCCACGTCGCTGCCGTAGCGGTGGCGTCGTTCGGGACCACCAGTGGTGTCGTTGGGGCCGCTCTGTCTACGCTCCTTCCGCCGTGTGTATAGGGCACGCGGCGGAAGGAGCAATCTGGAATGGTACGGAAGATCAGGGCGAAGCTGGTGCTCCAGCTGCGCGCAGAAGGTCTGTCGGGGCGAGCGATTTCGTCCTCGCAGGGCATGTCCCGCAAGTCCGTGAGGGCGGTGTTCGAGGCCGCTGACGCTGCAGGGATCGGGTGGGGCGATATCGCGGACGTCGCCGATGAGCAGGTGTATGCCCGGTTGTTCCCGGGCCGGGGCGAGCACGAGAGCGTGTTCGCACAGCCGGACTGGGAACAGGTCCATCGAGAGATGGCCAGGGTCGGCGTGACGCTGAAGCTGTTGCACGGCGAGTACTTCGACGCGACCACGGCGGCTGGGGATCCGGCGATGGGGTATGACCGGTTTTGCCGCACCTACCAGCACCACGTCATGGTCACCGGTGCCGCTTCGAGAGTCGGTCACAAGGCCGGCCAGAGCGTGGAGGTCGACTGGTCCGGCCCCACGATGGAGCTGGCCGATCCGGTCACCGGCGAGGTCTCGAAGGTGTTCTTGTTCGTTGCCTGCCTGCCTTTTTCTCGTTACGCGTTCTGCTTCCCGGCGCTGGATATGCGCCAGGAGTCCTGGCTGCGAGCGCACGTAGCGATGTTCGAGGCGCTGGGCGGGACGGTCCCGAGGATCGTTCCGGACAACCTCAAGACCGGTGTGGTGAAGCACCCCCGCGAGGGCGAGATCGTCCTGAACGATGCGTATCGCGAGATGGCAGCGCATTACTCGGCGGCGGTGCTCCCGGGGAGGGTGCGGAAACCGAAAGACAAGGCGAGCGTGGAGAACACCGTCGCGCACGTCGCGACCTGGGTCATCGCCGGGCTGCGGGATCAGCGATTCACGTCCCTGCCCGAACTTGCAGCCGCCATCGGGCAGCGGATGGAGGCCTATAACGCGGAGCCGTTCCAGAAGCGGCCCGGATCCCGCGCCAGCGTGTTCGACGCGGAGGAGCGGCCGCTGCTGACGCCGCTGCCGGCGGTGCCCTACGAGATCTCGACATGGCACTACGGACGACGAGTGGGCAGGAACGGGCACGTCACGTTCGCGCGGAACTTCTACTCCGCGCCGTTCGCGCACATCGGCGCGAAGGTCGATCTGCGCATCACGGCCCGGACGCTGGAGATCTATCAGGGCAGCCAGCGACTGACCAGTCACCTGCTGCTCCCGGAGACCGCGAGCAATGAGTACCGCACCAACGACGCGGACCTACCTGCGGGCGAGCGTTTCCAGGCCTGGGACGCGCAGAGGGTGCGGGCGTGGGCAGATCGGGTCGGGCCGGCCACGGTGATCGTGATCCAGCGGATCTTCGAGTCCGTGCCGATCGTGGAACAGGGCCTGGATCCCGCGTTGGCGGTGCTACGGCTCTCTCGCCGCTTCTCCGTAGATCGGGTCGAGGCGGCCTGCGCACTCGCGCTGACGGGACGGGTCCGTTCACCGCGCTATGCGCATCTGCACCCGATCTTGGCCACCGGGCAGGACAAGGTCGCCGCCCTGCGTCCACCCCGCGAGGAACCCGCGGAAGACGGCGGATACGTCCGTGGCGCCGACTACTACGCCGGAGGTGTCCGGTGAGCGTGATCGATAACGACACGAAGCGGAAGCTGCGCGAGATGGGCGCGACCGCGCTGCTGGACGCGATCGATGCCCAGGATGAGGCTCACGTGCTGGGGATGTCGTTCCAGGAACGGCTCCAGCTGATCGTGGACGAGGCGCATTCCATCTTCAATCATGGAAAGGTCGAGGGTCTGATCCGCCGGGCGGGGCTGCGTTATCCCGGAGCGGACCTGCGGCGGCTGGATCTGGTCGAGGAACGGGGACTGAACCGGAACGTGATCGCGCAACTGGCAACCTGCTCCTTCATCCAGCGGCAACAGAACGTGGTCTTCCAGGGCTTCACCGGCTCAGGGAAGTCCTACCTCGGCTGCGCGCTGGCGAAGCAGGCCTGCCAGCACCGGCTCCGAGCCCACTACATCCGAATGCCCGACCTCGAAGAGGCCTGGGCCCTGGCAAAGGACAAGCCGCAGGGCCAGACGAAGTTCCTGCGGAAGTACTCCACGTTCTCGCTGCTGGTGATCGACGAGTGGCTGCTGGACCATCCTGACGAGGGAATGCGTTCGATGCTGCTGGAACTGCTCGAGCGCCGCTATGACACCGGCTCGACCGTGTTCTGCACCCAGTACCCGAAGAAGGACTGGCACGCCCGGCTCGGTGGAGCAGTCCACGCCGATGCGATCATGGACCGCATCGTGCACAACACAATCTGGATCGACACCGGCGACAGGAACATGCGAGAACACACCGCACTGCCCCAGTGACCCGATGCCGGCGGGAGCCAGTGGTCCCCACCGCGGCGGCTACTGGCCCCCGTCGGCACGATCGGCGGTCCCCAAGAGCAAGATTCGGTGGCTCCCACGACTACGAATACTCACCGGGAGACGTGGCCCGCATCGCTCTGCCGCTGCTGGTCTACTTCGTGGTCATGTTTCTGGGGTCCTTCCTGCTCGGACGGGCGATCGGCCTGAATTACGCCAAGTCCACGACCGTCGCGTTCACCGCCTCGGGCAACAACTTCGAGCTCGCCATCGCCGTCGCCATCGGCACCTTCGGCGTCACCTCCGGCCAGGCCCTCGCCGGTGTCGTCGGCCCCCTGATCGAGGTCCCGGTCCTCGTCGCCCTCGTCTACGTCGCCCTCGCGATGGGCCGCCGGCTCTTCCCCGGCGACGCGACCGTTCCCACCCGATGAACCAGCAGAGAGGTCGAGTCATCATGACCGCGAAACGCCCCGCAGTCCTGTTCGTGTGCGTGAAGAACGGCGGTAAGTCACAGATGGCGGCCGCCCTCATGCGCCATCACGCCGGAGATGCCGTCGAGGTGCACTCCGCCGGCACCCGCCCCGGCACCGCCATCAATGCCCAGTCCGCGGAGGCGATCGCCGAGGTCGGCGCGGACATGTCCTCCGCTGTCCCGCAGCCGGTGACCCCCGAGCTGCTGCGCAGCGTCGATCACGTGATCGTCATCGGCGGCGAAGCCGTCATTGAACCCGTTGAGGGAATGACCGCGCCGGTCTCCACCTGGCACACCGATGAGCCCTCCCAGCGGGGCATCGAAGGGATGGAGCGCATGCGCCTGGTGCGGGACGACATCGACGCCCACGTCCGCGCACTCATGAACGACCTCGCCCCTACCGCGAACTGACCGCGTCCGCAGCGACACGGCCCGACCTCGCCACCGCATCGAACTCGCCTCCCTGGTCGTCATCGGCACTGGCCCCATCGGCCCGGCCGCTGCCGCCCACCTCTGAGAACGCGGCGCTCGGCTCCTTGCCCCGGATGCCGGACCCGTCAATAGAGCGGCGCCTACCAGCGCCTCCGCCTGGGCACTCGCGCAGGGGAGACCGCGCTTCAACACCGATGGGTCGCCGACATGGTTCTCGCACCGTGTACACCCTGCTCGTCCTGCGGACGCAGCCGGCAGGCACTCCCCGCCATACGGGCCGGGTGTGCGACCAAGTTCCCGTCGACTCCCCACAGGACGCGGCCATGTCGCCGACGACAGGCTTCGACCAGGGTGGGCCCGGTGGGGATCGAACCCACGACCCGCGGATTAAAAGTCCGATGCTCTGCCGACTGAGCTACAGGCCCCAGCCCTTTCGGGCCACATCAGTCTACCCGCGAGTGGCGGTCGCCCTGGCAGGTCAGTGGGAGGCGGCCACCCCGCCGCCGCCACGCGCCTGCTCGATCGCGGCGAGCCACTTAGCGCGTCCGGTGACCACGAAGCTGAGTTCCTGGCCGTCGGCCAGGGTGAGCACGATCGAGTTGGGCACCAGCGGGATCGAGCCGAGGAACTTGGTCCATCCGCCTTTCTGGCCCACCACCTGCTGCAGCCACACCTCGGTGGCTCCGCGCTGGAAGTTCAGGGCATGGGCATCGAACAGCAATCGCTGGTTGGTGAGGGTGAGCTTGCCGCCCACGGTCTCCATGCCCCGCTGCATGTTGGCGCGGCCCTTCTTGAGGACGGTCTCTCCTGGGTGGAGGTTCAGTGCTTCGCTCATGGTCGGGCTCCGTTCGGATGGTCGGCGAACTCGGGCGAGGCGCCCTGTGCGGGCTCGCTGGCGCAATGGGGAGGTCCAGATGCCACGCCCGGGCAACGGTAACGTCTCTCGGTGCCCGTCGACGAGTTCGATCGCGACGGCCCTCCCGAGCACCTCGCAGAGATCGAAGCGGTTGAGCGCCAGGATCCACACCATCGACACACCATCGAGACGTCGACGGCCGCCACCAGCAGCACCGCCTTGGTGATCTGCACCCCGCCCGATCGGGAGGTCGAAACCGTCGTGTCGATCGGGGCCGCCGCATAGGGTGAGGAGGTGCTCGACATCCTCGACGGCGCCCGGGAGCGCCTCGCCCGCGCCTCCGATCCGGTCCCCTGCGCCGTCGCGACCATCGTCTCCGCCCAGGGCTCCGTGCCGCGGCCCGTGGGCACCTCGATGCTGGTGGGCGCCGATGGCGCACTGCACGGCTCGCTCTCCGGTGGCTGCGTCGAGGGAGCGGTGCTCGAGGCCTGCCGCGAAGCGCTCCAGACCGGGAGGAGCAGCCTGCAAAGCTTCGGGTTCAGCGAAGAGGACGCCTTCGCCGTCGGACTGATGTGCGGAGGCTCGCTCGAGGTGCTGATCCAGCCGTTCGCTCCCCCGCCCCCGGGGACGCAGAGCCCCCTCGGCACGGTCAACGACCCCTCCCCCGCCGCCTACGTGACCCGGCTGCCGCAGGAGTCCGACGCACCACGGACGGTCGCCCCCGAGGGTGACGACGCCGACGGCCCGCGCGCTGTCCTGCTCGCGGGCGATGGAGCCGAGGAGGTCCGCGGCGCGCTCACGATGCTGCTGCCCCCGGAGTTGCTCGAGGCGGGGAGCACCCAGGTCGCCGCCATGCTCCGCGAGGCTCGCACCGGCACCCTCCGCCTCCCTGCGGGCGCCTCGACGACCGACCTGTTCGTCGAGTCCCGTATCCGGCCCGCGCACCTGGTGGTGTGCGGGGCGAACGCCTTCGGGCAGGCGCTGGTGGAGGCCGCGCGGCCGCTCGGGCTGCGGATCACGCTGTGCGACCATCGGCCGGCGTTCACCGATCCCACGGCGTTCCCGGGGGCGGAGGTGGTGCGTGCCTGGCCGCACCGGTTCCTTGCCGCGGCCGCGGAGCGCGGGGACCTCGATGCCCGCAGCATGGTCTGCGTGCTCACGCACGATCCCAAGGTCGACGTGCCGGTGCTCGCCACCGCTCTGCGACTGGACATCGCCTACGTCGGTGCGATGGGGTCCCGACGCAGCGATCACAATCGACGCACAGCGCTGCGCGAGGCCGGGGTGGACGAGGAGGCGCTGTCGCGGCTGCGCTCCCCGATCGGCCTCGACCTGGGGGCGGAGAGCCCTGCGGAGGTGGCGATCGCGATCCTCGCGGAGATCCTGGCCGTGCGGGCCGAGCGCCGCACCGTCGAGCCGCTGCGCGACGGCAGCGGTCCGCTGCATGCGCGCACTGCTGCGAGCGGCTGAGAGGTCAGCCCCGCACGTCCAGCCGCCACAGGTCCTCGGGCAGGTCGAGGTCCGCACCGTCGTCGAGATCCGTGCAGTCCACGAGCTGCACGTGATCCCGTCGGGCGCGGAGCAGGTCGCGGGCGCCCACGTCCGCGTGCGCGGCCTCCGCGGCGGCGGTGGTCCAGGCGGCGTCGAACAGCACCGGATGGCCCCGTCGGAGCCCGCCGGAGGCCTCGCGGTGGGCGGCGGCGGTGATCCCTCCGGGGCGGTGCGCGGCCAGCACCCGGGCCACCTCCTCCGCGCACATCCCTGGGCGGTCCACCTGCGTGACCAGCACGTCGCGGCCCGGTCCGATCGCGGCCAGGCCGGTGCGCAGGGAGGTCCCCATCCCCTCGCGCCAGCACGGGTTCTGCTCCGTGCGCGCCCACGGTATCTTGTCTACGACGAAGCCCACCCGCTCGGCGCCCGCGCCGGTGACGACCACGACCTCGGCGCAGCCGCCCTCGCGCAGGGCGCGAGCGACGTGCTCGACCAGGGGGACGCCGCGCAGGAGCAGCAGTGCTTTCGGGCCGCGGCCCAGGCGCCGTCCGGCGCCCGCGGCGAGGAGCAGGCCGACGGGAGGCGCGGCCGCCGGCCGGGAGACGTCGAACGACGCGGCGCTCACCGTGCCAGGAGGTCGCTGCCGAACACGGGCAGGTCCCGCACCCGCACCCCGGTGGCGTGGTGGACGGCGTTGGCGATCGCCGCAGCGGCGCCGACGATGCCGATCTCGCCGATGCCGCGCGCGCCGAGCGGCCCGGCCTGGGGGTCCTCCTCGTCCAGCCAGTGCGCCTCGAGAGAGCGGATGTCGGCGTTGACGGGCACGTGGTACTCGGCCAGGTCGTGGTTGACGACGTGTCCGAAGCGGGGGTCGAGCTCACCCTTCTCGAGCAGCGCCATCCCCACCCCCATGGTCATCCCACCGAGGAGCTGCGAGCGGGCGGTGCGGGGGTTGATGATCCGCCCGACGGAGAACACCCCGAGCATGCGGTCCACACGGATCTCACCGGTCTCCTCCTGGACGCGGACCTCGGCGAACTGGGCGCCATAGGAGTGCATGGCGAACTGCTTCTCGGCAGGGTTCTCCGCCGCCTCCCCGATCGCCTCGACGCCGTCGGCCGGGGCGGTGCCGTGCTCGCGGCGAAAGGCGTCCGCCGCGGCCAGCACAGCCGCGCTCCAGCTGGCGAGCCCGGTGGAGCCGCCGGCGACGGTCGCGTTCGGCAGCGCGGTGTCGCCGATCCGCAGCGCGATGTCGGCGGGGTCGACCTCGAGGGCGTCGGCGGCGACCTGGGTGAGGGCGGTCCAGGTGCCGGTGCCGAGATCGGCGGCGCCGATGGCCACCTCGTAGACCCCCGCCTCGTGACGGATCCGGGCCTTCGAGCCGGGCTGCCTGGATGCGGGGTAGGTCGACGAGGCGACGCCGGTGCCGATCAGCCATCCGCCCTCCCGGCGGGCACGGGGCCGCGGGTCGCGGTCGGCCCAGCCGAAGCGGGTGGCGCCCTCGTGCAGGCAGTCGATCAGCCGGCGTTGGTTGAAGGGCATCCCGGTGTCGGGGTCACGCTCCGGCTCGTTGCGCACCCGCAGCTCGATCGGGTCGACCCCGCAGGCCTCGGCGAGCTCGTCCATCATGATCTCCGGGCCCACCATCCCCGGTGCCTCGCCCGGGGCGCGCATCCAAGAGGGGACGGCGATGTCCAGCGGGAGCACGCGCTGGGTGATGCGGCGGTGCTCGCCGGCGTACATCTGCCGGGAGGGCTTGATCGCCATCTCGGGGAACTCCTTCGTGTGCGAGGAGCTGGAGACCGCCTCGAGCCCGAAGGCGGTGATCGTGCCGTCGGCCCGGGCCCCGATCCGGAGGTGCTGGGAGGTGGCGGGCCGGTACCCGGTCAGCGCGAACATGTGCTGGCGGGTGACGGCATACTTCACGGCGCGGCCGGGCATGGCGTGCGCGGCCATCGCTGTGAGCATCATGTCCGCGTGGGGCAGGCCCTTGGAGCCGAAGCCGCCGCCGACGTGCGGGCTGACGATCCGCAGCTGCTCGGGTTCGATGCCCAGTATCGGGGCGAGGGTCTGTCGCGCGGGATGCACGCCCTGGGTGGAGGTCCACAGCGTGAGCTGCTCGCCGTCCCAGCGGGCGATGGTGGTGTGCGGCTCCATCGGGTTGTTGTGCTCGAGAGGGGTGGAGTACCGCTGGTCCACCACGATCTCCGCGGCGGCGAGCGCGGCCTCGAGGTCACCGGTGTCGATGTCGTCGGCGCCGCCCTCGGGTTCGCGCACTGCGGGGTGGTCGGGGCGGAACTCGGCGTCGTGCGGCGCAGCCTCGGTGGTGACCACGACGAGGCCGGCGGCGTGGCGGGCCGTCTCCGGGGTCTCGGCGAGGACGGCGCCGAGGTACTGGCCGCGGAAGCCGATCCGGTCGTCCTGGAGGATCGCCAGCTCGCCGTCCTCGGTGTCGGCGAGCCGGAGGGCGTTCTCGTGGGTGATCACGCGCACCACCCCGTCGAGCGCGAGCGCGGCTGTGGCGTCGATCGCGGTGACGCGGCCGAGCGCGATCGTCGAGCACAGCGGGAAGAGATAGAGCGGATCCTCGACCGGGTGCTCGTAGGCGTAGGGGGCGAGGCCGCGCACCTTGTCGGGCCCGTCCAGACGCACCCGTCCGGTGCCGATCGCGGAGGCTCGCAGGAGGTCACTCATCACGGGGCTCCTCGTTCTCCTCGTCCAGGCCGGCGAGCTCGGCGAGCACGCTCACCATCACGCCCTGGGCCATCGTCACCTTGAACTCGTTGCCCGCGACGGGCCGGGCCTGCTCGAGCTCGGCCGCCGCGGCCCGGCGGAAGCTCTCGCGGGTGGCGGGGGCGCCGGCGAGGAGCTGCTCGGCGCGGCGAGCCCGCCAGGGGGCGTGGGCGACGCCTCCGAGGGCGATCCTTGCGGAGAGGATCGTGGGCCGCGCGGCGTCCGGGTCGAGCTCGAGCACCGCGGCGACCGAGACCAGGGCGAAGGCGTAGGAGGCGCGGTCGCGGATCTTGCGATACGTGGAACGGGTGCGGGCGGCGCGGCCCGGCGGGGGCAACTCGACGGCGGTGATCAGGTCGCCGTGCTCGAGGACAGTGTCGCGCTCGGGCTCGTCCCCCGGAAGGCGGTGCAACGTGGTCAGGGGCAGACGCTTCTCGCCGTCGCAGCCCAGCACCACCACGGTCGCGTCCAGGGCGGCGAGCGCGACCGCCATGTCGGAGGGGTGGGTGGCGATGCACGCGTCGGAGGCGCCGAGGATCGCGTGGTAGCGGGTGTATCCGCCGAGCGCCGAGCAGCCGCTGCCCGGGGCACGCTTGTTGCAGGGGGTCGTGGGGTCCTGGAAGTAGACGCAACGGGTGCGCTGCAGCAGGTTCCCGCCGGTGGTGGCGGCGTTGCGCAACTGGCCCGAGGCGCCGGAGAGAAGGGCGCGGGAGAGCATCGGGTGGTCGCGACGCACGCGCGGATCGGCGGCCAGATCGCTATTGCGGACCATGGCGCCGACGCGCAGGCCGCCGTCCGGCAGCTCCTCGATGTCCGCGAGGTCGAGACGGCCGAGGTCGACCAGCAGATCGGGGGCGGTGATCCCGAGCTTGAGGTGGTCGACGAGGTTGGTGCCGCCGGCGAGGTAGGCCGCGCCGGGCCGTTCGGCGATCGCGGCGACAGCGCCGGCGGGGTCGTCCGCGCGTACGTAGTCGAAGGGTCTCATCGGTCCGTCCCCTCGTTCGCGGCGCTCGCCCCGGCAGCCTGTTGGACGGCGGCGACGATGTTGACGTACGCGCCGCAGCGGCACAGGTTACCGCTCATGCGCTCGCGGATCTCGTCCTCGGTGAGCTCGATCGGGTGGTCGTGGCCGTGGTCCTCGGTGACCACGCTGGGGTGCCCCTCGGCCGCCTCGCGGAGCACACCGGTCGCGGAGCAGATCTGCCCGGGGGTGCAGTAGCCGCACTGGAAGGCATCCTGCTCGAGGAAAGCAGTGTGCAGGGCGGAGAGCTCGCCGTCGGTGGCGAGGCCGTTTGAGGTGAGCACCTCCGCGCCGTCGAGGGACACGGCCAGCAGCAGGCAGGAGTTCAGCCGCCGCCCGTCGACCAGCACGGTGCAGGCGCCGCACTGGCCGTGGTCGCAGCCCTTCTTCGGGGACATGTTCCCCAGGTGGTCCCGCAGCGCGTCGAGCAGGGTGGTGCGCGGGTCGACGGTCAGGTCATGCGGCTGGCCATCGACGATGAGGTGGACTGGATGGCCCATCGGGCACCTCCGGATCAGGTCGGGATTCGACCGTACCGGCCGCCCGGGGGCTCGGCAAACGGTTCCGGCGGGCACCGACCGATCGTTCGCCTGCACCGAGGCGCACGGTCTTCCCAGTGGCCGGACCGGCGCGGCCGCAGCACGTACGAGCGCTCGCTCGCGCTGGGGGTGCCAGCCAGGTGAAGAACGGCGGCTCGATGGACGTCAGTCCTTCTTGCGGGTGACCAGCCACCAGATCAGGCCGGCCAGCAGCAGCAGGAAGCCCAGGATGCCGCCGCCGATGCCCAGCAGGATCCCGCCGATGGCGCCGAAGATCCCGCCAAGGGAGACGGGCGGGCCCACGGCCACCTGGGGGCTGTCGCAGTCGATCTGGTGCTCGCCGGTAGCGGTGGCCTCGAAGGAGTCGAAGGAGACCCAGGTGGCGCCGTCGATGGTGGTGCTGCTGGACTGGTTGGTGCCCGGGCCGGGCTCAGCCCCGTCCGGAGTCATGATGGTGCAGGTGGCGGTGGTTCCCTCGGGCGCGTACAGCTGGAGCACGTCCCCCTCCTCCGCGGTGATGCTGCCGCTGCCGCCGGGCAGCTGCTCGATCTCGCTCAGACCGTCGGCGGTATTACCCACACCGACCACGGTGAGGATCGTGCCGATGATCAGGCTGAGCAGCAGGATGATGCCACCCAGGACCATGAGGATCGCCGGTCCCTTGGACTTCTTCCGGGGCGCGGGGGCGGAGCCGAACTCCGGAGCGAAGCCGGGCGCTGGGTCGGAGTGGGGCTGAGGTGCGGGCTGGGACGTGGACATCGGGACCTCCCGGGTCGAAGCTGCGGCCGCGCTCAGCGTATCCCCTGTCACCCCCCCCCGCGCCGTCGCGCTCGAACCGGTTCCCGCACGGCAACGCGCCTAGACTTTCCGTATGTCCGATCTGTTCGTACTCGCCGCCGACGTCGAGACCGAACTGGTCGAGCGTCGCTCCCGCTTCCTCACCCGCTTGCACCGCGTCACCTCGGTCGAGCAGGCCGAGGAGCGCATCCGCGCCGCGCGCACCGATCACCCTGATGCACGCCATCACTGCACTGCCCTGGTCATCGGCGCCACGGGCACAGCCGCTCCTGTGCACCGCTCCAGCGATGACGGGGAGCCCTCCGGGACCGCCGGCATGCCGATGCTGCAAGCGCTGCTGCACGCTGATCTCACCGACACCCTGGCGGTGGTGATCCGCTACTTCGGTGGGGTGAAGCTGGGGGCGGGGGGTCTGCTGCGCGCCTACACCGCCGGGGTGGAGCAGGCCGTGGCGGCCGCGACCCTGCTGCGGCGCACGGAGCTCGTGGTGGCGCGCCTGGAGGTGCCGCTGGCTGAGGTGGGCATCGCCGAGAACGCGGTACGGGTGTGGGCCGGCGCCCACGGCGCAAAGGCGGAGCCCACCGAGTACACCTCCCGGCTCGCCCGGCTGGACGTGCTGCTGGACCCGCCGCTGCTCGAGGACTTCGCGGCCGATGTGGCCCGCTGGTCCTCCGGCCGCGTACGCGTCACCGAGGCAGGCCGCCGCGATGCGGACGTGCCCATGGCCTGACCGACGCGTGCAGAAGAACAGCGCCGCCCCCGACCTGAGTCGGGGACGGCGCTGCGGCGATGTGTGCCTGACGTGTCAGGCGAAGCGCATGTGGATCACACGCGGTTGCGGCTGCCGGTGGCCAGGCCGTAGATGACCATGACGATCAGCGCGCCGATGACGGCGAGCAGGATGGTGCCGATGCTCCACGGGTTGTTCATGATGCCGGAGATGCCGTCACCACCGAACAGGCCGCCGAGGAAGCCACCGACGATGGCGCCGATGACGCCCAGGACGATGGTCAGGCCGAGGCCCATCGACTGCTTGCCCGGCATGATGGCGCGAGCGATCAGGCCGATGATGGCACCGATGATGATCCAGGAAATGATGGCCCAGAGAAGACCCATTGTTTTTCTCCAATCAGGGGAAGGGATCAGGGACTACGGCGACCATTCTGCCCCAGATGACGCTCGCATGGTGGAACACGCGGCCGACCTAGCGGTCAGAAGTACAGGAGTTCCGGCGTACTGGTGACCGATTCGCCCCGCTTTGTGACACTTTGCGCGTGCCGGGTGCGCGAAGAAGTTGTGCATATCCGAAGGTGGGCTTTACAACACCTTTAGCCCGCACACTCCCTGGCACGGCCGGTTCAGAAGTCCCAGTCGTCGTCCTCGGTCTCCACAGCCTTGCCCATCACGTAGCTGGAGCCGGAGCCGGAGAAGAAGTCGTGGTTCTCATCCGCGTTCGGCGACAGCGAGGCAAGGATCGCCGGGTTCACCTCGGTGGCCTCGGAGGGGAACAGGCCCTCGTAGCCCAGGTTCATCAGCGCCTTGTTGGCGTTGTACCGCAGGAAGGTCTTGACCTCCTCGGTCCAGCCCACCGGGTCGTAGAGATCCTCGGTGTACTCCTCCTCGTTGTCGTACAGCTCCATGAGCAGCGAGAAGGTGTAGTCCTTCATCTCGGCACGACGCTCGGGCGAGGCCTTCTCCAGTGCCTTCTGGAACTTGTAGCCGATGTAGTAGCCGTGCACGGCCTCGTCACGGATGATCAGCCGGATGATGTCGGCGGTGTTGGTGAGCTCGCCGTGGCTGGAGTAGTGCATGGGCAGGTAGAAGCCGGAGTAGAACAGGAAGGACTCCAGCAGGGTGGAGGCCACCTTGCGCTTCTCCGGGTCATCGCCCTGGTAGTAGCTCATGACGATCTTGGCCTTCTTCTGCAGCGGCTCGTTGAACTCGCTCCAGCGGAAGGCCTCGTCGATCTGCTTGGTGCTCGAGAGGGTCGAGAAGATCTGGCTGTAGGACTTCGCGTGCACCGACTCCATGAACGCGATGTTGGTGTACACCGCCTCCTCGTGCGGGGTGACCGCATCGGGGATGAGGGAGACGGCGCCGACGGTGCCCTGGACGGTGTCCAGCAGGGTGAGGCCGGTGAACACCCGCATCACCAGGGTCTGCTCCTGCTCGGTCAGACGGCCCCAGGAGGGGATGTCGTTGGACAGCGGCACCTTCTCCGGCAGCCAGAAGTTGCCGGTCAGGCGGTCCCATACCTCCTGGTCCTTGGGATCGGGGATCCGGTTCCAGTTGATCGCCTGGACAGACGTCTTCAGGTGGTCGTTCACCGCTGCCTCACTTGCTCCTTCAGGGGTCGGGTTCGGATGCCTGCCAGTCTAGGCAGAGGCGGTGCCCAAAGGGACCGCGGCATCCGGTTCCCCACGGTGGGACGCGCCACCACCGCGCCACCACCCGCCAGGAGCGGCGACCTTCGTCGGGGTGCGCGCCGGCAGCGAGGCGGTTACGGTCGAACCACAGCCCCACGAGCCGAGAGGGTCGATCATCGTGAGCGCCACCGAACCGGTCCCCGCACGCCCTCGTATCCGCGAGGGCTGCCCCGATACGCAGGCACGTCCACCTCGTTCCCTCGCGCCCGATCTCGCGCGCGGCCTGATGCTCGCCCTGATCGCGATGGCGAACGTGCCCTGGTTTTTGTGGGGCCAGGAGTCCGGGGCGTTCGGAATCCACGTGCCGGCCCGCAATGCCCTGGACACGGCGATCCAGGTGGTGATGGGCCTGGGGGTGGACGGCCGCAGCTTCCCGCTGTTCGCCTTCCTGTTCGGGTACGGCATGGTGCAGTTCTTCCGCTCCCGCATCGATCGCGGCCTCGAGCACCGCACCGTGCGGCGCATGCTGCGTCGCCGCCATTGGGCGATGCTGCTGCTGGGGTTCCTGCACGCCCTGCTGCTGTTCCTCGGCGACATCCTGGGGGCCTACGCGATCGCCGGGCTGCTGCTGGTGTGGATCTTCTTCGGACGGCGCGATCGCACCCTGCTGATCTGGATCAGCGCGGCGACGGCCCTGTTCGCCCTGTACTCCCTGGGCTCCACGGTCAGCGGCCTGTACCTGTCCAGCCAGCCGGACATCCTGGAGGCCATGGATGCCAGCGGTGCGAGCTTCTCGATGGCCGCCTTCCGCGACATCGCCCACGGGGAGTCGAACTACCTGCTCGCCGCCGGTCTCCGGGTGGGGATGTGGGCCTTCAGCCTGCCGGCCACGGCCCTCGGCTTCGCAGTGCCGGTGTCGATCATGCTCGGCTGGCTGGCGGCGCGGCACCGCGTGCTCGACGAGCCCTGGAACCACATGCGCCTGCTGCGCCTGACCGCGGCCATCGGGATAACGATCGGCTGGATCGGCGGCCTGACGAGGATCCTCGGGCTGATGGGGATCCTGGAACTGCCCGAAGCACTGTTCTGGACATTCATGGGAACCGAGATGATCTCCGGTGTGGCCTGCGGGCTGGGGTACGCCGCGGCCTTCGGGCTGCTGGCAGCGCACCTGGAGGGACGCACCCGTCCCGCGACGAGCAGAACCGCCGCGCCCGCCAAGGCCCCCGAACCGGCCGTGCGCAAGCGTGGCCTCTCCCCCGATGCCCGGTCCGCTCTGGTGGCCTCACGCTCCTATGGGGCCCCGGCATCACCGGTGACACCGGTGACACGGCAGGTGAGTGCCCCAGTGCGCGCCATCGCCGCAGTGGGGCAGCGTTCGCTCACCTTCTACCTGTTCCAGTCGATCATCTTCGCTCCCCTGCTGGCCGCCTGGGGCTTCGGCCTGGGACAGCACCTGTCCACCACCGCCTCGACCGCGCTGGCACTGGGGGTGTGGCTGATCTCGGTGCTGATCGCCGGATGGATGGCATCGAAGGACATGCGAGGCCCAGCTGAGCGTCTGCTGCGCCGCCTCACCTACGGGAAGCAGGATGCGGCGGCGCAGGCAGGGGCTCAGCCGATCGCCGAGGCGACGCCGTAGAGGATGTAGGACAGGATGAAGCCGACGATGGCCATCGCGCCCTGAATGAGAGTCCAGGTGGCCAGGGTCTGCTTCATGTCCATCCCGAAGAACCTGCTGACCAGCCAGAAGCCGGAGTCGTTGACGTGGGAGAAGCCCACCGAGCCGGCCGACATCGCCATCACGATCGCGACCACCTGCAGGGGGCTGAAGTCGCTGGCGGCGATCACGCCGGCCATCAGGGAGGCCGCGGTGGTCAGAGCCACGGTGGCCGAGCCCTGTGCCAGGCGCACGATCTGGGCGATCAGGTAGGCCGCCACGATCACCGGCAGGCCGACGTTGTTCAGCGAATCCGCCACCGCGTCCCCGATCCCGGTCACGCGCAGCACACCGCCGAACATGCCGCCGGCGCCGGTCACCAGCACCACCGAGCAGATCGGCCCCAGGGCTGAATCAGCCACCTTCTCGATCAGGGTGCCCTTCTTGCCGGCACCCCAGCCCAGCACGAACATCGAGACGATCACGGTGATCAGCAGGGCGATCGGGGTCTCACCCAGCAGGCGCAGGGTCGAGACCACGCCGTCGGCCAGGAACGCGTCCTTGTCCGGACGGGTCGAACCGATGGTGTTCAGACCGGTGTTCAGCAGGATGAGGATCAACGGCAGCAGCAGCAGGCCGATGATGGTGGGGACGCGGGGGCTGGAGGAGAAGCCCATCTCGTCCTTGTCGCCCTCGAGGATGTCCGGCACCGGGATGTCGAAGCGCATGCCCAGGCGGGGTGCCAGCAGCGCGCCCACCAGGTACCAGATGATGACAGCGAACACGAGACCCACCAGCATCACCAGGCCGATGTCAGCACCGACGATGCCCGAGGCGGCCACCGGGCCGGGATGCGGCGGGGCGAAGATGTGCATGGCGCTGAAAGCCACCGCCGAGGGCAGCGCGATGGACAGGAAGGAGCCGCCGACCCGTCGGGCCACGGCGTAGATGATGGGCATCATGACCACCAGGCCGGCGTCGAAGAAGATGGGGAAGCCCATCAGCAGGCTGGCCAGGGACAGGCCGAAGCCGGCCCGCTTCTCGCCGACCAGGTCGATCATCCGGTCGGCGAGCACCTGGGCGCCGCCGGAGGTCTCGATCATCCTGCCCAGCATCGCGCCGAGTGCGACCAGCAGCATGACGTTGCCCAGGGTCGTGTTGAAGCCGAAGGCGAGGGCGGGCAGCACGCTGGCCGGGGCGATGCCCGCAGCCAGGGCCGTTCCGATCGAGGTGATCATCAGGGCGAGGAATGCATGGACCTTGAAGGCCATGATGAGGATGAGAAGTACGGCGATGGCCGAGACTGCCACGATCAGCAGCCCGGCTGTGCCGAGTTCCCAGTTGAGGACGAGGTCATCCATGACGACTCCAAACGGGCAGGGGAACAGGGACGGGCCAGAATTCGCTGACGGGGGACCCCGTCACGGTCATCCTAGGACTGCCCTTTTCCGGACCGGCGCTGCTGCTGGTCACGGTCCCATCACGCTCGGACCGTGACCTCAAGGCCCTGCTGCGCTCCGAGCTGCCGTGTTCTGTGCGCGGCAGCGTCGAATCGCTCCGCCCAGTCCGGTACCGCCGCCAGCTGCGTGGCGAAGCCGCTGTCGGCACCGTCGGCCCGAGCCTTCTGCAGCACCAGGTGGGTGCCGCCGGCGCGGCCGACGGTCTCGATCACCGTGGGTACCTGGTCGATCAGCTGCGGGGTGACCGTCATCCGCAGTTCGTGGTCCACACCGGAGGCCAGCAGGAGCTGGAGGGACCTTGCACTTCGCTGCCAGGCACCGGCCCGTCCCACCAGGTCCGTGTAGCCGGCCGGCGCGGCCTTCACGTCGAACCCCACCCAGTCCACCAGCGGTGAGCCGACGCGGCGCCCGTCGGTGTCGACCCCGAGCAGGGCCTGCATCCGGGTGGGGAATGCCCCGCCGGTGTGCAGCCCGACGGCGAAGCCGCGTTCGCGAACGGCCCGGGCGGCAGGCACCACAGCGTGCTGCATGGTGGCCTCTCCCCCGCTGAACACCACGCCGTCCAGCAGGCCTCGTCGTCGCTCCAGGAGCCGACCCAGCTCATCGAAGGGCACGGCGCCAGGGGCGTGGGGATCCAGGATCGCGGCGTTGTGGCAGTAGGTGCAGCGCCAGGGGCAGCCCTGGCAGAACACCGTGGCCACCAGGCGGCCGGGCCAGTCCACGGTGGACAGCGGCACCAGACCTGCGATGCGCAGGTCCGGTGCCGTCAGGCTGGCCAGAGGGCTCACGCCGTCACCGGGGTGATCTCAGCCCCTGGGCGGTCGGTTGCGGCCGCGGGCTCGTCGGCCGCCGCAGCGGGCCCGTCGGCCGCCTCCTGGCAGCCGCCTACGCCGGAGGCCTGCTCGGTGAAGAAGGTGCGCTCGGCGTACTCGCCCTTCTTGCCGATGTTGAAGGAGGCCACGGGCCGGAAGTAGCCCATCACACGGGTCCACACCTCGCAGGCTTCACCACAGCGCTCGCACTGGTGGTGCTCGCCGGTGAGGTAGCCGTGGCTGGGGCAGATCGAGAAGGTGGGGGTGATGGTCAGGTACGGCAGGTGGAACCGGGTCAGTGCTCTGCGCACGAGTTCCCGGCAGGTGGTCGCCGAGCTCATCGCCTCGTTCATGTACAGGTGCAGCACGGTGCCGCCGGTGTACTTGCTCTGCAGCTCCTCCTGCAGCTCGAGCGCCTCGAAGGGGTCCTCGGTGGCGCCCACCGGGATCTGCGAGGAGTTGGTGTAGTAGGGGTTCTGCACGGTGCCGGCGGTGAGGATGCCGGGGAAGCGGGCCCGGTCCTCCTTGGCGAATCGGTAGGTGGCGCCCTCGGCGGGGGTGGCCTCCAGGTTATACAGGTTCCCGGTCTCCTCCTGGAACCGCACCATCGTCTCGCGCACGTGGTCCAGGATCTCCACGCACATGCGCTGACCGTCCTCGTCCATCAGGTCGTGTGCATCCCCGGTGAAGTTGCGGACCATCTCGTTCATGCCGTTGACCCCGAGGGTGGAGAAGTGGTTGCCGAGGTGGCCCATGTACCGCTTGGTGTACGGGTACAGACCGCCGTCGATCAGCTCCTGCACGGTGGCGCGGCGCTTCTCCAGGGTGTCCTTGCCGACCTCCAGCAGGCGATCCAGCTCGGTGAGCAGGCCGTTGCGGTCCCCTGCGTACAGGTAGCCCAGACGGGCCATGTTCACCGTGACCACGCCGATGGAGCCGGTGAGCTCGGCGGAGCCGAACAGGCCGTTGCCGCGCTTGAGCAGTTCGCGCAGGTCCAGCTGCAGGCGGCAGCACATCGAGCGGATCATCCCGGGGTCCAGGTCGGAGTTGATGAAGTTCTGGAAGTAGGGCAGGCCGTACTTCGCGGTCATCGCGAACAGGCGCTCGGTGTTCTCCGCCTCCCAGTCGAAGTCCTTGGTGATGTTGTAGGTGGGGATGGGGAAGGTAAAGGCACGACCATCGGCGTCGCCCTCGGTCATCACCTCGATGTAGGCGCGGTTGACCAGATCCATCTCGTGCTGCAGCTCGCCATAGGTGAAGTCGCACAGCTCCTCGCCGATCAGGGGCTGCTGATCGCGGAGGTCCTCGGGGCAGGTCCAGTCGAAGGTGAGGTTCGTGAAGGGGCACTGCGACCCCCAACGGCTGGGCACGTTGAGGTTGTAGATCAGCTCCTGCATGCACTGCAGCACCTGCTCGTAGGTCATGGCATCCAGCCGCACGAACGGCGCCATGTAGGTGTCGAAGGAGCTGAAGGCCTGGGCGCCGGCCCACTCGTTCTGCAGAGTTCCCAGGAAGTTGACGATCTGCCCGCAGGCGGAGGAGAAGTGGCGGGCAGGCCTGGCGGAGATGGCTCCGGGCACTCCGTTGAAGCCCTCCTCCAGCAGACGCCGCAGCGACCAGCCGGCGCAGTACCCGGTGAGCATGTCCAGGTCGTGGATGTGGATGTCGCCCTCGCGGTGGGCGCGGCCGGCCTCGGCGCTGAACACCTCGTCCAGCCAGTAGTTGGCGATCATCTTGCCCGCGGCGTTGAGCACCAGCCCGCCCACGGAGTAGCCCTGGTTGGCGTTGGCGTTGACGCGCCAGTCGGAGCGGTCCACGTACTCGGTGACGGTGGCGACCGGATCGATCATGCGGCGGCCGACGGGGGCCGCGCCGGGCTCGGTAGGCTCGATCGGGGCGGGTTGCTTCGGGGACGCGGTCATGGGCTCTCTCCTTCGGGACGGGGCGCGGTGCACGGGTGTGGGCACGGGTTGCGCGCAATGCTGCGGGTGTGGGCACGGGTTGCGCGCAATGCTGCGGGTGTGTGGTGTGCGCCGCGGCTCTGCCACCGTAGGAATCGACCACAACATGTTGGGGTCGCAACACGCCGACACCCCCAGGTGTAGTGGTTCAGGGTCCGACGAAACCGGCGCCGGGAGGACCAAGGTCCCCGATGAACGCTTGTCGTACTACGCCATCGAGCAGGCCACTGTGCACACCGCGGTCAAGCCGCTCGAGTGGGCTCCCCGCGCCCTGCGACAACAGCCCTGCGCTGACTCCGGGCCCCGACGGCACGCAGTGACGTTCGACCCGAGAACGTCAGCAAAGTGGACTACGGTGTAGCGATGACCGACGCCCCGCTCAGCGCAGCTCCCCTGGTCAGCCCTGACGCGGAGACATCTACGGCCGGGCCGCGGCCGCGGACGCTGCCTGCTCCACGGCGTCGCGGCCCCAGCCCGCGCTACCTGCGCATGGTCCAGGACGAGTCCGTGCGCCGCGACCTGCGCACCCTTGCGTTATTCGTGCGGATCTACTGCGACGGCAACCACCGCGACCGGGAGCGAGCCAAGCACTGAGTATTCGTAGTCGTGGGAGCCACCGAATCTTGCTCTTGGGGACCGCCGATCGTGCCGACGGGGGCCAGTAGCCGCCGCGGTGGGGACCACTGGCTCCCGCCGGCATCGGGTCACTGGGGCAGTGCGGTGTGTTCTCGCATGTTCCTGTCGCCGGTGTCGATCCAGATTGTGTTGTGCACGATGCGGTCCATGATCGCATCGGCGTGGACTGCTCCACCGAGCCGGGCGTGCCAGTCCTTCTTCGGGTACTGGGTGCAGAACACGGTCGAGCCGGTGTCATAGCGGCGCTCGAGCAGTTCCAGCAGCATCGAACGCATTCCCTCGTCAGGATGGTCCAGCAGCCACTCGTCGATCACCAGCAGCGAGAACGTGGAGTACTTCCGCAGGAACTTCGTCTGGCCCTGCGGCTTGTCCTTTGCCAGGGCCCAGGCCTCTTCGAGGTCGGGCATTCGGATGTAGTGGGCTCGGAGCCGGTGCTGGCAGGCCTGCTTCGCCAGCGCGCAGCCGAGGTAGGACTTCCCTGAGCCGGTGAAGCCCTGGAAGACCACGTTCTGTTGCCGCTGGATGAAGGAGCAGGTTGCCAGTTGCGCGATCACGTTCCGGTTCAGTCCCCGTTCCTCGACCAGATCCAGCCGCCGCAGGTCCGCTCCGGGATAACGCAGCCCCGCCCGGCGGATCAGACCCTCGACCTTTCCATGATTGAAGATGGAATGCGCCTCGTCCACGATCAGCTGGAGCCGTTCCTGGAACGACATCCCCAGCACGTGAGCCTCATCCTGGGCATCGATCGCGTCCAGCAGCGCGGTCGCGCCCATCTCGCGCAGCTTCCGCTTCGTGTCGTTATCGATCACGCTCACCGGACACCTCCGGCGTAGTAGTCGGCGCCACGGACGTATCCGCCGTCTTCCGCGGGTTCCTCGCGGGGTGGACGCAGGGCGGCGACCTTGTCCTGCCCGGTGGCCAAGATCGGGTGCAGATGCGCATAGCGCGGTGAACGGACCCGTCCCGTCAGCGCGAGTGCGCAGGCCGCCTCGACCCGATCTACGGAGAAGCGGCGAGAGAGCCGTAGCACCGCCAACGCGGGATCCAGGCCCTGTTCCACGATCGGCACGGACTCGAAGATCCGCTGGATCACGATCACCGTGGCCGGCCCGACCCGATCTGCCCACGCCCGCACCCTCTGCGCGTCCCAGGCCTGGAAACGCTCGCCCGCAGGTAGGTCCGCGTCGTTGGTGCGGTACTCATTGCTCGCGGTCTCCGGGAGCAGCAGGTGACTGGTCAGTCGCTGGCTGCCCTGATAGATCTCCAGCGTCCGGGCCGTGATGCGCAGATCGACCTTCGCGCCGATGTGCGCGAACGGCGCGGAGTAGAAGTTCCGCGCGAACGTGACGTGCCCGTTCCTGCCCACTCGTCGTCCGTAGTGCCATGTCGAGATCTCGTAGGGCACCGCCGGCAGCGGCGTCAGCAGCGGCCGCTCCTCCGCGTCGAACACGCTGGCGCGGGATCCGGGCCGCTTCTGGAACGGCTCCGCGTTATAGGCCTCCATCCGCTGCCCGATGGCGGCTGCAAGTTCGGGCAGGGACGTGAATCGCTGATCCCGCAGCCCGGCGATGACCCAGGTCGCGACGTGCGCGACGGTGTTCTCCACGCTCGCCTTGTCTTTCGGTTTCCGCACCCTCCCCGGGAGCACCGCCGCCGAGTAATGCGCTGCCATCTCGCGATACGCATCGTTCAGGACGATCTCGCCCTCGCGGGGGTGCTTCACCACACCGGTCTTGAGGTTGTCCGGAACGATCCTCGGGACCGTCCCGCCCAGCGCCTCGAACATCGCTACGTGCGCTCGCAGCCAGGACTCCTGGCGCATATCCAGCGCCGGGAAGCAGAACGCGTAACGAGAAAAAGGCAGGCAGGCAACGAACAAGAACACCTTCGAGACCTCGCCGGTGACCGGATCGGCCAGCTCCATCGTGGGGCCGGACCAGTCGACCTCCACGCTCTGGCCGGCCTTGTGACCGACTCTCGAAGCGGCACCGGTGACCATGACGTGGTGCTGGTAGGTGCGGCAAAACCGGTCATACCCCATCGCCGGATCCCCAGCCGCCGTGGTCGCGTCGAAGTACTCGCCGTGCAACAGCTTCAGCGTCACGCCGACCCTGGCCATCTCTCGATGGACCTGTTCCCAGTCCGGCTGTGCGAACACGCTCTCGTGCTCGCCCCGGCCCGGGAACAACCGGGCATACACCTGCTCATCGGCGACGTCCGCGATATCGCCCCACCCGATCCCTGCAGCGTCAGCGGCCTCGAACACCGCCCTCACGGACTTGCGGGACATGCCCTGCGAGGACGAAATCGCTCGCCCCGACAGACCTTCTGCGCGCAGCTGGAGCACCAGCTTCGCCCTGATCTTCCGTACCATTCCAGATTGCTCCTTCCGCCGCGTGCCCTATACACACGGCGGAAGGAGCGTAGACAGAGCGGCCCCAACGACACCACTGGTGGTCCCGAACGACGCCACCGCTACGGCAGCGACGTGGCACCCGAACCCTCGATCAGCGGACCCCAGCGAGGCGAATATTCACCCGGGGCGGAGAGGATCGCGTCGCCTTGGAGAGCGAACAGCAGCACGATGGTGAAAAGCAGCCCGTACAGCGCCCACGGGCCGATCTTCGGGAGGAACCGCTCCTCGTACCAGGCCCGACCCTTCGCCTTCTCCCCGAGGATGCGGGTCAGGAAGCCGGCGACCAGGGGGATCCCGAGGAAGATCAGCACGCTGAGGACGATCGCGCCGATCGAGAATTCGGCCGACGTGGTCGGCAGCCCTAGCCACGACGGCAGCGCCTGGAGGTAGAACCAGCCCAGGGCACCGAAGGCGATCACCTGGAAGACGGAGTTGATCGCGACCAGCACGGCGGCAGCTTCGCGGTCGCCGCAGGCGAGGTCGTTCCAGATGAGCACCATCGCGATGCAGCGCGCGAGGCCCACGATGATCAGGCCGGTCCGGTACTCCGGCAGGTCGGCAAGGAAGATCCACGCGAGGCCGAACATGAGTGCCGGTCCGACGAGCCAGTTCAGCACCAGGGAGGTCACCAGCAGGCGTCGGTCAGCTCCGATTCTGCGGGTCTCGTCGTAGCGGACCTTCGCCAGGACCGGGTACATCATCACCAGCAGTCCGATCGCGATGGGGAGGGACACGGATCCGATCTTTACCGCCTCCAGTGCGGTGTTCAGGCCGGGGACGAACCGCCCCAGGAGGAGCCCCACGGCCATGGCGGCCAGGATCCATACCGGGAGCCAGCGATCGAGGAAGGACATCTCCTCCATTACGCGCGGCTGCTCCACATCCTTGGTGGTCGTACTCATCAGGGCCATGTTCCTTCCATCGACGGTTATCGATGCGTACGCTATGCCCCACATCGATGACTGTCAATGTAAGGTGAGGGCATGTCCACGACGACCGACGCCACAGCCACCGGATTCACGGCGAGGATCGGCTCTGAGGAGTGCTGCTCGCTGTCCGCAGGTCCGGTCGACACCGTCGACGCCGAGAGGATCGCCTCCCTGTTCAAGGCGCTGTCCGACCCCACACGCCTCCGGCTCCTCTCCCACGTCGCCGCCCAGGGCTGTGAGTCGGTCTGCGCGTGCGATCTCACCGAGCCGCTCGGCATCAGTCAGCCCACCGTCAGCCACCACATGAAGAAGCTTGTCGACGCCGGCCTGCTCACGCGCGAGCAGAAGGGCCGCTGGGCCCACTACTCCGTCGTCCCGTCCGCCTTTGCCGAACTCCGCGCGTTCCTCGACATCGCCTGAACCTCACCCCCGGTCGGGAGGCTCCCATGACCGCTCGCCCCAGCGTCTTGTTCGTCTGTGTCCACAACGCCGGTCGATCCCAGATGGCAGCCGGGTGGCTGAGGGAGCTCGCCGGGGACCGCATCGAGGTCCGCTCCGCCGGGTCTGCGCCCGCCGACTCGATCAACCCCGCAGCGGTGGAGGCCATAGCGGAGGTCGGCATCGAGATCTCCCACCAGAAGCCGAAGGTCCTCACCCCCGAATCCGTCCAGGCCTCCGACGTGGTCATCACCATGGGATGCGGCGACGCCTGCCCCTACTACACCGGCAAGCGGTACGAGGACAGGAAACTCGAGGACCCAGCCGGCAAGGGCGTCGCGGAAGTCCGCCCGGTGCGCGACGAGATCCGCACCCGCATCGAGGAGCTCATCGGCAGCTTGCTGTCCCGCGAGCCACTCGACATTCCAGTCCAAGGTTGAGGAAAGCCGAGCGCACGTGTGACTAGGGCTTCTGGAGACACCATCCCCAAGGAACAGATGCCGACTCGTCTCGAACACCTCTTGACAGCAGCGCTGACAGCAACGCGATGGTGTCCGTCGCGCTTCGGGTAGCGCAGGCATGTCGGCCCCCGCTCCTACCCTCTCCCCATGACCCCATGGTTGACCCCTACCCCTCAGGGCTGGGCCGAGCCCCAGCCCGACCCCTGCGAACGCGGCAGCACGCACCGGATCATCGGCTGGGCTGAATATTCGCCTCGCTGGGGTCCGCTGATCGAGGGTTCGGGTGCCACGTCGCTGCCGTAGCGGTGGCGTCGTTCGGGACCACCAGTGGTGTCGTTGGGGCCGCTCTGTCTACGCTCCTTCCGCCGTGTGTATAGGGCACGCGGCGGAAGGAGCAATCTGGAATGGTACGGAAGATCAGGGCGAAGCTGGTGCTCCAGCTGCGCGCAGAAGGTCTGTCGGGGCGAGCGATTTCGTCCTCGCAGGGCATGTCCCGCAAGTCCGTGAGGGCGGTGTTCGAGGCCGCTGACGCTGCAGGGATCGGGTGGGGCGATATCGCGGACGTCGCCGATGAGCAGGTGTATGCCCGGTTGTTCCCGGGCCGGGGCGAGCACGAGAGCGTGTTCGCACAGCCGGACTGGGAACAGGTCCATCGAGAGATGGCCAGGGTCGGCGTGACGCTGAAGCTGTTGCACGGCGAGTACTTCGACGCGACCACGGCGGCTGGGGATCCGGCGATGGGGTATGACCGGTTTTGCCGCACCTACCAGCACCACGTCATGGTCACCGGTGCCGCTTCGAGAGTCGGTCACAAGGCCGGCCAGAGCGTGGAGGTCGACTGGTCCGGCCCCACGATGGAGCTGGCCGATCCGGTCACCGGCGAGGTCTCGAAGGTGTTCTTGTTCGTTGCCTGCCTGCCTTTTTCTCGTTACGCGTTCTGCTTCCCGGCGCTGGATATGCGCCAGGAGTCCTGGCTGCGAGCGCACGTAGCGATGTTCGAGGCGCTGGGCGGGACGGTCCCGAGGATCGTTCCGGACAACCTCAAGACCGGTGTGGTGAAGCACCCCCGCGAGGGCGAGATCGTCCTGAACGATGCGTATCGCGAGATGGCAGCGCATTACTCGGCGGCGGTGCTCCCGGGGAGGGTGCGGAAACCGAAAGACAAGGCGAGCGTGGAGAACACCGTCGCGCACGTCGCGACCTGGGTCATCGCCGGGCTGCGGGATCAGCGATTCACGTCCCTGCCCGAACTTGCAGCCGCCATCGGGCAGCGGATGGAGGCCTATAACGCGGAGCCGTTCCAGAAGCGGCCCGGATCCCGCGCCAGCGTGTTCGACGCGGAGGAGCGGCCGCTGCTGACGCCGCTGCCGGCGGTGCCCTACGAGATCTCGACATGGCACTACGGACGACGAGTGGGCAGGAACGGGCACGTCACGTTCGCGCGGAACTTCTACTCCGCGCCGTTCGCGCACATCGGCGCGAAGGTCGATCTGCGCATCACGGCCCGGACGCTGGAGATCTATCAGGGCAGCCAGCGACTGACCAGTCACCTGCTGCTCCCGGAGACCGCGAGCAATGAGTACCGCACCAACGACGCGGACCTACCTGCGGGCGAGCGTTTCCAGGCCTGGGACGCGCAGAGGGTGCGGGCGTGGGCAGATCGGGTCGGGCCGGCCACGGTGATCGTGATCCAGCGGATCTTCGAGTCCGTGCCGATCGTGGAACAGGGCCTGGATCCCGCGTTGGCGGTGCTACGGCTCTCTCGCCGCTTCTCCGTAGATCGGGTCGAGGCGGCCTGCGCACTCGCGCTGACGGGACGGGTCCGTTCACCGCGCTATGCGCATCTGCACCCGATCTTGGCCACCGGGCAGGACAAGGTCGCCGCCCTGCGTCCACCCCGCGAGGAACCCGCGGAAGACGGCGGATACGTCCGTGGCGCCGACTACTACGCCGGAGGTGTCCGGTGAGCGTGATCGATAACGACACGAAGCGGAAGCTGCGCGAGATGGGCGCGACCGCGCTGCTGGACGCGATCGATGCCCAGGATGAGGCTCACGTGCTGGGGATGTCGTTCCAGGAACGGCTCCAGCTGATCGTGGACGAGGCGCATTCCATCTTCAATCATGGAAAGGTCGAGGGTCTGATCCGCCGGGCGGGGCTGCGTTATCCCGGAGCGGACCTGCGGCGGCTGGATCTGGTCGAGGAACGGGGACTGAACCGGAACGTGATCGCGCAACTGGCAACCTGCTCCTTCATCCAGCGGCAACAGAACGTGGTCTTCCAGGGCTTCACCGGCTCAGGGAAGTCCTACCTCGGCTGCGCGCTGGCGAAGCAGGCCTGCCAGCACCGGCTCCGAGCCCACTACATCCGAATGCCCGACCTCGAAGAGGCCTGGGCCCTGGCAAAGGACAAGCCGCAGGGCCAGACGAAGTTCCTGCGGAAGTACTCCACGTTCTCGCTGCTGGTGATCGACGAGTGGCTGCTGGACCATCCTGACGAGGGAATGCGTTCGATGCTGCTGGAACTGCTCGAGCGCCGCTATGACACCGGCTCGACCGTGTTCTGCACCCAGTACCCGAAGAAGGACTGGCACGCCCGGCTCGGTGGAGCAGTCCACGCCGATGCGATCATGGACCGCATCGTGCACAACACAATCTGGATCGACACCGGCGACAGGAACATGCGAGAACACACCGCACTGCCCCAGTGACCCGATGCCGGCGGGAGCCAGTGGTCCCCACCGCGGCGGCTACTGGCCCCCGTCGGCACGATCGGCGGTCCCCAAGAGCAAGATTCGGTGGCTCCCACGACTACGAATACTCAGCTGGGCCGCGTGCCTGTGTGGGGGAGGGCCGCTCACGGGTGGCATAGACGGGACCTATCAGCCACGCCCGCGGCGCGTCAGAGCCTGCGGAATCCAACTAGCTGATCCTCCGCGGCGGTGCCTCAATGCGCCGGTCAGCCGTCCTGCAGCGCTGACCTGCTCCGGGGCCCATCGCAGGTCCCGGCCCGGGGCCCGCTTGCCGAACTACAGTGGAAGCGGCCGTCGAACCACGGTCGGCGAGCCAGGACTCTGATCTCGACCGAGGAGTGGATCTCCGTGACCGCACTGCTTGATTCCCGCACCGCCCTGGTGACCGGAGGGACCGTCGGCATCGGCGCCGGCATCGCACGCCAGCTCCGCGACCACGGCGCCCAGGTCATCGTCACCGGCCTCACCGAGGACGAATGCTCCCAGGCAAGGGAGGACGGCTTCACCGCCTACGTGCTCGACGTGCGTGATCGCGCGGCGTGCGACGAGGTGATCGCCCGAGCGGCCGACGAGCTCGGAGGACTCTCCGTGCTGGCCTCCAACGCAGGGGTGTACCCGCAGGCCCGCATCGAGACGATGACCGACGAGGACATTGATCTGATCTTCGACATCAACGTCAAGGGCACCATCCACGCCGTCCAGGCGGCGATCCCCGCACTGGAGGCATCGGGGCGCGGTCGCATCGTGGTGACCAGTTCGATCACCGGCAACTACACGGGCTTCCCGGCGTGGTCCCACTACGGGGCCACCAAGGCCGCGCAGATGGGGTTCGTGCGCTCCGCCGCGATCGAACTGGCACGCAGGGGCATCACGATCAATGCTGTGCTGCCCGGCAACATCCTGACCCCGGGTCTGAAGGAGCTGGGGCAGGACTACCTGGACCAGATGGCACGGTCCGTGCCTGCCGGCTACCTCGGTGAGCCGGAGGACATCGGTGCGACCGTCGCCTTCCTCGCCTCGGACGGCGCCCGGTACATCACCGGGCAAGGCATCGTGGTGGATGGCGGACAGATCCTGCCGGAGACCCCGGAGGCACTCGAGGAGATCTGAGCGGTTCACCGTCCGTCTCCCAGGAGGCTTTCGCATCCCTTACAGTTGGCAGAGACTATGCGGTGGGATGCTTCCCGTAGGGGGAGATCGCCGGTGTCTTGCGAAGAGGCGCCGGCGGTCCACCTCTTTCGCCGTCGCGGCGCATCGTGCGCCGCTGCGCTGTCTATGAGAGGGGTAGATCAGGGATGAGGATCACGCGGCCGAGCACGATCAGGACGATCCGACGGGTGAGAGGCACCGCTGCACCACTGGTCCTGGCATCCTGTGTGGCCCTGGCATTGGCGGGGTGCACAGGCGCGGACACCGGTCCCGCTGCCCCCGATGCATCGCCTGCCTCCTCCGCCTCCGAACCGGCCTCTGAGCCGGCTGCCGTCGCGGCATCGGCGGGCGGGGACTGGTCTGCCACGGCAGCGCAGGTCGCACCGAGCGTGGTCTCGATCTCGGTGCGCACCTCGCAGGGCGGTGGCGCCGGATCCGGCGTGATCATCGACGAGCAGGGCCACGTGGTCACCAACCACCACGTCATCGCCGGGGCCACCGAGGGCGGGCAGATCCTGGTGACGCTCGCTGACGAGCGGGTCTTCGAGGCGTCCGTGCTGGGCAGCGATCAGGCCAGCGACCTCGCGGTCCTGGAGATCGCCGATGCTCCCGCAGACCTGACCCCGATCGAGGTCGCCGATTCCGACGAATTGGTGGTCGGCGAACCCGTGATGGCCGTGGGTAACCCGCTGGGACTGTCCGGCACGGTCACCACCGGCATCGTCAGCGCGCTGGATCGTCCCGTGACGGCTGGCAGCGCTGAACCGTCGGCGTCGGAGGCGCAGGAGCCCGTGGTCACCAACGCCATCCAGACCAGCGCCGCGATCAACCCCGGCAACTCCGGGGGCGCCCTGGTCGACGCGAACGGCCAGCTGGTGGGCATCAACTCCTCGATCGCCGCACTCGGCCCCGAATCCGGCAACATCGGCATCGGCTTCGCGATCACCTCACGGCAGATGCGGTCCGTGGTTGACCAGATCCTGGAGAAAGGCACCGTCCAGCACGCCTACCTGGGCGTGGGTGTGGGCGACGTGATCGTCGAGGTCGACGGGGCCCAGCGGTGGGCCGCAGGTGTCGCGAACGTGGCACCCGACGGCCCCGCAGCGCAGGCCGGCCTGCAGGAGGGCGATGGCATCCTCGCGATCGACGACGAGGCCGTGGACTCCGCCCTCTCGCTGATCGCGCAGATCCGTGAACGGCCGGTGGGCACCGAGGTCACCCTCGACATCATCCGCGACGGTGAGGCCCAGGAGATCACGGTCACCCTCGACGCACGGCCCTGAGAGCCCGGTATCCCTGGGACGGCCATGCAGGGCAGCCTCAGTGGTGTGCGGTCGCACGGCCGGCAGGGAACGGACTGGTAGTCGCCCGAGCCGGTGGGAGGACCCACGGCCCGGCATCGACCGTCGCCGCAGGGGATCCCGAGCGGCACGTAGCGATCTTCTGGAGTCTGCTGGGCGTGGAGACGGTGGTGATCGCCAGCGAGCACGGCCCCGAGGTGGTGGTGCACGGCGCTATCGAGCTGGCACTGGCGAGACTGCGCGAGGACCCACTGGCCCTTCTGGATCCGACACGTGGCGACGGCAGCGCAGCCCCTGCCCGCGCCCCTAGTCTGGATTGAACGACCGCGACCACGCACCACCGAGGAGCACCCCCATGACCGCGACGAACCCTGCCGGTGCTGACCCTGCCGGTGCTGACCCCGCCGGAACCGGCCGTGCCACCGACTCGCAGACCGGGAGCGTCCTGCGGGCCGGGGTGATCGGACTGGGCTGGGCCGGCCAGCAGCACATCGACGCCTACGCCGCTGATCCCGCGGTGGAGCTGGTGGCGATCTCCGGGAAGGAGCAGCACCTGCTGGATCAGCTGGGCGATCAGCACGATGTCGCGGGCCGCTACCCGGACTACACCACCATGCTCACCGAGGAGCAGCTGGACGTGGTCTCCATCGCCACCCCCACCTTCCTGCACGCCCCGATGACCGTGCAGGCACTGGAGGCCGGGGTGAACGTGCTGTGCGAGAAGCCGATGGCCGAGACCGGGGAGGCGGCCGCCACCATGGTCGAGGCGGCCCGTCGCACCGGGAAGGTGCTGGACATCGCCTTCAACCACCGCCAGCGCGGTGACGTCACCTCCCTGCGCGAGGTGGTCGAGTCCGGGGTGCTGGGGGAGATCTACTACGCCAAGACCGGATGGCTGCGCCGCAAGGGCATCCCCGGCATGGGCACCTGGTTCACGAGCGCCGCCAGTGCCGGTGGTGGAGCGTTGATGGACATCGGCGTGCACATGCTGGACATGTCGCTGCACCTGATGGGGGAGCCGCAGGTCACCGCCGTCTCCGCCTCCACCCATGCCCAGTTCGGACCCCGCGGTCGCGGGGGCAGCGGATTCGGGGTCTCCAGCGTGGTGGAGGACATGCCCTTCGAGGTGGAGGACCTCGCCTCCGCCTTCCTGCGCATGGAGGACGGCGGCACCCTGCTGCTGGAGACCAGCTGGGCCCAGTGGATCCCCTACGACCAGGTGTACGTGACCCTGTACGGCTCCGAGGGCGGGGCCAGCGTGGAGTGGGGCGGCAACCCCCGCGACCCCTATCAGCGTCTGAACGTGTGGACCGAGGTGCAGGGCATGCCAGCCGAGCTGCGCCCCGAGGTGGGCGAGCACGGCAAGCACGCCGCGGCCGTCGCGAACTTCCTGGAGAAGGTGCGCACCGGCGAGCCCGGGCAGCACGTGGGCCTTGAGGCCCTGCGCCGGGCACGGATCCTCGATGCCTGCTACGCATCCGCCAAGCAGGGCGCGGAGGTGTCGATCGATCTGTGAGGCGCGCTGCGCGGCCCACCATCGGCCCACCCATCAGTCTCGCCATCAACCCGGCGTGATGGTGGATTCGCTTGGATTCGGGAACGATTCGATCACAATCGCGCAATAGCGCAGTTCGGAGTGCCCAACGGTGGGACGATGTGCGGGACAACGACGGAAGTCCGCGTGCACCGAGGCCGCGGCGGTTCGAAGGAGAACGTTCAGTTGATCAAGCGCAGGTATGTTCTCGCTCTCCCCGGTGCGGTCGCGGCCGCCGGGACCCTGGCCGCCTGTGGCGGCGATGACAACGGCGGCTCCGGCGGCAGCGGTGGAGGTGGCGGCGGCTCCGTCGAGGTCTTCACCTGGTGGGCGCAGGGCTCGGAGAAGGCCGGGCTCGACGCCCTGGTCGAGGTGTTCAAGGAGCAGCACCCCGATGTCGAGTTCGTCAACGGCGCGGTGGCCGGCGGCGCCGGTTCCGCCGCCAAGGACATGCTGCAGTCCCGCCTGCAGGCCGGCGATCCGCCGGACACCTTCCAGGCCCACGCCGGTGCCGAGCTCAACGACTACATCGACGCCGGTCAGATCACCGACGTGGCGAACCTGTTCGACGAGTTCGGCCTGCGTGACGCGTTCCCCGACTCCCTCGTGGAGCGCCTCACCGTGGACGACGCGATCTACTCGATCCCCTCGAACATCCACCGCTCCAACGTGGTGTGGGGCTCCACCAAGGCCCTGACCGACGCCGGCATCGACACCGCCACCCCGCCCGCCTCGCTGGACGAGTTCCTCGAGCAGCTGGAGACCCTCAAGAGCGCCGGCGTGACCGCACTGTCAGTGGGCACCACCTGGACCCAGGTGAACCTGCTGGAGGCCGTGCTGATGGCCGAGCTGGGTGCCGAGGTCTACAACGGCCTGTTCGACGGCTCCACCGGCTGGGACACCCCGGAGGTCACCGCCGGTCTGCAGAAGTTCGAGCAGATGATGAGCTACACCAACACCGACCGTGACGGACTGGACTGGCCGGACGCCACCCAGCAGATCATCGACGGCACCGCCGCCTACAACGTCATGGGCGACTGGGCCGTGGCCGCCTTCGAGCAGGCCGAGCAGGCCCTGGGCGACGACTTCGTGGCCTTCGAGCTGCCCGGCAAGGAGAAGATCTTCGGGTTCCTGGCCGACTCCTTCACCCTGCCCGAGGGTGCACCGCACCCCGACGGCGCGAAGGCTTGGCTGGAGACCATCGCCTCCACCGACGGTCAGCTCGCCTTCAACCTCGCCAAGGGCTCCATCCCGGCCCGTACCGACGTGGACACCGCGGAGTTCAGCGAGTACGCGCAGACCGCCGTCACCTCCTTCGCGGAGGACGCCATCTGCTCCTCGATCGCGCACGGCGCCGCCACCTCTGTGGCCTGGCTGAACGCGATCGCGGATGCCACCAGCCAGTTCACCACCGGCGCCACCGACCTCGCGGGCTACCAGGAAGCCCTCAAGGCCGCCGCCGACGCCAACCAGGGCTGATCCGGGCGACGGGGGCATCCGGCACCACGCCGGGTGCCCCCGTCGACCCACCGCCCCGCCGAACTCGCAAGAGGTGCCCATGCCCGCGAGCCTGCGCCGATACGGCCCACCGCTCCTGCTCATCTCGCCGTCGCTGATCCTCGTCGGCGTCTTCGTGTATCTGCTGATCGCGCAGAACCTGTGGATGGCCTCCACCGACAACCACACCGCTGCGCAGGCCAACGGCCGCCAGCCGGTCGCGTTCGTGTTCCTGCAGAACTACATCGACCTGTTCTCCACCCAGGCGTTCCGCCACTCCATGACGAACCTGCTGCTGTTCACCGCGGCGTTCCTGGTGGGCGCGATGGCGATCGGCTTCGTGTGGGCCTGGCTGCTGGAGCGCCCCCTGGCCGGTGGCCGCTTCTTCCAGACCGTCTACCTCTTCCCGATGGCGATCTCCTTCGTGGCCTCCGGTGTGGTGTGGCGCTGGCTGCTGAACTCCAACCAGGGCGAGAACGCCTCGGGCCTGAACCGCCTGTTCCAGATGGTAGGGCTGGACTTCCTGCAGAACCCCTGGTGGAACAACATCACCTTCGGCATCCTGGCGATCGCCCTGCCGGCGGTGTGGCAGCTGTCCGGCTACGTGATGGCGCTGTTCCTGGCCGGCTTCCGCGGGGTGCCCGACGAGCTGCGCGAGGCCGCCCGGGTGGACGGCGCCACCGAGATGCAGATGTACCGCCACGTGATCTTCCCGCAGCTCACCCCGGTGCTGATGAGCGCCCTGGTGATCATCGCGCACATGTCGCTGAAGTCCTTCGACCTGATCATGTCGATCTCGAAGCCGGCGAACTACCAGACCAAGGTGCCGGCCGTGGACATGTTCGTGTTCAAGTCCAGCTACGACTACGCCAACGCCGCCGCCGTGGGCACCATCCTGCTGCTGGTCATCGCCGTGCTGATCGTGCCCTACCTCATCCACCAGAGCCGGGAGCGCCGCCGATGACCACCGCAACCCCCGCCGCGGGCCTCGGCAATCCTCAGGCCGCGTCCACCCCGCCCCGCAAGCGCAACGCCCCGGACCCGGGCAAGCGCGCCCTTGCCCGCACCCTGCGCTACGCGCTGCTGCTGGCCGGCGTGGTGTTCGTGTTCATCCCCGTCTACGTGCTGTTCGTGACCAGCTTCAAGGGCGTGGGCGATGCGTCCCCGGCCCGCGCCTGGCTGCTGCCCACCACCTGGACGATGGAGAACTGGGCCAGTGCCTGGGAGCAGCTCGCTCCCGCCATCGGTCGCACCGTCTCGATGGTGGTGCCCTCCACGATCATCTCCGCGGTGCTGGGCTGCCTGAACGGCTTCGTGCTCTCCCGCTGGCGGTTCCCCGGGGCCGACATCGTGTTCACCCTGATCCTGTTCGGCATGTTCCTGCCGTACCAGGCGGTGATGATCCCGCTGCTGGAGCTGGTGCTGGCCCTCCAGATCCCCAACGGGGTGCCCTCGCTGATCCTGCTGCACGTGGTGTTCGGCATCCCGATCACCACCCTGATCTTCCGCAACTACTTCGAGACCGTCCCCCATGAGCTGATGGAGGCCGCGAAGGTGGACGGCGCCGGGATGCTGCGCACCTTCTGGTCGGTGGCGCTGCCGGTGGCGATCCCCGGGTTCGTGGTGGTGCTGATCTGGCAGTTCACCAGCGCCTGGAACGACTTCCTGTTCGCGGTGTTCTTCTCCACCCCGAACAACGGTCCGGTCACCCTGGTGCTGAACAACATCGCCAACGGCGCCCTGCTGACCAACTACGGCGTCTCGATGGCCGGCGCGCTGCTGGCCTCGCTCCCCACGCTGCTGGTGTACGTGATCCTCTCGAAGTACTTCATCGCCGGGCTGATGTCCGGCTCCGTGAAGGGCTGATGCGATGCGCGGCCGTGCGGGGACCCGTTTCCTGCCGGCCGTGCTGATGCTCGCCCCGCTGGTCCTCGTCTCCTGCACGCCACCCCAGGACTGCACGGAGATCGGTGCCCCCAGCGGGCCCGGGTGCCCACCGGCGCCTCCCCTCAGCCCCGGTGCTCGATGGTCTGCTCGAGCGCGCTCTCGAGATCGCCGGCGAAGCGGGCCAGGTCCCGGCTGAACCTGCTGAGGTCCTCATCGCTCCAGCCCTCCAGGGAGTCGGCCAGGATCTCCGATGCGCGGTCTGCGTAGGCGGCCAGCACCTCGCGGCCTGCCTCGGTCAGTTCGACGATGACGGCTCGCCGGTCCTCCGGGTCGGGGCTGCGCTGCACGAAGCCGCGCTTCAGCAGCGTCTTGACCTGCATGGTCATGGTGGACTTGTCGACGTTCTGCCACGCGGCGAGCGCGCTCATACGCTGGGGCCCGGCCTTCTGGAGGTGGCTGAGCAGGTGGGTCTCGTTGGGGGAGAGGCTGGTGCCGGTGCGTCGGTGGAGCCAGCGCTGGGTCCACCGCTGGATCTCCGCCACGGTGCGCCGCAGTTCGCGTGCCACTACGGCCCGGCCGTCGTGCCCGTGGGCCCCTCCCGTCTCCCCGGCCTGCTGACTTCTCAGCCTCGGGGCCTCGTCCTCAGGGTCTGCTGTCCTCTCTCCGGCACCGTGCCCGTATGACTGTTCCACGCCGCTCCTTTCGGTCGTTGAGTTCTCAACTTGACGGTCCGCCAAGTTGGTTTATACAATCAAACTATCACCGCGACACGGAGGAGAGATCATGACCCAGATGCAGAACCAGACCCCGCAGGACGGCGCCCAGCCCCTGGACCGCGAGCCCGTGCAGGACGCCCAGAACACCCATGCCACCCCCGGCGGCGCCGCCTTCACTGCTGCCCCGTCGATGACCAAGGTCGCCGACTTCTCGGACTACACCCAGGCGCAGGCCGCGGTGGACCTGCTGTCCGACTCCGGTTTCGAGGTGGGCTCAACCCGCATCGTGGGTCATGACCTCAAGAGCGTGGAGATCGTGCGCGGCCGCATGAACTACGGCAAGGCCGCCCTGTTCGGTGCTGGCTCCGGTGCCTGGTTCGGTCTGCTGATCGGTCTGCTGATCGCGATCTTCGTGCCGATCGGCTTCCTGAGCACCGTGCTCGGCGCCGTGGTGTTCGGCGCGATCTGGGGCGCGATCTTCGGCCTCATCGCCTTCGCCGCCCAGGGGCAGAACCGCAACTTCTACTCCCAGTCCACGATGAAGGCCAGCTCCTACACCGTGGAGGTCCCCTTCGACCGCGCACAGGCCGCACTGGAGATCCTCAACAAGGGCCGCTGATCCCTTCAGCCCTCAGCCGACAGGCAGTTCCTCACCGAGGAACTGCCTTGTCTGCATCCAGGCCCGCTGCGCCGCCTCGGCGTGATGAAGGGCGGGGTGAGGGTTGTCGAAAGCGTGACCAGCGCCCTCGTGCAGCTCGAACCGCACCTGCTGCCGGGTGCCGCCGGCGGTGACGGCCTCGCGGATCTGCCCCACCTGCTCCATCGGGATGAAGGCATCATCCGTGCCGAACACGTGCAGGCTGGGCACGGTCACCGAGCCCGCCCTCTCCAGCAGCGTGGGCAGTGCGGAGCCGTAGTAGCTGACCAGCACAGCAGGGGCCTTGCCCTGCTCGCTCGCGGTCGCCGTGGCAGAGAACGCCAGGCCGCCGCCGTAGCAGAAGCCCATGATCCCAACGCGCCCGGCATCGACCGCCACGTGCGCGCGCAGGGCGTTCAGCGCCGCCACCGCGTCGGCCTCGGCGCGCTCCCACGGCAAGGCCTGGGTCAGCGCCACACCCTCACCCAGCCAGGACTCGAAGTCCTCGCCGTCGGGCAGGCCCACCACCGGCGGGTCCAGTCGGGCGAACAGCTGCGGGGCCAGCACCGCGTAGCCGAGCTCGGCCAGCTGTGCGCAGCGCTGCTCGATGTACTCGGTCAGCCCGAAGATCTCCTGCAGCACCACCAGACCGGGGACCGATCGGTCGGTGCCGCCTGGGCCGGGCGGGAGCCACAGCAGGCCCGGGATGTCGCCATCGTCGGTGGGGATCGGAAGCATCGTCGCAGTCACGTCGCGACTGTACCGCGAGGGTCAGGGGCGGGGCTTACCCTTACCTAGGCCGACCCCCGCACCATTCCCGACCCCGTCCGTCGCCTCACCCACCTGTCACGTCACCCGCCTGTCACGTCACTCGCCTGTCACGTCCCCGAGGAGCCATCATGACCATGCTCGAGGAGCGCTGGAGCGCCGCCTACCACGACGGCGTCACCCGCCACGGCCTGGACTACCCGACCGGTTCCCTGGTGGACGAGCTCGACGTGGCCACCCGCACCTGGGCCGACAAGCCCGCCCTGGACTTCTTCGGCCGGCGCACCAGCTACCGCGAGCTCGCCTCGCAGGTGGAGACGGTGGCCGGCGCCCTGCACACCCTCGGCGTGGGTCCCGGCACCACGGTGGCACTGCTGATGCCCACCTGCCCGCAGCACGTGATCGCCTTCTACGCGGTGCTGGCCTGCGGCGGCACCGTGGTGGAGCACAACCCGCTGTACCCGGCCCCGGAACTGGAGCCGATGTTCGCCGACCACCGCGCCGAGGTGGCGATCGTGTGGGACGCCGCCTGCGGCACCGTGCAGTCGCTGCCCGCGGAGGTGCGCCCCCGAGCCCTGGTCGCCGTGAACCTCATCGAGCAGATGCCGCTGGGCAAGCGGATGCTGCTGAGCCTGCCGCTGAAGAAGGCCCGTGCTTCCCGTGACCAGCTCACCAAGCCCGCCCCCGCCGGCACCATCCCCTTCGGCGAGCTGCTGCGCAGCGATGCCCGCGCCCCGCGGGAGGCGCGCCCGTCGGCCGATGACGTCGCGCTGCTGCTGTATACCTCCGGCACCACCGGCACTCCCAAGGGCGTGCAGCTCAGCCACCGGAACCTGAACGCCACCGCCGCCCAGGCCCGCGCCTGGGTGACGCCGATGAGGCCCGGCGAGGAGGTGTTCATGGCCTGCCTGCCGCTGTTCCACGTGTTCGGCTGCTCCCTGTCGATGAACGCCGGCCTCACCGTCGGCGCGATGCTCCACCTGATCCCCAAGCCGGAGACCGGGTTGATCCTGGATGCGATCCGTCGGCGCACGCCCACGACCATGATCGCGGTGCCGCCCCTGTTCGAGCGGCTGGTGGACGGCGCGAAGGAGCGCGGCATCTCCCTGCAGGGCATCCGCACCGGGATCGCCGGGGCCATGTCCCTCCGCCCCGAACTGGTCGAGGCCTGGGAGGCGGCCACCGGCGGGCTGCTGATCGAGGGCTACGGCCTGACCGAGTGCTCCCCGATCGTGGCCGGCAACCCGGTGGACGAGACCCGCACCCCCGGCTCCATCGGTGTGCCCTTCCCGGACACCCGTGTGCGCCTGGCGGATCCTGAGGACCTGGACCGCGATGTGGAGCTGGGTGAGGCCGGCGAGATCCTGGTCAAGGGACCGCAGGTGTTCTCCGGGTACCGCAACCGCCCCGAGGAGACCGACGAGGCGTTCCACGACGGCTGGTTCCGCACCGGTGACATCGCGGTGGCGGGGGAGGACGGCTTCCTGAAGATCGTGGACCGCCTCAAGGAGATGGTGATCACCGGCGGCTTCAACGTGTACCCCTCCGAGGTGGAGGAGGCGATCCGTGGCCACGAGGGCATCGAGGACATCGCCGTGGTGGGCATGGTCGACGAGCTCGGCACCGAGGAGGTCGTGGCCGCGGTGGTCACCCCCGACGGTCTGCTGCCGGACGTCGAGGCCCTGCGTCGACGCCTGAAGGAGCGGCTGACGGCTTACAAGGTGCCGCGCCGCTTCCACGTGATCCCTGAACTGCCCCGCAACGAGATGGGCAAGGTGCTGCGCCGCGAGGTGCGCGCCCGGCTCGAGGAGATCGACCGGCGTCGGCACAGGGACTGAACGGACGGCCGACGGAAGCACTCCCTGCCGAGCAACACGCGACGCTGAGCTGCTTGCGACGCTGAGCCGCACGCGCCGTTGAGCACCACTCTCAGCTGAACAGTGCCAGTGCGTACAGCGCGAACAGCATCAGGTGAGCGGCGCCGTGCATCGCCGTGACGCGCGGGGAGGCGGCGGTCACGGCGGTCAGTGCCAGCGTGGTGCCCAGCAGCAACAGGTTCGCCGGTGACTCGGCGAAGACCACGTGCTGCTCGGTGAGCAGCCCGATCACCAGCACGGTGGGGATCGTGAGGCCCACGGTGGAGACCAGCGCCCCGTGGCACAGGTTCACCACCCGCTGCATCTCGCCGCCGAGGGCTGCGCGCACCGCAGTGATCGACTCCGGCGTGAACACGATCATCGCGATCAGCACCCCGGCCAGCGCGACCGGAGCCCCCACGCGGCCCAGCCCGTCGTCGAGCAGGGTGGCCATGTCGTGGGAGAGCAGCACGATCGGCAGCACGGTGGCCACCAGCAACGCAGTGCGGGCAAGGACCTCGGGCCGGTGCTCGGCGATGATCTCGCGGATCGAGGGGGAGTGGTCGACGTCGGGGACGGTGTCGGTCTCCGATGCAGTAGCGGACTCCGACGCGGTACCGGACTCCGACTCGCTGCCGACGGTGGCTGCTCGGTGGGCGGCCTCCTCACCGGCAGGCCCCGTGACCTCCTGGAAGTCCGCAGCCTGCGCGCCCATCTGCCGCCACAGGAAGAACCCGTACAGCCCCAGCGTCATCGCGATCACCGGCACTGCCTGGGCGGGCGTGTAGGCCCCATCGGCCCCGATCATCGCGGGCAGTGCGAAGGCGGTGGCCGAGAGCACCACCAGCAGTGTCGTGTAGGCCAGGGCACCGGTGCGGTTGGCGCGCAGGTCCCCGTGGCGCAGTCCGCCCACCAGCAGGCACACCCCGGCGATGAGGTTCAGGATGATCATGGACACCGCCATCACGGAGTCGCGCGCGATGGTGGTGTGGTCACCCGGTCCCAGCATCACCGCGGCGATCAGCACCACCTCGATGGTCACGATCGACAGGGTGAGGACCAGCGTGCCGTAGGGGTCGCCCAGGCGGTGAGCGAGGGCCTCGGCCTCGTGCACCACGCCGAAGGCGCACAGCAGGATCACCGCGATGATCACGGCGAGGGCACCGATCAGCAGCGGGCCGGGAACGGGAGGTGCGAGCAGGGGGCCTGCCAGGGCGAGGGCGCCCACGGCGGCCCATCCGATGATGAGGCGCATGGCGGCGGCGCGAGTGAGCACGCGGCGCATGATCGACTGGCCTGCTGTCGACGGGCCAGCTGTCGAGGGGGACGGCATAGGGGATGGTCCTGTTCCGCGAGGCCGTCCTCGCGCGGGTCCTGACCTGCCGGGTCGTCCCGGGGGCCGCGCCTGCTCAGCAGCGCACTGTCACCGTAGACGATCCGAGCCCGGGGCGGGATCCTCCGGTGAGGGATCTGACCCGGGGCCCTCGGTGCGCGGCCGGCCGCCTTGCGACAGCCCACTCTGCGACGGCCCTTCGCGCAGTTCCTCCTGGCGCACCTGCACGTCCCGGATCTCCGCAGCGCGAAGCTGTTCCTCACGCCAGGCGTCCTCGATGCGCTCCTCCTCGCCGCCATCGCCGCGGCGGAAGCCGATGGCTGCGCCCAGGGCGAGGCCCAGGATCACGCCGAGCACGGCACCCAGGACGAGACTGTCGAACCACACCATGCCCACAGAGATACCGATGATCAGGCCGATGGGCAGCCCGAAGGGCAACCAGGTGGCGTCGAAGACGCGACGCTCGTTCGTAGCCATGGGAATCTCCGTCCGACAGGGAGGTGCGCGGTGGTGTGCGGCCGCACCTCCACGGTAGACCCTCCGCGCCACGGGGTCTGCTCCAGCGGTTCCGGCCCTCGTTCCGGTTGCGGCGCCTCTTCCAGCCTTCTTCCACCCTTCTTCCACCCTTCGTGGTGCCGAGGTTCCTCCCCACTGCCTTCTTTTCCACAGCGCGGCAGTTCTCACTGCCCCGCTGTCCACATTTTTCTGCAACACATGGTGCGTTATCCACAAGGATTCTTCGAAGGGGAGGTCGGCGCAAGGATTTGGCGACAAGAAAGTGAGTAGTTGTCCACATCGAGGTTCCTCCCCACCTGCGTGTTGTCCACAAAGCCGCATCCGGCGTCCCCTCGTACTCCCGTGTTGTACGAATTCATCCACACCTCGTGTGTCGCCGCCGTCAAGGCCATAGTGTTATCGAACGAGCATTCGATACACGTCTTGGTTTGGCATGAGGAAAGTTGCATGGAGGGGGTGGGGTCATGACGGTGGCATCAGCGCTCTCCAGCGCCTCCAGCCTCGCTGAGCCGATCGGCGCCATCCGTGGTGCGGTGCGCGACCTGATCGAGGGCGCAACGCTCCCTAGCAGTACACGGATGCGAGTACTGACAAAGGATTCGGATGCCGGGAGTCTTCGTGCGGCACGTCCCGGACAATCCCTCGACCCTTCGGACCTCGTCGAGGCGATCTCCGGGATCGAGAAGCTCAAGAACTCCCTCGATGCCCTCCAGTCGTACTACGAGGTTGCCCTGCGTGACGAGCGCATCCGCACGCAGCAGGAGGCTGGCCTTCCCAAGGCGAAGCTGGGCTCGGGTGTCGGTGACGAGGTGGCCCTGGCACGCGGGATCTCGCCCTCTCGCGCGAGTCGCCAGCTGGCCCTGCGCCGGGTGATCGTCGAGACTCTGCCCGGCACCTGGAAGCGCATGGCTGAAGGTGACGTCTCTGCCTGGACCGCAGAAGAGGTCGCCAGCTCCGTCTTCGTCCTCGACGATGAGGACCGCCTTCAGATCGACCAGGAACTGGCCCCCGTCCTCCATGAGCTGTCACCCCGCACCGCAGGTCGTCGGGCACGAGCCCGGGCCGATGCGCTGGACCAGGAGGCCGCGCTGGCGAGGATCCGCCGCAACCACACACAAAGGCACGTATCTCAGCGGCCGGCCGCTGAGGGGATGATGCGCCTGTCGGTACTGCTGCCCCTGCATACAGGCGTCGCCGCGTTCGCCGCGCTCAGTGCCGCCGCAGATTCTGCTCGCGCACAGGGTGATGAGCGCTCGCGCGGCCAGGTGATGGCTGATGAGCTCGCCGAGCGCGTCACCGGCACGCCGGGAGCGATCGTTCCCGTGGAGATCCAGCTGCTGATGACCGATCGCACCTTGCTCGCCGGTGCCTCCGACGCAGCCGAACTCGAAGGGCAGGCCATCCCCGGTTCGGTTGCCCGACATCTCGCACTGACCGGTGATCTGATCCCTCAGGTCGAACCCCGTTCGAGTACGACTGACGCCCACGACGCGACGGGGCAGCATCCCGCGGCCCCCGATCCATCAGTGCCCCGCTGGATACGACGCCTCTACGCAGATCCCGTCACCGGCGAGCTCGAATCGATGGACACCCGCAAGAGACTCTTCAGCGGAGCTGTGCGCCGCTTCGTGATCGCCCGGGACCGCCAGTGCAGAACCCCTGGGTGCGAAGCCGCACCGCGCCACGTCCACCACGTCGAGCGATACGCCGACGGTGGCCTCACCACGCCCAGCAACGCGGCAGCGCTGTGCGAGCGCTTCAACTACGTCGCAGAGCTGCCCGGGTGGGGAACACAGGCGGGCCCCGGGTCTGGCGAACTGACGATCACCACGCCAACCGGCCACACTCACGTCTCACCGGTTCCCTCGTTGTGGGAACGAGTAGGGCGCCCCGATGGTCCCGGACAAGGTCACACGGCAATCGCAACTGCAACGGCAACTGCTCGCAGATCGAGGGGACGCGGGGCCGATCCGGATGACGACCCCGGATGACGTGGCGCCGCGGACGTCCGGATCTTCCATCAGCACTGCCGTACCCACTGGGGACCGTCGCGCTCAATCTCTTGCGGACTGTTTGCGGACCAGGGTCGCTGGCAGGCTGCACCCTTGAAGTGCCACAACGGCCTGACCTGGTGATGCAACAGTGCCCCCGGCAGGATTCGAACCTGCGACACCCGCTTTAGGAGAGCGGTGCTCTATCCCCTGAGCTACGGAGGCGGATCAGCCGGCCCACCGGCCCGCGATCGCATGCGGCCCCGCACGCGAGGCCTCGGACATCCTAGCGCCCCGTGGGAGGATCGCCCCATGGCGAGCGATGACGACCACACCCCCGGCTACACCATTGCGATCGTGCTGGCCGGAGGCACCTCGTCCCGCATGGGAGGGGTCGACAAGACCCGCCTGCCCGTGGCCGGAACCAGTTCCCTCGAGCGCGTGCTGCGGGCAGCCCCCGCGGATCACCTGATCGTCGTCGGCCCCGAACAGCAGGACGCCGCTGACCTCCACGCCCGCTACAGTGCCTGGTTCGTGCGGGAGGACCCACCCGGCTCGGGTCCACTCGCTGCACTGGCCAGGGGAGTGGAGGAGGCGCAGCGGCTCCTAACCGAAGGGGGACCCGCGCGGATCCTGCTGCTCGGCGGCGACATGCCGCTGCTGCGCACCGAGACCCTCACCGCCCTGCGCGAGCACGCCACCGACCGCGTCGCTGCACTCGAGGCCGACGGGCGAACGCAGTTCCTCTGCGCCGCCTGGCCGCTTCGCAGGCTCCGCGCCGCCCTCGACGCCGTCGCGCACCCCGACGGCGGCTGGCAGGACCTCAGCCTGCGACGCCTCTACGCCGATCTGGGGCCCGACGAGCTGATCACCCGGCCCGCCCATGGCCACGAAGGAGCCGACATGGACACCCCCGAGGACCTCGACCAGGTGCGCCGCAGTGCCGGGGCCCGCATCGCCCTCGCGCAGGTGCGGATCAGCGAGGACGTGGCAGACAACCTCGAGACCGTGCGCCGCACCGTCGCCGAGGCCGCCGAGCGCGGTGCCGATCTGCTGCTGTTGCCCGAGGCCACCCTCACCCCCTTCGGCACCGATCTGCGCCGCACCGCCGAACAGCACCACCAGGCATTCGAAGCACTCATCGAACAGCTCAGCGCACAGCACGACCTGGTGATCGTCGCCGGCTCTTTCACCGTGGCCGACGGGGACCGCGTGCACAACACCGTGATCGCCCGTGGCCCCGGCGTGCACGCCGACTACCGCAAGATCCACCTGTTCGACGCCTATGGCAGCCGTGAATCCGAGACCGTGGCCCCCGGCACCGACCTGGTCACCATCGACCTCGACGGAACCTGCCTGGGCATCGCCACCTGCTACGACGTGCGCTTCGCCGAGCAGTTCACGGCGCTCGCCCGCCAAGGTGCCCACGCGATCCTGGTGCCGCTGGCCTGGGCCGAGGGCCCCACCAAGAGCGAGCAGCTGCGCCTGCTGCTGCGGGCCCGCGCACTGGACTCCACCAGCGTGATCCTCGCTGCCGATCAGGCCCCGCCCCCGGACTACACAGGCCGGGCCCCCCGCGGGATCGGCGAGAGCGCCGTCATCTCACCACTGGGGAAGGTGCAGGCCGAACTGGGACGCGAGGAGGGGATGCTTGTGGTGGACCTCGACCTCGCCGAGGTCGACGAGGCACGCCGTTCCCTGCCCGTCCTCGAACACGGCACTGCCGCCGACGACGTGTTCAGGCGTTCGTCGTAGCCTGGCCGGGTGCGACCCACCACCTGTGCCCTCCCTGCCACACCTGCCCGCCGCTCGTCACCGGGCCTGCCAGTGCTGCTGGCAGTGCTCGCGACGGTGCTGCTCGGTGCCGCGATGCTGCTGGCCCCTGCTCCCGCCCACGCCCACGACAGCCTGATCTCCTCCGATCCCGCCGATGGCGCCACCTTGGAGACCTCTCCCGAGCAGATCACCCTCACCTACAGCGCCGAGGTGCTCGAGGTGAGCCCCGTGGTCCAGATCAGCGCGGGGGAGGGCGGCGAACCGGTCGAACTGACCCCCGTCATCGACGGCCCCACCGTCACCGCCGAGATCCCCGAGCCGCTCGCCGCCGGCACCCACACCGTGCAGTGGCGGGTGGTCTCCTCCGACGGTCACCCCATCGAGGGGTCCTTCACCTTCACCGTCGAGACCGGCCCCGAGCCCACCGAGGGTCAGCCGACGGAGACCGCAGATACCGCCACCGGCGAGGCAGCCGGCACCGGCGAGGCGACCGCATCTGCCTCCGAGTCGGCAACCGCGTCGGCAGCCCCGGAGATCCCAGCTCCTGAGACGGGATCCGCCGGCACCGGGCAGGAGGAGGGCGCAGACACCCTGCCCCTGCTGCTCGGTGTGGTCGGGGTGGCCGTCCTCGGCGTGGCGCTCGCCGCATTCTTCGCCCTGCGCCGCCGCTGACCCGCACAGCGCGACGCCCCCGGCACCACGCGGTGCCGGGGGCGTTGTCATTCACCGAGGGCGGCGGGGCCGCCCGGAGCGATCAGCTTTGATTCGGGCCGATCAGTTCTGCTTCGGGTCGGTGCCCGCTGCCTTGTCGGCCGCAGCGTCGTTCCCCTTGCCGCCCAGGTAGTCGCGGGCTGCGTCGGAGCCCTTCTGGACGTGCTGGTCGTACTGGTCCGGGGTGCGGTCGGTGACGTGCTTGGTGCCGGACTCGAAGGCCTTGTCGACCTGATCCGGGTTCTTCTCCGCGTGGTCCTTGGCCTTGTTCACAGCGTTGTTCAGCGAATCGCCGATGCCCATGGGGAACTCCTCTCGCGTTGGTCTCCGACCCCGATCGGGGCGGTGCGGCCACCGTAGAACGACATCCAGCCACCACACCACCGGGACCCAGGATTCGACCGCGAACTGAACGATCCTGCGTGATCGCGCATGACCGGGTCGCCATCCGCGCAATACTGGGTGCGTGAACGTGAGCAAGGACAAGTCCTCCCGCTGGGACCACGTGCTGACCCTGCTGTCCCAGGCCAAACGGCTCAGCGTCACCGAGGTCGCCGCCGACCTGGGGATCAGCGAGTCCACCGTGCGGCGCGACTTCGTGGAGATGGAACGCGCGCAGCTGGCCCGCCGCACCCATGGCGGGATCGTCGCGGTGGACGTGGCCTACTCCCTGGCCACCACGCCCCGCAGCTCCGACCATGCCGCCGCTGAACGCGAACAGGTCGCCGCTCACGCCGCGTCCCTGGTCGCCCCTGGTCAGATCATCGGCTTCAACGGTGGCCGCACCACCACCTCCACCGCCCGCCGCGCCGTGGCCCGCCCCGACATCGACGGCCGAGACGGGCGCCCGGGCCTGACCGTGGTGTGCGCCGCGCTGAACATCGCCACCGAGTCGGTGCTGCGACCGTCCGTGCGCACCGTGGTCCTGGGAGGCGTGGCCGAGCCGTACTCCTTCGAGCTCACCGGCCCCCTGGCGACTGCCACCATGCGCGATCTGTGGCTGGACGTGATGTTCGTGGGCACCATCGGACTGGACGTCCAGGCCGGCCTCACCTGCAACTCCGACGCCGAGGCCGGGGTCACCCGCATCATGATCGGCCACTCCCGCCGCGTGGTGGGCCTGGCCACGGCCGACAAGATCGGCCACCGGGCCCTCGCCGGCATCTGCCCCGTCTCCGCCCTCACCGACCTGGTGATCGCAGGCACGATCACCGACGAACTGCGCGAGCACCTGGCCGAGGCATCGGTGCGACTGCACGAGGTGTGAGACCCCGATCGCGGACCTGTGCACCTGGACGGACCTGTGCACCTGTGAGGCATGACCGACGGCGGCGTCCGGCACGCCTGCGCCTGCCTGTGGGCCCGCCCCGGTAGCGTTGCGGGCTATGTGGAGATTCCTGCGCGGGAAGAAGAACCCCGAAGCCTCGGCCCCGGCCGATGCCCGTCGTGACGACGCCCAGAAGGCTGATCGCGGCACCTCCCGCGCACCCGCCACCAGCGGCGACGCCGCCCCCGTTGCCACCGGCGCAGGGAGGGATGACGACACCGGCCGTGATGGCAGCGCAGCGCAGCCCCCTGCCCACCTCGCCGAGCGCCGCCGCGCCGCGGGGGAGCCGCCCTTGCACCCCGGGATCGACGTCGTGGTCGCCCAGCGCTTGGGTGGGGCCGACGCCGGTACCGCCCCTGAGCAGGACGAGGACGATCTGCCGCGTCCCGTGCGCGAGCACCGTCCCCTCAGCCGCGAGGACGTCGTGGCCGACGCCCTGGACCGCTGGCACCGGCAGATCACCGGCGGCGAGACCGCCCCGTCGTTCCTCACCCAGATGCGGGCCGGCGCCACCTACCTGGACCTCACCCACTCCCACCCCTCCGGTCTCGCTCAGCTGCTGGCCGGCCGCGGCCCCACCCGCCTGTCCTCCCTGGTGCGCGAAGTGGGGGCACTGGCCGATGCCCGCGCCCACGCCCGCACCCTGCGGGAGATCGCCGAGCGCCACGCCGAGGAAGTGGGCCTGACCACCTGCCACCTGGGCATCGGCGAGGCCACCTGGCACCCCGAGGACGGCTCCGAGCCCGTCCACGCCCCGGTGCTGGTGCGGCCGATCACCCTGCGCCTGCGCGGCAACGCCCGCGAGGACGTGGACCTGGACCTCGATGCCACCGCCGACCTGAACCCCGTTCTGCTGCGCGCCCTGCGCGAGGCCGGCGTGGCGGTGGATGCCCGCGCGCTGCTGGCGACCACCGACAAGCATCACGGTTTCGACCCCAACCCGGTGCTGGACGCCTTTCGGGCCCTCGGCCAGCCCCTGCCGGGCTTCCGCATCACCCACGCGCTGGTGGTCGGCAACATCATGGACGCCGCCGGCTCCGTCGGCGACGACCTCGACTCCGACCTCGCCGACTGGTCTGCGAGCCCCGTGGTCGCAGCGCTCGCCGGCCATGAGCCAGCCCGCACCGAGGTGCGGGCCGGGATCCTGCACGAGAGCGAGAACCCCCCGGACATCGAAGCCCTGGCGCCCGAGGACGAACTGGTCGCGGCCGTGGACCCTGACCGCCGCGAGGCCCTCGCGAAGGTCCTGGCAGGCAAGCACCTCGCGATCGCCGCGCCCCCCGGCTCCGACACCCTGGACCTGGTGGTGGACCTGGCCGAGGAGCTCAATGCCCGTGGTCGCAGCGTGCTGGTGGTTTCCCAGCGCCGCCGCAACCTCTCCCAGCTCACCGATACCGCCGAGGAGCGCGGCATCGAGGAGCTGGTGTTCGACCTCTCCCCGGATCCCTCGCTCCAGCGCAACGCCTCGGCCGCCCTGCTGCGCAGTCTGCGGCGCGCCGGCACCTTCGGCCTGGGCACCGAGGACTCCGCTGCCGAACCGGCCGAGCTCACCCGCACCCGCGAGATCCTCACCGGGCACGTCGAGGCGATGCACCGCATCCAGCAGCCCTGGCAGGCCTCCGCCCACGACGCGATCTCCGCTCTCGCCGCGCTGACCCGGCAGCGTCCTGCCCCGCGCACCACCGTGCGTCTGCGCTCCGACGTGGCCGCCCAGATGATCGGCGAGGACCGCGAGCGCTACGCCGAAGCCCTGCGCGAGGCCGCGACCGTGGGTGTCCTCACCTCCGGGCCCGAGACCACCGCCTGGTACGGCGCACCCATCAGCTCCGACACCCAGGCCGAGCGCGCCGCGGCCCTTGTCGACGAACTGCGCACGGTCATGCTGCCCCAGCTGCGCAAGGCCGCCGCTTCCACGGGGAACGGCATCGGTCTGCGCCCCGCGACGTCCCTGGACGAACTGCTGGGGCGCATCGCCCTGCTGGACCGGGTGCGCGGCGTGCTCGCCACCTTCCAGCCCGCCGTGTTCCGCGCTGAGCTGGCCGAGCTGGTGGCCGCCACCGGGGACAAGACCTGGCGCGCCGATCACGGCGTGACGATGGGCTGGGGCGTGAGGCGGCGGCTGCGCAAGGAGGGCGAGGCCCTGCAGCGACCCGCCTCCCTCACCACCGATCTGCACCGGGACCTGCTGGATGCCCGACGGGTGCGGGACTCCTGGCGTCAGATCGCCGTGGACGACACCAGGCTGCCCACCCTGCCGGAGGACCTCGAGCAGGTGCGGGCCACCGCCCAGAAGGCCCAGCGGATCCTCGACGAGCTTGCCGTGCTGCTGGACGGCACCGTGTCTGCGGACGGCACCGAGACCGGCCGCGACCTGGCCGGCACGCCCTTCGACGACCTCGAGGGGCGCCTGGATGCCCTGCACCGCGACCGTGGTGACCTGGATACCCTGCCGCGCCGCACCGAGCTGCTGCGCCGCCTCGAGTTCGACGGCCTGGGTGAGCTGGTGGAGGACCTGCGCACCCGTCGGGTCCCCGCCGCCCAGGTCACCAGCGAGCTGGACCTGGCGTGGTGGCGCAGCGTGTTGGAGTTCATCGCCGGCGCCGAGCCCACCATCTCCCAGTACGACGGCACCTCCCTCTCGCAGGTCGCCGAGCGGTTCCGCCGCTTGGACGCCGAGCACCTGGCCGGTTCTGCCACCCGCGTGCACGCCGCGGCCGACGAGGTGCGGGTGGCGACCATGAAGTCCTACCCGGACACCTCCCGCGCCGCGATCGCCGAACTGGCCCGCGCCTCCACGGTGTCCATCCGGGACCTGTCGGCGAAGTACGAGGACATCCTGTTCCGCTCCCGGCCCACCTGGCTGGCCTCCCCGTACCTGGTGCCGCAGGTGATCCCGCGGGGCCGCCACTTCGACGTGGTGATCGTGGCCGACGGCGGCCGCCTGCCCACCGCCGCGGCCCTGCCCTCGATCGTGCGGGCCTCCCAGACCGTGGTCGTGGGAGACCCCCTCGAGTACGGCGGCGAGGACCAGCCCAGCCTGCTGGACGACATGCTGCGCATCGCCGAGGTCGTGGAACTGGGGCGCGACGGCCGCCCCGCCGCCGAGGGCCTGCGGGCCTTCGCCCATCGCCGCGCCCTGATGCGCGAGGTGCTCGCGGTGCCCAGCCCCGTGGCCCCCGAACCGGATCGTCTGGTCCTGGTGGAGAACGGGCGCGGCCCGGTCACCGAGGGTATGGAGTACGTCGAGAGCACTGAGGGGGAGCTGCGCCGCGTCACCGACCTGGTGATCGAGCACGCACGCACCCGTCCCGAGCGGTCCCTGGCGGTGCTCACCTTCACCTCCGAGCACGCCCGCCGCCTGATGGAGCGCATCATGCAGACCGTCGCGGTGATCCCCGCACTGCGCGGCTTCTTCGACCCGGGCGCCCCGGAGTTCTTCACCGTGCTGCCGGCCGCCCACGCCTCCAGTATCGTGCGGGACGACGTGATCGTCTCGGTGGGCTTCGGGCGCACCCCACACGGACGCCTGCTGCACCGCTTCGGGCCGCTCTCCGAGGCCGGCGGCCGCAAGGCCCTGGCCACCGTGATCACCCGCGCCCGCGGCCGCACCACCGTGGTGTCCTCGATCGACGTGCAGGACCTGGATCCCTCGCGCCTTCGCTCCGAGGGTGCCCGCGATCTGCGGGCCATGCTGTGGGTGCTGCGCGGCGGTGCCGACGTCGAGGTGGTCCCGCAGGTCGCGGCCCTCACCGGAACGGACGAGACGGCCGCGCCTGCGGCGGAAGAGACAGCCGCGCCCGCGGCGAACACTGCCCAGGTGCGAACCGAGGCCCGCTCCGATGCCACCGACACCACAGAGCCTGTCTCCGCCTTCGCTGCCGACGGCGACGCGGAGATGTCCGACGAGGACTTCGACGCCGCCCTCGAAGCGGCCCTGGCCCGCAAGGCCGCCGGGGAGCAGGCTCCACAGGGTGGCGGCCAGGACGACGCTGCAGATGACGCCGACGATCCGGACGACGCCGACGATCAGGACGGGGCCATCCGCTCGGGTCCGTCGGACGAGCAGCAGCCGGTCGAGCAGGCATCCGCGGACGCCGGTGTGGCGACCGACAGTTCCGAGACCGCCGACGCGACGGGCGGCTCCGATGCCGGTTCCGAGACGGTGCCCGCGGCCCCCGGCGAACTGGAGACCGACGCCCTGGTGCGCGACCTGGCCGACCGGCTGTGGCGACTGGGCCTGGTGGTCGAGAGCGACTTCGGGCTCACCTCGGACCGGATCGAACTAGCCCTGGGACACCCCGAACTGCCCGGCCGCCTGCTGCTGGCCGTGGACACCGACGGCTCCCGCTACGTGAGCACCCGCAGTCAGCGGGAGCGTGACCGCCTGCGCGCCGAGCGGCTCGAGCGGGCCGGCTGGGCCACCGAGCGCGTGTGGTCCTGGGCGCTGTTCATCGACCCCGACGGCGAGGCCGAGCGGATCCGGCGCGCCGTGGAACGAGCACTGCGACTGATGCAGACCGAGGAGCAGACCGACTCGCTCACCGGTGTGGGAACTGTGCGGCACCGCCTGCCGCGGCCGCAGATCCCCGCCGGGCACCCGCTGTCGTTCTACTCCAGCGAGGACTTCGACGCGGTGGTGGAGTACATCTGCTCCGACGGTCGCGCGCGCCTGGAGGAGCACCTGGCCACCGAGGTGCGCAGCTTCCTGGGTTTCGAGCAGCGCTCGGTGCTGCTGGACGTGTCCGTCTCCAGCGCCATCCGTCGCTACCAGGAACGGCAGTGAGCGACGACGGCACCGCGGGCGAGAAGCGGCGCCCCCGCTCCGGCCCCGTCGTGATCTCCTCCCTGACCGGTAGACCCATGGACTGGGACGGGCAGACTGCTGACGACCCAGCGGCCCGGCCCAGCGGCTCCAGGACCCCGCGCGCCCCGATCCTCCCGGACCGGATGGACGAGGACCGGCCCGAGCCGGGCGCCGACGAGTCCAACGACGCCAGGATCGCCAGCGACGTCCCTCCTCACTGGGGTCGCGGACGATGAGCCCGGCCCGCCCCCTCCCATCAACCGAACCCCGAGGCCCGATGACCGACGCTCCCGCACCGCCCCGCCGCCACCCCCTGGGCAACCTCGCCCGAGGGGCACTGATCGGCGTGGTGGAGACCATCCCCGGCGTCAGCGGCGGCACCGTCGCCCTGGTCACCGGCATCTACGACGAGCTGATCGAATCCGGGGCCGCGCTCACCAGCGCCGCGAAGCACCTGGTGACCGGGCCCGATCGACGCGCAGAGGCCCTCGGCCACCTGCGGCAGGTGTCCTGGCGTCTGATCGTGCCGCTCATGATCGGCATGGCGCTAGCCGTGTTCACCGTCGCCGGCCCCATCTCCCACCTGGTCGAGCACAACCCACAGACCATGCGCGCCCTGTTCCTGGGACTGGTCGCGGGTTCCGTGATGGTCCCGGTCGCGCTGTCCGGGGGCTCCTGGCGACTGCCCGAGATCGGACTGTTCCTGCTCGGCGTCATCGGCGCCTTCTTCGCCACGTCCCTGCCCGCCGCAGGGCTGGAACCCACTGCCTGGGTGATCGCGCCGGCCGCGGCTATCGCCGTGTGCGCCCTGGTCCTGCCCGGCCTGTCGGGCTCCTTCATCCTGCTGACCCTGGGCCTGTACCAGCCCACGCTGACCGCGGTCGACGAACGGGACCTGGGCTACCTGGCCTGGTTCGCACTGTGGGCACTGGTGGGCCTGGTGGTGATCGTGCGGATCATGCGGGTGCTGCTGGTGCGGCATCACCGCGGCACCATGGTGGTGCTGGCCGGTCTGATGATCGGGGCCCTGCGCACCCTGTGGCCCTGGCAGGACTCTGCCGGTGGACTGCAGGCGCCTGAGGCGAACTGGCCACTGATGATGGCCGTGGCCGTCGGCGGCGTGGTGCTGGTGCAGCTGCTGGTGCTGATCGAACGGCGCACCCTCGACCGCGAGCGCGCGGCCACTACCCTGGAGGGATGACTCCCAGCGCTGCATCGAAGCCCGATACCACCACCGTCGAGGTCACCGTGATCGGGGCCGGCAACATGGGCGGCCCCGTCGCGAAGGCGTGCCTCGCCTCCGGGCTGCCGGGTGACGCCCTCACGATCGTGAACTCGTCGCAGGAGAGCAGTGAGCGCGCCGCGAAGGAGCTCGGAGGTCGCGCCGGTGAGCGCGATCAGGCCGTCAGCGGGGCCGACGTGGTGGTGCTCGGTGTGAAGCCCTACCAGATCGTCGACCTCGCCGGTGAGATCGCCGAGCAGCTGAAGGACAAGGCGATCGTGATCTCCCTTGCCGCCGGCATCACCCTGGAGGCCATCGAGAAGGCACTGCCGGACGGTCAGGCAGTGGTGCGCGCGATGCCTGAATATTCGCCTCGCTGGGGTCCGCTGATCGAGGGTTCGGGTGCCACGTCGCTGCCGTAGCGGTGGCGTCGTTCGGGACCACCAGTGGTGTCGTTGGGGCCGCTCTGTCTACGCTCCTTCCGCCGTGTGTATAGGGCACGCGGCGGAAGGAGCAATCTGGAATGGTACGGAAGATCAGGGCGAAGCTGGTGCTCCAGCTGCGCGCAGAAGGTCTGTCGGGGCGAGCGATTTCGTCCTCGCAGGGCATGTCCCGCAAGTCCGTGAGGGCGGTGTTCGAGGCCGCTGACGCTGCAGGGATCGGGTGGGGCGATATCGCGGACGTCGCCGATGAGCAGGTGTATGCCCGGTTGTTCCCGGGCCGGGGCGAGCACGAGAGCGTGTTCGCACAGCCGGACTGGGAACAGGTCCATCGAGAGATGGCCAGGGTCGGCGTGACGCTGAAGCTGTTGCACGGCGAGTACTTCGACGCGACCACGGCGGCTGGGGATCCGGCGATGGGGTATGACCGGTTTTGCCGCACCTACCAGCACCACGTCATGGTCACCGGTGCCGCTTCGAGAGTCGGTCACAAGGCCGGCCAGAGCGTGGAGGTCGACTGGTCCGGCCCCACGATGGAGCTGGCCGATCCGGTCACCGGCGAGGTCTCGAAGGTGTTCTTGTTCGTTGCCTGCCTGCCTTTTTCTCGTTACGCGTTCTGCTTCCCGGCGCTGGATATGCGCCAGGAGTCCTGGCTGCGAGCGCACGTAGCGATGTTCGAGGCGCTGGGCGGGACGGTCCCGAGGATCGTTCCGGACAACCTCAAGACCGGTGTGGTGAAGCACCCCCGCGAGGGCGAGATCGTCCTGAACGATGCGTATCGCGAGATGGCAGCGCATTACTCGGCGGCGGTGCTCCCGGGGAGGGTGCGGAAACCGAAAGACAAGGCGAGCGTGGAGAACACCGTCGCGCACGTCGCGACCTGGGTCATCGCCGGGCTGCGGGATCAGCGATTCACGTCCCTGCCCGAACTTGCAGCCGCCATCGGGCAGCGGATGGAGGCCTATAACGCGGAGCCGTTCCAGAAGCGGCCCGGATCCCGCGCCAGCGTGTTCGACGCGGAGGAGCGGCCGCTGCTGACGCCGCTGCCGGCGGTGCCCTACGAGATCTCGACATGGCACTACGGACGACGAGTGGGCAGGAACGGGCACGTCACGTTCGCGCGGAACTTCTACTCCGCGCCGTTCGCGCACATCGGCGCGAAGGTCGATCTGCGCATCACGGCCCGGACGCTGGAGATCTATCAGGGCAGCCAGCGACTGACCAGTCACCTGCTGCTCCCGGAGACCGCGAGCAATGAGTACCGCACCAACGACGCGGACCTACCTGCGGGCGAGCGTTTCCAGGCCTGGGACGCGCAGAGGGTGCGGGCGTGGGCAGATCGGGTCGGGCCGGCCACGGTGATCGTGATCCAGCGGATCTTCGAGTCCGTGCCGATCGTGGAACAGGGCCTGGATCCCGCGTTGGCGGTGCTACGGCTCTCTCGCCGCTTCTCCGTAGATCGGGTCGAGGCGGCCTGCGCACTCGCGCTGACGGGACGGGTCCGTTCACCGCGCTATGCGCATCTGCACCCGATCTTGGCCACCGGGCAGGACAAGGTCGCCGCCCTGCGTCCACCCCGCGAGGAACCCGCGGAAGACGGCGGATACGTCCGTGGCGCCGACTACTACGCCGGAGGTGTCCGGTGAGCGTGATCGATAACGACACGAAGCGGAAGCTGCGCGAGATGGGCGCGACCGCGCTGCTGGACGCGATCGATGCCCAGGATGAGGCTCACGTGCTGGGGATGTCGTTCCAGGAACGGCTCCAGCTGATCGTGGACGAGGCGCATTCCATCTTCAATCATGGAAAGGTCGAGGGTCTGATCCGCCGGGCGGGGCTGCGTTATCCCGGAGCGGACCTGCGGCGGCTGGATCTGGTCGAGGAACGGGGACTGAACCGGAACGTGATCGCGCAACTGGCAACCTGCTCCTTCATCCAGCGGCAACAGAACGTGGTCTTCCAGGGCTTCACCGGCTCAGGGAAGTCCTACCTCGGCTGCGCGCTGGCGAAGCAGGCCTGCCAGCACCGGCTCCGAGCCCACTACATCCGAATGCCCGACCTCGAAGAGGCCTGGGCCCTGGCAAAGGACAAGCCGCAGGGCCAGACGAAGTTCCTGCGGAAGTACTCCACGTTCTCGCTGCTGGTGATCGACGAGTGGCTGCTGGACCATCCTGACGAGGGAATGCGTTCGATGCTGCTGGAACTGCTCGAGCGCCGCTATGACACCGGCTCGACCGTGTTCTGCACCCAGTACCCGAAGAAGGACTGGCACGCCCGGCTCGGTGGAGCAGTCCACGCCGATGCGATCATGGACCGCATCGTGCACAACACAATCTGGATCGACACCGGCGACAGGAACATGCGAGAACACACCGCACTGCCCCAGTGACCCGATGCCGGCGGGAGCCAGTGGTCCCCACCGCGGCGGCTACTGGCCCCCGTCGGCACGATCGGCGGTCCCCAAGAGCAAGATTCGGTGGCTCCCACGACTACGAATACTCAATGCCCAACACGCCCATCTCGGTGGGGGAGGGGGCCGTGGGCCTGATGCGCGGCAGCGCCGTGAGCGACGAGCAGTACGAGCTGGTCCACGCCCTGTTCGCCGAGGCCGGCGTGGTCGAGGACATCACCGAGCAGCAGGTCCACGCGTTCATCGGTGCGGCCGGGTCGCTCTCGGCGTTCACGTTCTCGCTGATCGAGGCGATGACCGACGAGGCGGTGCGGCTGGGCCTGAAGCGGGACCTCGCCGATCGCCTGGTGCAGCAGACCGTGCGCGGCGCCGCCACCATGCTGATGCAGACCGGGCAGCACGCGGCGGTCGCCAAGAACGGGGTGTCCAGCCCCGGCGGCACCACGGTGGAGGGCCTGGCGGTGATGGAGCGCCTGGGGGTCCGTCCCGGGATCGCCTCGGCCATGCAGGCCTCCGCTGAGCGCTCCCGCGAGCTCACCGGCGACTGACCCCGGGGACCGGCCTCAGGGCCGGGTGGAGAACCGTTCGATCAGATCCGTGTGCCCCGCGACGATCAGCAGGTCGTGCTGGGTCACGATGGTCTCCGGGGTGGCGTAGGTGAAGTCCCTGCCCGGTGACTTCACGCCCACCACGGTCACGCCGTACTTGGCGCGGATGTCGGACTGGGCCAGCGTGTAGCCCTGGGTCTCGCGCGGCGGCCGCATCTTCACGATCGCGAAGCCGTCGTCGAACTCGATGAAGTCCAGCAGCCGGCCGTTGACCAGGTGGGCCACGCGGCGGCCGGCGTCGGCCTCGGGGAAGACCACGTGGTGGGCACCGATGCGCTCCAGGATCTTGCCGTGTGCGGAGGAGATGGCCTTCGCCCAGATCACGGGCTTGCCCAGGTCCACCAGGTTCGCGGTGATCAGCACGCTGGCCTCCAGCGAGGTGCCCACGCCCACCACCGCCACCGAGAACTCTGCTGCGCCCACCTGCGCCAGGGACTCCATCTGGGTGGCGTCGGCCTGGACCACATGGGTGAGGCGACCGGAGTACTCCTGGACCAGGTCGTCGCGGGCGTCCAACGCGAGCACGTCGGTGCCCAGCTCCTCCAGGGTCAGGGCGATCGAGGCACCGAAACGGCCCAGGCCGATCACCAGCACCCCGCTGTCGTCACGTCTGCTGCGTGCCACCTGTCCTCCTTCGTCGGCCGCCACAGTCTAGGCGCGGGCGGTCACGCGCGACGCACGGTGCCGGTCCGCGACCGATCAACCCACGACTCATCAACCCACGACTCATCAACCCACGACCGGCCGTTCCAGGGGCAGGCGCACCATCCGGGAGCGCTGCCGCAGCGCAAGGGCTGCACCCAGGGTCATCGGCCCCAGGCGCCCCACGTACATGCACACGATGATGACGTACTTCGCCGGGCTCGAGAGGTCCGGGGTGATGCCTGTGCTCAGTCCTACCGTACCGAAGGCGGAGAGCGCCTCGAACAGGGTCTGGTCCAGGGTGAACGGGGTGATGCGCAGCAGCACGAAGGTGGCCACGAACACCACTGCGGAGCTCATCACCAGCACGCCGATGGCTTGGCGGATGGTCTCCTGCGGAATGCGGCGACCGAATGTCTCCACGTCGGGGTTGCCACGGATCTCCGCCCAGATCGAGAGCACCAGCAGTGCGAAGGTGGTGACCTTGATGCCGCCACCGGTGGAGCCGGAACCGCCGCCGATGAACATCAGCAGGTCGATGAACAGGCGCGACTCCCCCGTCATCTGCCCGATGTCCAGGGTGGAGAAGCCACCGGATCGCGGCATGATCGAGGCGAAGGCCGAGGCCAGGATCTTGGTGCCCACACTCTGCCCGCCGAGGGTGGAGGGGTTGGACCACTCCATCAGCAGCAGGCCGGCCCAACCGGCAACCAGCAGGATCCCGGAGGTCGCGAGGGTGAGCTTCGCGTGCAGGGACCAGCGCTTCGGGGTGCGCCAGGCCCGCGCCACCGCCAGGATCACCGGGAAGCCCAGGGATCCCACCGCCACGGCCAGGCCCACCGGGACGGTGAAGAACGGATCGGCCAGGTACTGGGCGGTGCCGGCGGCCTCCGGCACGAAACCGGCATTGTTGAAGGCGCTGATCGCGTAGAACAGGCCCAGGAACAGCGACTCCCCGAAGCCGTGCTCGGTCACCACCATGTACGGCGTCAGCGCCACGAAGGTGGCCACCTCGAAGGCGGTGGAGGTGATCACGATGGTGCGCAGCACCCCGCCCACCTCGGCGAGCTGCTCGGCGCGGGTCTCCCGCGCGGCGATCAGTCGCTGTGCGAGCCCCATCGAGCGCATCACCGACAGGCCCAGCAGGGAGGCCAGCGTCAGCACGCCCAGGCCGCCCACCTTCATCGCCACCATGATGACCGTGAGCCCGAAGGTGGACCAGTGGGTGCCGGTGTCCACCGTGACCAGGCCCGTCACACAGATCGCGGAGACGGCCGTGAACAGGGCGTCCACGAAGGGAGTGCGCTGCCCGTCGGCCGCAGAGATCGGCAGGGACAGCAGGGCTGTGAACACGCCGATCATCGCGGTGAACACGATCAGCAGCAAACGGGCGGGGGAGGAGCGTCCCAGCTCGGCGAAGAAGTCGCTGACCGCATGACGCCAGCGAGTGGCGCGCGAGGGGGTCGGGAGGTGGCCGGTGGCACCCGAGGTCCGTTGGGGCATCACACCTCCCGCTTCTCACACCCGCCCCTCTGCTGGTGCGGTCGTCGCGGCGCAGTCTACGTCCGCGATGGGTGCCCGCTGTGTCCGCCATGGGCATCGTCTGGGTACGCTTCGGGGCATGCACGCCGATGACGCGACAGCACCGCCCCCTGCTGCCGGGACCGCGGACAGCTGCGCCGTGGTGTGGGACGACGCCTTCGCGCAGTACGACTTCGGCCCGTATCACCCGATGTCGCCGGTGCGGCTGACGCTCACCAGGGACCTCGCTCGTGCCGCCGGACTCCTGGACCGCCCGGGCGTCACCGTGATCGACGCCCCGGTGGCGAGCCAGGAGCAGCTCGCCTCCGTGCACGACGCCGCCTACATCGAGGCGGTGCGCCGCGCCTCCGCGCCCCACGACCTCGCCACCGACGACGAGCTGATCGCCTACGGCATCGGCGGCGACGACGTGCCCGCCTTCCTGGGCATGCACGAGGCCTCTGCCCGCATCGCCGGCGGCTCCCTGGCCGCGATCGACGCGATCCTGACAGGCAGTGTGCGGCGCGCGGTGAACGTCGCAGGCGGCATGCACCACGCCCGCCCGGGCCGCGCCTCCGGGTTCTGCGTGTACAACGATGCCGCGATCGCGATCCGCCATGCCCTGGACGCGGGGGAGCAGCGCGTGCTGTACGCCGACGTGGACGTGCACCACGGCGACGGGGTGGAGACGGCGCTGTGGGACGAGCCGCGAGCCATCACCCTCTCGGTGCACGAGAGCGGCGAGCACCTGTTCCCCGGCACCGGCTTCGTCCAGGACACCGGCGGGCAGAAGGCCCCCGGGAGCGCGATCAACCTGCCGCTGCCGCCCCGTACCGACGCCGACGGCTGGGTGCGCGCCATCCGCGCCACCGTGCCGGCCCTGGCCCGCGCGATCCGCCCCACCCTGCTGGTCACCCAGCACGGGGCCGACACCCACCGGGTGGACCCCCTGGCCGACTTCACCGTGTCGCTGGAGGCCCAGCGCGAGGTGATGATCCTGATGCGCGAGATCGCCGAGGAGGTGTGCGAGGGGCGCTGGCTGGCCCTCGGCGGCGGGGGCTACGCGGTGGTGGACGTGGTTCCCCGCTCCTGGGCCCACCTGATCGCCGTAGCCACGGGGGAGCCGGTCGATCCCGACGAGCCCCTCCCACAGGCCTATCTGGATGCCGATGCCCGCGTCCGTGAGGCCCACGGGCTCTCCCTGGACCCGGCGATGCGCACCTTCGGCGAGGGCAGGCCACTGGCCGTGCGCGACTGGGAGGCGGGCTTCGACCCGGAGGACCCGCTGGACCGAGCGGTCCAGGCCACCCGCCGTGCAGTCTTCCCCGAGTGGGGACTGGACCCCTTCCACGACTGAGCGTCCCGGCAGGTCCGCCCCGGGCAGGTCACCTGCCACAATGAGCCGGTCACATCACCGTAGGACGGGGAAGAAATGACAGACCTCGGAATCAGCAGCGGGACCCACAGCATCGAGCAGCCCACCGTGCTCGGTACCTTCGCGAAGGACCTGCGCGCTCTCGAGCTGCCGCTGCCCATCGAGGGGGCCCAGCAGGCCCGGGCGGAGGTCTCCGGCGCGCTGTCGCAGCTGGCCGACCACGTCGCCCCGCGCCTGGCATCCCTGGACGCCCCGCTGCTGGTGGTGGTGGGCGGCTCCACGGGCGCCGGCAAGTCCACCCTGGTCAACGCCCTGGTGGGTCATCCGGTCAGCCGGACCGGTGCGATCCGCCCCACCACCCGTCGCCCCGTGCTGCTGCACCACCCCGAGGACTCCGCCTGGTTCGCCGGCTCCCGCATCCTGCCGGGCCTGGCCCGGGTGCGCGGTGACGGGCAGCCGGTGGCCGCGCAGGAGGCCCTGGCCGCCGTCGGTCCCGACGGTGCCCCCTCCACCAGCGGCGAGGAGGCCGCGGCCACCAGTCTCGAACTGCGCGCCGAGCCCTCCATCCCGCGGGGCCTGGCGATCTTGGACGCCCCGGACATCGACTCCGTCTCCACCGGCAACCGGGAGCTGGCCCGTCAGCTGCTGCGCGCCGCGGACCTGTGGCTGTTCGTCACCACCGCCAACCGCTACGCCGACGCCGTGCCGTGGGAGGTGCTGCGCACCGCCGCCGAGCGCGACGTCACCGTCGCCGTGGTGATGAACCGCATCCCCGACCGCCCCGGGGTGGCCGAGGAGCTGGGTCCGGACCTGCGCGCCATGCTGGACCGGGAGGGCATCGAGGTGGCCCACCTGTTCCTGGTGGCCGAGAGCGACGTGGACGAGCGGGGCATGCTGCCCGCCGCCGCCGTCGGCGAGCTCACGGGGCACCTGCGCGATCTCGCGGCCGACGCCGAGGGCCGCGGCGCGATCGCCCGCCGCACCCTGGCCGGGGCCGTCGGCCGACTGGCCGGATCCGCCCGCGACATCGCCGCCCACGCCCGCGTGCAGGAGGCCGAGAGGGATCGCCTCCACGGCGAGGTGGTGGCGGCCTTCGCCGACGCCCGCGACCGCATCGAGGAGTCCATCGGCGACGGCTCCCTGCTGCGCGGCGAGGTGCTGGCCCGCTGGCAGGACGTGGTGGGCACCGGCGAGTTCTTCCGCGGGGTCGAGACCTTCGTGGGCCGCATGCGCGACCGCATCGGCGGGATGCTCAGCGGCAAGCCCGCCCCCTCGGTCGCCGCCGAACAGGCGCTCGGCACCTCCCTGGTGGCCGTGGTGATCGACGAGACCGCCCGCGGGGCCGAGCGCGCCGAGCAGTCCTGGCGGGCCACCGCCGCCGGTCGCCACCTCGCCGAGGGGCAGGACCTCTCCCGCATCCCCGACGGATACGCGGAGGAGGTGGCCGCAGCCGTGCGCGCCTGGCAGGGCGATGTGCTGGAGCTGGTGCGCCAGGAGGGTGCGGACCGTCGCACCAAGGCCCGCCTGATGTCCCTGGGCGTGAACGTGGTGGGTGTAGCGCTGATGATCGCCGTGTTCGCCTCCACCGCCTTCATCCCCACCGGCCTCGAGGTGGGGGTGGGCGCCGGCACCGCCGTGGTGGGCCAAAAGCTGCTGGAGACCATCTTCGGCGACGAGGCGGTGCGCCGCATGGCCCGCATCGCCCGCGAGCGCCTCACCACCCGACTGGACGCCCTGGTGGCCGGTCGCTCCGCACCCTTCGAGCAGCGCCTGGCCGAGCTGGCCGGCATCGGCGGCGCCGAGGCGATGGAAGCCGACGCCGACGCGCTGGAGGCCCTGGCCCACGAGATCCGCGAGGACCGTGGGGACCTTCCCGAGGACCCCCGATGAGCCCGCGTCGGCGCAAGGACCGCGCCGTCCCCCTGGTGCAGCGCCTGGACGCGCTGGACCGTGCCGTCGAGGTGCTGGAGGACGTGGCCCCCTCCGGGGAGGTGGACTCCGCCCGAGAGATCATCGAGCGCATCGACCGCCGTCGTGCCCTCTCCGCCGAGCACACCGTGATCGGCCTGTTCGGCGCCACCGGTTCCGGGAAGTCCTCCCTGGTCAATGCCCTGGTGGGCACCGAGGTGAGCAAGGCCGCGGTGCGCCGCCCCACCACCGCCCGCCCCGTCGCGGCGGTGCTGGGGGAGGTGGGCTCGGACGAACTGCTGGACTGGCTGGGAGTGCCGGACCGCCACCACCTCGACGGCACCGGCACCGCCCTGGAGCTCGCAGGCAAGGCCCCCGCCTCCGGGCGCCGGCGCCACGCGGCCGACCAGGAAGTACCACCGGGCCTGGTGCTGCTGGACCTGCCGGACCTCGACTCCGTCCAGACCGACAACCGTGCCGTGGCTGAGCGGATGACGGGCCTGGTGGACGTGATCGTCTGGGTCACCGATCCCCAGAAGTACGCCGATGCGGTGCTGCACCGCGAGTTCGTGCAGCGCTTCGCCAGCCACGACGCCGTCACCGTGTTCGTGCTGAACCAGATCGACCGGGTGCGGCCCGATGAGCGGGAAGCCGTGGTGGCCTCCCTGCAGGGCATCGCCCGGGCCGACGGCCTCACCTCCGCCCCGGTGCTCGCGGCCTCCGCCACCACCGGCGAGGGCCTGGAGGAGCTGCGCACCCACCTGCTGGACATCGCCCGCACCCGCGACGCCGCTGCCTCCCGCCAGCGCGCCGACGTGGCCGATGCCGCCCGGCGCCTGCGCACCGCCGCCGACCCCGAGGGCCTGGACGAGCGGGTGGACGACTCCACCGTGGACACCCTGGTCGCAGACCTCGCGGTCGCCGCCCGCGTGGAGCCGGTGGCCACGGCCGTCGGCGCCTCCTACCGCTACCGCGCCGGTGGCCGCGTGGGCTGGCCGCCGCTGCGATGGCTGCGCCGCTTCCGGGCGGACCCCCTGCGCCGCCTGGGGATCGGGCAGGAACGCGACGCCGAGGGGCTGGAGCGCACCTCCCTGCCGGAGCCCGACGCCGGCACCCGCGCCCGTGCCTCCGGTGGGGTGAGGGCCTTCGCCGACTCCGCCTCCGCCGGGGGCACCGATCCCTGGCGCTCCGCGGTGCGCCGCGCCGCCCGCTCCCACGAGGAGACCCTGCCCGACGCCCTGGACCAGGCCGTGGCCGAGGCCGACCTGCGCGGCCGCGCCACCTCCTGGTGGTGGCCGGTGTTCGACGTGCTGCAGTGGCTGGCCCTGCTCACCTGGGTGGTGGGACTGGGCTGGCTGGCCATCAACGCCGCCCTGGTGTTCTTCGGGGTGCCGCCCCTGCCGCTGCCCATGCTCGAGGGCCTGTGGATCCCGATCCCGCTGCCCACCGCCCTGATCGTGCTGGGGGTGGCAGCGGGCATCCTGCTGGGCATCGCCGGGGCGGCGCTCGCGGCGATGACCGGTGCCTGGCACCGCCGACGGGCCCGCCGGGTGCTGCTGACCCGGGTACGGGACGTGGCCGACGACCTGGTGGTGGACCCGGTGCAGGAGCAGTTGGACCGCGCCGCCGCCGCTGCGAGCGATCTCGCACTGGCGGCGGGGGAGTCCCGCTGAGGTGGCGTGTAGAATGATGCGTCGACCGTGGCGCATGCCCGTGACCACGCCCGCGCAGCAGCGCTGAGGCACGGACCACGGGTCGCGCACTCCCGCACCGCTGGACCACCCGCAGGCTCTAGCCTGCAGAACTGAGGCACCTATGGGTTCTGTCATCAAGAAGCGTCGTAAGCGCATGGCCAAGAAGAAGCACCGCAAGCTGCTTCGCAAGACTCGTCACCAGCGCCGCAACAAGAAGTGAGCGCAGCGTGAGAACAGCGGCCCCCGCCCATCAGGGCGGGGGCCGCTGTGTTCTGTATGGGGAACAGTCGCCCCCGGTCAGGTGGTGGTCCTTTGTCGCCCTACCGAGCGCTGTGGATCATCCCCGGCACCGCACACCGCGTCATCCCGGCACTGCAGACCACTTCGTGTCACCCCAACAAATGGGCGCGGATTGCCGCCTCGAGCCCGTTCCGCGTCGTCAGGTCACACGCAGCGCCCAGAAGTCGGGGTGGGCGGGCTCAGTCTCGGCGCAGCAGGCGTCGCCACAGCGGCAGCTTGAGCGCCGCGCGCAGCTGCTCGGCGTCCACCCGGTACCGGGCGTGCAGCTTCCCGTCCACGATGATCACCGGGACATCGAAGTCCCAGTCGCGGCGCAGGGTCTCGTCCTCGTCGATGTCCCGCACCTCCACCGCGGTGCCGACGCGATCGGCCTCGGCGCGCACCAGCGGCAGCGCCTCGTCGCACAGGTGGCAGCCAGTGCGGGTGAGGTACAGGACGCGGGCGTCCGGATCGGCGGGGGCGGGGATACGACGGTCGGCCATGGGGGAACCCTATCGAGGCGTACAGGGCGGGAGGGACGCCGCCGGTGCGGGTGGAGGCTAGACAGCACGACGGGCCGCTCGCCGGAAGGCGGGCGGCCCGTCGACAGCGCACCGAGGGGGCGGTGCGCCGGCTCAGAGGCGCATGATCAGCCGGTCAGCAGGTCCAGTGGATCCTGCAGACCCAGCGACTCACGCAGCGGTGGGAGCGGTGAACTCGGCCTCGATGGAGATGCGCACATCGTCGGCGACCAGCACGCCGCCGGTCTCGAGGGCAGCGTTCCAGGTCAGGCCGAACTCCTTGCGGGAGATCTTGGTCTCGCCGGTGAAGCCCGCGCGGTACACGCCGAAGGGATCGGTGGCGGCACCCTCGTAGGTGAACTCCAGGACCACCGGACGGGTGGTGTCGCGGATGGTGAGCTCGCCGTGCAGCTCATCGCCCTCGACCTTGGTGGAGACGAAGGTGATCTCCGGGTAGGTCTCCACGTCGAAGAAGTCGCCGCTGCGCAGGTGGTTGTCGCGGTCCTCGTTGCCGGTGCTGATGGTAGCGGTCTTCATCACGGCCTTGAAGCTGAGATCCTGTCCCTCACCCACGGTGAGGGTGCCCTCGACGTCGCCGAACCGGCCGCGGGCCTTGGAGATGCCGGCGTGGCGCACGGTGAAGCTCGCGGAGGTGTGTGCGGGGTCCAGGGTCCAGACGCCGGGGGTGAGGCCGTCGAACTGCTCGCTCATGGGGTGTCTCCTTCAGTAGACGGGGCGGCGCCCCGGGGTGGGGCACCGAGCGGCACCCGGTGTGGGTGCCGAAGCATGCTTGAAACATAAACTATACTCGGGGTCGGTGCAACCGCCCGCCCCCACTGAACCAGGAGTATGTGATGCAGTCCATCCCTGATGGGAGCTCGCCCGTGTCGTCGCAGCCGGGCACCTCCCCTGACGTCTCCACCCCCGAGGGCCTGTGGCTCAGCCAGGTCGAGCAGGGTGCCTGGCGTCGCTTCCTCTACGCCACCACCCTCATGACCGATCGGCTCTCCATGGCATTGGAAGCCGATCCCGAGATCGACCTGACCCTGGGGGAGTACGAGATCCTGGTGCGGCTGTCCGAGGCCGAGGCCGGGTTCATCCGCATGTCCGACCTGGCCGACCAGGTGGTGCACTCCCGCTCCCGCCTCACCCACACCATCACCCGCATGGAGAAGAGAGGCCTGGTGGAGCGGGCCCGCTGCTCCGCGGACGGCCGCGGGCGCCAGGCCCACCTGACCGCCCAGGGCGCCGATCTCCTGCGCCGCGCCGCCCCCGCCCACGTGCGCTCCGTGCGCGAGCTGCTGCTGGACGTGGTGGGCCACGAGGACTTCCTGGAGCTCGGCCGGATCATGGGCCGCACCATCCCCGCCGACGCGCCTGTGGCGCTGGGCCGTCCGTCCGCTCACACGGAGCGCTCCAGCACCGACTGACTCGGAGCTTCGGTTGGTACCGTGGGCCCGCTCAGCCTCTGGAGGAACCCGCACCCATGACCACCACCACCGTCCACCTCGTGCGCCACGGCGAGGTGAACAACCCCGACCGCATCCTGTACGGGCGGATGCCGGGCTACCGGCTGTCCGAACGCGGGGAGCAGATGGCGCAGTGCGTCGGCGACCACCTGGCCGACAGGGACATCGCCCTGGTGCGGTCCTCGCCGCTGCTGCGCGCCCAGCAGACGGCCGCCCCCATCGCCGCGGCCCACCAGCTGCCGGTCAGCACCGATCAGCGACTGATCGAGTCCGGCAACCGCTTCGAGGGCCAGCGCATGGGCCACGGCGACGCCAAGCTCAGCGATCCCCGCAACTGGCGCTGGTTCCTGAACCCCCTGCGCCCCTCCTGGGGCGAGCCCTACCGCGAACAGGTGGCGCGGGTCACCGAGGCCATGCACCAGGCCCGCGCGGAGGCCGAGGGGCACGAGGCCGTGCTGGTCCTGCACCAGCTGCCGATCTGGCTGGTGCGCCGCAGCGCCGAGGGCAAGCCGCTCCCGCACGACCCGCGCCGTCGCCAGTGCTCGCTGTGCTCGGTCACCAGCTTCCGCTTCGTGGGCCCGCACCTGTCCGGCGTGGACTACGCCGAGCCCGCCGCCCACCTGGTGGCCGGGGCCGTCGACGCCACCGGGGGCAAGCTCACATGACCCCCCGCCGCGCCCCGGGCCGGCGCCACCTGCTGGGCGCCCTCGGACTGCTGCCCGCAGCCGCGCTGCTCGCCGCCTGCGGCACCGACACCTCCGACCGCTACGACTCCGGGTACGTGGGGGGCGACGGCGTGACCACCGAGATCCCGCCGGAGGACCGGGCCGAGCCCCTGGACTTCACCGGCACCACCTACACCGGCGAGGAGTTCGCCGCCGCCGATCAGCGCGGTGAGGTGCTGGTGGTCAACGTCTGGTACGCCGCGTGCCCGCCCTGCCGCAAGGAAGCCCCGGAACTGCAGGCCATCAACGAGGAGTACGCCGAGGACGGCGTGCAGTTCGTGGGCGTCAACGTGCGTGACGCCGCCGGCCCCGCCCAGGCGTTCGAGCAGAACTACGGCATCACCTACCCCTCCCTGCCCGACACGGACGCCCAGATCATGTACGCACTGCGCGGGCAGGTCGCCCCCAATGCGGTGCCCTCCACCCTGGTGCTGGACCGCGAGGGCCGGGTGGCCGCCCGCATCTCCGGAGCGGCCGACGGTTCCGTGCTGCGGGCCATGCTGGACCGGGTCCTGGCCGAATGATCACCGCCGAGATCGGGGAAGCGTTCCAGGCCACAGCACTGTCCGGGTCCCTGCTGCTGGCCATCGCCGTCGCCGCCGCCGCCGGCATCGTCGCCTTCCTGTCCCCGTGCGTGCTGCCCGTGGTGCCCGGTTACCTGGGCTATGTCTCGGGCCTGGCCGGGCAGAGCGCCACCGCGGCCGTCGGCCCGAAGGCGCCCCGCACGCCGAAGGCCCCCTCGAAGGGCCGCATGCTCGTCGGCAGCGCCCTGTTCGTGGCCGGCTTCACCGTGGTGTTCATGCTGCTGGGCGGTTTCGCCGGCGCCGTCGGCTACCTGCTGCAGGAGTACGCGGTGTGGATCAACCGCGTGGCCGGGGTGATCGTGATCCTGATGGGCCTGCTGTTCATGGGAGTGTTCCCCCAGCTCAGCGGCACCCGGAAGGTGTCCAGCAAGCGACCAGACGCAGGGCTGCTGGGAGCACCCCTGATGGGCCTGGTCTTCGGCCTCAGCTGGACCCCGTGCATCGGCCCCACCTACGCCGCCATCATCGCGCTCAGCCTCGACGGCGGCGCCGGCAGCGGGGCCGCCGTGCGCGGCGGCATCCTGGCGCTGGCCTACTCGCTGGGACTCGGGCTGCCCTTCGTGCTGTTCGCCCTGCTGTTCGAGCGCGCCCTGGGCCTCAGCCGCGCGCTCAGCCGCCACCGCCGCACCATCGGCCTGCTCTCCGGTGCGCTGCTGGTGGTGATCGGGGTGCTGCTGCTGACCGGGCAGTGGGCCACCTGGATGAACCAGCTGCAGGGCATGATCTCGACCTTCGAGCCGGTGGTGTGATGACCGACCAGAAGCCGACGACGGGGAGGACCCGCCCCGCCGCCCCCTCCCTGGGCCTGATGGGCACCCTGCGCTTCCTGTGGCGCCAGCTCACCAGCATGCAGACGGCCCTGATCCTGCTGATGCTGCTGGCGATCGCCGCGATCCCCGGTTCCCTGTACCCCCAGCGCAACGTCAATCCCGGCCTCACCGAGCAGTTCCTGGAGCAGAACGGGAGCTGGGGTGAGTTCCTGGACTCCCTGGGCTTCTTCGACGTGTTCTCCTCGCCGTGGTTCTCGGCGATCTACCTGCTGCTGTTCATCTCCCTGATCGGCTGCATCGTCCCGCGGGTGGGGGTGCACCTGAAGCAGCTGCGGGCCAAGCCCCCGCGGACCCCCGCCAAGCTCACCCGCTTCGTCGGCTACACCCGCACCGAGCTACCGGGCGTGGACGCCGAGGAGCTCCTGGGCCGTGCCCACGCCCAGCTGCGCCGCTCCCGCTACCGCACCGAGCGCCTCCAGGAGCGCGACTCGGCCTCGGTCACCGCCGAGCGGGGACTGCTGCGCGAGAGCGGCAACCTGCTGTTCCACATCGCACTGGTGGGCGTGCTGGTGTGCGTGGCGGTCGGTTCCCTGACCAGCTACCGCGGCCAGATCACGGTGGTGGAGGGCGCGGGCTTCTCCAATTCGCTGACCCAGTACGACTCCTTCGAGCCTGGTGGGTGGTTCGACCCCGCGGAGCTGCCCGAGTTCCGCTTCACCCTGGAGCAGTTCCGCGCCGAGTACGACACCGCCCCCGACTCTCCCACCGTCGGCCAGCCGCTCAGCTTCGAGGCCGACGTGCACGTGACCACCCCCGGCCAGGAGCCCTTCGAGCAGACCCTGCAGGTCAACAAGCCCCTGCACGTGCCCGGTGCCTCCATGTACCTGCTGGGCAACGGCTACGCCCCCGAGATCACCCTGCGCGACCCCGAGGGCACCGTCGTGGCCGAGGGGCCCGTCATCACCGTCCCCACCGGGGACATGGGCTACACCTCCCAGCTGGTGATCAAGGCCCCGGACGCCCGACCGGAGCAGACCGCCGTGGTGGGCTACTTCCTGCCCACCGGCGTGATCGACGAGAAGGGCCCGCACTCCGTGTTCCCGGCCCTGGTGGACCCGCAGATCGCGGTGACAGTGCACCAGGGCGACCTGGGCCTGGACGAGGGCGTGCCCCGCAACGTGTACGAGGTGGACATCTCCCAGCTGGAGCCTCTCACCGGCCAGGATGGCAACCCGGTGCTGATCCGCCTGGCCCCCGGGGAGGCCATCGACCTGCCCGACGGCTCCACCCTGTCCTTCGACGGGATCCGCCGCTACGCCGCCTTCGACGTGGCCCACAATCCCTTCGAGCCGTGGCTGCTGGGCTCGGCCCTGGCCGCGGTGGCCGGCCTGATCCTCTCGCTGTTCGTACCCCGCCGCCGCATGTGGGTACGGGTGCGCGAGACAGGCGGCACCACCGTGATGGAGGTCGCGGGTCTGGCCCGCAGCCAGGACCCCTCCCTCGAGGACGACGTGCACTCCCTGGTACAGCGGCTATCCTCCTCGATTGACCACCCCCGCGGTGAGCCAGGCGCCGCCACGACCGACGACGCAGCCCCCGACCCGACCCCAGGAGGTCGTTCCTCGTGATCGATCAGCAGCTCGCCGAGGTCTCCAACCTCCTCATCGTGGTGGCCATCGTGCTGTACGTGCTGGCCCTGTTCGGCTTCACCGCCGACCTCGCCGCCACCACCGCCCGCCGCAGCGATGCCCGCATCGCCGCCGAGGAGGCCCGCCGCGCGGAGCAGGCCGCCCAGGCCGAACAGCGCCAGGCCGTACCGGTGGGAGCCGGCGCACCGGCGGTCGCGGGCAGCGATGTCCCCGGCGTCCCCGGGGACGCCTCCCCGGACCTCAGCGGGCACCCCTCGGGCGGGGCCGGGAGCGCTGACACCGCCGGAGCCCCGCGGTCCCTGTCCGCTCAGGGATTCGCCTTCCTGATCTCCACCGCGGCCACTGTCGCCCACACGATCGGCGTGGTGCTGCGCGCCGTCGCCACCGAGCGCGTGCCGTGGACCAACATGTACGAGTTCGCCGTCACCAGCGCCGCCCTGGTGATGGTCTGCTTCCTGGTGTTCTCCATCCGGCGCCGTGACCTGCGGGTGCTGGGCACCTTCGTGGTGGGGCCGATCCTGCTGCTGCTGTTCATCGCCCAGCGCTTCTGGATCGTGCCCGCGGCCCAGCTCACCCCCAGCCTGCAGAACTCCCACTGGCTGGTGATCCACATCGGCGTGGCGATCCTGGCCACCGCCCTGTCGATCCTCGGTGCCGTGGTGGCCGGGATGCAGCTGCTCCAGGCCCGGCACGAGCGCGCCGTCGCCGGCACCGTCGACGCCCCGGATGCCTCTCGGGAGCACTGGGGCCGGTTCGGGCACGTGCTGGACCGCCTGCCCGCCTCCACGGCCCTCGAGGGCCTGAGCTTCCGCATCCACTCGGTGGGCTTCGTGTGCTGGACCTTCACCCTGATCTTCGGCTCCATCTGGGCCCGTGAGGCCTGGGGCCGCTACTGGAACTGGGACCCCAAGGAGGTGTGGACCTTCGTGATCTGGGTGATCTACGCGGCCTACCTCCACGCCCGCGCCACCGGTGGCTTCCGCGGCAGCCGTGCGGCATGGCTGGCACTGGCCGGTTTTGTCGCCGTTGTGTTCAACTACACGATCGTCAACACGGTGATCAACGGCCTGCACTCCTACTCCGGGCTCTGAGCAGGGCAGACGCTCAAGGCGAGGGCCGCGATCCGCTCGTGTTCGGGGCCCTGCGATCAAGTGTTCTGACACTTCGGTTTGGTCTGTCTGTCACGGCGGTTCTATGGTGAGCAGAACCCCCGTCAGCCCGACCGCATGAGCCTCGGGGTGCCCCCGCTTCGCGGTCCCTCGTAACGGAGAACCTCAATGACGATGTTCCACTGTCCCTGCGTCGACGGAGTGCGCGCATTAGCGCCCCCGCCACCACCACCGCCACCAGTGCTCGCGGCACCGGTGCCGGCCTGCGCAGGCCTTCCGCTGTCGGCGCCTTCGGCATCGTGAGTATTCGTAGTCGTGGGAGCCACCGAATCTTGCTCTTGGGGACCGCCGATCGTGCCGACGGGGGCCAGTAGCCGCCGCGGTGGGGACCACTGGCTCCCGCCGGCATCGGGTCACTGGGGCAGTGCGGTGTGTTCTCGCATGTTCCTGTCGCCGGTGTCGATCCAGATTGTGTTGTGCACGATGCGGTCCATGATCGCATCGGCGTGGACTGCTCCACCGAGCCGGGCGTGCCAGTCCTTCTTCGGGTACTGGGTGCAGAACACGGTCGAGCCGGTGTCATAGCGGCGCTCGAGCAGTTCCAGCAGCATCGAACGCATTCCCTCGTCAGGATGGTCCAGCAGCCACTCGTCGATCACCAGCAGCGAGAACGTGGAGTACTTCCGCAGGAACTTCGTCTGGCCCTGCGGCTTGTCCTTTGCCAGGGCCCAGGCCTCTTCGAGGTCGGGCATTCGGATGTAGTGGGCTCGGAGCCGGTGCTGGCAGGCCTGCTTCGCCAGCGCGCAGCCGAGGTAGGACTTCCCTGAGCCGGTGAAGCCCTGGAAGACCACGTTCTGTTGCCGCTGGATGAAGGAGCAGGTTGCCAGTTGCGCGATCACGTTCCGGTTCAGTCCCCGTTCCTCGACCAGATCCAGCCGCCGCAGGTCCGCTCCGGGATAACGCAGCCCCGCCCGGCGGATCAGACCCTCGACCTTTCCATGATTGAAGATGGAATGCGCCTCGTCCACGATCAGCTGGAGCCGTTCCTGGAACGACATCCCCAGCACGTGAGCCTCATCCTGGGCATCGATCGCGTCCAGCAGCGCGGTCGCGCCCATCTCGCGCAGCTTCCGCTTCGTGTCGTTATCGATCACGCTCACCGGACACCTCCGGCGTAGTAGTCGGCGCCACGGACGTATCCGCCGTCTTCCGCGGGTTCCTCGCGGGGTGGACGCAGGGCGGCGACCTTGTCCTGCCCGGTGGCCAAGATCGGGTGCAGATGCGCATAGCGCGGTGAACGGACCCGTCCCGTCAGCGCGAGTGCGCAGGCCGCCTCGACCCGATCTACGGAGAAGCGGCGAGAGAGCCGTAGCACCGCCAACGCGGGATCCAGGCCCTGTTCCACGATCGGCACGGACTCGAAGATCCGCTGGATCACGATCACCGTGGCCGGCCCGACCCGATCTGCCCACGCCCGCACCCTCTGCGCGTCCCAGGCCTGGAAACGCTCGCCCGCAGGTAGGTCCGCGTCGTTGGTGCGGTACTCATTGCTCGCGGTCTCCGGGAGCAGCAGGTGACTGGTCAGTCGCTGGCTGCCCTGATAGATCTCCAGCGTCCGGGCCGTGATGCGCAGATCGACCTTCGCGCCGATGTGCGCGAACGGCGCGGAGTAGAAGTTCCGCGCGAACGTGACGTGCCCGTTCCTGCCCACTCGTCGTCCGTAGTGCCATGTCGAGATCTCGTAGGGCACCGCCGGCAGCGGCGTCAGCAGCGGCCGCTCCTCCGCGTCGAACACGCTGGCGCGGGATCCGGGCCGCTTCTGGAACGGCTCCGCGTTATAGGCCTCCATCCGCTGCCCGATGGCGGCTGCAAGTTCGGGCAGGGACGTGAATCGCTGATCCCGCAGCCCGGCGATGACCCAGGTCGCGACGTGCGCGACGGTGTTCTCCACGCTCGCCTTGTCTTTCGGTTTCCGCACCCTCCCCGGGAGCACCGCCGCCGAGTAATGCGCTGCCATCTCGCGATACGCATCGTTCAGGACGATCTCGCCCTCGCGGGGGTGCTTCACCACACCGGTCTTGAGGTTGTCCGGAACGATCCTCGGGACCGTCCCGCCCAGCGCCTCGAACATCGCTACGTGCGCTCGCAGCCAGGACTCCTGGCGCATATCCAGCGCCGGGAAGCAGAACGCGTAACGAGAAAAAGGCAGGCAGGCAACGAACAAGAACACCTTCGAGACCTCGCCGGTGACCGGATCGGCCAGCTCCATCGTGGGGCCGGACCAGTCGACCTCCACGCTCTGGCCGGCCTTGTGACCGACTCTCGAAGCGGCACCGGTGACCATGACGTGGTGCTGGTAGGTGCGGCAAAACCGGTCATACCCCATCGCCGGATCCCCAGCCGCCGTGGTCGCGTCGAAGTACTCGCCGTGCAACAGCTTCAGCGTCACGCCGACCCTGGCCATCTCTCGATGGACCTGTTCCCAGTCCGGCTGTGCGAACACGCTCTCGTGCTCGCCCCGGCCCGGGAACAACCGGGCATACACCTGCTCATCGGCGACGTCCGCGATATCGCCCCACCCGATCCCTGCAGCGTCAGCGGCCTCGAACACCGCCCTCACGGACTTGCGGGACATGCCCTGCGAGGACGAAATCGCTCGCCCCGACAGACCTTCTGCGCGCAGCTGGAGCACCAGCTTCGCCCTGATCTTCCGTACCATTCCAGATTGCTCCTTCCGCCGCGTGCCCTATACACACGGCGGAAGGAGCGTAGACAGAGCGGCCCCAACGACACCACTGGTGGTCCCGAACGACGCCACCGCTACGGCAGCGACGTGGCACCCGAACCCTCGATCAGCGGACCCCAGCGAGGCGAATATTCAGCATCGGCGCCACCTTCATCGGCACCACCATCGGTGCCGGCTACGCCTCCGGCCAGGAGATCCTGCAGTACTTCGTGAGCTTCGGCCCCGTGAGGGGGCCCATCGCGCTCGCGATCGCCACCGTCCTGTTCTTCCTGCTGGGCTGGGCGGTGCTGTGGCTCGCCCACCGGCTGCGCACCGACGACATCCACGACCTGGTCAACCCCGTGGACAGCCGCTGGCCCACCCGCTTCGTGGACCTCTCCATCACCGTGTCCCTCTTCGGCACCCTGGTGATCATGCTGGCCGGCGCAGGTGCCGCCATCGAGCTGCAGACCGGCATCCCCGCCATCGTCGGCTCGGCGATCATGGCCGCGGTGTGCGTGGTGAGCATCCTCGCCGGCACTAGCGGACTGGTGATCGTCCAGAAGATCGTGGTGCCGCTGATCATCGTGGTGGCCGTGGGCGTGGCCGCCTGGGCCATCGTCAACGCCGGTCCCTCCACCGGGCAGGCGGCGGCCGACATGGTCAACTCCTCCCCGCTGATCAACAACTGGATGCTCTCCGGCGTGCTCTACGTCGCCTTCAACATCCAGCTCGTGTACGCGGTGTTCGCGCCCGTGGGCAAGGAGTCCAAGGGCGGTCTCACCCTGTTCTCCGGTGCGCTGCTGGGCGCGCTGGGCATCGGCGTGATGGCAGGTGCGATGGTGTGGGCGCTGTCGGCCAACGCCGCCGTGGTCGGCACCGCAGACCTGCCGATGGTCGAGCTCGCTGCCACCATCGCCCCCTGGGCCATGGTCGTGTACACCATCGTGCTGCTGCTGGCGCAGTTCACCACCGCCGTGTCCTGCCTGTTCGGCTCCGTGGAACGGTTCCGCAAGGCGGGCCCGATCACGAAGCTGCCCAACTGGTTGGTCGCCGTGCTCACCGGTGCACTGGCCGTGCTGCTGTCTGCCATCGGCTTCAGCTCGCTGATCGGCACCGTCTACCCGATCCTCGGGTACGCGGGCCTGGTGATCATCGTGCTGCTGGTCGCGACCTTCATCGTGCGTCACCGCCGCGGGGAGCTGAGCGGTCCCCATTCCGAGGACCGGGCAGTCCGGGCCTCGTCGGACGCCTGATCCACGCCCTCCCGACCGGGTCAGTGATGCTGGGGATCCTCGGGACCCTCGGTCTCGGGAGAAGGAGCGCTCGTGCCCGGCTGGTCGGGTGCGGTTCCACCTGCGGACTCCTGGGCCTCCCGCTCGCGCCGGAGGCGTTCCTTCTCGCGACGCTCCCGACGGATGTCCTCGTCGAGCTTGCGCAGGAACTCCGGGTCCTCGTCGGGAGCCAGCGGGCCACCCCGCTGCGGTGCACCACGTCCGGCCCGTCGGCCGGTGCCGCCGGTGCGGTCCTTGCCCACCAGCAGCCAGGTGATCGGCCCGATCCAGGGGATCAGCACGATCAGCACGATCCAGGCCCACTTCGGCAGCCCGCGCACCTTGTCGTCCTCCGTCTGGATGCAGTCCGCCAGCGCGAAGATCGCGATGGCGACGGAGAGGATGGCCGGAATAGCGCGCAACATGGGCGAAGTCTAGGCAACGAGTCTGATCGTCGGTCGGGACGGGCAACGCGGGCATGATCCGCATCGCGCTGTCCGTGCTCGCGTCGTGGCGGGTCGGAGCGGGGACCTACCCTGGAGGCATGCGAGAGATGGTCGTCTATGCCGTGCTCCGGCTCGCCCTGTTCGGTGTGATCTGGTGGCTGCTCACCCTGGCCGGGGTCGGGGTGATGCTGGCTGGCGTGCTGGCGGCCCTGATCTCGATGCTGCTGTCGATCCTGTTCCTGGACAAGGTGCGCGACCGCGCGGCCATGCGGTGGAAGGCGGCCGACGATCGCCGTCGCGAGCGCCGCGGCCCCGTGGTGGACGAGGACGCCCAGGAGGAGGACGCCCTGCTGGACGCTGAGCAGTCCACCGACCAGGGATCAGAGGACCAGGCCCGCCAGTAGCAGCAGCGAGAACAGCAGCTCGAGCTTCCCGGACGCCCCCAGCATCGGGATCAGGTCCCGGCCGGCGGCCCCGCGCAGCACGGTGCGCGCCGGGATGATCGCGAACGGCAGCGCCAGCAGCACCAGCGCCACCGGCCACTGCACCACCATCACCGGCACCATCAGCACGAACGGCAGCAGCATCGTGGCGGCGAACAGCAGCCGCGTGCCCCGATCGCCCAGCCGCACCGCGAGGGTGCGCTTGCCGGCCACGGTGTCGGTGGGGATGTCGCGCAGGTTGTTGGTGAGCATGATCGCCACCGCCAGCAGTCCGATCGCGATCGAGGCCAGCAGCGCCACCCACCCGAACCGCAGGGTGATCGCATAGGCGGTGCCGTTGACGGCCACCAGTCCGAAGAACACGAACACGAACAGCTCGCCGAGCCCCAGGTACCCGTAGGGCTTCTTCCCGCCGGTGTAGAACCAAGCGGCGGCCACCGCGGCCGCACCCACCACCAGCGCCCACCAGATGCCGGCCACGGCGATCAGCACCACCCCGAACACGGCCCCCGCAGCGAGCGAACCGATCGCGGCCCGCTTGACGGTGGCCGGTGCCGCCGCCCGGGAGCTGGTGAGCCGGAACGGGCCCACCCGGTCGTCGTCGGTGCCGCGGATGCCGTCGGAGTAGTCGTTGGCGTAGTTCACGCCGATCTGCAGGGCCAGCGCCACGGCGAGGGCCAGCAGGGCCCGGGGCAGCACGACCGTCGCCACGATCCCGGCGTCGAGCTCGCCGATGCTGCGCAGCTGCCAGATGGCTGCCCCGGTGCCGGCGGCCACGGGTGCCACGGCCGCCGGCCATGTGCGGGGGCGTGCCCCTTCGATCCACTGGGAGACGGTGGCCACGGCGGTCCTTCCGGGAAGTGCTGGGTCAGGCGCCCGTACCAGGCGCCGGGGGACGGTGAGCGGGTCAGATACCGGCGGCGATCCGCGCGGCGGCGGACCGATCGATCTTACCGATCCCCAGCAGGGGCAGCTCCTCCACCACGTGCACCCGCTTGGGGATCATGAACGAGGGCACCTCCGTGGTGCGCAGTGCCGAGCGCACCAGGGCCGGGACATCGGAGGCCTCGGCCACCGCTCCCGTCTCCATCGTCACCAGGGCCTCCACCCGGCTGCCCCACTCCGCATCCGGGACCCCGACCACCACCGCGGTGCGCACCAGGCCCCGCAGCATCAGCGAACGATCGATGGCCCGCTCCACGTCCTGCGGGAGCACCTTGCGGCCGCCGGTGATGATCACGTCGTCCGCACGGCCCAGCACCGTCAGGTCACCGTCCGGGCCGAGCGTGGCGAGGTCCGAGGTGGCGAACGCATCGCCGATCACCTGCCCCGTCCCGTCGGCGAACAGGTATCCCAGAGCCAGCGTGGGGGAGGAGATCACCAGGCGGCCGGCGCCCTCGGCATCGGGGGCATCGATTCGCAGGTGAACCCCGGGCAGGGGGGCGCTGTCGTACACGCAGCCACCCGCGGTCTCGGAGGAGCCGTAGGTGGTGCGCACCGCGATCCGCTGCCCCCGCGCGCGGGCCAGCACCTCCCGGGGCGTCGCCGCCCCTCCCACCAGCACCGCGGAGAAACCGCGCAGGACGGCGCGTGCTCTGGCGTCGGCCCCGGTGGCCCCGGTGACGATGCGGGTGAGCTGGGTGGGCACCAGGGAGGTAAGCGCCGGCAGTCCCGCCGCCCGGGCCTGGTCGAGTGCGGGTTCGGCGAGTGCCACGAAGGCCGCGGAGTCGAAGTGACCCCGCAGGTCCGGCAGCGGAATCGGCAGGGCAGGGGAATCGAGGTCCAGGACCTGAGCGGTGCGGTGGGCGCGGGCGAGCACCTGCACACCGGCGATGTGCGTAGGAGGCAGCAGCGGCAGCCAGAAGCCGTTGCCGATCAGCGAGGCGGTCGCGTCCTGCGAGGCCAGCAGGGCCTGCCGGGACAGGGCCACCGCCTTCGCCGCCCCCGTGGAGCCGGAGGTGGGCACCACCAGCGCCGTGTCCTCGAAGCCGGCGGGGAGAGCCGCGGGCGGGTCGAAGGGGCCCAGCCACAGCCGGGCCCTGCCCGCCATCACCGCCCCGATTGCCTCGGCGTGCTCGGCCAGCGATCCAGCGGAGGCGTCGTAGGGGGAGGGCCGCAGCCATGAGAGGTCGGTAGACGCCACGGCCCGGTCAGCCCTGGGGGTGGGGGAACCGGGACCAGTCCGGGTCGCGCTTCTCCAGGAAGCTGTCGCGCCCCTCCACAGCCTCATCGGTCATGTAGGCCAATCGGGTGGCCTCCCCGGCGAACACCTGCTGGCCCATCAGGCCGTCGTCGGTCAGGTTGAAGGCGAACTTCAGCATCCGGATCGCCTGCGGGGACTTGGTGGCGATGGTCGCGGCCATCCGCAGCGCCTCGTCCTCGAGATCGGCGTGGTCCACCACGCGGTTCACGGCGCCCCAGTCGTAGGCGTCCTGGGCGGAGTACTCCTCGGCCAGGAAGAAGATCTCCCGGGCCCGCTTCTGCCCCACCTGCTTGGCGAGGTACGCGGAGCCGTAGCCGCCGTCGAAGGAGCCCACGTTCGCGTCGGTCTGCTTGAACCGGGCGTGCTCCCGGGAGGCGATGGACATGTCGGCGACCACGTGCAGGGAGTGGCCGCCGCCTGCGGCCCAGCCGTTGACCACGGCGATCACCACCTTGCCCATGGTGCGGATCAGGCGCTGCACCTCCAGGATGTGCAGGCGACCGGAGGAGCCGGTGCGCACCTGGTCGGTCTCGCCCAGTTCCTCGGCGTCGGCGTACTCGTAGCCGGCGCGGCCGCGGATCCGCTGGTCGCCGCCGGAGCAGAACGAGCGACCGCCGTCCTTGGGGGAGGGGCCGTTGCCGGTCAGCAGCACCACACCCACCCCGGTGTCCAGGCGGGCATGGTCGATCGCCCGGTACAGCTCGTCCACCGTGTGGGGGCGGAAGGCGTTGCGCACCTCAGGACGGTCGAAGGCGATGCGCACCACCGGCAGGTCATGGCCGGTGGCGGCGTCGCTGCGCTGCACGCCCCGGTGGTAGGTGATGTCGGTGAAGGCGGGGCCACCGTGCTCGGCCGCCGTCACCTCCCGCCAGCGCGAGGGATCGAAGGTCTCGGAGACCTGGCGGGGCTCAGGGGCGGGGGTCGGCGTCATGGCTCCCAGGGTAGTGGGCCGAGTGCGCCCGGCATCAGCGGACTTCGTCGGTCTCGGCGTCCAAGGTCATGCGGGCCACGTGCAGGGCGAGGTAGGACACCTCGTCCTCGGTCAGGGCCGTCCCCAGGCGCACCTCCACGATGGTGGCGAGCTGGCGGGCGGTACGGGTCGCCTCCGGGTAGGCGGTGCGGATGCTCTCCCCGATCACCGAGTCCTGCCGGGTCAGCTGGCGGTGCTGATGGACCCGCACGAACAGGTAGCGCACATGGGTGATGAAACGGGCCCCGCTGATCGAGTCGCGCTCGGCGGGGATCCCGTACCGCTCGGAGATGACCGTCAGCATCTGCTGGATCACACCGGTCATCGTGTACGTGAACGAGAGGTCCCCGGAGCTGAACCCGGCGTTGACCAGGTGCAGGGCCAGTGCCGTGGCCTCGGTCGGCGGCAGGGGAGGGTCGATGTGGTGGTTGATCGCAGCCAGCAGGCGCGCCGCCTTGTCGTACTCCTCGCGGTAGAGGGTCTGCACCTCGGCCCGCAGCGGGTAGTCGATACGGGTCCCGTCTCGTTCCCTCTTCAGCGCCTGGGCCATGTGGTCGGCCACCGCGATGGCGAGGGTGGGCTGGGTGGACTCGGCAGGCTCCAGCTGGGTCTCGGAAATCGCCAGGACCACCGCGCGCACCACGTCCTGGTCGAGGGCGGCCAGGACGGTGGCGAGGTTGTCGGGGTCCCGGCCATCGGTGGGCACGAAGGTGCGAACCACCGCACGCGGGTCCACCTCCTGCCCGGGCTGCTTCTGGAAGCCGAGCCCCCGGCCGGTGAGGATGACCTCCCGGCCGGAGGCGTCGCGCGAGAGGACGACGTTGTTGTTCAGCACCCGAAGGATCTTCATCGGGGTGACCTCCGCGTCCTCTTGTGCTCGTGCGGTCCTTGCGCGATGGCGTGGCCGATCAGCGCTCGACGGTGACCACCGGGGTCCCGGCGGGCACCTCGTCCTCGGACAGCTGCGGCCTCACTGCGCCGAGGGACGCGGTGTTGGTGACGGTCATCAGCGTAATGGGCGAGAACCCGGCCTGCCGGACCGCGTCGAGATCCACCCGTGCCAGCAGCTGCCCGGCCTCGACCATCTGGCCGGCCTCGACCTCCACGGTGAACCCGGCCCCGTTCATCTTCACGGTGTCGATGCCCACGTGCACCAGCACCTCGATGCCGTCGGCGCTGCGGATGCCGAAGGCGTGCCCGGTGCCGGCCACCGTGATCAGCTCCCCGGCCACCGGTGCGATCACCCGGTCGTCCGTGGGGTCGATGCCCACGCCCTCGCCGAGGGCGCGGGAGGAGAACACCGGGTCCGGTACGTCGTCCAAGGACAGCACGCGCCCTGCGACGGGGGCACCGAGGGAGGTGGCCCCGGACGGCGGCAGAGACGCACCGGTCGCGGCCGCCTCAGTGCCGGTAGCAGGAGCAGTGCCCGTGCCCACTGCACCGACAGCGGCAGGGATCCGCTCCTCGGCGTGGGCCTCGGCGGGCTGCTCGGTCCCCACGGGAGCGGTGGCTGCGCGGTTGCCGGTCTCGATGGCGTCACGGGCGGCGTTGGCCTCGCGGCGCTGCTCGGGGGTTCGGTAGTCCGAGAGGTACACCAGGGTCATCGCGGTGAGGAACGCGGCGGTGATCGCGATGACGTAGGTGAGGATCGGGGAGAAGATCGGGATGGTCAGCACCGAGGTGAAGGCGAAGGCGTTCGCGTTGACCCCGCCCATCAGGCCGATGATCAGACCGCCCACGAGGCAGCCCACCAGCATCCGCGGGTAGATGCGACGGAACCGCAGGTGGATGCCGTACAGGGACGGCTCCGAGATGCCGCCGAACAGGCCCGCCGCCAGGGCGCCGGTGGCCGTCTGGCGCATGTCCCGCTCACGGTGACGGATCGACAGCAGCAGCACGCCGGCGGTCGCGCCGAAGCAGGCGAAGTTCCAGGCACCCATCGGGCCCTGGATGAAGTCGTAGCCCAGGGTCTGGATGTTCACCAGCATCAGGGCGTTCAGCGGCCAGTGCAGGCCCAGCGGCACCAGGAACGGGTACAGCAGCGGGATCAGGATCGCGAACACGATCGGGGCGTTGCCGTTCAGCCACGCCAGCCCCTCACCGAGCCCGTTGCCCAGCCACACGCCCAGGGGGCCGATCAGGAACGCGGTCACCGGGATCATGATCAGCATCGAGAAGAACGGCACGAACACCATATGCACGTTCTGCGGGAAGATTCGCTGCAGTGCCCGGTACAGCGGGGCCAGCAGCGCCACCATGATCAGCGGCACGAACACCTGGCCGCCGTAGTCGTTCAGCTGCATCGGCAGGCCGAACACCTCGGCCACGCACTGCTGGGTCTGCAGCGTCTCATTCAGGGTGCAGGTCACGCCCGGCACCTCGCCGTTGAGCAGGCCCGTGAAGTTCGGCGTCATCACCGCCGCCATCACGGTGGCCCCGAGCCACGGGTCGATGTTCAGCTTGAGGGCCGCGTTGTAGGCGACCATCAGCGGCAGGAAGTACAGCACCGAGCGCCACATGGCGTCGACGAACACCCAGCTGGAGGACTTGTCGGCCGCACGAAAGTCCACGTATCCCAGGGCGTCCAGCACCGCGGCGCCGGCGATGATCAGGGATGCCCCCAGCAGCACGCCCAGCAGGGGGCGGAAGCTGTCCGAGAGGTACTCGAAGAAGTTGTCCACGAAGGAGAACCGGCCACGGGACTTCGAGCGGATCTCGTCCTTCACCTGGGCGTCGGTCTTCGCCGTCTCCGCACCCATCGAGGGCAGGGCGAGGATGTCGTTGTACATGGAGGCGACGGCGCCCCCGATGACCACCTGGAAGCGGTCGCCGGTCTGGGGGACCGCCCCCATCACCTCGGGGACCGCCTCGATGCGCCCCTGGTCGACCTTGTCGCCGTCGTGGAGCTGGAAACGGAGGCGGGTCGCGCAGTGGGTGAGGCTCTCGATGTTGCCGGCGCCGCCCACCCCATCGACGATCTCCTGCGCGGCGGTGCGCGTCTGGTTCTGTGCCATGGATCCTGTCCTCGTGCTCGGCTCCCCGCATCCAGGCAACAAAAAAGACCCGAGACGCACCGGGGTGCATCTCAGGTCTTGCCTCCGAGGAGTAACAATCCTGCGAACTGTCGTTCAGGCAGGACAGTAGCACCTGGCCGGTGCTGCGCAACGGGACCGATGGCCCTGTGGCAGGCGTCACCCTCGCGGCAGGTGCGGCGTGGCAGGCGGCGGATCGGTGCGCAGGCGTCCGTAGGTGAGCACGTCGTGGCGCTCGCCGTCGATCAGGAACTTCTGGCGTTCGGTCCCCTCGTGCACGAACCCGGCGGCTCGGGCCACGGCACCGGAGGCCGGGTTGTTCGCCCGGTGGCCCAGCTCCAGGCGGTCCAGACCCCACCCGCCCTGATCGGAACGGCTGAGCGCGCGGTCGGCCACCGTCGCCGCCGCACGCGCCGCCAGGCCTCGCCCGCGGGCATCGGTGTGCATCCAGTAGAAGAACCAGCCGACCTTGTTGTCCTCCTCGATGCTGACCGCGACCAGGCCGATCATCGTGTCGTCGGGGCCCGCGACGGCGACGGCCCGGCGCTTCTCACCGAGCAGCCACTCCACATAGGTGCGGGCCTGGTCGAGGGTCCCCACCTCGCCCTGGCGCGCCATGTCGGGGTTCGCGGTGAACGCCGCGAGCACCGCCTCGGCATCAGCCGGGCGCACAGCGCGCAGGGTGCACGGGGGCGGGGACGGTGTACGAGGTTCCGGGGCCATCACTCCATTCTTCCTGATCAGTCCTACCCGATCCTCGCTGCCCGATACCCTCGACGCCATGCGCATCCCCACACCCCTTCGTGAGCGGGGCATCGACCGGGCCGTGGCCTGGTCGATCCCGATGACCACCCGATTCCGCGGTCTCACCGAACGTGACGGCATCCTGCTGCGCGGCCCCGAGGGATGGGCGGAGTTCTCCCCGTTCTGGGACTACGACCCGGTCGAGTCCGCTGCCTGGCTGCGCGCCGCGCTCGCCGATGCCACACAGCCGCGGCCGGCCGCGGTGCGCAGCGAGATCCCCGTCAACGTCACCGTGCCCGTGGTGGCGCCCGCCCTCGCCGCCCGCATCGCCCGGGTGGGCGGGGCGAGCACCGCGAAGGTCAAGGTGGCCGATCCCGGCTCCGACCTCGATCAGGACGCCGAGCGGCTCGCCGCCGTGCGCGAGGCCTTGGGGCCCGGCGCACGTATCCGCATCGACGCCAACGCCGCCTGGACCCTGGAGGAGGCGCTGGCCGCACTGCCGGTGCTGGAGCGCGCCGCCGGGGGCCTGGAGTACGCCGAACAGCCCTGTGCGAGCATCGAGGACCTCGCAGCCCTGCGCCGTGCCCTGGACGTGCCGATCGCGGCCGACGAATCGGTGCGCCGCGCCGAGGACCCCCTGCGGGTGGCCCGTGCAGAGGCTGCGGACGTGCTGGTGATGAAGGTGCAGCCCCTGGGCGGGGTGAGCCGCTGCCTGGAACTGGCCGATCAGGCCGGCCTGCCGGTGGTCGTCTCCTCCGCCCTGGAGAGCAGTGTGGGCCTCAGCGCCGGTCTGGCGCTGGCGGCCGCGCTGCCCGAGCTCCCGCACGCCTGCGGTCTGGCCACCGCCGCCCTGCTCACCGGCGACGTGGTGGACCGGCCCCTGCACGCCTCGGCAGGCATGATCGCCGCCCAGCGCCCGGTCCCCACCGAGGAGCTGCTGGAGCGCCACGCCGCCCCCGCGCAGCTCGCCGAGAGGTGGGAGATCCGCCTCCAGGAGTGCGCTGCCCAGCTGTGACCGGCCTACGCTTGCACCATGCGTGAGGCCGAGGACAGCACCGGGACCAGCCACGTCAGCCCGCCTGTGCCCACCGGCTCGGGAGCGGTGGACGAGGCAGTGGTGCTGTGGCGCGCCCTCGGGATGCTCGGGGTGCGCGAGGCGGTCATCGCCCCCGGCTCACGATCGGCGCCCCTGGTGTACGCCCTCGCCGACGAGCAGGTCCGCGGGCTGATCCGCCCCCACGTGCGGATCGACGAACGGGCCGCTGCCTTCACCGCGCTCGGGATCTCGCGCCACGACCCCGCCCACCCCGCGGCCGTGGCCACCACCTCCGGGACCGCCACCGCCCACCTGCTGGCGGCGGTGATGGAGGTCCACCACTCCCGGGTGCCGCTGATCGTGCTCACCGCCGACAGGCCCGCCGAACTGCGCGGCACCGGCGCCAACCAGACCACCCACCAGGTGGGCCTGTACCGCGAGTTCGTGCGCTTCGAGGCCGACCTGCCGGCACCGACCGCCGAGCAGGCGACCCCCGTCGAGCTGCGCACCGCTGTGACCACCATCGCCCGCGCGGTCGCCGCCGCCACCGGTGCCCATCCCGGGCCGGTGCACCTGAACCTCGGCTTCCGCGACCCACTGGTCCCGGCCCCCGATGAGGTGCAGGCCACCGCCGGGGACCTTGTCGCCGAGGCGCCCCCGATCATCCTGACCCGCCATCCCCGTCCCAGTTCACCCCGGCCGCACCCGGTCCCCGTCTCCGAGCGCACCGTGGTCGTGGCCGGGGACAGCGCCGGTCCGGCTGCTCGCAGCTTCGCCGAACGGCACCGGCTGCCCCTGCTGGCCGAGCCCAGCTCCGGCTGCCGCGACGGCGACATGCTGGTGCCTGGATACCCCGCCCTGCTGCGCACGGTCATGGCCGATCCCGAGCACCCGCTGCGCCCGGACCGGGCCGTCGTCTTCGGCCACCCCACGCTCTCCCGGCCCGTGCTCGGATCATTGCTGGGGGCCGAGGACGTGGAGGTGGTCGTGGTGGACCCCACCGCCGACTGGCCCGATGCCGCCGGCCGGGCCTCCCTGGTGGTCCCGGCCGCCGTCGGGGAGGACCCGGCCGGGAGCGAGGAGCTCGCCCAGCGCCGCACCAGGGTGCAGGCATGGCGCAGCGCCGCGCGGTCCGATGCCGCCCGCCCCCTGGACTGGCAGGTCGCAGCGGCCCTGGCCGTGTGGGACGCCACCGAGGAGGACGACGTCCTGGTCCTGGGTTCCTCCTCGCTGGTGAGGGACCTGGAGCAGTACGCGGGCGGGACCCGCGGACGCGTGATCGCCAACCGCGGCCTGGCCGGCATCGACGGCACCACCGCAGTGGCCACCGGGATCGCCCTGGCACGGAAGGACGCCCCGGGGCGGGTGCGCTTGCTGGTCGGTGACCTCACCGCCCTCCACGACCTCACTGGGCTGATCATCGGGCCGGAGGAGCCGCGGCCGGACCTCGACGTGGTGGTGGTCGACGACGGTGGCGGCCGCATCTTCGGCGGCCTCGAGCACGCCGCCGCCCCTGCCGCGCTGCTGCGCCGCTTCTTCACCACCCCCCACGGCGCGGACATCGCCGCTGCCGCCCGCGCCCTGGGCGCCGACGCCGCGGTGCTGGGCACCGATGACCTCGGCCCCGCGCTGCGCAGCGCCCCGGCAGGGATCCGGGTACTGGTCGTCCAGGAACTCCCCAGCGGACGGCCACCGATCCCGCCGACGGAGGTGATCGAATGATGCCCATGCAGGACCACCCGGAGCAGACCCCGCACCCGTGGGAGCCCTTCGGCTCCCCGACCGGTCCGAGCACGCCGCTGGCACCCGCTCAAGACACCGCGCAGTCGACCACGGCCCCGTCGGCACCACCGCGCCCGCCCTCGCAGCCCGCACGGCGAGGCCCCGGGTGGGGCGGTGTGAGCGGTCTGGTGCTGACCGGGATGCTGCTCTCCAGCGGCGCCACTCTGGGCGGTGTGATCGCCTATGACCAGATCATCGAGCCCCTCACTGCCGCCCCCACTCAGGAGGAGTCCCCCGAGCCGTCGACCGGTGGGACCGATGCCGAGCCCGCCTCCAGCACCACCCCTCTGGCGGACTGGAGCGAGGTCGCCGAGCAGGTGGCCCCCAGTGCCGTCGCCATCGGGGTGCGCACCTCGACCGGGACCAGCCAGGGGACCGGTGTGGTGCTCGCCGTCGACGGCTCGATCCTCACCAACAACCACGTGGTCGCCGGTGCCCAGCAGGTCAACGTCACCCTCGCGGACGGGCTCACCTACACCGCGGGCGTGGTGGGCGCCGACCCCAGCACCGACCTGGCGGTGATCCGGCTCGAGGCGCCGCCCTCGACCCTCCAGCCGGCCGCCTTCGGTGACTCGGAGCTGGTGGAGGTGGGGGACCCGGTGATGGCCGTGGGCACGCCACTGGGCCTGGAGAACACCGTCACCACCGGCATCGTCTCGGCTGTGGACCGACCGGTCACCACCGAGGGCGAGGAGGACGACGGCTCCGACGCCACCTACACCTCCGCCCTCCAGACCGACGCCGCCATCAACCCCGGCAACTCCGGCGGGCCCCTGGTCGACGCTCAGGGCCGGGTGGTGGGCATCAACACCGCGATCGCTGCGATCCCCGGCACGGACCGTTCCATCGGGAGCATCGGCCTGGGATTCGCGATCCCCTCCAACACCGCCCGCATGATCGCCGAGCAGCTCGGCGCCGACGGCACCGTCCGCCACGCCTTCGTGGGGGTGACCACGAGGGACGGCAGCCGCACCGTCGGCGATGTGACCCACCGCGGTGCCGAGGTGGTGGGGGTGGAATCGGACAGTCCCGCGTCCGCGGCCGGCATGCGGGAGGGTGATCTGGTCACTGCCTTCGACGATGTCACCATCGGTGGTGCCGCAGCGCTCACCGGCGTGGTGCGAGGTCAGGCCGTGGGCTCCGAGCACGAGCTCACCGTGGTGCGCTGCGACGAGGAGCGCACCATCACCATCACGTTGGGGGAGCGGCCCTAGCCGCGCAGGGCGCGCAGCATCGGTCGGTTCTTGGCGAGCACCTCGGCGTGCTCCGACACCGGATCGGAGGCCGCGACCAGACCACCCCCGGCCTGCAGGGTCACGGTGTGCTCGTCCACCAGGTGCGCCATGCGCAGGGCGATCGCCCACTGCCCGTCCCCGTTCGCGTCCATCCAGCCCACGGGGGAGGCGTAGCCGCCACGGTCGCGGGGCTCCAGGCGCGCGATGATCTCATCGGCCTCCTCACGAGGAGTGCCGGACACCGCCGCCGAGGGATGCAGCCGTGCCGCGACATCCAGGCTGGTCACCCCGCGCAGCAGGCTTGCGGAGACGTCGGAGGCCAGGTGCTCGAGCCCCGGCAGGCGCAGCACGAACGGCTCCGGTGACACCGACACGTCGAACGCCACGTCCACCAGGCGGTCCACCACGGAGTCCACCGCGAAGGCATGCTCGGAGCGCTCCTTGGCATCACCGCGGAAGCTGCGTCGGTCCTGCTCGGACAGCTCGCCGCCCTCGGCGACCGGCCGGGTGCCGGCCAGCACCCGGGAGAACACCCGGCCGTCCTCCGTCTGCGCGAGCATCTCCGGGCTCGCACCCACCACGTCCTCCAGGTGGTACACCCAGGTGCTCGGGTACTCGCGGGCCAGTCCCGCCACCAGTGGCGCGACATCGATCGGGGTGGTCGAGCGCACCGTGGTGAGCTCGGAGAGCACCACCTTCTGCGCCTGTCCGCCCTGGATCGCGGTGACTGCCTCGCGCACCAGCGCCCGGTACTGCTCGGGCGTGTGCTCGGGGTCCACGTCCAGGTCCGGCCGATCCGCCGCCCGGGGGGTCGAGGGGAACAGATCGCGCCAGGATGCGGGGACCTCCGGTTCCGTCCCGGAACCCACGACGGTCAGGAAGGCCTCGCCCTCCTCCACCCCCAGCACCGCTCGCGGCACCATCAGGGTGGAGGGCCGGGCGGATGCGTCGGCGTAGGAGAAGCTGCCCAGGGCGATCAGTCCGCTGGCCCGGGTGCGCACCTCGTCGTCGATACGGCTGCGTGCAGCCAGGTGCTGGAAGGCAGCGCTGGCGGCGGAGAAACGGTGCGGACCCGCCGTCCGCACCGACCACGCGGTACCCACGGCCACCAGACCCTGCCCGTGACGCAGCCAGGCACCGCTGAGGCCCGGCGGGATGTGCGCGAGGAGATCGACGGGCTCGTCGATCCGCAGGGTGCGCACCACCAGTTCCGACGGTTCGTCGAGGGGCGCGGGGGAGGAGGGGAGGGCAGGCATCGCGACTCATTATGCGTCACAGCCCGATTGCGCGGAGGGGGCGGCTTCAGGTGCGACGATGGACCGGGCGCCCCGTCGGGGTGCCTCTCGGCCCGCCCCGGGCCGGGTCCCGGACGTCCGGACGGAGCAGTGCGTGAACAGCAGTGGCCAGAGTATCGCCAGCCCTCTGGTGCGGGGAGTGCTCGCTGCCGTGATCACGCTGGGCACGGCGGTCGCGCTCACCGTGATCCCCGCTCTCGCAGCCCAGGTGGCAGGCACCCGTTCCTCCGCCACCGCCCTGGACGCCATCCTCATCGGCCTGAACGTGCTGGTGCTGGGGCACGGCGGGGGGATCACCCTGTCGACCGGCGTGATCGACGGCACCGTGACCCTCACCCCTCTGGGGCTGATGGCCCTGCTGATGCTGGTCTGCGCCATCGCCATGCGCCGGGTGGGGCACGTGCTGGAGCTGGTGGATGTCGAGACCGGACTGCGCCCCCGCGCCCTGGGGGACGCCGGCAGTGCGCTGGGGTCCTACACCGTCGTGTACGCGATCGGTGTCGGCGTGCTGGCCGCGCTGGGGCGCAGCGGTGATGCGAGCCCCATGATCGTGCCCGCGGTCATCTCCGGGGCCCTGGTCGCGCTGGTGGGCGGCCTCACCGGCGTGCTGTGGTCCCTGGCCCGCCGCCCCACGGCCACCCACCCCGGGGTGCGGGTGCTGGACCTGCTGCCGATGCCGTTCGATGCCGTGGCCCGCGCCGTACTGCTGGCGATGACGGGGCTGGTGGGCGTGGGTGCCCTCGCCGCCACGGGGCAGCTGCTGTTCGGCATCCGGTCGGCGGGCGCGCTGTTCGACGAGCTCGGTCCAGGCATCGTGGGCGGCATCGTCCTGGTCCTGCTGCAGCTGGCCCTGCTGCCGCTGCTGATGGTGTGGGCGCTGGTGATCCTGCTGGGCGGCACCGTCACCATGGGGACCGGCACCGCGTACTCCCTCGCGGGTGTGGAGAGCGGTGTGATGCCCGCTCTGCCGATGCTCGCCGCCCTGCCGCAGCCCGGCGAGGCACCGGGGTGGGCGGTCCTGCTGATGGCACTGCCGCTGATCCCGCTGGTGCTGGGGGCGGTGCGACTGGTGCGGGACACCCGGCACCTCCAACGCCGCGACCGGGTCATCGCCTGGGTGGCATACCCGCTGGTGACCACCGTTGCCGTCCTGCTGCTGGCGGGCCTGGCCACCGGCGGCATCGGAGACGGTCGACTGCTGCACCTCGGTCCCCGGATGGGGACCCTCCTGCTTCCCCTGCTGCTGCTCACCGTCGGCGCCACCGCCGCAGTGCTGGCGATCATGGCCACGCCCCTGATCCCGTGGGTGCGTGCCTCCGTGGCGTCCCTGCGTGAGCGGGTCGAGACCGCAGAGCAGAAGGAGCGGGCCGAGAAGGGCGCCACCGCCGAACAGGACTCCGTCCAGACACAGGGCGCCACCGCGGATGCGGAGACCGGGGAGGATGTGGAGACCGTAGGGGATACGGGGACTGTGGAGGCGGAGGAGACCGTGGAGGTGGCGGAGACCGGAGCGTCGACCGACGAGGCCCCCGAGCAGCCTGTCGAGATCCCCGAGGACGAGGTCAGCCGCCCAGCAGACCGGTGACCCAGTCGGTCATCGACTCCTGCGCGTCCTGCTTGCACTGCGACTGCGCACGTTCGGTGATCGCAGTGCGCACGCACTCCTCGCGCTCCGCGGTCGGGCCGTAGAACAGCAGCGAGGTGACGGTCCCCAGCACGATCAGCAGCGTCGCGGGGACCCCCACCACCGCCGAGAAGATCGCCATGCCGCGCCGGCCCTCGCGGAACGCCGTGATGATCAGCGGGACCAGCAGGACGAACGCCACCAGGCCCGCCACACCGCTCAGCAGCGAGTACGGCAGGGGAGCCGACATCAGCAGCCACGACGCCAGCAGGGCGATCGTGAGCGCACCCAGCAGTCGACGCTGCCGGGTGGTGGAGGTGGACTCGTCCCGTGCGCCGTCGTTCGGCTTCTTCTCTTCGCTGCTCATCAGGATCCATTGTGCCCTGCCCGGGCCGTGGGCCCGGTCATCGCGGCACGACGCAGCTGGACTACCCTGGCCAGGTGTCACGCACCCCTGTCGTCGTCCTCATCTCCGGCACCGGCTCCACCCTCGCAGCACTGCTGCAGGCGAGCCGCGACACCGACTGCCCCTACGAGGTGGTCGGCGTGATCGCCGACAAGGACGCCCCCGGTCTGGACCACGCCCGCCGGGCCGGGATCCCCACCACCGTGGTGCGCCTCGCCGACCACGTGGACCGCGCCGCCTGGGACCAGGCCCTGGCCGATGCCGTTGCCGAGCACCGACCGCAGCTGGTGGTGCTCGCCGGGTTCATGAAGCTGCTCGGGGCGCCGCTGCTGGAGGCGTACCCGGGTCGCATCATCAACACCCACCCGGCTCTGCTGCCGTCCTTCCCTGGCGCCCACGGGGTGCGGGACGCCCTCGCCCACGGGGTGAAGATCACCGGCGCCAGCGTGATCGAGGTCGATGCCGGCGTGGACACCGGCCGGATCCTCGCCCAGGTGCCCGTCGAGGTCCGCGACGACGACACCGAAGCCACCCTCCACGAGCGCATCAAGGCCGCCGAGCAGCCGCTGCTGGTGGACGTGGTGAAGCGCCTGAGCGCGCGCGGCTGAAGGCGAACGACCCGGGCTGCACCGCCCCAGCGCCGTCGCGGCCGCGCCCGATACAGTGAGACCACACGACTGGCGAAGGTGGGCGACCACCGGGGAGTGACGTTCGTGGGCATCGACCGCCTGGGTGCCCACCCGAGGAACTGGGTGCCCGCCCGAGGAACCGAACCGAACAGGAGCACGTCACCGTGACCACCACTGACCGCCGTCCCTTCCGCCGCGCCCTGCTCTCCGTCTACGACAAGACAGGCATCGTGGATCTCGCCCGTGCACTGGCCGAGAACGGCTGCGAGATCGTCTCCACTGGCTCTACCGCCGCCACCGTGCGCGAGGCAGGGATCCCCGTCACCGATGTCCAGCAGGTCACCGACTTCCCCGAGATGCTCGACGGCCGCGTGAAGACCCTCCACCCCCGCATCCACGGCGGAATCCTCGCCGACCAGCGGCTGAAGGACCATCTGGGGCAGCTGGACGCGCACGGCATCGAGCCCTTCGACCTGGTGGTCGTGAACCTCTACCCCTTCTCCGAGACCGTCGCCGCCGGCGGCAGCTTCCAGGAGATCATCGAGAAGATCGACGTGGGCGGTCCCACCATGGTGCGCGGCGCGGCCAAGAACTTCGCCTCGGTGGCTGTGGTGGTGGAGCCCGAGGACTACGCCGAGGCCGCCCGCGCTGCCGTGGCCGGTGGCTTCACCCTCGGGGAGCGGCAGGAGCTGGCCGCTGCCGCCTTCGAGATCACCGCCGGGTACGACGAGGCGATCGCTGCCTGGATGATGGGCGCGCTGGACTCCGACTGGCAGGGCGAGGACGCGCGGGGCGACGCCGGTGACGAGGCCGACGAGAGCGCCGCGGACACCTACCTGCTGGACATGAGCGACGAGGACGCCGCCACCATGGGCTTCGCCACCACCCTGCGCTACGGCGAGAACCCCCACCAGCGGGCCCGCCTTGCCGTGGTCGACGAGGAGGACCCGGGCCTGGCCGGCGCCGAGCAGCTCGGCGGCAAGGCCATGAGCTACAACAACTACGTCGACGCCGACGCCGCCCTGCGCGCCGCCTACGACCACGACCAGCCCTGCGTGGTGGTGATGAAGCACAACAACCCCTGTGGCATCGCCGTGGCCGCGGAGGGCGAGGACATCGCCCTGGCCCACCAGCGCGCCCACGGCACTGACCCCGTCTCCGCCTACGGCGGCGTGATCGCCGCCAACCGCCCCGTCACCCTCGCGATGGCCCAGCAGGTCAAGCCGGTGTTCACCGAGGTGATCCTGGCCCCCGCCTACGATCCCGAGGCGCTCGAGCTGCTGCGCAGCAAGAAGAACCTGCGGATCCTCCAGGTCGGCGACAGGCCACGCGGCGGTGTGGAGATCCGCACCATCTGGGGCGGCACCCTGGTGCAGGACGCCGACGCGATCGCTGCCGAGGGCGATGACCCCAGCAGCTGGACCCTCGCAGCCGGGGACGCGGCCGACGAGTCGACCCTCGCCGACCTCGCCTTCGCCTGGAGGGCCGTGCGCGCCCCGAAGTCCAACGCGATCCTGCTGGCCAAGGACGGTGCCGCGGTGGGCATCGGCATGGGCCAGGTGAACCGCCTGGACTCCTGCCGCCTGGCCGTGGCCCGAGCGAACACCCTCGGCGAGCACGCCGAGGGTGAGCAGGCCCCCGAGCGGGCCCGCGGTGCGGTCGCCGCCTCGGACGCGTTCTTCCCCTTCGCCGATGGCGCCCAGATCCTGATCGACGCCGGTGTGCGGGCGATCGTCCAGCCCGGCGGCTCCATCCGCGACGGCGAGGTCATCGAGGCCTGCCGCGCGGCCGGGGTGACGCTGTACCTCACCGGTACCCGCCACTTCGCGCACTGACCCCTCTTCAACGTGCCTCCGCCGGCCCGGTGCCGGACATTCCTGGTGCAGGACATTCCTGCCGCCGGGCCGCGGAAGTCACGGCCGACTGTCATCCCGGGGCAATAGAGTGAACCCGAAGCCCGGCGAGTGAACGAAGGAGTCCATCGGTGAAGATCCCCGACAACCAGAGCCTGCGCGAGTACATCGAGCACCTGAGGGACGAGGGCTACTCCGTCACCGACGGCCACACCCCGGACCCTGACCTCATCGACCCCCAGGGCAACCCGGTGTACACCTGGCAGGAGGGGTACCCGTACGAGACGCGCATGGACCGCGACGAGTACGAGCTGGAGAAGTACCGCCTGCAGGTGGAGCTGCTGAAGTACCAGTACTGGCTCGAGGACAACGATCAGAAGGCGATCATCATCTTCGAGGGGCGGGACGCGGCCGGCAAGGGCGGCACCATCAAGCGGTTCACCGAGCACCTGAACCCGCGCACGGCCCGCGTGGTGGCGCTGAACAAGCCCAGTGACCGCGAGCGCGGCCAGTGGTACTTCCAGCGGTATATCCAGCACCTGCCCACAGCCGGTGAGATGGTGCTGTTCGACCGCTCCTGGTACAACCGTGCCGGTGTGGAGCGGGTGATGGGCTTCGCCTCCCCGGAGCAGTACGAGACATTCATGAACCAGGTGCCGTACTTCGAGCGGATGCTGGTGGACTCCGGCATCCACGTCACCAAGTTCTGGTTCTCCGTGTCCCAGAAGGAGCAGCGCACCCGCTTCGCGATCCGTCAGCTGGACCCGGTGCGCCGCTGGAAGCTGTCCCCGATGGACCTGGAGTCCCTGGACCGCTGGGACGCGTACACCGAGGCCAAGCTGGAGATGTTCCGCCGCACGGACAAGAAGTACGCGCCGTGGACCATCATCCGCTCCAACGACAAGAAGCGCGCCCGGCTGAACGCCATGCGGTACTTCCTGTCCCAGTTCGAGTACGAGGGCAAGGACCACGACGTGGTGGGCGAGCCGGATCCGAAGCTCGTGATGCGCGGCAAGCAGGAAGAGGCCGACGAGTAGTCAGTCAGCTCTCGTGGGTCCGCTCCTCGTCCTCGGCGGTCCGCTCCTCGGCAGCCGGGGGCTCCTCCTCGACCGTGAGCGCCGGGATGGTGCCGGTGGCCGTGGGGCGCACCGGCCGGGTCATCGAGGCCGGGGACAGCAGCCCCGCCAGTCGCCGCTCGTCGAGCAGGCCCCTCTCCAGCACCAGGTCAGCCACCGGCCGCCCCGTGGACAGTGCCTCGCTGGCCACATCGGTCGCGGCGGCGTACCCGATCACCGGCACCAGCGCGGTGATCACACCGATGGAATGGCGCACGTACCCGTCCACCACCTCCCGGTTCACCTCGATGCCGGCGATGCAGCGCTCGGCGAGCGTGGTCATCGCCCGGGTCATGATGCGAGTGGACTCCAGGATGTTGAAGCAGATCACCGGCTCGAAGGGGTTCAGCTGCAGCTGTCCGCCCTCGGCCGCGAAGGTGACTGTCATGTCGTTGCCGATCACCTCGTACGCCACCTGGTTCACCACCTCCGGGATCACCGGGTTCACCTTGCCCGGCATGATCGAGCTGCCCGGCTGCACCGCCGGCAGACGCAGCTCCGCAAAGCCCGCCCGCGGTCCGGAGGACAGCAGACGCAGATCGTTGCAGATCTTCGAGATCTTCACGGCGATGCGCTTCAGCACCCCGGAGAAGGTCACGAACGCGCCGGTGTCGCTGGTGGCCTCCACCAGATCAGCGGAGACGGTGAAGGGGATCCCCGTCAGCTCGGACAGCTCGGCGGTCGCCAGCTGTGCGTAGCGGGGATCGGAGGTGATGCCGGTGCCGATCGCGGTGGCCCCCAGGTTGACCTCCCGGAACAGCCGGGCCGTGCGGGTCAGGCGCTCCACGTCCTCCGCGATGGTGGTGGCCCAGCCGTGGAACTCCTGGCCCACGGTCATCGGCACTGCGTCCTGCATCTGGGTGCGGCCCATCTTCAGGATCTCGGAGAACTCCTCGCCCTTGTCGCGCAGGGTCCCGATCAGCTGGTCCATCGCCTCGGCCAGGGCCGGGAAGCTCAGCAGCATCGCCAGACGCACCGCAGTGGGGTACACGTCGTTGGTGGACTGCCCCAGGTTCACATGGTTGTTGGGGTGCAGGTGCTCGTAGTCGCCCCGCTGGTGGCCCAGGAGCTCCAGGGCCCGGTTGGCGATCACCTCGTTGGCGTTCATGTTGGTGCTGGTGCCGGCGCCGCCCTGGATCATGTCCACTACGAAGTGCTCGTGCAGGTCGCCGTCCACGATCTCGGCGCAGGCCTGCTCGATCGCTTCCGCCCGGCGCTCGTCCAGTGCGTCCAGTCGCCGGTTCGCACGGGCCGCGGCCCGCTTCACCTGGGCCAGGGCCACGATCAGCTTGGGGAAGTGGCTCAGCGGCACCCCGGTGATGTGGAAGTTCTCCTGTGCGCGCAGGGTCTGGATGCCGTAGTAGGCCTCGGCCGGGACGTCGCGGTCGCCCAGCAGGTCGTGCTCGGGACGGGTGGCGGTGGGGGGAGTGGTCATCAGGGGGGATCCTCCGGGATGAGCGTTCCCGGTCGCTGCGGTGGGACCGGAGTGGGGAGACGGCCGACGGCGTTGCCGACCCCGTCCAGCGTATCCCGCAGGCCCGTAGCATGGCCCCGTGACCACCGAACCGTCCCCGTTCACCCTGCGCGCGGCCTTCCGCCGTCAGGCGGTGCTCACGGTGGCCCTGGTGCTGCTGGTGGTGATCGTGGCGATCGGTGCCACCGGGGCGGTACCGCTGGCCGGGATACTGCTGGCCGGGCTGCTGGCCACCCTGGCCGTGCTGCGACTGGTGCTGCCCACCTGCAGGGTCGGGGCGCTCGCCGTGCGCTCCCGCGGCGTGGACGCCACGGTGATGCTGGTCATCGCCGCCGGTCTCGCGGTGCTGGCCACGTCCCCGAACCTCTGAGCCCCGGGGCCTGCCTCGCGGTGCTTCCCACCTCGCCGAACCTCTGAGCCGTGCCCGAGCCCAGTTCCCGAGCCCGAGTGGGGGCAGGGTTCGATATCGAGTCGTCGATCTTGGGGTGTATTCGCGCTCATAAGCCCCAAAATCCACGGTTCGCTGTTCGTGCCCCGTCCGATCAGCCCCCCGCGCGCGTGCGGATCAGCGGTCGACCAGGGTGATGCGCCCGTCGGCCAGGCCGTACACCCCGCCCGCCACGGCGAGCAGGTCCTCCTGGACGGCTTCGCGCACCAGGGTGGAGCCTGCCAGCAGCTCGGAGATCGTGCCGCGCACGTGCCGGGACACCGCATCCCGGGAGGGGTCCTCGGGATCGAGGTGCTCCCGCACCCCCTCCACCAGGGCAGGCATCGAGCCGGGCAGCTCATGGCCCCCTGCCAGGTACCGCTGGGCTGCCGCAACAGCGCCGCAGGACTCGTGTCCCAACACCAGGGCCACGGAGACCCCCAGTTGCGCCACCGCGAACTCCACCGAGGCCACCACCGAGCGGTCCAGCACGTGACCGGCAGTGCGCACCACGAACAGGTCACCGAAGCCCTGGTCCAGCAGGATCTCCACACTCACCCGGGAATCCGAGCAGGCCAGGACCACCGCGTGGGGGTGCTGGCCGCCGGTCAGGGCGCGGCGATGGGCATCGTCCTGGTGGGGCCGCTGGGGCCTGCCCGAGGCGAAGCGCGCATTGCCGTCCAGCAGCCACTGCAGGGCCTGTGACGGAGTCGGTCGGGAGCGGGGGTCCGGTGCGTTGGAGAACACGCGAGACAGTGTGACACGATCAGGATCGTGCCCACCGATACCGCGCGCCTGCACGCTGTGTTCGACCTCGCGATGAGGATCGGTGAAGGCCTGCTCTCCAACGGCGCCGCCGCCTCCGACGTCACCGCCACCGTGCTGCGGGTCACCAGCTCCTCGGGACTGCGCAACGTCTCCGTGCAGGTCACCTTCGACGAGGTGAGCATCTCCTACCTGCCCGATGAGCTCTCCGCTCCCTTCACCAGGGTGCGCTCTGCCGGCGCCCGGGTGCAGGACTTCTCCCGCCTCGCCGCCTTCGAGGAGATCACCCACCGGTACATCGTGGGCGACCTGGACCTCGATGAGGCGCGCCGCCAGGCCGAGGAGATCCCGCGCGGCAAGCCCGCGTACCACCTGGGCCTGGTCACTGCGGGGTTCGCGGTGATGGGCGGCGCCGCGGCCCTCAGCCTGGGTGCCAAGCCGCTGGTGATGATGGCCGCCACCATCGCCGCGGGGATCCTCACGCTGGCAGGGGAGTACCTGGCCCGGCGCCGGGTCCCGCAGTTCTACTCGCAGGTCCTCGGTGGACTGGTGGGCGTGATGACCGCCGTCGTGGTGGACATGATCGACCCCACCGTGAACTCCTCCATCGTGGTGGTGGCCTGCATCATCGTGCAGCTCGCAGGGCTGACATCCTTCGGTGCCATGCAGGACGCCGTCACCGGGTGGTACATCACCGCCTCCGCGCGCATCCTGGAGACCCTCATGCTCACCGTGGGGGTGGTGGCCGGTGTGCGGGGAGGGCTGTTGCTGGCCGACCGGATCGGGGCCGATATCTCGGTGACCGCCTCCCTCCCGGTCTCGCTGGCCTCGATACTGGTGCTGGTGGTCTCCGGCGCCGGGATGGGCCTGGGATACGGAGTGGGCACGCAGGTGCCGGCCCGCGTCCTGGCATGGACGGCCCTGGTGGCCGTGGGCTCCGCGGTCACCTCCCACGTGCTCTCCGGCCTGGTCCTGGACCGGGTGTACGCGGTCGCGATCACCGCTTTCCTGGTGGGCGCGGTGTCCGTGGTCCTCGGTGACCGGCTGCGGGCCCCGTCGCTCGCGATCGTGATGGCCGGGGTGATCCCGATGGTGCCCGGCAGTCGCATCTTCCGCGGACTGCTGGGGCTGGGCAGCGACGTCGCCGAGGGTGCGGTGGAGCTGTTCGGGGCGGCCGAGGTGGCCGTGGCCATCGCTGCGGGCGCGATCCTGGGCCAGTTGGTGCTCTCCCGCTTGATCGCGCGACTGCCTCGTGGCCAGATCACGTACACGCCCGTCATCTCCTCACCGTTCACCACGCAACGCAGGCGACGAAGGTCACTGGGTCTGCGGAGGTCGAGACGAAAGGGCCGTCCGGTCCCGCTGGAGCCGTCTACGATGACCGGTGAGATGACAGCGCTGTCGCCGAGCCTCCTCGAGGAACTCGAGAGCACCCCGGTGCGGCGCTCCGACCCTGAGGAGACCAGATGAGCACCCACGCGATCGTCGCCACCGGCGCGTACTCCCGCAGCGGCAGCGGCCGCGGCACCGGGGTGGAGCTGATGCGGCTGGTCACAGGGCAACCGGACGGCGCTCCCACTGTCGAGCACCTGACCTCCGTCGAACTGGAGAATCCGACCTTCCTGCTGTGGAGCCGAGACGGTTCCCTGCTGTACGCCGTACTGGAGACCTCTCCCAGCCGCCTGGTGGCCCTGCGCGTGGGCCAGGAGGGCACCTCGGCGGAGGTCGTCGCCGACCTCGCCCTCCAGGGCGAGGGTGCCTGCCACCTGGCATTCGGTCACCGAGCCAGCACCCTGGTGGTGGCCGACTACGGCTCCGGCACGGTGGAGACCGTGAAGCTCGATACCGATGGGATCCCCCAGGAACTCGTCGACTTCGACTCCCACGGCGACCGCGCCGACGGCCTGGACCCCCACCCCCATCAGGTGGTCCCGATGCCCGGCACCGAGCTGCTGGCGGTGCCGGACCTGGGTCTGGACCGCGTGTTCCTCTACGCGCAGGACAGCACCGGGCAGATCGATCTGGCCGGTGAGATCCCGCTGCGCCGGGGCAGCGGTCCGCGCCACCTCGCTGCTGATCACGAGTCCGAGCAGCTGCACATCTCCTGCGAGCGCAGCGGCATGATCGCCACCGCCGTGCGTCAGCAGAACGATGCCGACCCCGCCCTGCCGCGCATCGCTCGCGGTGCCGAGTACCGGTGGGCCGTGCGCTCCATGGAACCGGCGAGCCGGCACGAGGGGACCAACGAGCTGTCGCATCTCGAGCTCACCGCCGACGAGGGGCACCTGCTGGTCGCCAACCGCGGGCCCGACACCCTCTCCCTGCTGTCGCTGGTGTCGATGCGCCCCAGCATCGTCGACGAGATCGAGGTGGGCGCCCACCCGCGCCACTTCGCGCAGCGGGGGGACCTGGTGCTGGTGGCCGCCCAGGAGGCGGATCGCATCGACCTGCTCCGTGTGGACGGGGAGCGGCTCAGCGTGGCTGCAGCGCCGATCGAGGCGCCCTCGGTGGCCTGCATCGCGGTGCGTCCCTGAGCACGGGGCCGCGGGCCTTATAGACTCCCCACCGCCAAAGCGATGATCCCGGGGACGTCAGGTCCTGCCGGGACGGCGACCGTCACGGAAGGACCCTGATGACCACACCTGCCCCTGGCCAGAACACCCCTACGCATGCCACGGCGCTGCTGTCGGCCGCCCTTGACCGGGCTGAGGCCGCCCAGCGGGTGGAGGAGGCGTTCGCGGAGTCCTTCGGGTACAGCCCCGATGGGGTCTGGTCCGCACCCGGGCGTGTCAACATCATCGGTGAGCACGTGGACTACCAGGACGGCCTGTGCCTGCCGATGGCGATCTCCCACCGCTGCTTCGCCGCCGCGGCCCGCACCCCCACCGACCGGGTGCGCCTGCGCTCCCTGCAGAGCGACGTCGAGCTGGACATCGACGCGAAGGACCTCACCCCCGGCGCTGTCGACGGCTGGCCCGCCTACGTCGCCGGGGTGCTGTGGGCGCTGCGCTCGTTCATCTCCGGCTCCACCACCCAGGGCATGGACGTGCTGATCGACGGGCACGTGCCGCTGGGTTCGGGTCTGTCCAGCTCCGCGGCCCTGGAGTGCGCCACCGCCGAGGCGATCGAATCCCTGCTGAGCCTGGGCACCACCCCGCTGCAGCGGGTGAAGGCCGCGATCACCGCGGAGACCGAGTTCGCGGGCGCGTCCACCGGGGGACTGGACCAGTCCGCCTCGGTGCTGTCCCGCGCCGGCCACGCGCTGTTCCTGGACTGCCGCGACTTCTCCACCCGCCCGGTGCCGTGGGACCTGGCCTCCCAGGGGCTCGCACTGCTGATCACCGACACCCGCGCCGAGCACTCCCACGTGGACGGCGAGTACGTGGCCCGCCGCTCCGACAGTGAGCGCGCGGCCGAGCTGATCGGCGTGCCCACTCTGCGCGACGTCCCCTTCGAGCAGCTCGAGGAGGCCCTGGGCCGCATCGATGATGAGACGGTGCGCCGTCGCGCCCGGCACGTTGTCACTGAGATCCGCCGCGTGGAGGAGTTCGACCGCCTGCTGGCGAGCGGCACCGTGCGCGAGCACCTCGACGAGCTGGGTGCCCTGCTGAACGCCTCGCACGATTCACTGCGGGATGACTACGAGGTCACCGTGCCTGCACTGGACGTGGCGGTGGACGCTGCGCGTGCGGCCGGTGCCCATGGCGCCCGCATGACCGGCGGCGGCTTCGGCGGCTCCACCATCGCCCTGGTGGAGGCGGACCAGGCCGAGGCCGTGGCATCTGCCATCGCCCGCGCCTTCGAGGAGAAGGACCTGGGCGAGCCGGTGTTCTTCCTGGCGCTGCCCAGCGAGGGCGCGGGCCAGGACCGCTGACCAGACAGGATCGCTGGCCAGCCAGGACTGCTGACCGGCCTGATCTGCCGGGCGGGGCACATTCGGCCCGGCTCGGCAGGCTCCCCGTCAGCCGGCCGGTTCCGGTGGGGTGCGCAGCCATCCCTGCACCCCGTCCAGCAGGCGCGTGCGCACCTCCTCGGGGGCGCTGGAGAGGCGGATCGAGGACGCCGCCAGGTGGGCCAGCTCCTCGTCGGTGAAGCCGATCGCGCGGGCCGTCTCGTACTGGTCCAGCAGCCGGGAGTTGAACAGCAGCGGGTCGTCCGCGCTGAGCGCGATCAGGGCGCCTGACTCCACCAGGGTGCGCAGGGGCACATCAGTGGCCTCTTGGAACACACCGAGAGAGGCGTTCGAGGCGGGGCACACCTCCAGTCCGATGCCCTGCTCGACGATCTGCTCGAGCAGCCATGGGTCCTGGGCGGCGCGCACGCCGTGGCCCAGACGGTCCGGGGCCAGCGAGTCCACCACCTCGCGCACGTGGTCGGGGCCCAGCAGCTCCCCGCCGTGAGGGACGGACAGCAGCCCCGCGTCCTTGGCGATGCGGAAGGCGGCGGCGAAGTCCCGGGTGTCGCCGCGCCGTTCGTCGTTGGACAGGCCGAAGCCCACCACCCGGCCCGAGGCACGGTCCGCATGGCGCGCGGCGAGGCGGGCCAGGGTGCGCGCATCCAGCGGGTGCCGGGTGCGGGAGGCGGCGATGATGATGCCGATGCTCACTCCGGTCTCGTTCTCGGTGGCCTCGGCCTCGTCCAGCACGATCTCGATCGCCGGGGTGAGACCTCCCACGTGCGGCGCGTAGCTGGTGGGGTCCACCTGCAGCTCGAGGCGGCCGGAGCCCTCGGCGGCATCGTCCTCCGCGGCCTCCCGGATCAGTCGCCGCATCGCCTGCTCGGAGTCCACCACGGCGCGGGCGGCGTCGTACTGCCGCTGGAAGCGGAACCAGCCGCGATGGGTGGGCTCCACCTGCAGGGCCACGTCGTCGGTGAGGGAGCGCGGAAGGCGGATCCGGCGCTCGGCCGCCAGCTCCCACAGGGTCTGCGGTCGCATCGACCCCGTGAAGTGCAGGTGCAGATGGGCCTTGGGCAGCGCCGCGAGGTCCCGGCCTGTGCCGCCGCTGCCCGCTGCGTCCTCGGGCGCGCCCAGGTGCCTGCGCATGTCCGCGGTGCCGGTCACGAGTCGAGCAGGGCGATCACCCGGTCGATGCCCTCCACCAGGTTGTCGTCGTTCAGGGCGTAGGAGAACCGCAGGTGGCCGGGGGCACCGAAGGCCTCGCCGGGCACCGCAGCCACCTCGGCCTCCTGCAGGATCACCGCTGCGAGCTCCGCCGAGGTGGTCACGCGGGTGCCGCGGATCTCGCGTCCCAGCGCCCCGGCGACGTCCGGGAACGCGTAGAACGCCCCGGTGGGTGTGGGCACCGTGAAGCCGGGCACCTGGGAGAGCTTGTCCACCATCAGGCGGCGCCTGCGGTCGAACGCTTCGCGCATCTCCCGGATCGGCTCCATCGGCCCGGTGAGGGCAGCGATCGCTGCGCGCTGGGCCACGTTGTTGACGTTGGAGGTGAGGTGGGACTGCAGGTTCGTGGCCGCGGCGATGACGTCCTTCGGACCGATCATCCATCCCACCCGCCACCCGGTCATGGCGTAGGTCTTGGCCACCCCACCCAGTACCAGCGTGGTCTCCGCCAGCTCCGGCACCTCCCCGAGCACGGAGGTGAACGGCACGTCGTCGTAGGTGAGGTGCTGGTAGATCTCGTCGCTGATCACCCACAGGTCGTGCTCGAGCGCCCACTGCCCGATCTCGCGCAGCTGGTCCGCGCTCATCACCGCACCGGTGGGGTTGGAAGGCGAGCACAGCAGGATGGCGCGCGTGGCCCCGGTGCGGGCGGCCTCCAGCTGGGCCAGGGTGGGCAGGTAGCCCTGGTCCGCACCGGCCAGGACCGGCACCTCGCGGCCCCCGGCCAGGCGGATCGCCTCGGGGTAGGTGGTCCAGTACGGGGCCGGCAGCAGCACCTCGTCGCCCGGGTCCAGCAGGGTCGCGAACGCCTGGTACACGGCCTGTTTGCCGCCGTTGGTGATCAGCACCTGGGACGGCTCCACCGTGATGCCGTCCATCGCGGTGGCGCTGTCGGCCACTGCCTGGCGCAGCGCCGGGAGGCCCGCGGTGGGGGAGTAGCGGTGGTTCGCGGGATCACTCACGGCCTCGCGTGCCGCGTCCACGATGTGCGCGGGGGTGGGGAAGTCCGGCTCCCCGGCACCGAACCCGATCACGGGCCGACCGGCGGCCTTGAGGGCCTTCGCGGTGGCGTCTACGGCCAGGGTGGCGGAGGGGGCGATGGATCCGATGCGCTGCGAGATCCTGGCGCGTGCAGGGGCGGGGGTGCGATCGTCGTCGGTGGTCACGCCCCCATCGTGGCAGAGGCGGGGCCCTTTCGTCAGGAGGCCCGGCCCACTGCGTCCGGATGCGTCCTGGGGGACCGCCCCCCGGGTTCCGGTGGGCCGGCCCGTGTGATCTGCCCCGGGCTGATTCGCACCGGATGGCCGGGACTTGTATGCTGATCGCTGGCCCGGACGGCCGCGGCATTGCCGCGGCGCTGCTCGGACCGCGCGGGAGGCTCCCTCCCGCGAAGGGTAGTGGCGCAATTGGTAGCGCAGCGGTCTCCAAAACCGCAGGTTGCAGGTTCGAGCCCTGTCTACCCTGCCCGTCCGCCCGGGTCCGCCCGGGAGGATGCGGATGACCACGACGAGATCGGACAGTCCAGACGTGAACTCCAGCCAGCACGCACCGTCGACGCCCGCGAGCGGCGACGGTCGGGGGACCGGGTCCAGCAACCCGTTCCTGGCGATCGGTCTGTTCGTCCGTCAGGTCATCGCAGAGCTCAGGAAGGTCGTCGTCCCGACCCGCAAGGAGCTGATCGTCTACTCGATCACGGTCCTGGCGTTCGTCGTCGTGATGATCCTCTTCATCTTCGGTCTCGACTTCGTCTCCAGCTGGCTGTCCCGGATCGCGTTCGTGGTCCCGGACGCAGGGCTCTGAGTTCGCGTCGAGACCCCACCGGGTCCGCGACCAGGCCCGATCCGATCCACAGCCGCCAGGAAGGCAGGTTCACGATGGTGAGCGACCCGAACGCACCGCGCGAGGACTCCTACGACGACATCGACGACACCCTGTCGTTCTCGTCCTCCCCGCAGGCGGGCAGCGCCCCCGCCGACGATGACGCACCGGCCGATGCCGAGCAGGCAGACGTCGACGAGCAGACCGTGGACGAGACCCTGGACACCTTCGACGCCGTCGACCCCGATGGCGAGGGGCTCGGCGTGAGCGCCGACGCCGAGGACGCTCTGGAGGCCGGCGAGGTCGCCGACCCCGAGGCGCAGGCCGACGCCGCCGCCGACGAGGACACCCCCGCAGCGGACACCGAGTCCGAGGAGCCCGAGGAGGAGGACCCGCTGGCGGTCCTCAAGCGCGAGCTGCGCTCCTCCCTCGGCGAGTGGTACGTCGTCCACTCCTACTCCGGCCACGAGAACCGTGTGAAGACCCAGCTCACCACCCGTATCGAGACCCAGGACATGGAGGAGTACATCTTCCAGGTCGAGGTCCCGATGGAGGACGCCACCGAGGTCAAGGCCGGCCAGAAGAAGGTCGTGCGCCGGGTGCGCGTGCCCGGCTACGTGCTGGTGCGCATGGACCTGACCGATGAGTCCTGGCGAGTGGTGCGCGACACCCCCGGTGTGACCGGCTTCGTGGGCAACGCCACCGATCCCACCCCGCTGACCTTCGACGAGATCTTCTCGCTGCTGGCCCCCTCCGTGGGCCTGCCGGAGAAGAAGCGCAGCGCCTCGGCCGCCAAGGCCGCCGCGCAGAAGATGCCGGCCTTCGAGGTGGGCGAGTCCGTCACCGTTATGGACGGTCCCTTCGAGACCATGCCGGCCACCATCTCCGAGATCCACACCGAGAGCCAGAAGCTCCAGGTGCTGGTCTCCATCTTCGGCCGGGAGACCCCGGTCGAGCTCGGTTTCGATCAGGTCGCCAAGATCTGATCGACGGGCGTCGACGAAGATCACTCCCGATCCCCCTCGACGCCCGCGCGATGCTCCCGTAGCGTCGCACCCGGCCCCCGTCGCGCCTCGCGGGACAGGGGCCGTTTGTGGGAGGAGCGCTTGATGAGCTCCGCCCGGACCACGACACAGTAAGGAAGAGCAATGGCTCCCAAGAAGAAGATCGCGAGCATCATCAAGCTCCAGATCCAGGCCGGCCAGGCCACCCCTGCGCCGCCCGTGGGTCCCGCGCTCGGCGCTGCCGGCGTGAACATGATGGAGTTCGTCAAGGCCTACAACGATCGCACTGCCGACATGCGCGGCAACATTGTGCCGGTCGAGATCACGGTGTACGAGGACCGCTCGTTCACTTTCATCACCAAGACCCCCCCGGCCGCCGAGCTGATCAAGAAGGCCGCGGGCCTGCAGAAGGGCTCCGCGACGCCGCACACCGACAAGGTCGGCAAGATCACCCAGGCACAGGTCCGCGAGATCGCGGAGACCAAGATGCCTGATCTGAACGCGAACGACATCGAGGCCGCGGCGAAGATCGTCGCCGGCACCGCTCGTTCCATGGGCATCACGGTGGAGGACTGACGACATGGCATTCCGCAGCAAGGCATACAAGGACGCCGCCGCCAAGATCGAGGACGGCCGCCTCTACTCGCCGCTGGACGCCCTGCGTCTGGCCCAGAAGACCAGCCCGTCGAAGTTCGACGCCTCGGTCGAGGTCGCGATGCGTCTGGGCGTGGACCCGCGCAAGGCCGACCAGATGGTGCGCGGCACCGTCAACCTGCCCCACGGCACCGGTAAGACGGCCCGCGTGATCGTGTTCGCCACCGGCCCCCAGGCCGACGCCGCCCGTGAGGCCGGCGCCGACGAGGTGGGCGACGACGAGCTGATCGAGAAGGTCGCCGGCGGCTGGACCGACTTCGACGCGGCCGTGGCCACGCCGAACCTGATGGGCAAGGTCGGTCGTCTGGGCCGCGTGCTGGGCCCCCGTGGCCTGATGCCGAACCCCAAGACCGGCACCGTCACCATGGACACCGCCAAGGCCGTGTCCGACATCAAGGGCGGCAAGATCGAGTTCCGCACCGACCGTGCGGCGAACCTGCACTACATGATCGGCAAGGCCTCCTTCACCGATCAGCAGCTGGTGGAGAACTATGTCGCAGCGCTCGACGAGATCCTGCGTCTGAAGCCGTCCTCCTCCAAGGGCCGCTACATCACCAAGATCACCGTGTCCACCACCATGGGCCCGGGCATCCCGGTCGACGTGAACCGTACGCGCAACCTCACCGAGGACACCGACGAGGCCTGATCGAATCACTGCGAGGGCCTGACCGACCGCTCTCCACGTCGCTGAAAGGGCGTTTCCGTACCACGATCGCGAGATCCCGGTACGGAAACGCCCTTTCTCGTCCAAAGGATCGTTCTCATATCCCCGGGGACCGGTGGGCTGATGTCCAGGGACCCCTGACGTCCAGGGATCACTGACGTCGAAGGACCAGGGTCCCATCGATCCTGGGTGATTCGATTATTCTGACCCCCACTGCCCCCGCCCGTCGGGACGTCCCGGTCACCGGTGACGAGTCCCGGCGGCCCGACCTGCGAGGTTTCCCCGCCGATGCGTGATGCCGACGAGTCGACCCCCGAGGTCCCCCCGACTCGGGACACCGGTCCCGATCCCCGCCCCGATAGCGATGCCGATGCTGGTCCCACGGGTGCTCCCGGATCACCGGCTGACCGTTCGAGCAGCCATGCGCACAGCGCCGAGGAGACATCGACGTTCCGCCATGTGCCGGTACTGCGCGCATGGCTGCCCTTCGGCATCGTGGCCCTGCTGATCCCCCTGATCGCCGGCCTCACCTTCTCCGCATACATCCTCACCGAGGGTCGGACCAGCCAGAACTTCCACCACATCTTCTACCTGTTCGACGTGGGCCGTGAGTACAACATCACCACCTGGTACTCCTCGATGCTGTGGGCGCTGCTGGGAGTGCTCGCCCTCGTCATCGGCTCCCAGGCCCGTCGTTTCCGGATCTCCTGGGCCCTTCTCGGGGTGGTGGGGCTGGCCGCCTCGATCGACGAGTACCAGGAGCTGCATGAGCGCCTGGACGCCTTCGGCATCCCGCTGCTGCCGTCGTTGCCCTTCGCGGTGCCCTTCCCCTGGCTGGTGATCGGCGTGCCCCTGGCCGTGGTGGTGGGGCTGCTGCTGCTCCCGCTGGTGCTATCCCTGCCCCGCCGCACCATGCTGGGATCCTGGCTGCCGGCGCGATCTTCCTCAGCGGCGCGGTGGGGGTCGAGACCGCCAGCGGATTCCTGCTGATAGGCAATGACTGGTTGGTGGACTGGCGGTTCGTCCTGGTCACCCTGGTGGAGGAGACCCTCGAGATGCTCGGTGTCTCCCTGGCCGTGGGCTCGCTGCTGAGCCTGTTCGAACGGGACCGCACCACTCGCGCGTGGCGCGTCGTCCGCCTGCACCCGCGGGACAGGAAGCCGCGAGGAGCGGGCACCGGGACACCGGCTGCCGCCTGATCCCGCGCACTGCCCGCGTGCAGCGGACGGCCCCGCACCGGGATCCGGTGCGGGGCCGTCTCGTCGGGGAAGCGGCAGCTCAGGCCTTGCCCTTCTCCCGCTCCTGCTCCGGGTCCACCGAGTCGACGAACTCTGCGGTGTCCTCGGCGGCCTCGTCGCTCTCATCGGCAGCGGGGGCCTTCTCGCCGATCGCCACCGCCGAGGCGGTCGTGGAGGGCTCCTTGACCTCGCCGCCGGTGCGCTTGGTGTAGCCCACCTCGCCCTCGAAGGCGTCCTGGATGATCTCCTTCAGCTCGATCACCAGGGGCTCCTTGGTGAGTATTCGTAGTCGTGGGAGCCACCGAATCTTGCTCTTGGGGACCGCCGATCGTGCCGACGGGGGCCAGTAGCCGCCGCGGTGGGGACCACTGGCTCCCGCCGGCATCGGGTCACTGGGGCAGTGCGGTGTGTTCTCGCATGTTCCTGTCGCCGGTGTCGATCCAGATTGTGTTGTGCACGATGCGGTCCATGATCGCATCGGCGTGGACTGCTCCACCGAGCCGGGCGTGCCAGTCCTTCTTCGGGTACTGGGTGCAGAACACGGTCGAGCCGGTGTCATAGCGGCGCTCGAGCAGTTCCAGCAGCATCGAACGCATTCCCTCGTCAGGATGGTCCAGCAGCCACTCGTCGATCACCAGCAGCGAGAACGTGGAGTACTTCCGCAGGAACTTCGTCTGGCCCTGCGGCTTGTCCTTTGCCAGGGCCCAGGCCTCTTCGAGGTCGGGCATTCGGATGTAGTGGGCTCGGAGCCGGTGCTGGCAGGCCTGCTTCGCCAGCGCGCAGCCGAGGTAGGACTTCCCTGAGCCGGTGAAGCCCTGGAAGACCACGTTCTGTTGCCGCTGGATGAAGGAGCAGGTTGCCAGTTGCGCGATCACGTTCCGGTTCAGTCCCCGTTCCTCGACCAGATCCAGCCGCCGCAGGTCCGCTCCGGGATAACGCAGCCCCGCCCGGCGGATCAGACCCTCGACCTTTCCATGATTGAAGATGGAATGCGCCTCGTCCACGATCAGCTGGAGCCGTTCCTGGAACGACATCCCCAGCACGTGAGCCTCATCCTGGGCATCGATCGCGTCCAGCAGCGCGGTCGCGCCCATCTCGCGCAGCTTCCGCTTCGTGTCGTTATCGATCACGCTCACCGGACACCTCCGGCGTAGTAGTCGGCGCCACGGACGTATCCGCCGTCTTCCGCGGGTTCCTCGCGGGGTGGACGCAGGGCGGCGACCTTGTCCTGCCCGGTGGCCAAGATCGGGTGCAGATGCGCATAGCGCGGTGAACGGACCCGTCCCGTCAGCGCGAGTGCGCAGGCCGCCTCGACCCGATCTACGGAGAAGCGGCGAGAGAGCCGTAGCACCGCCAACGCGGGATCCAGGCCCTGTTCCACGATCGGCACGGACTCGAAGATCCGCTGGATCACGATCACCGTGGCCGGCCCGACCCGATCTGCCCACGCCCGCACCCTCTGCGCGTCCCAGGCCTGGAAACGCTCGCCCGCAGGTAGGTCCGCGTCGTTGGTGCGGTACTCATTGCTCGCGGTCTCCGGGAGCAGCAGGTGACTGGTCAGTCGCTGGCTGCCCTGATAGATCTCCAGCGTCCGGGCCGTGATGCGCAGATCGACCTTCGCGCCGATGTGCGCGAACGGCGCGGAGTAGAAGTTCCGCGCGAACGTGACGTGCCCGTTCCTGCCCACTCGTCGTCCGTAGTGCCATGTCGAGATCTCGTAGGGCACCGCCGGCAGCGGCGTCAGCAGCGGCCGCTCCTCCGCGTCGAACACGCTGGCGCGGGATCCGGGCCGCTTCTGGAACGGCTCCGCGTTATAGGCCTCCATCCGCTGCCCGATGGCGGCTGCAAGTTCGGGCAGGGACGTGAATCGCTGATCCCGCAGCCCGGCGATGACCCAGGTCGCGACGTGCGCGACGGTGTTCTCCACGCTCGCCTTGTCTTTCGGTTTCCGCACCCTCCCCGGGAGCACCGCCGCCGAGTAATGCGCTGCCATCTCGCGATACGCATCGTTCAGGACGATCTCGCCCTCGCGGGGGTGCTTCACCACACCGGTCTTGAGGTTGTCCGGAACGATCCTCGGGACCGTCCCGCCCAGCGCCTCGAACATCGCTACGTGCGCTCGCAGCCAGGACTCCTGGCGCATATCCAGCGCCGGGAAGCAGAACGCGTAACGAGAAAAAGGCAGGCAGGCAACGAACAAGAACACCTTCGAGACCTCGCCGGTGACCGGATCGGCCAGCTCCATCGTGGGGCCGGACCAGTCGACCTCCACGCTCTGGCCGGCCTTGTGACCGACTCTCGAAGCGGCACCGGTGACCATGACGTGGTGCTGGTAGGTGCGGCAAAACCGGTCATACCCCATCGCCGGATCCCCAGCCGCCGTGGTCGCGTCGAAGTACTCGCCGTGCAACAGCTTCAGCGTCACGCCGACCCTGGCCATCTCTCGATGGACCTGTTCCCAGTCCGGCTGTGCGAACACGCTCTCGTGCTCGCCCCGGCCCGGGAACAACCGGGCATACACCTGCTCATCGGCGACGTCCGCGATATCGCCCCACCCGATCCCTGCAGCGTCAGCGGCCTCGAACACCGCCCTCACGGACTTGCGGGACATGCCCTGCGAGGACGAAATCGCTCGCCCCGACAGACCTTCTGCGCGCAGCTGGAGCACCAGCTTCGCCCTGATCTTCCGTACCATTCCAGATTGCTCCTTCCGCCGCGTGCCCTATACACACGGCGGAAGGAGCGTAGACAGAGCGGCCCCAACGACACCACTGGTGGTCCCGAACGACGCCACCGCTACGGCAGCGACGTGGCACCCGAACCCTCGATCAGCGGACCCCAGCGAGGCGAATATTCACCTTGGGGTTGGCCGGGGTGCACTGGTCCTCGAAGGCCCGGTAAGCGAGCTCGTCGATCACCTGGTCCAGGTGCTCCTGGGTGGCGCCGTTGGCCTTCAGGCTGAGCTCGATGCCCAGGTCCTCGGCCAGCTTGCTCACCTCGTCGATCAGCGACTGCACGCCCTCCTCCGTGGTGGTGGCCGGGAAGCCCATGAACCGCGCGAAGTCGGCCAGGTCCTTGTCGGCCCGGTAGTTCTCGTACTTCGGGAAGATCGCGTGCTTGTAGGGCTTGGTGGCGTTGTACCGGATCACGTGAGGCAGGAAGATCGCGTTGGTGCGGCCGTGGGCGATTCCGAACTCCGCACCGCACTTGTGGGATAGGGAGTGGACGATGCCCAGGAACGCGTTGGCGAAGGCCATGCCGGCCATCGCCGAGGCATTGTGCATCTTCTCCTTGGCGTCCATGTCGTTCTCCAGCACGGCTGCCCGCAGGTTCTCGAAGATCAGCTGCGCCGCCCTGATCGAGAGGCCCCGGGTGTAGTCGCTCGCCATCACCGACACGTACGACTCGATCGCGTGGGTGAGGGCGTCCAGGCCGGAGTCGGCCGCGGTGCGCCGCGGCACGGTGTCCACGAACTGGGCGTCCACGATCGCCACGCTCGGGGTGAGCGCGTAGTCGGCCAGCGGGTACTTCACGTGTGTCTCCGCATCGGTGATCACCGCGAAGGGGGTGCACTCCGAGCCGGTGCCCGAGGTGGTGGGGATCGCGACGAACTCCGCCTTCTGCCCCAGCTTGGGGAAGCGGTAGGTGCGCTTGCGGATGTCCATGAACTTCTGCTTCATGCCGAAGTAGCTGGCCTCGGGGTGCTCGTAGAACAGCCACATACCCTTCGCGGCGTCCATCGCGGAGCCACCGCCGAGGGCGATGATGCAGTCCGGCTCGAAGTCCCGCATCCACTGGGCGCCCTTGAACACGGTGGTGGAGGTGGGGTTGGGCTCCACGTCCGAGAAGATCGTCCAGGCGACCTCCTCACGGCGCTGCTTGAGGTGGTCGATCAGCACGTCCACGTAGCCGAACTGGACCATGCCCGGGTCGGTCACGATGAACACCCGCTTGATCTCGGGCATCTTCTGCAGGTACTGCACGGAGTACCGCTCGAAGTAGGTCTTCGGGGGCACCTTGAACCACTGCATGTTGTTCCGCCGTTCCGCGATCCGCTTGACGTTGATGAGGTCCACCGCGCTGACGTTGCGGGAGACCGAGTTGTGGCCGTAGGAGCCGCAGCCCAGGGTGAGCGAGGGCAGCAGGCCGTTGTACACGTCGCCGATGCCGCCCAGGGCGCTGGGGGCGTTGACGATGATGCGGCAGGCCTTCATCCGCAGCCCGTACTCGCGCTCGATGGCGTTGTCGGAGGTGTGGATGACCGCGGTGTGGCCGAGGCCGCCGAACTCCAGCATCTTCTGGGCCAGGTCGAAGCCCTCCTTCTTCCCGGGCACCGTGAGCATGGCCAGCACCGGGCAGAGCTTCTCGCGGGAGAGCGGGTGGTCCTCGCCCACGCCGTCGATGGGGGCGATCAGCAGCTTGGTGCCCTTGGCCACCTCGATGCCGGCTCCACTGGCGATGTCCTCGGCGCTCTGGCCCACCACCGAGGCGGCGATGCCGCCCTTCTCGGTGACCATGAAGTCCTCGAGCTTCTTGCGCTCGGCCTCGGTGACCACGTGGGCCCCGTAGGCCTGGAACTCCTCGAGGATCTGCTCGGCGATCTCCTCGTCCACGATGATCGCCTGCTCCGAGGCGCAGATCATGCCGTTGTCGAAGGTCTTGGAGATCAGCAGGTCGTTGACGGCCCGGGAGATCTTGGCGCTCTTCTCGATGTAGACGGGCACGTTGCCGGGGCCCACACCGAGCGCAGGCTTGCCGGTGGAGTAGGCGGCCTTGACCATGCCGGATCCACCGGTGGCCAGGGTGAGCGCCACCTTGGGGTGGTTCAGCAGGGCGTCGGTGGCCTCCAGGGAGGGCTGCTCGATCCACTGGATGCAGTGCTCGGGGGCGCCGGCTGCGACAGCCGCATCGCGCATCACCGTGGCCGCAGCGGCGGAGCACTGCTGGGCGCTGGGGTGGAAGGCGAACACGATCGGGTTGCGGGTCATGATCGAGATCAGGCACTTGAACATGACCGTCGAGGTGGGGTTGGTGACGGGGGTGACGCCCGCGACCACGCCGACGGGCTCGGCGATCTCGATGATGCCCTTCTGCTTGTCCTCGGCGATGATCCCGACGGTGCGGTTGTACTTGATGGAGTTCCAGATGTACTCGGTGGCGAAGATGTTCTTGACGCACTTGTCCTCGAAGAGGCCGCGGCCGGTCTCCTCGACGGCCAGCTTCGCCAGCGGCATGTGCTGGTCCACGCCGGCCAGGGCCATGGCGTGCACGATGTCGGTGATCTCCTTCTGCTCGAAGGAGTCGAAGGCGGCCAGTGCCTCGGAGGCGCGGTCGGCGAGGGTGTCGATGGCGGACGCGGTGGAGGTGCTCTTGGCGGTGGTCGCGCTGTCGGCTTTGCCGGTCATGATCTCGGTTCTGTCCTTGCCTTGTTGTCGGCTGCTCCGTCCCGCGAGCGGGGGAGCCGACGGTCCGTGGTGGCCCGTCACCGATCACGCTAGGGGACGCCGTCCCGGAACTCCAGCATCCTTTCGTCAGCTGCACAGGATCCAAGGAAAGTGCTGGTCAGAACCGATATCGCCGGTTGACGGGCGGGAGGTGGGGAAGTGGCCCGGGCGTGTTGCCGGTCCGCGGCGAGGGGTCGCCCGCCCCGGCGCACTCCCTGCCCGCGACGTGCCCTTCGTCCCGCTCCGACCAGGCTGTTCGGTGGTCCAATGGACACTGGCGGGAGAAGGGCCCTTTTCGTCGGAGTGATGCCTCCGTGAGGTATGCCGATGCTGCCGGGCGGTGATGTCCGGTCGTCATTGGGACGAGAGTCCTTTTCGGTCGATACGACAACATCCAAGGTGGCGGGGATCACGTCGCTCCGGGTGATGCCTTGCCTGCACCGGTGACGCCGCGTCCGACGCGGTGCAGAGCGGTGTGTGAGCTATTCCGCCCACCTTCGCCGTGGCGCCGGGACCCGTCGTCCGTTAGAGTTGCCGATACCGAAGACCGCCGGTCGCCGCCCTCACCTTGAGAGCGGCCGAAGCAATCCCTCACGGGATGGCCTGCGCAGGTGAACTAGGACGACCGTCGCACGGTCGTGCCCGGTGCTCCCTCCCGGGAGCGGCGAGCACGTGCTGTGCGCCCCGGGCCTCGACACCTGTGTGTCGAGGCCTTTCTCGTGTCCGGAGACCTTCACCCGGCGGCGCGAGACCTCTGGAAGGAGGGCCATGGCGAACCCCGAGAAGGTGGACGCCGTCGCGGAGATCGCGGAACTGTTCCGTGACTCCGACGCCGCCGTCGTCACCGAGTACCGCGGGCTCAGCGTGGACCAGCTCAAGCAGCTGCGTCGCGCTCTGGGCTCCGAGACGACTTACGCCGTGGTGAAGAACACGCTGACCGAGATCGCCGCCCGCGAGGCCGGTATCGACGTCTTCGAGGGCCAGCTCAGCGGCCCCACCGCCATCGCCTTCATCAAGGGTGAGCCGGTGGAGCCCGCCAAGGCCCTGCGTGACTTCGCCAAGGAGCATGACCAGCTCGTCATCAAGTCCGGCTACTTCGAGGGCAACCTGCTCTCGGTGGCCGACGTGCAGAAGCTCGCGGACCTCGAGTCCCGCGAGGTCCTGCTGGCCAAGGCCGCCGGCGCCATGAAGGCGTCGATGTCCAAGGCTGCCGCCGTGTTCCAGGCGCCGCTGTCCAAGGCAGCGCGCACCGTGGACGCGCTGCGGGCCAAGCAGGAGGCCTGAGCCACCGGCTCAGTGCTCCGGCACCCGCTCAGCGCGTCAGCGCTGAACCGTCGGCCGCCCCTCACGGGTGACCCGGCAGCTCGACCTGGCGCACCAGCGCCACTGAAGTACCACGCACCCGCGGAACGCGGATGCACCGGAACCCAGGGACCAGGTCCCACCGACAGGAAGGAACGCCACCATGGCGAAGCTCAGCACCGACGAGCTCATCGAAGCTTTCAAGGAGATGTCCCTCATCGAGCTCTCCGAGTTCGTGAAGCAGTTCGAGGAGGTCTTCGACGTCACCGCCGCCGCCCCCGTGGCCGTCGCCGCCGCTGGTGGCGCCGCCGCCGGTGGCGAGGCCGCCGCCGAGGAGGAGAAGACCGAGTTCGACGTCATCCTCGAGTCCGCCGGCTCCGGCAAGATCGGCGTCATCAAGGAGGTGCGCGCCCTGACCTCCCTCGGCCTGAAGGAGGCCAAGGATGTCGTGGACAACGCCCCCAAGGCCGTCCTCGAGGGTGTCAAGAAGGAGGACGCCGACGCCGCGAAGGAGAAGCTCGAGGCCGCCGGCGCCACCGTCACCGTCAAGTGATCACGGGCTCGTCCCGGCGCACGTAGCCGGGCGAGCACAGGCATCAGCCTCGGAAGGGCCGTCCCGCAGCAGCGGGGCGGCCCTTCCGCCGTTTCCCGGTCGTTCCTGTGCCGGCCCCGGGCGGTCCGGACCGGCAGGTACGGATGGGTCTGCGCGCTGCGACCACGGGTTCGGCTGTGCGTGACCGGATCGTGACCGAGAGAAAGATGCAAACGGCCTGGACGCAGTCTGAACGGGCCCTACTGTAGGAGGGTCTGTCAGATCGCTCACAGGGGGAGTGGCCCGTGCCCTTTCGTCCCGTTCGTCGTCTCAGCGCCTTCACCGGCGCCCTTCTGATCGGGACCCTCGGTCTCGGCATGACCGCGGTGCACGCCGCGCCGGAACCGCCCGCGGCCCCGGCCCCGGTGGAGGAGAGTGCGACCGAGCGCATCAGCGTCATCGTGCTGCTGAAGGACCAGCCGTCCTCCCTCTCCATCGACGGCGAGAAGGGCCGCCTGCAGGCGCAGCAGGGCCTGGCCGATGCCTGGGCCGGGAAGTACGACCTCGAGCTGGACCGCCAGTTCGGCTACCTGGTCAACGGCTTCTCCGCAACGATCCCCGCCGGCGAGCTGCACACCCTCGCCCTGGAGCCCGAGGTCGCCTCCGTGCGCCGCGAGCGGGTGTACGAGCGCACCGAGCACACCGCCCGTGACCTCCACGGTGTCCCCACCGCCTTCGAGCAGCACGGCCTGGACGGCACCGGCATGGTCATCTCCGTGGTGGACTCCGGCATCGACCCCGCCCACCCCGCGATGAGGTTGGACGACTGCGGTGCGGCCGCGATCCAGGAGATCAACGACACCCCAGAGGCGGGCTTCAACTGCAAGGTCCCCAGCGGCTACAACTACGCCGACGAGAACTTCGTGGTCAAGGACGCCACCGTCGACGCCCACGGCCAGCACGTGGCCGGCATCGCCGCCGCCAACGGTTCCCCGGGTGATGAGCCCACCGACGTCACCGAGACCGGCACCATCGACGGTGTCGCCCCGAATGCCCAGATCCTCGCGATGAAGGTGTTCTCCAACACTGGGGGAGGGGCCGCCGATTCCGACATCGTCGCCGCCATCGAGGACTCCGTGAAGCTTGATGCCGACGTGATCAACATGTCGCTCGGCTCGCCGAACGGACAGAAGAACGCCTCCGACGCCGCAGGCCTCGCGATCGACGCCGCCCGCGACGCCGGCGTGCTCACCGTGATCGCCGCCGGCAACGACGGGCAGAACTTCTCACCCACCGCCGTGGACGACGACGCGTTCGGCCTGTACGACGACGGCACGGTGGGCGCCCCCGGCACCCAGGGCTCCGCCCTCACCGTCGCTTCTGTCGACAACACCGTCCTCACCCAGAAGCTCGCCTTCATCGGCGATTCCCCCGAGGGCATCGGCTACTCCGTGGCCACCGGTGAGCCCGCCGATGGTCAGGACCACGAGATCGTGGACATCGGCCTGGCCACCGCGGCCGACGTCCAGGGCGTCCAGCTCGACGGTGCCTGGGCGCTGATCGAGCGTGGCGAGATCACGTTCACCGAGAAGTACGAGAACGCCATCGCCGCGGGTGCCGGCGGTGTGGTGGTGTTCAACAGCGAGCCCGGCACCTTCGGCATGGCCGGCGTGGACACCTTCACCATCCCCGGCATCACGGTGAGCCGCGACGACGGCCTGGCTGTCCGTGCTGCCGCCGAGGCCGGCAGCACCACCATCCGCGTCACCGAGGAGGTGGCCGTCGCGGCCAGCCCCTCCGGTCTCACCCCCTCCGATTTCACCTCCTGGGGCTCCACCCCCTCGCTGGACTTCGAGCCCGAGATCGCGGGTATCGGCGGCAACGTGTACTCCACCTACAACGACGGCACCTACGGTCTGAACTCGGGCACGTCCATGGCATCCCCGAACGTGGCCGGACTGTCGGCCCTGGTGATGCAGCACCTCGATGAGATCGCCCCGGAGCTCAGCGGCGCCGAGCGGGTGGACCTCGCCACCGTGCTGCTGATGAACACCGCCATGATCCCGGTGGACGATGCCGGCGTGCCCTACTCGCCCCGCCAGATCGGTGCGGGCCTCGCCCAGGTCGACAAGGCCGTGGACAGCGACGTCATCGCCACCGTGGACGGCGAAGGCGCAGCTGCCCTGCGTGAGATCGATGGCTCTGCGAGCTTCACCGTGACCCTGCGGAACTTCGGCGACACCGAGGCGGCCTTCTCCGTGCCCGCCTCCCAGCAGGTGCTGGTCGAGACCAACGCGGCCGGTGCCGAGACCACCGTGCGGGTGACCGGCGGCTCCCTCAGTGCCGACACCGACACCGTGGCGGTCCCCGCCGGCGGTACCGCGACCGTGGCCTTCACGCTGACCCACGGGGCCGAGGGCTTCGTGGGCGGTTGGGCAGCCTTCGAGTCCACCACCGACGGTCAGCCCTCGCTGACCGTCCCCTACCTGGGCTTCGCCGGTGACTGGAACGCCGAGGACATCGTCCTGCCTGCCGGTCAGGACTTCATCCAGGCTGGTCTGCGCAGCGAGCTGGTGGGCGGCTACGGCAACGGTGTGGTCCCCCTGAACCAGGCGTTCGGCGAGCTCTGGCTCTCCCCGAACGGTGACGGCTACCTCGACACCGTGGCCGCCAACCTGGTGGTCCTGCGCAACGCCTCCGACATCCAGTACGAGGTCCTGGACGAGTCCGGGCAGAGTGTGAAACTGCTCGGTCAGGAGCAGGGCGTGTACCGCCCGATCCTCTCCCAGTACCTGGCCGCGCAGGATCCCCGCCAGCTGCGCTGGGCCGGCGCCAACTTCGACGGCGGCACCTGGGACCCCCAGGCCGCTGACTTCACCGCACTGCCCGATGGCCGCTACACCTACCGCGTCGAGGCCCGCCTCAGCGCGGACCAGGAGCCTCAGACCACCGACTTCTCCTTCGGCATCGACGCCACCGCACCGGTGGTGACCTTCGGCGCCTACGAGGGCGGGACCCTCACCTTCACGGTGGAGGAGAACGGCTCGGGTCTGCTCGGCCTGCCCGCCGCGACCGCCGCAGGCGGCCAGGAACTGCCCGTGGTCCAGGCGGCCGACGGCAGCTACACCATCGAGGTGGACCCTGCGCAGGTGCCGTTCGTGACCGTGGCCGTTGCCGACCTCGGGCTCAACGAGGGCGTGGCGACCCATGTCTTCGCAGAGAGCGCCCTGCTGATCCCGGCTGCCGAGCAGCTGGCCACCACGGTCATCGGCCCGGGCTCACCCGTGGTGGACGAGGGCAAGCTGATGCTGTCCGGCTACGTCTCCGATGACATCGCCGCCGTCCGTGCCGGTGGCGAGGGCGTCGAGGCCGTCGACGGCCAGTTCGTGCTGCCGGTGGCCTTGACCGAGGGCACCCAGGAGATCCTGGTGGAGGCCGTGGACGCCGAGGGCGCCGTGGTCCAGTCGCAGACCCTCACCGTCACCTACGACTCCGAGGCGCCGGTGCTGACGCTCACCTCGCCGGCCGACGGCCAGACCGTCACCCCGGCAGAGGACGGCTCGGTCACCATCGCCGGCACCGTGACCGACACGCGTGACGGTGCAGCGCTCACCGTGACCTCCGGCGGCCAGTCCGCCGAGGTCGCCGAGGACGGCAGCTTCACCCTCACCCTCACGCCTGGGGCGGACTCACCTGCGGTGACCCTGGTGGCCTCCGACGGGGTCAACCGTGCCTCCGCTGCCGTGCCGATCGCCGGCCGTGAGGCAGCGCCCACCTGGGCGATGCCCGAGATCACCAACGCCGAGTGCATCCTCGACCAGGGCGCCTGCTTCGTGGACGGGGACACCCCGGACGTGAACGAGGACGGCAGCGTCTTCACCCTTCGCGGCTCGTACCCGGCCGGTGGCACCATCACCCTGTACCCGGGACTGCGCGTGGGCGAGGACGGCACCTACCCCGACCGCACGCCGATCGAGGCGACCATCGCCGAGGACGGTACCTTCGCCGCCGACATCCCCGTGCGCACCGGTGAGAACCGCGTGCGCATGGTGGTCACCGACGCCGAGGGGAACGTGCGCTACGACCGTGGCGTGCGGATCTTCTTCGACGTCACCGCCCCCACCCTGGAGGTGGCCGAGCCCACCCTGATCGACGGCACCCTCTACACCGCCGACGAGCAGGTCACCCTGGCGGGCACCGCCTCGGACGACGGCTGGGGCTACCGCTTCGCGCTGAACGACTCCGTGGTGCTGGAGCGGTTCGACCTCTCCAGCCCGGGGGAGCAGTCCAACCAGCGCGACTTCTCCACCGAGCTGACAGTGGCCGACGGCGACACCCTGCTGGTCGAGTTCTCGGACTCCAACGGCAACGTGCTGGTGGGCTACGTGCCCGTGGTCCTGGACCAGCTCGCCCCCGAGGTGACCTTCGAGGAGCTCACCGACGGCGAGGTGATCACCGAGGACCGCGAGATCACCGTGGCCGCCGAGGACGACAACCTCGCCACCTTCCTGGTGGGCCTGGACGGTGAGGTGGTCTCCAGCCAGGCCACGGATCTCACCGTTCGCGAGCATGCCTTCGAGGACGTCCTGATCGACCTGCGCGAGCTGGAGCCCTTCGCCACCGCAGCCGCGGCCGAGGTGGAGCAGACCCGCTTGGAGGCCGTGGTGGACACCGCCGACCTCGCACCGGGCGAGCACACCCTGACCGTGATCTCCACCGATCTGGCCGGCAACCGCACGGTCGAGTCGCGGGTGTTCACGATCGACTCCCGCCTGGAGATCGAGGGCCCCGAGGCCATCGAGCTCGAGGTGCACCGTGAGCTGCTGGGCGATCAGGCGGCTCTGGCCGACCTGGCCCTGGCGGACCTCCAGGCCGTGCTCGACGGTGACGCGGAGGCCGCCGAGGCCGCCGGTGCCACGCTCTCCATCGCACCGAACCAGGTGCTGGTCGAGGGCGAGAACACGGTCACCGTGATCGCCACCGATGCTGATGGCCGCACTGCGGAGCGCGAGCTGACGGTGACGATCACGCTGAAGGAGGTGACCCTCACCGATGGTGACGTCACCGCCACCTCCACCTTCCGCTCCGACGACGCGCTCACCGCGAGGATCACGACGGAGGACGGCGACCGGGTCCTCACCATCACCAACAGCGAGGAGTTCGCCTCCCTGCAGTCCGTGATCACGGTGCCCGGCGTCGAAGGATCCAGCGTGATCCGGGTGCTGCCGGACGGCCAGGAGGTCGCGGTCCCGGTGACCTGGGCCGATGGCACCCTCACCTTCGAGGGCCCGTCCAAGGGCACCTACCGGATCGTGGAGCCTTCCGCGCCCGGTGGCCCCGGTGACACCCCCGGTGGCGGGGCGCCCGGCAAGCCCGGCGATACTCCTGGCGGGGGGACGCCCGGCAAGCCCGGTGACACCCCCGGTGAGGGCAAGCCCGGCGACACCCCCGGCAAGCCCGGTGAGAAGCCGGGTGGCGGGAAGCCCGGTGACACCCCCGGCCGAGGCAATGACCACCGCCCCGGTGGTCCGCTGGCCCGCACCGGCATGGAGGCCTGGGGCATGGCCGCTGCGGCGCTGGCCCTCCTGGGCGGCGGTGCCCTGATGGTGGGGCTGCGACGCCGCTGACGCGGCAGGCGCCTCCGCGGGGCTGAACCCGCGGGGGACGATCAGCGCGGGATGTCCGCGTGATCCGACCATGACGGCGCGGATCCGGCTCAGCCGGGTCCGCGCCGTTCCGCGTTGCCGGTTCCGAACGCGGGGGAGGATCCGATGGTGGTCCGGACGAGACGTGGCTGCTCCACACTGCTGCTCCGACACGGCGGTCCGCTGCTTGACTCGCGAGGGATAAACACGCATCCTGTGTGACGTACGAAGCTGTTCCTGCCGCTTTCGGCACCAGGACCCCCACCCTTCGCCTACAGGCGCCGGGTGAGCGAGAGTCCTGGTGGCCACGTCGAGACAGACGGGCAGGAGGCTTCGCCTTCCGCGCCAGGCATATGGCGGTCGACGCGGATGGACCCGTCGCGAAGCGACCCTTGTGTCCATCCGCGGTTTTGTGTATGATCGGACTTTGCGCTGTGCGTCGCTCCGGTGTGCCCTGGCACATGTTCCATCACCTCACGGGGTGTTCGCCGCGCCTGGGATTCCGTCATCGGCCTGGAAGGACCCCCCTTGGCTGCCTCGAGCACCGACACCACCACCGCAATCTCTCGCCGTACCGCCTCGCCGCGCGTCACGTTCGCCAAGCTCGGCGACCCGATCGACGTGCCGGACCTCCTGAGCCTGCAGACCACGTCGTTCGACTGGCTGCTGGGCAACGAGCGCTGGCAGGAGCGTGCCGCTGAGGCCGCCGCCGCCGGTCGCGAGGACGTCCCGCAGACCTCCGGTCTCGCCGACATCCTCGAGGAGATCTCCCCGATCGAGGACTTCGCGGGCAACATGTCCCTGTCGTTCCGGGACCACACCTTCGACGATCCGAAGTACACCGTCGACGAGTGCAAGGAGAAGGACCTCACCTACGCTGCTCCGCTGTACGTCATCGCGGAGTTCATGAACAACGAGACCGGTGAGATCAAGACCCAGACGGTCTTCATGGGTGAGTTCCCCCTGATGACCGACAAGGGCACCTTCATCATCAACGGCACCGAGCGTGTCGTCGTCTCGCAGCTGGTGCGCTCCCCGGGTGTGTACTTCGAGGAGTCGGTCGACAAGACCAGCGACAAGCACATCTTCTCCGCCAAGATCATCCCCTCGCGCGGTGCGTGGCTGGAGTTCGAGGTCGACAAGCGCGACCAGGTCGGCGTGCGCATCGACCGCAAGCGCAAGCAGTCGGTCACCACCCTGCTGCAGGCCCTCGGCATGTCGCACAGCGACATCCTCGAGGAGTTCGGCGAGTTCGAGTCCATGCGCTCCACCCTGGAGAAGGACCGCATCTCCTCGCCCGACGAGGCCCTCATGGACATCTACCGCAAGCAGCGCCCGGGCGAGCCGCCCACGCGCGATGCGGGCGAGGCCATGCTGAACAACCTCTACTTCAACCCCAAGCGCTACGACCTGGCCAAGGTGGGGCGCTACAAGATCGGCAAGAAGCTCGGCGTGGACGGCTCGCTGTCCGAGTCCAGCCTGCGTCTGAAGGACGTGGTGGCGACCATCAAGTACATCGTCGCCCTGCACGAGGGCCTGACGGAGTACACCTCCTCCGACGGGCACACCGTGCGCGTGGAGACCGACGACATCGACCACTTCGGCAACCGTCGCATCCGCGCGGTGGGCGAGCTGATCCAGAACCAGGTCCGCACGGGCCTGTCCCGCATGGAGCGCGTGGTCCGCGAGCGCATGACCACGCAGGACGTCGAGGCGATCACCCCGCTGACCCTGATCAACATTCGGCCCGTGACCGCGGCGATCAAGGAGTTCTTCGGGACCTCCCAGCTCTCGCAGTTCATGGACCAGAACAACCCGCTGTCGGGCCTGACGCACAAGCGTCGCCTCTCGGCGCTGGGCCCGGGCGGCCTCTCCCGCGACCGTGCGGGCATGGAGGTGCGCGACGTGCACCCCTCGCACTACGGCCGCATGTGCCCCATCGAGACCCCTGAGGGCCCGAACATCGGCCTGATCGGCTCGCTGGCCACCTTCGCCCGCATCAACCCCTTCGGCTTCGTGGAGACCCCGTACCGCAAGGTCACCGACGGCCAGGTCACCGACGAGATCGTGTACCTGACCGCTGATGACGAGGACCGCCACGTCATCGCGCAGGCCAACGCGAAGCTCACCGACGACGGCCGCTTCGCCGAGGAGCAGGTGCTGGTGCGCCTCACCGGCGGCGAGCCGGACCTGGTGGACGCCTCCGACGTGGACTACATGGACGTCTCCGCCCGCCAGATGGTGTCGGTGGCGACCGCCATGATCCCGTTCCTCGAGCACGACGACGCCAACCGCGCCCTGATGGGCTCGAACATGCAGCGCCAGGCCGTGCCGCTGCTGCGCCCGGAGATGCCGCTTGTCGGCACGGGCATGGAGCGTCGCGCCGCGGTGGACGCCGGCGACGTGGTGGTGGCCCAGAAGGGCGGCGTCATCGAGGAGCTCAGCGCGGACCTCGTGTCCGTCATGGCCGACGACGGCACCCGCCAGACCTACCCGATCGGGAAGTTCCAGCGCTCCAACGCCGGCAACAGCTACAACCAGCGCGTCCTGTTCGACGAGGGCGACCGCGTCGAGGCCGGGTCCATCCTGGCCGACGGTCCCTCCACCGACCAGGGCGAGCTGAGCCTCGGCAAGAACCTGCTGGTGGCGTTCATGTCGTGGGAGGGCCACAACTACGAGGACGGCATCATCCTGTCCTCGCGGATGGTCCAGGACGACGTCCTCACCTCGATCCACATCGAGGAGCATGAGGTCGACGCCCGCGACACCAAGCTGGGCAAGGAGGAGATCACCCGGGACATCCCCAACGTGGGTGACGATGTCCTGGCCGACCTCGACGAGCGCGGCATCATCCGCATCGGCGCCGAGGTGGAGCCGGGCGACATCCTGGTCGGCAAGGTGACCCCCAAGGGCGAGACCGAGCTGACCCCGGAGGAGCGCCTGCTGCGCGCCATCTTCGGCGAGAAGGCCCGCGAGGTGCGCGACACCTCCCTGCGCGTGCCCCACGGCGAGTCCGGCACCGTGATCGGTGTGCGCGTGTTCACCGATGACGAGGACGGAGACATCCTCCCCACCGGTGTCAACGAGATGGTCCGCGTGTACGTGGCCCAGAAGCGCAAGATCACCGACGGCGACAAGCTCGCCGGCCGCCACGGCAACAAGGGCGTCATCGCCAAGATCCTGCCCGTGGAGGACATGCCGTTCCTCGAGGACGGCACCCCGGTGGACATCATCCTGAACCCGATGGGTGTGCCCGGTCGTATGAACATCGGCCAGGTCATGGAGACCCACCTCGGCTGGGTCGCCAAGAACGGCTGGGACCTCGAGAAGGGTTCCGTGGCTGTGGACGACCTGCCCGAGGCCGCCCTGCACGGCGAGCCCGGCACCCCCGTGGCCGTGCCCGTCTTCGACGGCCTCTCGGCCGAGGAGCTGGAGGGCCTGATCGCCAACCACCGCCCCAACCGGGACGGTGTGCGGATGGTCAAGGAGAACGGCAAGGCGCAGCTGTTCGACGGTCGCTCCGGTGAGCCGTTCCCCGAGCCGATCTCGGTGGGCTACATGTACATCCTGAAGCTCCACCACCTGGTGGACGACAAGCTGCACGCCCGCTCCACCGGCCCGTACTCGATGATCACGCAGCAGCCCCTGGGCGGTAAGGCCCAGTTCGGCGGCCAGCGCTTCGGCGAGATGGAGGTGTGGGCCCTGGAGGCCTACGGCGCCGCCTACGCCCTGCAGGAGCTGCTCACCATCAAGTCCGACGACATCTCCGGCCGCGTCAAGGTCTACGAGGCGATCGTCAAGGGCGAGAACATCCCCGAGCCCGGCATCCCGGAGTCGTTCCGGGTGCTGCTCAAGGAGATGCAGTCGCTGTGCCTGAACGTCGAGGTCCTCTCCTCCGACGGCACCGCCCAGGAGGTGCGGGAGAGCGACGAGGAGGTCTTCCGCGCCGCCGAGGAGCTCGGCATCGACCTGTCCCGCCGGCCCCACGAGGGCGTCGGCTCCATCGAAGAGGTCTGAGAGACAGGGCCCGACGGGAGCGCCCAGCGCACCCGTCGGCCCGCCCCTGGACCCTGAACTTTCAGACCGCATGACTTCCGATTCGAGAGAAGGACACCTGTGCTCGACGTCAACACCTTCGACGAGCTGCGCATCGGCCTCGCGACCGCCGATGACATCCGCACCTGGTCACACGGCGAGGTCAAGAAGCCGGAGACCATCAACTACCGCACCCTGAAGCCCGAGATGGACGGCCTGTTCTGCGAGCGCATCTTCGGTCCCACCCGGGACTGGGAGTGCTACTGCGGAAAGTACAAGCGCGTGCGCTTCAAGGGCATCGTCTGCGAGCGCTGCGGCGTGGAGGTCACCAAGTCCTCCGTGCGCCGTGAGCGCATGGGCCACGTGGAGCTCGCCGCTCCCGTCACCCACATCTGGTACTTCAAGGGCGTGCCCAGCCGTCTGGGCTACCTGCTGGACCTGGCGCCCAAGGACCTCGAGAAGGTCATCTACTTCGCCGCGTACATGATCACCGCGGTGGACGTGGATGCCCGCCACGAGGACCTCCCGGATCTCCAGGCCCGCCATGACCTGGAGATCAAGGAGCTGGAGAACGAGCGCGACAGCGCCGTCAACAGCCGCGCCGTCACCGCCGAGAAGGACCTCGCCCAGCTCGAGGAGGAGGGTGCCAAGGCCGACGCGAAGCGCAAGGTCCGCGACTCCTCCGAGCGTGAGCAGGCCCAGATCCGCAAGAAGTACGACGCCGAGATCGCCCGTATCACCGCGGTGTGGGAGCGTTTCAAGTCGCTCAAGGTCGCTGACCTCGAGGGCGATGAGCAGCTGTACCGCGCCATGAAGCTGCGCTACGGCACCTACTTCGAGGGCGGCATGGGCGCCGAGGCGATCCAGAAGCGCCTGCAGGACTTCGACCTCGACACCGAGGCCGCGACCCTGCGCGAGATCATCGCCACCGGCAAGGGCCAGAAGAAGGCCCGCGCCCTGAAGCGCCTGAAGGTGGTCTCCGCCTTCCGCACCACCACCAACTCGCCCGACGGCATGGTGCTGGACTGCGTGCCGGTGATCCCCCCGGACCTGCGCCCGATGGTGCAGCTGGACGGTGGCCGCTTCGCGACCTCCGACCTCAACGACCTGTACCGCCGCGTGATCAACCGCAACAACCGCCTCAAGCGGCTGCTGGATCTCGGTGCCCCCGAGATCATCGTGAACAACGAGAAGCGCATGCTGCAGGAGTCGGTGGACTCGCTGTTCGACAACGGTCGTCGTGGCCGTCCGGTCACCGGTCCGGGCAACCGTCCGCTGAAGTCGCTCTCGGACATGCTCAAGGGCAAGCAGGGCCGCTTCCGTCAGAACCTGCTGGGCAAGCGCGTGGACTACTCCGGTCGTTCCGTGATCGTGAACGGCCCGCAGCTGCAGTTGCACCAGTGCGGTCTGCCCAAGGGCATGGCGCTGGAGCTGTTCAAGCCCTTCGTGATGAAGCGCCTGGTGGAGCTGTCCCATGCGCAGAACGTGAAGGCCGCCAAGCGCATGGTCGAGCGTGCCCGTCCCGAGGTGTGGGACGTGCTCGAGGAGGTCATCACCGAGCACCCGGTGCTGCTGAACCGTGCACCCACCCTGCACCGTCTGGGCATCCAGGCCTTCGAGCCGCAGCTGGTCGAGGGCAAGGCCATCCACCTGCACCCGCTGGTGTGCGCCGCCTTCAACGCCGACTTCGACGGCGACCAGATGGCCGTGCACCTGCCGCTGAGCGCTGAGGCGCAGGCCGAGGCCCGCATCCTGATGCTCTCCAGCAACAACATCCTCAAGCCGTCCGACGGCCGTCCGGTGACCATGCCCGCGCAGGACATGGTGATCGGTCTGTACCACCTGACCACGGTGCGTGAGGACTCCAAGGGCGCAGGCCGCTCCTTCTCCTCCGAGGCCGAGGCCATCATGGCCTTCGACGCGGGCGAGCTGGACCTGAACGCCCCGGTGAGCATCCGCTTCACCGACATCGTGCCGCCGAACGGCTGGGAGGCCCCGGAGGGCTGGACCGAGGGCGACCCGATCACCCTCACCACCACCCTGGGCACCGTGTACTTCAACGAGACCCTGCCCGAGGACTTCCCGTACGTGGAGGGCCAGGTGGGCAAGAAGCGACTGGGTGGCATCGTCAACGCTCTCGCCGAGCGCTACGAGAAGGTGCAGGTCTCCGCGTCCCTGGACGCCCTGAAGGCCTACGGCTTCTCCTGGTCCACCCGTTCGGGTGTGTCCTTCGCGTTCTCCGACGTGGTGGTCCCGCCGAACAAGGACGAGATCGTCCAAAAGTACGAGGCCAAGGCCGCGCAGGTGCAGGAGAACCGCGACCTGGGCCTGGTCTCCGAGGTCGAGCGCAACATGGAGCTCATCGACATCTGGACCGAGGCCACCAACGAGGTCGACACAGCGATGCGGGCCAACTTCGACAAGGGCAACACCATCTACCGGATGGTGGACTCCGGTGCTCGTGGCAACTGGATGCAGATCCGTCAGATCGCCGGTATGCGCGGTCTGGTGAACAACCCCAAGGGTGAGATCATCCCGCGCCCGATCCTCTCCAACTACAAGGAGGGGCTCTCGGTCCTGGAGTACTTCATCGCCTCGCACGGCTCCCGCAAGGGCCTGGCGGACACCGCGCTGAAGACCGCCCAGTCCGGGTACCTGACCCGTCGTCTGGTCGACGTCTCCCAGGACGTCATCGTCCGCGAGGCCGACTGCGGCACCTCCAAGGGCCTGGTCCTGCCGATCGCTGTGGAGGAGGCCGGTGCGCTGGTGCCCCACGAGAACGTGGAGACCACCGTGTACGGCCGTGTGCTGGCCGCTGCGGTCACCGGTGAGGACGGCCAGGAGCTGGCTCCGGCCGGCGCCGAGGTGGGCGATGTGCTCATCGAGCAGCTGGTCGCCGGGGGAGTGCGCGAGGTCAAGATCCGCTCCGTGCTCACCTGCGACTCCGCCGTAGGCACCTGCGCCGCCTGCTACGGCCGTTCGCTCGCGAGCGGTCACCTGGTGGACATTGGCGAGGCCGTGGGCATCATCGCCGCCCAGTCCATCGGTGAGCCCGGCACCCAGCTGACCATGCGTACCTTCCACACCGGCGGTGTGGCCAGCGCCGACGGCGACATCACGCACGGTCTGCCCCGTGTGCAGGAGCTGTTCGAGGCCCGTACCCCGGCCGGCTTCGCGCCGATCACCGAGTCCGCGGGCCGCGTGGAGGTGGAGGAGAGCGACAAGCAGCGTCGCATCACCGTCACCCCCGACGACGGCTCGGAGCCCATCACCTACAACGTCTCCAAGCGCGTGACCCTGCGGGTCGCCGACGGCGACCACGTGGAGGTTGGCCACCAGCTCACCGTGGGCTCGGTCGACCCGAAGCAGGTGCTGCGCATCCTCGGCCCCCGCGCCGTGCAGCAGCACCTGGTGGACGAGGTCCAGAAGGTGTACATCTCGCAGGGTGTGGACATCCACGCCAAGCATATCGAGGTCATCGTGCGCCAGATGCTGCGTCGCGTGACGATCATCGAGTCCGGTGACACCGACCTGCTGCCCGGTGACTTCGCCGAGCGCGTGGCCTTCGAGACCGAGAACCGTCGGGTGCTCGCCGAGGGTGGCCAGCCGGCCTCCGGTCGTCCGGAGCTGATGGGCATCACCAAGGCGTCGCTGGCGACCGACTCGTGGCTGTCGGCGGCCTCCTTCCAGGAGACCACCCGCGTGCTGACCGAGGCCGCCCTGAACCGCAAGAGCGATCAGCTCCTTGGGCTCAAGGAGAACGTCATCATCGGCAAGCTGATCCCTGCCGGGACCGGCCTGCCGCGGTTCCGCCGCATCGTGGTGGAGCCCACCGACGAGGCCAAGGCGCAGATGTACCAGGTGCCCGGGTACGACGAGCTGGACTTCTCCGGCTTCGGTCAGACCGGTTCCGTGAACCTGGACGACATCGACTACGCCGATCCGTTCCGCACCGACTTCCGCTGAGTCACAGCTGAACACTGACAAGGGGCGGTCCCACCTCCGGGTGGGGCCGCCCCTGTCGTTCGTCGTCCGGCAGTGTTCGCTGCGTGAGGGGCGCCACCCGGCACCGCAGAGGACGTGACCTGTCCCGCGCAGAGGTTCACGGGAGGGTAAAGATCCCCCTGACCTCCGTTCAAGGTCCGGCAGGGGCCCTTTCAGGGCGGGCCGGAACGCGCAACCATGGAACAGGCGGATCCGCCGCGCGACCTTCCTCGCACTGCTCGACCTCCCCGGTCGCTGTGCGCTCCGCGCCGATCACGCCGGCCCCGCACCGGGGCCCACGAGCCCAGGGAACGACGGGGCCGTCACCAGGCGGCCGAGGAACAGGTGGAACAGTGAAGAAGACCCCGTGGATCATCGCAGCCGCTACGGCCTGCGTCATCGGCGTCGGAGGCGGCGGCACCGCCTACGCGATGTCGAACGAGGTGACCGTGGACGCGTACGGCGAGCAGTCCAGCGTGCGCACCTTCAGCCCCACCGTGGCCGAGGTACTCGCCGACCAGGGCATCGAGGTCAAGGACACCGACCTCGTGGTCCCGGGTCTGGACGAGCAGGTCACCGACGGCACCGAGATCCAGATCATCGAGCGCACCCCCGTCACCGTGACCGTGGACGGCGAGCCCCAGGAGCTGCTGACCACCGGCAGCACCGTGGCCGACGCCCTGGACGAGGTCGACTACGCAGCCGAGGGCGCCCGCATCACCCCGGAGCCCACCACCGAGCTCGAGGCCGGTGGCACCGACGTCGAGGTCATCACCCGCAAGACCGTCACCTTTGTGGGCCAGTACGGCGAGGCCACCTTCGAGGTCACCGCCCTCACGGTCGATGAGGCCATGCGCGCCGTGCTGGGCGACATCGAGGACACCGACACCGCCTCCGTGAACCGCGACTCGGTGCTCACCGACGGCGCGACCATCACGGTGCAGCGCGTGCGCGAGGTGGCGCGCACCGAGACCGAGAAGATCCCCTTCGAGAAGAAGACCGAGAAGGACGACTCCCTGTACGAGGGCACCACCAAGGTGAAGACCCCCGGCAAGGACGGCTCCCGTGAGAAGGTCGTCTCCGAGACCGTCGTGGACGGCAAGGTCACCGAGACCGAGGTCGTCTCCGAGAAGGTCGTCACCGAGCCCGTTGCCCAGGTGACCCTCGAGGGCACCAAGGCCAAGCCGGAGCCCAAGCCCGAGCCGAAGCAGGAGAAGAAGCCCGAGCCGAAGCAGGAGAAGAAGGCCGAGAAGAAGGCCGAGAAGAAGGCCGAGAAGAAGGCCGAGAAGAAGGCTGAGCCCGCCGCGGAGAAGAAGAGCGAGAAGAAGTCCTCCCGCTCCTCCGAGTCCTCGCGCAGCTCCGAGCGCTCCTCCGCCCCCGCACCCTCCACCTCCAACGGCTCCGTGTGGGACCGCCTGGCGCAGTGCGAGTCCGGTGGCAACTGGTCCATCAACACCGGCAACGGCTACTACGGCGGCCTGCAGTTCAGCAAGTCCACCTGGCTGGCCTACGGCGGCGGGCAGTACGCACCCACCGCGAACCAGGCCACCCGCGACCAGCAGATCGCGATCGCCAAGAAGACCCAGGCCTCGCAGGGCTGGGGCGCCTGGCCCGCATGCACCAAGAAGCTCGGCATCCGCTGACCCGTTCAGCTCAGCGCAGTACTCCACCTCGGCCGCAGGCCCGCGCACGCGGGTCTGCGGCCGAGGTGCATCCGGGCAGGGGCTCCTCTGCCGGCGCCCCGGTCCGGGTTCGCGGTCGGGCAGGCGCGGGGGCGATGTGATGTGCGTCGGAGCTTCGTCATCCCTTTGACCCTGCCCGCCGGGCCTCCGTAGACTGTCAGAGCGTCCGGAGTGCCCTCTGGTCGTGAGCTGGGACGAACCCACAGCTTCTCCGGTGATCATCGGCGAGGCAGGGTGTCCCCCGCGAGGAGCGGATCCTTGCGGCGTGCCCGAAACCGGTGCGGCGGCCATGCCCGGCCCCGCACCTCGGGCACCGATCACGGTCCTCCGTACGACCGGCCGGTCCCATACCGGTCGGGCGGGTCGGTCCGCCACCGCTTCCCGGGCATGGGCAGCGGCGAACCGGGTCGCCGTCCGCAGCAGTGGACGTTCACTGCAGCGGTCGAAGTTGTCGATCCTCCGGAGTCAACAGGTCCGGGGGCCGAACAGGAAGAGAATCAGTGCCAACTATCCAGCAGCTGGTGCGCAAGGGGCGGAAGGACAAGTCCTCCGCCTCGAAGACGCCGGCGCTCAAGGGTTCGCCCCAGCGCCGCGGTGTCTGCACGCGCGTCTACACCACCACCCCGAAGAAGCCGAACTCGGCCCTGCGGAAGATCGCCCGTGTGCGTCTGTCCACCGGCATCGAGGTCACCGCATACATCCCGGGTGTGGGCCACAACCTCCAGGAGCACTCGATCGTGCTCGTCCGCGGCGGCCGTGTGAAGGACCTGCCCGGCGTGCGCTACAAGATCGTGCGCGGCTCCCTCGACACCCAGGGTGTCAAGGGCCGTCAGCAGGCCCGTTCCCGCTACGGCGCGAAGAAGGAGAAGAAGTAATGCCTCGTAAGGGAGCAGCTCCCAAGCGCCAGCTCGTCGTGGACCCGGTCTACGAGTCGCCGCTGGTCACCCAGCTCATCAACAAGATCCTCCTGGACGGCAAGAAGACCGTCGCCGAGGCCATCGTCTACGGCGCCCTCGAGGGCTGCCGCGAGAAGAACGGCCAGGACCCGGTGGTCACCCTGAAGGCTGCGCTGGACAACATCCGTCCCAGCCTCGAGGTGCGCTCCCGCCGAGTCGGCGGTGCCACCTACCAGGTGCCGATCGAGGTCAAGCCCGGCCGTTCCACCACCCTGGCCCTGCGCTGGCTGGTGGGCTACTCGCGCGCTCGTCGTGAGCACACCATGACCGAGCGCCTCATGAACGAGATCCTCGACGCCTCCAACGGCCTCGGTGCGTCCGTGAAGCGCCGCGAGGACACCCACAAGATGGCCGAGTCCAACCGGGCCTTCGCTCACTACCGCTGGTGAGGTCGTCGGGGCCCGCCCTCGTGGCGGGCCCCGGCACCCCTCACCGGCTTCCCGGATCTGTCGACCAGATTCAGTTCTCCAGAAAGGCACAAGCCCGTGGCACTTGAAGTGCTCAGCGACCTCACGAAGGTCCGCAACATCGGCATCATGGCGCACATCGACGCCGGCAAGACGACCACCACCGAGCGGATCCTGTTCTACACCGGTGTCAACTACAAGATGGGCGAGACGCACGACGGTGCGGGCACCATGGACTGGATGGAGCAGGAGAAGGAGCGCGGCATCACCATCACGTCCGCCGCGACCACCTGCTACTGGCACGACAACCAGATCAACATCATCGACACCCCCGGCCACGTCGACTTCACCGTCGAGGTGGAGCGCTCGCTGCGCGTGCTCGACGGCGCCGTCGCAGTGTTCGACGGCAAGGAGGGCGTGGAGCCCCAGTCCGAGACCGTGTGGCGCCAGGCCGACAAGTACGACGTGCCGCGCATCTGCTTTGTCAACAAGATGGACAAGCTCGGTGCCGACTTCTTCTTCACCGTCCGCACGATCAAGGACCGCCTCGGCGCCAAGCCGCTGGTGATGCAGGTCCCGATCGGTGCTGAGAACGAGTTCCGCGGCGTCATCGACCTCGTCGAGATGAAGGCCTACGAGTGGCCCGAGACCCTCGAGGAGGACATGCCCGCGATCAACGCCAAGAAGGGCGATCCGGCTCTGGGGCAGTGGCAGCGGGAGATCCCGATCCCCGCCGAGCTGCAGGACACGGTCGACGAGTACCGTGCCAAGCTGGTCGAGGACGTCGCCGAGAGCTCCGAGGAGCTCATGGACGCCTACCTCGAGGACGGCGAGCTCACCACCGAGCAGCTCAAGCAGGGCATCCGCCACCTCACCGTGAACTCCGAGGCCTACCCGGTCTTCTGCGGTTCCGCCTTCAAGAACAAGGGCGTCCAGCCCATGCTCGACGGCGTGATCGACTACCTGCCCTCCCCGCTCGACGTCCCGGCCATGGTCGGCCACGACGTCAAGGACGAGGAGAAGGAGCTCTCCCGCAAGCCCGACTGGAACGAGCCCTTCTCGGCGCTCGCGTTCAAGGTCGCCACCCACCCGTTCTTCGGCTCGCTCACTTACGTGCGCGTGTACTCCGGCCAGGTCAAGCAGGGCGATCAGATCCTGAACGCCACCACCGGCAAGAAGGAGCGCGTGGGCAAGCTGTTCCAGATGCACTCCAACAAGGAGAACCCGGTGGAGGAGGCCTTCGCGGGCCACATCTACGCGTTCATCGGCCTGAAGGACACCACCACGGGCGACACCCTGTGCGATCCGTCCTCGCCGATCCAGCTGGAGTCCATGAGCTTCCCCGAGCCCGTGATCTCGGTGGCCATCGAGCCCAAGACCAAGGGTGACCAGGAGAAGCTCGGTGTCGCGATCCAGAAGCTGGCCAAGGAGGATCCCACCTTCCAGGTCGAGCTGGACGAGGAGACCGGCCAGACCGTCATCAAGGGCATGGGCGAGCTGCACCTCGACATCCTCGTGGACCGCATGCGCCGCGAGTTCAAGGTCGAGGCCAACATCGGCAAGCCGCAGGTCGCGTACCGCGAGACCATCAAGCGCACCGTCGAGAAGTTCGACTACACGCACAAGAAGCAGACCGGTGGCTCCGGCCAGTTCGGCAAGGTGCAGATCACCTACGGCCCGCTGACCGATGCCGAGGAGGGCGTGTTCTACGAGTTCGAGAACAAGGTCACCGGCGGTCGCATCCCGCGCGAGTACATCCCGAGCATCGACGCCGGCATCCAGGACGCCCTGCAGTCGGGCATCCTCGCCGGCTACCCGGTGGTCAACGTTCGCGCCTCGCTGATCGACGGCGCCTACCACGACGTCGACTCCTCGGAGATGGCCTTCAAGATCGCCGGTTCCATGGCGACCAAGGAGGCCCTGCGCAAGGCCCAGCCCGTGCTCCTGGAGCCCCTCATGGACGTCGAGGTGCGCACCCCTGAGGAGTACATGGGAGATGTCATCGGCGATCTGAACTCCCGTCGAGGTCAGATCCAGTCGATGGAGGATGCGAGCGGGGTCAAGATCGTCCGCGCTCTCGTCCCGCTGTCGGAGATGTTCGGCTACGTCGGCGACCTGCGGTCCAAGACCCAGGGTCGTGCGATGTACACCATGCAGTTCCACAGCTACGCGGAGGTCCCCTCCAGCATTTCGGAAGAGATCATCGCGAAGACCCGGGGCGAGTGAGGGAGCCGGGGGAGCGGGTAGGATCCTCTCTCGCTCCCCCTCCTCTCCGTCGGAGCCTGCCACCCGGGCAGGAATCCGATCCCGATCCAGAAGTACCCAGAGATACGAAGTCCTAGGAGGACACCACCATGGCGAAGGCCAAGTTCGAGCGGACCAAGCCGCACGTCAACATCGGCACCATCGGTCACGTCGACCACGGCAAGACCACCCTGAGCGCCGCCATCTCGAAGGTCCTGTACGACAAGTTCCCGGATCTGAACGAGAAGCGCGACTTCGACACGATCGACAACGCGCCCGAGGAGAAGCAGCGCGGCATCACGATCAACGTGTCGCACATCGAGTACGAGACCGAGAAGCGTCACTACGCGCACGTCGACGCCCCCGGCCACGCCGACTACGTGAAGAACATGATCACCGGCGCTGCTCAGATGGACGGCGCGATCCTCGTGGTCGCCGCCACCGACGGCCCGATGGCCCAGACCCGTGAGCACGTCCTGCTCGCCAAGCAGGTCGGCGTCCCCTACCTGCTCGCCGCGCTGAACAAGGCCGACATGGTCGACGACGAGGAGATCCTCGAGCTCGTCGAGATGGAGGTCCGCGAGATGCTGGGCGCCCAGGGCTTCGACGAGGACGCTCCCGTCATCAAGGTCTCCGCTCTGAAGGCCCTCGAGGGCGACGCCGAGTGGGTCAAGTCCATCGAGGAGCTCATGGAGGCCGTCGACGAGTCCATCCCGGACCCGGTTCGTGACCTCGACCAGCCCTTCCTGATGCCCATCGAGGACGTCTTCACCATCCAGGGCCGCGGCACCGTGGTCACCGGCAAGGTGGACCGTGGAAAGCTCGCCATCAACTCGGAGGTCGAGATCCTCGGCATCCGTCCGGCGCAGAAGACCACCGTCACCGGTATCGAGATGTTCCACAAGCAGATGGACGAGGCGTGGGCCGGCGAGAACTGCGGTCTGCTGCTGCGTGGCACTAAGCGCGAGGACGTGGAGCGCGGCCAGGTCGTCTGCAAGCCGGGTTCGATCACCCCGCACACCAACTTCGAGGCACAGGTCTACATCCTGTCCAAGGACGAGGGCGGCCGTCACAACCCGTTCTACTCGAACTACCGTCCGCAGTTCTACTTCCGCACCACCGACGTCACCGGCGTCATCACCCTCCCCGAGGGCACCGACATGGTGATGCCCGGCGACAACACCGAGATGTCGGTCGAGCTGATCCAGCCGATCGCCATGGAGGAGGGCCTCGGCTTCGCCATCCGTGAGGGTGGCCGCACCGTGGGCTCCGGCCGCGTCACCAAGATCACCAAGTGATCGAGGCGGGGCTCGCCCCGCGCCTGTGACGCGTCCTGTCGGACGCTGAGCACGAGGAAGGCCCCGGACCGGGAAACCGGTCCGGGGCCTTCTGCATGCCCGGGCTCAGGACGGCTGATCCGTCGGGGGGTCCTGGGGTGCGGGCTGTCCGTAGCTGGGCCGAGCGCTGCGGCGCTGCTGGACGTCGGCATCGTCCGCGTGCGCGGGCGTGGGGGCGGGCTGCCCGTAGCGGCCCTCGCTGCGGCGACCCTCCGAGCGGCTGCCTTCGGTGTCCGTGGCGGTGGGGACTGCGCCGTAAGGGGCCTGGGTGCTGTGCACAGGCTGCTGGCCGGGCAGATCGGACTGCGGCTGAGGAGCCGCGCCCTGGTGGGGGAGCGGCTGGGCCGCGCCCTCGGCGACCAGCAGCCGGCGGGCCTCCTCGGCGTGGCGGTGCTCCACCAGCAGCTCGTACTGCATGGGGATGGTGGAGGTCATGGAGGTGAAATCGCGCTTGCCTCCGCTGGCGGCGTAGCCGATCACGGACCAGATGGTGAAGAACACGATGCCGATCAGCACCGAGGAGATCACGGTGACCAGTGGCTGATCGGTGAACATCGCGAACAGGATGCCGATGAACAGACCCATCCACATGCCACTGAGGACGCCGCCCAGGACCACCCGGCCCCAGGACTGCCGGCCGGTGACTCGCTCCATCAGCTTCAGATCGGTCCCCACGATCAGGGTGTGCTGGACCGGGAACTGCTTGTCGGCCAGCATGTCGACCACCGCCTGCACCTCCGCGTAGGTGGCATAGGTGCCCAGCGATCGCGGGTACTCCAGTCGGAACAGCTGCGAGTTCAGGGGAGAGTTCTTGGGTTGAGTCATGGGCACAGGCTAGACCCGGGACCTGCTCGGAACCCTGGAGCCGTCTGAGCGCGGCCCGTCGTGGTACCTGGGACGAACGTGATCTGCCGTTACGAATCCGTGATCGTTTCGATGATGAATCCTGCAACATCGAGCACTTCAGCAAGTACTCTGTGAATATTCGCCTCGCTGGGGTCCGCTGATCGAGGGTTCGGGTGCCACGTCGCTGCCGTAGCGGTGGCGTCGTTCGGGACCACCAGTGGTGTCGTTGGGGCCGCTCTGTCTACGCTCCTTCCGCCGTGTGTATAGGGCACGCGGCGGAAGGAGCAATCTGGAATGGTACGGAAGATCAGGGCGAAGCTGGTGCTCCAGCTGCGCGCAGAAGGTCTGTCGGGGCGAGCGATTTCGTCCTCGCAGGGCATGTCCCGCAAGTCCGTGAGGGCGGTGTTCGAGGCCGCTGACGCTGCAGGGATCGGGTGGGGCGATATCGCGGACGTCGCCGATGAGCAGGTGTATGCCCGGTTGTTCCCGGGCCGGGGCGAGCACGAGAGCGTGTTCGCACAGCCGGACTGGGAACAGGTCCATCGAGAGATGGCCAGGGTCGGCGTGACGCTGAAGCTGTTGCACGGCGAGTACTTCGACGCGACCACGGCGGCTGGGGATCCGGCGATGGGGTATGACCGGTTTTGCCGCACCTACCAGCACCACGTCATGGTCACCGGTGCCGCTTCGAGAGTCGGTCACAAGGCCGGCCAGAGCGTGGAGGTCGACTGGTCCGGCCCCACGATGGAGCTGGCCGATCCGGTCACCGGCGAGGTCTCGAAGGTGTTCTTGTTCGTTGCCTGCCTGCCTTTTTCTCGTTACGCGTTCTGCTTCCCGGCGCTGGATATGCGCCAGGAGTCCTGGCTGCGAGCGCACGTAGCGATGTTCGAGGCGCTGGGCGGGACGGTCCCGAGGATCGTTCCGGACAACCTCAAGACCGGTGTGGTGAAGCACCCCCGCGAGGGCGAGATCGTCCTGAACGATGCGTATCGCGAGATGGCAGCGCATTACTCGGCGGCGGTGCTCCCGGGGAGGGTGCGGAAACCGAAAGACAAGGCGAGCGTGGAGAACACCGTCGCGCACGTCGCGACCTGGGTCATCGCCGGGCTGCGGGATCAGCGATTCACGTCCCTGCCCGAACTTGCAGCCGCCATCGGGCAGCGGATGGAGGCCTATAACGCGGAGCCGTTCCAGAAGCGGCCCGGATCCCGCGCCAGCGTGTTCGACGCGGAGGAGCGGCCGCTGCTGACGCCGCTGCCGGCGGTGCCCTACGAGATCTCGACATGGCACTACGGACGACGAGTGGGCAGGAACGGGCACGTCACGTTCGCGCGGAACTTCTACTCCGCGCCGTTCGCGCACATCGGCGCGAAGGTCGATCTGCGCATCACGGCCCGGACGCTGGAGATCTATCAGGGCAGCCAGCGACTGACCAGTCACCTGCTGCTCCCGGAGACCGCGAGCAATGAGTACCGCACCAACGACGCGGACCTACCTGCGGGCGAGCGTTTCCAGGCCTGGGACGCGCAGAGGGTGCGGGCGTGGGCAGATCGGGTCGGGCCGGCCACGGTGATCGTGATCCAGCGGATCTTCGAGTCCGTGCCGATCGTGGAACAGGGCCTGGATCCCGCGTTGGCGGTGCTACGGCTCTCTCGCCGCTTCTCCGTAGATCGGGTCGAGGCGGCCTGCGCACTCGCGCTGACGGGACGGGTCCGTTCACCGCGCTATGCGCATCTGCACCCGATCTTGGCCACCGGGCAGGACAAGGTCGCCGCCCTGCGTCCACCCCGCGAGGAACCCGCGGAAGACGGCGGATACGTCCGTGGCGCCGACTACTACGCCGGAGGTGTCCGGTGAGCGTGATCGATAACGACACGAAGCGGAAGCTGCGCGAGATGGGCGCGACCGCGCTGCTGGACGCGATCGATGCCCAGGATGAGGCTCACGTGCTGGGGATGTCGTTCCAGGAACGGCTCCAGCTGATCGTGGACGAGGCGCATTCCATCTTCAATCATGGAAAGGTCGAGGGTCTGATCCGCCGGGCGGGGCTGCGTTATCCCGGAGCGGACCTGCGGCGGCTGGATCTGGTCGAGGAACGGGGACTGAACCGGAACGTGATCGCGCAACTGGCAACCTGCTCCTTCATCCAGCGGCAACAGAACGTGGTCTTCCAGGGCTTCACCGGCTCAGGGAAGTCCTACCTCGGCTGCGCGCTGGCGAAGCAGGCCTGCCAGCACCGGCTCCGAGCCCACTACATCCGAATGCCCGACCTCGAAGAGGCCTGGGCCCTGGCAAAGGACAAGCCGCAGGGCCAGACGAAGTTCCTGCGGAAGTACTCCACGTTCTCGCTGCTGGTGATCGACGAGTGGCTGCTGGACCATCCTGACGAGGGAATGCGTTCGATGCTGCTGGAACTGCTCGAGCGCCGCTATGACACCGGCTCGACCGTGTTCTGCACCCAGTACCCGAAGAAGGACTGGCACGCCCGGCTCGGTGGAGCAGTCCACGCCGATGCGATCATGGACCGCATCGTGCACAACACAATCTGGATCGACACCGGCGACAGGAACATGCGAGAACACACCGCACTGCCCCAGTGACCCGATGCCGGCGGGAGCCAGTGGTCCCCACCGCGGCGGCTACTGGCCCCCGTCGGCACGATCGGCGGTCCCCAAGAGCAAGATTCGGTGGCTCCCACGACTACGAATACTCATACTCTGGGCGCAGGCGGCGCGACGGCGAGCAGCTGGTGCTCTCCGCGCAGCCGACACCGACAGCGCAATGCGCTTTCAATGACGAAAGAAGGACTCATGGACGAGCAGACCACTTCGCTGACGCCGCTCGAGCGTCTCGGTGCATCCCGCCGCAGCTTCCTCGCCCTTGCCGGCGCAGGCGCCTCAGCCGCCACTCTGGCCGCGTGCGCAGGCGGTGGCGGCGGCGGTGACGAGGACGGCTCGGACGGCGGCGGTTCCGTCACCGGAGAGAACACCTCCGAGGACAACCCGCTGGGCGTCGACGGCGCCACTCCAGTCGAGGCAGTGATCTTCGACGGTGGCTACGGCACCGCGTACGCCGAGGCCGCCGGCGAGAAGTACAAGGAGGTGTACCCCGAGGCCGAGGTCGAGGTGCACGGCACTGTCAACATCCAGCCCGACCTGCAGCCCCGCTTCGCCGGCGGCAACCCGCCGGACGTCTTCGACAACTCCGGTGCCCAGAAGCTCGCCATCGACGGCCTGGTGCCGCAGCTGGCGGACCTGGACGACCTGCTGAAGGCCCCGATGCTCGACGGCGAGGGCACCGTGGAGGAGAACCTCCTGCCCGGCGTCACCTCCCCCGGTATGTTCGGCGGCAAGTTCCTGGGCATGAACTACGTCTACACCGTGTTCGCACTGTGGTACTCGGCCAAGGAGTTCGAGGAGAAGGGCTGGAGCGTCCCGCAGACCTGGGAGGAGCTCATGACCCTGGGCGAGACCGTCAAGGGCGAGGGCCGCTACCTGTTCTCCTACGGCGGTCAGAACGCCTCGAACTACTACCAGGAGATGGCCCTGTCCCTGGCCGCCAAGTTCGGTGGCCCCGAGGTGCTCAAGTCGATCGACAAGCTGGAGGAGGGCGCCTTCGAGCAGGACGCCATCGTCCAGGCCTACGACGCGATGGCCGAGGCCGTGGAGGCCGGCTACTTCGAGCCCGGCGGTGAGGGCATCAAGCACACCGACGCCCAGACCAACTGGGTCCAGGGCAACTCCGTGTTCTACCCCTCCGGTTCCTGGATCGAGAACGAGCAGGCCTCGGTCACCCCCGAGGGCTACCAGATGACCGGCGCCCCGGTGCCCTCACTGGATGGCAGCTCGATGCCGAACGAGGCGTTCCACGGCACCGCTGCGGAGCAGTTCTTCGTCCCCTCCGGTGGCGAGAACCCGGCCGGTGGCGCGGAGTTCCTGCGCATCATGCTCTCCAAGGAGCAGGCTGCGAACTTCGCCGAGCTCACCAAGGCTCCCTCGGTCGTCAAGGACACCGTGCCGGACGACGGCTTCGGCTCCTCGGCACTGGCCTCGGTGAACAAGATGATCTCCGATGCCGGTGAGAACACCTTCACCTACAACTTCTCGGACTGGTACGGCCTGGGCCCGGACTCGATCACCAACTGGACCAGCTTCCTCAAGGGTGACATCGACGCCGCTACCCTGCGTCAGCAGGAGCAGGCCATGATCGACAAGGTGCGGGAGGACGACGCGGTCACCAAGTTCGAGGTCGATTCGTGACGATCGGCCCTGTCGCCGGACTCGGCGAGGCGGCGGCAACGGCCAACACGGTCGTTCGCCGCCGTCGGCGTCGGGTACCCACGGTCCAGCGGATGCTGTTCTTCCTGCTGTTCCTGGGGGTCCCCCTCGCCGTCTACGTGATGTTCGTGGTCTCACCGTTCGTGCAGTCGTTCTACTACTCGCTCACCAGCTGGTCGGGTCTGTCCCCGTCGATGGAGTTCATCGGCCTGGAGAACTACCGCCGGATCTTCGCCGACGACGTGTTCTGGAAGTCCCTGCGCAACAACCTCATCCTGCTGATCGTGCTGCCCACGGTGACCATCATGAGTATTCGTAGTCGTGGGAGCCACCGAATCTTGCTCTTGGGGACCGCCGATCGTGCCGACGGGGGCCAGTAGCCGCCGCGGTGGGGACCACTGGCTCCCGCCGGCATCGGGTCACTGGGGCAGTGCGGTGTGTTCTCGCATGTTCCTGTCGCCGGTGTCGATCCAGATTGTGTTGTGCACGATGCGGTCCATGATCGCATCGGCGTGGACTGCTCCACCGAGCCGGGCGTGCCAGTCCTTCTTCGGGTACTGGGTGCAGAACACGGTCGAGCCGGTGTCATAGCGGCGCTCGAGCAGTTCCAGCAGCATCGAACGCATTCCCTCGTCAGGATGGTCCAGCAGCCACTCGTCGATCACCAGCAGCGAGAACGTGGAGTACTTCCGCAGGAACTTCGTCTGGCCCTGCGGCTTGTCCTTTGCCAGGGCCCAGGCCTCTTCGAGGTCGGGCATTCGGATGTAGTGGGCTCGGAGCCGGTGCTGGCAGGCCTGCTTCGCCAGCGCGCAGCCGAGGTAGGACTTCCCTGAGCCGGTGAAGCCCTGGAAGACCACGTTCTGTTGCCGCTGGATGAAGGAGCAGGTTGCCAGTTGCGCGATCACGTTCCGGTTCAGTCCCCGTTCCTCGACCAGATCCAGCCGCCGCAGGTCCGCTCCGGGATAACGCAGCCCCGCCCGGCGGATCAGACCCTCGACCTTTCCATGATTGAAGATGGAATGCGCCTCGTCCACGATCAGCTGGAGCCGTTCCTGGAACGACATCCCCAGCACGTGAGCCTCATCCTGGGCATCGATCGCGTCCAGCAGCGCGGTCGCGCCCATCTCGCGCAGCTTCCGCTTCGTGTCGTTATCGATCACGCTCACCGGACACCTCCGGCGTAGTAGTCGGCGCCACGGACGTATCCGCCGTCTTCCGCGGGTTCCTCGCGGGGTGGACGCAGGGCGGCGACCTTGTCCTGCCCGGTGGCCAAGATCGGGTGCAGATGCGCATAGCGCGGTGAACGGACCCGTCCCGTCAGCGCGAGTGCGCAGGCCGCCTCGACCCGATCTACGGAGAAGCGGCGAGAGAGCCGTAGCACCGCCAACGCGGGATCCAGGCCCTGTTCCACGATCGGCACGGACTCGAAGATCCGCTGGATCACGATCACCGTGGCCGGCCCGACCCGATCTGCCCACGCCCGCACCCTCTGCGCGTCCCAGGCCTGGAAACGCTCGCCCGCAGGTAGGTCCGCGTCGTTGGTGCGGTACTCATTGCTCGCGGTCTCCGGGAGCAGCAGGTGACTGGTCAGTCGCTGGCTGCCCTGATAGATCTCCAGCGTCCGGGCCGTGATGCGCAGATCGACCTTCGCGCCGATGTGCGCGAACGGCGCGGAGTAGAAGTTCCGCGCGAACGTGACGTGCCCGTTCCTGCCCACTCGTCGTCCGTAGTGCCATGTCGAGATCTCGTAGGGCACCGCCGGCAGCGGCGTCAGCAGCGGCCGCTCCTCCGCGTCGAACACGCTGGCGCGGGATCCGGGCCGCTTCTGGAACGGCTCCGCGTTATAGGCCTCCATCCGCTGCCCGATGGCGGCTGCAAGTTCGGGCAGGGACGTGAATCGCTGATCCCGCAGCCCGGCGATGACCCAGGTCGCGACGTGCGCGACGGTGTTCTCCACGCTCGCCTTGTCTTTCGGTTTCCGCACCCTCCCCGGGAGCACCGCCGCCGAGTAATGCGCTGCCATCTCGCGATACGCATCGTTCAGGACGATCTCGCCCTCGCGGGGGTGCTTCACCACACCGGTCTTGAGGTTGTCCGGAACGATCCTCGGGACCGTCCCGCCCAGCGCCTCGAACATCGCTACGTGCGCTCGCAGCCAGGACTCCTGGCGCATATCCAGCGCCGGGAAGCAGAACGCGTAACGAGAAAAAGGCAGGCAGGCAACGAACAAGAACACCTTCGAGACCTCGCCGGTGACCGGATCGGCCAGCTCCATCGTGGGGCCGGACCAGTCGACCTCCACGCTCTGGCCGGCCTTGTGACCGACTCTCGAAGCGGCACCGGTGACCATGACGTGGTGCTGGTAGGTGCGGCAAAACCGGTCATACCCCATCGCCGGATCCCCAGCCGCCGTGGTCGCGTCGAAGTACTCGCCGTGCAACAGCTTCAGCGTCACGCCGACCCTGGCCATCTCTCGATGGACCTGTTCCCAGTCCGGCTGTGCGAACACGCTCTCGTGCTCGCCCCGGCCCGGGAACAACCGGGCATACACCTGCTCATCGGCGACGTCCGCGATATCGCCCCACCCGATCCCTGCAGCGTCAGCGGCCTCGAACACCGCCCTCACGGACTTGCGGGACATGCCCTGCGAGGACGAAATCGCTCGCCCCGACAGACCTTCTGCGCGCAGCTGGAGCACCAGCTTCGCCCTGATCTTCCGTACCATTCCAGATTGCTCCTTCCGCCGCGTGCCCTATACACACGGCGGAAGGAGCGTAGACAGAGCGGCCCCAACGACACCACTGGTGGTCCCGAACGACGCCACCGCTACGGCAGCGACGTGGCACCCGAACCCTCGATCAGCGGACCCCAGCGAGGCGAATATTCACATCACCCTGGCGTTCGCGCTGGCCGTGATGGTGACCATCGGTGGCGACACCCGCGGCGGTGTGCGCGGCGTGCGCGGTGCGAGCTTCTACCGCGTGGTGAGCTTCTTCCCGTACGCGATCCCCGCGGTGATCACCGGCATCCTGTTCAACTTCGTGTACCACCCCAACGGTGGCCTGCTCAACGGCATCCTGAACTTGCCGCACGACGTCCTCACCTGGGCGCTGGGCAGCTCGCCGATCCCAGCGATGAACATCGCCTGGCTGGGTGACCAGAAGTTCGCGCTCGGGGCGATCGCCTTCGCGATCATCTGGACCTTCGTGGGCTTCTACATGGTGCTGTTCGTGGCCGCGATCAAGTCCATCGGACAGGAGGTCCTGGAGGCGGCCCGCATCGACGGTGCCGGTCGTTTCCGCACCGCTGTGCAGGTCGTGGCACCGATGGTGCGCGACAGCGTCTCCACCGCCCTGGTGTACATGGGCATCTTCGCCCTGGACGCCTTCACCTTCGTCTCGGTGATGACGCCCAACGGCGGCACCGCCAACAGCACCAAGGTCGTCTCCCTGCACCTGTACCAGACCGCGTTCCAAAACGGCCGCTTCGGTGAGGCCAGCGCGATGGGCGTGATCATGGCACTGGTGACGATGGTGGTGGCCGTGCTGGTGATCACCGTGATCCGACCGAAGAAGGCTGACCGATGAGCTCCACTGTCACCACGGAATCCGATCTCGGCCCGGGGGAGTCCTCTGCCGAGGTCACAGGTGGCCGCCGCCCCCGTGGGCGTTCCCGCGGGAACAACGAGGGTGGCATGACCATCACCCATCATCTGGTGCTGGGCCTGTGGGCGCTGCTGGTGATCCTCCCGCTGCTGTGGACGGTGTTCACCTCGTTCAAGACCTCCCAGGAGATCCTCACTGATCCCTTCGGGCTGCCCGGCGAGATGCAGTGGAACAACTACTCGCGCGCCTGGACCGAGGCCCGGATCGGCGAGTACTTCTTCAACACCATCATCGTGGTGGGTGCGGCACTGGTCATCGTGATGCTGCTGGGCGCGATGTGCGCCTATGTGCTGGCGCGCTTCCCCTTCCCGGGCAACCGTGTCATCTACTTCTCGATGATCGCCGGTCTCACCTTCCCGATCTTCCTGGCCGTGGTCCCGCTGTTCTTCGTGCTGAACAACATGGGCCTGCTGGACGGGAAGCTGGGCCTGGTGGGCCTGATCCTGTCGTACGTGGCGTTCGCGCTGCCGTTCACCGTGTTCTTCCTCCACGCGTTCTTCTCCGGCCTGCCGGAGGAGATCAGTGAGGCCGCGGCGATCGACGGGGCCGGTGACTTCCGCACCTTCTTCCAGATCATGCTGCCGATGGCCAAGCCCGGGCTCGCCTCGGTCGCCATCTTCAACTTCCTGGGACTGTGGAACCAGTACCTGCTGCCGCTGGTGCTGAACCGTGAGCGCAGCAACCACGTGCTCGCACAGGGCTTGGTGAACCTCCAGGCTCAGCAGGGGTACCAGGTGGACTGGGGCGGCATGTTCGCCTCGGTGGTGATCACCGTGATCCCGGTGCTGGTGGTCTACGTGATCTTCCAGCGCCAGCTGCAGGGCGGCGTCGGCCCCAGCACCGACAAGTAGTCCCGCCGCCGGCGAGGACGGGCCCGCCCCGCCTTCGACCGGACGGCACGTGCCCCGCTCCTTCCCCGAATGGACGTTTCCGTACCACGATCGACTGATCTTGGTACGGAAACGTCCATTTCTGCTGAGGGAGCGAGGCGGCTTCTGCTGGGGGAGCGGGGCGGCGCCGAGAGAAGCCGGTGTGATGGGCCGCACCCGAGCTGCCCTTGTGGTGGTCCCGCCCCTCTGGCAGACTGTTCGAGTTGTCTGCGCGGGCCGACATGCCCGGTTCCGTTCTCCGCACGACTCCCGACACCACGCTTCGGCGCGGTTGCTCGAGGCTCGGCGGCGAATGATCACCGGATGAGGTCCGTCCCGAGGATGCGAACGGTGCACACGCACCGAACGCGCATCGTACGAGGGAAACAGACGCAGACGTAGCCGGACCTCGGCGGCCGCATGCTGGGCTTCACCGCCCCGCGGAGGCCGACACGCCCGTCCTCGGGTACCGGGGGAGGCCGCAACAATGCCAGACGGAAGAAAAGAGACAGGACGCCATGGCGGGACAGAAGATCCGCATCCGGCTCAAGTCGTACGACCACGAGGTGATCGACAGCTCGGCGCGCAAGATCGTCGACACGGTGACCTCCGCGGGTGCGACGGTCGTGGGCCCGGTGCCGCTGCCGACCGAGAAGAACGTGTTCGTCGTGATCCGGTCGCCCCACAAGTACAAGGACTCCCGTGAGCACTTCGAGATGCGCACGCACAAGCGACTGATCGACATCGTCGATCCCACGCCCAAGGCCGTGGACTCGCTGATGCGCCTCGATCTGCCGGCGGACGTCAACATCGAGATCAAGCTCTGAGGCAGGTCGATATGAGCAACGAACTGACGGGACAGCGTGCCCGCGCCGTGTCCGGCGTGCTCGGCACCAAGCTCGGCATGACCCAGGTCTGGGACGAGAACGGGAAGCTTGTCCCCGTGACCGTCGTGCAGACCGGTTCCAATGTCGTCACGCAGGTCCGCTCCGTCGAGATCGACGGATATGACGCCGTGCAGATCGCCTACGGGCAGATCGATCCGCGCAAGGTCTCCAAGCCCCTGAAGGGCCACTTCGAGAAGGCCGGCGTGACCCCGCGCCGCCACCTCGTGGAGCTGCGCACCAACAATGCCGCCGACTTCACCGTCGGCCAGGAGATCGACGCGTCGGTCTTCGAGGCCGGCCAGAAGGTCGATGTCGTCGGCACCTCCAAGGGCAAGGGCACCGCGGGCGTCATGAAGCGCCACGGCTTCGCCGGCGTGAGCGCCTCCCACGGTGCGCATCGCAACCACCGCAAGCCGGGTTCGATCGGCGGCGCCTCCACCCCTGGTCGCGTGTTCAAGGGCCAGCGCATGGCAGGCCGCATGGGCAACGACCGCACCAGTGTCCAGAACCTGACCGTCCACGCGGTCGACGTCGAGAAGGGCCTCGTGCTCGTCAAGGGTGCCGTCCCCGGCCCCAAGGGCGGCATCGTGCTGGTCCGCTCGGCCGCCAAGAGCCCCGTGAAGGAGGCCTGAGACCGATGGCAGAGAACCTGACCGTCGACGTCCTCGACCCGGCCGGAAAGAAGGCCGGCACCGTCGAGCTGCCCGCGTCGATCTTCGACGTGCAGACCAACGTCCCCCTGATCCACCAGGTGGTCGTCGCCCAGCAGGCGGCCGCTCGTCAGGGCACCCACAAGACCAAGACCCGCGGTGAGGTCGCCGGTGGCGGCAAGAAGCCGTGGAAGCAGAAGGGCACCGGCCGCGCCCGTCAGGGCTCGATCCGCGCGCCGCAGTTCGCCGGCGGTGGAGTGGTCCACGGACCCGTCCCGCGCGACTACTCGCAGCGCACGCCCAAGAAGATGAAGGCCGCCGCCCTGCGCGGTGCCCTCTCCGACCGCGCCCGCAACGGCCGCGTCCACGTGGTGTCCTCCCTCCTCGAGGGTGACGTCCCGTCGACCAAGGCCGTGCGCAGCACCCTGGGTCTCGTCTCCGACCGTCGCCACCTGCTGGTGGTCGTGCGTCGCGACGACGACCTCGGCGCGCTGAGCTCGCGCAACCTGCCCATCGCCCACGTCCTGTACGCGGACCAGCTGAACACCTACGACGTCATGCGCAGCGACGACGTCGTGTTCACCTCCGGTGCGCTCGAGGACTTCGTCGCGATGGCCACCCTGTCGCTGCCCACCTCCTCGTTCGCCGAGAAGCGGGCCGCGGCCGCCACTGTCGCCGAGGCGTCCGTCGACGCCGAGGCACCCGCGCCCGAGCCGGCTGCCGATGCTCCGGCCGAGGCCCCCTACGGTGAGGGATCGGCGGCCCCCCAGGCCGACGGCTCCGCCCCCGAGGGCTTCGCCATCAAGGGCAACGCGGGCTCGAAGAAGTTCCACACCGTGGATTCCCCGTGGTACGACCGCACCAAGGCCGAGGTCTGGTTCGCGACCGAGGAGGCCGCTGAGGCCGCCGGGTTCGTCAACGCCAAGCCCTCCACGGAGTCCGCTCCGGCCGATGAGGAGGAGGCGAAGTGACCTCGCTGAACAAGGACCCCCGTGACGTCCTGCTGGCCCCGGTGGTCTCCGAGAAGAGCTACGGGCTGATGGACGAGGGCAAGTACACCTTCCTGGTGGATGCCCGCGCCAACAAGACCGAGATCAAGATCGCCGTCGAGACCGTCTTCGACGTCAAGGTCGCCTCGGTGAACACGATCAACCGGCAGGGCAAGTCGCGGCGCACGCGCTTCGGCACCGGCAAGCGCAAGGACACCAAGCGCGCCATCATCACCCTGACCGACGGAGCCATCGACATCTTCGGAGGATCGGTCGCCTGAGCGACCGGTCACCGAGGAGCCGAAGAGAGTCTGAGGGAAACCCACCATGGGAATTCGTAAGCACAAGCCGACCACGCCGGGCCGTCGCGGTTCGAGCGTCGCCGACTTCGTCGAGATCACCCGCGACACACCGGAGAAGTCTCTGGTGCGTCCGCTGTCCAAGTCGGGCGGCCGCAACAGCAACGGCAGGATCACCTCCCGCCACCGCGGCGGCGGCCACAAGCGGGCCTACCGCGTGATCGACTTCCGTCGCGCCGACAAGGACGGCGTGAACGCGAAGGTCGCTCACATCGAGTACGACCCCAACCGCACCGCGCGCATCGCGCTGCTCCACTACACGGACGGCGAGAAGCGCTACATCCTGGCCCCGGCCAAGCTGCGTCAGGGCGACTGGATCGAGAACGGTCCCGGCGCCGACATCAAGCCCGGCAATAACCTGCCGCTGCGCAACATCCCGCTGGGCACCGTGGTGCACGCCATCGAGCTTCGCCCCGGCGGCGGTGCCAAGATCGCCCGTTCCGCGGGTTCGTCGGTGCAGGTCGTCGCCAAGGAGGGTCCGTACGCGCAGCTGCGCATGCCCTCCGGCGAGATCCGCAACGTGGATGCCCGCTGCCGCGCCACCATCGGTGAGGTCGGCAACGCGGAGCAGTCCAACATCAACTGGGGCAAGGCCGGCCGCATGCGCTGGAAGGGCAAGCGCCCTCACGTGCGTGGCGTCGTCATGAACCCGGTCGACCACCCGCACGGTGGTGGCGAGGGCCGTACCTCCGGCGGTCGCCACCCGGTGTCGCCCTGGGGTCAGCCCGAGGGCCGCACCCGTCGACCGGGCAAGGAGAGCGACAAGCTCATCGTGCGCCGTCGCCGGACCGGCAAGAAGCGCTGATAGGGAGAACCACAGGACATGCCTCGCAGTATCGCCAAGGGCCCGTTCGTCGACGACCACCTGCAGAAGAAGGTGGACGTCCAGAACGAGAAGGGCACCAAGAACGTCATCAAGACCTGGTCGCGCCGTTCGGTCATCACGCCGGACTTCCTCGGCCACACCTTCGCAGTGCACGACGGCCGCAAGCACGTCACGGTGTTCGTCACCGAGTCGATGGTCGGCCACAAGCTCGGCGAGTTCGCTCCCACGCGGACTTTCAAGGGCCACGAGAAGGACGACCGTAAGGGCCGCCGCCGCTGACCTCCGGTCAGTTCGGCAGCACGCCCCGACATCCAGAAGAAAGCAGGACAGCAATGGAAGCCAAGGCGCAGGTGCGGCATCTCCGCATGTCGCCCATGAAGGCTCGCCGCGTTGTGGACCTGATTCGTGGCAAGAGCACGGCCGAGGCCCTGGACACCCTGCGGTTCGCACCGCAGGCGGCCAGTGAGCCCGTCCTCAAGCTCGTCGAGTCCGCGATCGCCAACGCCCGGGTCAAGGCGGACCAGTCGGGGGAGCGCTTCGATGAGCGCGACCTCGTGGTCTCCGCCGCCTATGTCGACGAGGGTCCGACCATGAAGCGGTTCCAGCCGCGTGCTCAGGGTCGCGCCTTCCAGATCAAGAAGCGCACCAGCCACGTCACCGTGGTTGTCGCTCCCGTGAAGAAGTAAGGAGTCCCAGTGGGCCAGAAGGTCAATCCGAACGGGTTCCGCCTCGGGATCACCACGGAGCACAGCAGCCGGTGGTTCGCCGACTCCACCAAGGAGGGGCAGCGGTACCGCGACTACGTGAAGGAAGACGTCGCGATCCGCAAGCTCATGTCCGAGGGGCTCGAGCGTGCCGGCATCTCCAAGGTCGAGATCGAGCGCACCCGTGATCGTGTCCGCGTCGACCTCCACACCGCCCGCCCGGGCATCGTCATCGGGCGTCGTGGTGCTGAGGCCGAGCGTCTGCGCGGTGAGCTCGAGAAGCTCACCGGCAAGCAGATCCAGCTGAACATCCTCGAGGTGAAGAACCCCGAGGCCGATGCTCAGCTGGTCGCCCAGGGCATCGCCGAGCAGCTCGCCGCCCGTGTGTCCTTCCGTCGTGCGATGCGCAAGGGCATGCAGTCCGCGCAGCGCGCCGGCGCCAAGGGCATCCGAGTGGCAGTCGCCGGTCGTCTCGGCGGCGCCGAGATGAGCCGCAGCGAGTTCTACCGCGAGGGTCGCGTGCCTCTGCACACCCTCCGGGCGAACATCGACTACGGCTTCTACGAGGCCCGCACCGCCTTCGGCCGCATCGGCGTGAAGGTGTGGATCTACAAGGGCGACGTCACCGCCAAGGAGCTCGCGGCTCAGCAGGCCGCCTCGCAGGGTCCCCGCTCCGGCGGACGCGGCCCGCGTGCCGAGCGTCCCCGCGGCCGTCGCAACGAGCGCAACTCCGCCCGTCGTGACGGTGGGGAGCAGCAGGCCACCGCCTCTGCCCCGGCCGCCGGTGAGCAGGCGCCCGCACAGCAGTCCGGAACGGAGGCCTGAGCGACATGCTGATCCCCCGCAGGACCAAGCATCGCAAGCAGCACCACCCCACCCGCAGTGGCATGGCCAAGGGCGGCACCGATCTGGCATTCGGCGAGTACGGCATTCAGGCGCTCGCGCCTGCGTACGTCACCAACCGTCAGATCGAGGCAGCTCGTATCGCCATGACCCGCTACATGAAGCGTGGCGGCAAGGTGTTCATCAATATCTACCCCGATCGACCGCTCACCAAGAAGCCTGCCGAGGTCCGCATGGGCTCCGGTAAGGGTTCCGTCGAGTGGTGGGTCGCCAACATCAAGCCGGGACGCGTCATGTTCGAGGTCGCCGGTGTCCCCGAGGACGTTGCTCGCGAGGCCCTGCGCCTGGCGATGCACAAGCTCCCCATGAAGTGCCGCATCCTGAGCCGAGAGGGTGGTGACATCTGATGGCAGCGACCAAGCTCACCGCCGATGCACTGGACAAGCTGGACGACGCCAAGCTGGCCGACGAGCTGGCGAAGGCCAAGGACGAGCTGTTCAAGCTCCGTTTCCAGTCCGCCACCGGTCAGCTCGAGAGCTCCGGCCGCCTGCGGTCCGTCAAGAAGGACATCGCACGGATCTACACGATCCTGCGCGAGCGCGAACTGGGCATCCGTCAGGCGCCCGGCTCCGCCGAGTGACCGCGAAGCGAGGAATCTAGAGATGAACAAGAACGACTCCCAGGTCGAGGAGACCACCGCCGAGCATGCTGCGGAGGCCGGCAAGGAGGGTGCGCACGCGTCCTCCCACGAGCGTCCGTACCGCAAGACCCTGCGCGGCTACGTCACCTCCGACAAGATGGACAAGACCATCGTGGTCGAGGTCGAGGAGCGCGTGAAGCACGCGCTGTACGGCAAGGTCATGACCAAGACCAACAAGTTCAAGGCCCACGACGAGGAGAACACCGCCGGTGTCGGCGACCGTGTCCTCATCATGGAGACCCGGCCGCTGAGCGCCACCAAACGGTGGCGCCTGGTCGAGGTCATCGAGCGGGCCAAGTGATCGGGCGGTCCTCGTGACCGCACCCGACGCCTGAGAAGGGCCGGTCTCCCCCAGGGAGGCCGGCCCTTCCGCATGCCCGTGGCCGGTCGTGCCGGATACGGTCTGCTTCGGTCGGATCCTGCTCAGCCGTTCGTGAGTGTCAGCAGAAGTGCCCCGGCGTAGGCGTCCTCCGCGCTGGGGGCACGGACCTCGCGATCTGCGGTGAATATTCGCCTCGCTGGGGTCCGCTGATCGAGGGTTCGGGTGCCACGTCGCTGCCGTAGCGGTGGCGTCGTTCGGGACCACCAGTGGTGTCGTTGGGGCCGCTCTGTCTACGCTCCTTCCGCCGTGTGTATAGGGCACGCGGCGGAAGGAGCAATCTGGAATGGTACGGAAGATCAGGGCGAAGCTGGTGCTCCAGCTGCGCGCAGAAGGTCTGTCGGGGCGAGCGATTTCGTCCTCGCAGGGCATGTCCCGCAAGTCCGTGAGGGCGGTGTTCGAGGCCGCTGACGCTGCAGGGATCGGGTGGGGCGATATCGCGGACGTCGCCGATGAGCAGGTGTATGCCCGGTTGTTCCCGGGCCGGGGCGAGCACGAGAGCGTGTTCGCACAGCCGGACTGGGAACAGGTCCATCGAGAGATGGCCAGGGTCGGCGTGACGCTGAAGCTGTTGCACGGCGAGTACTTCGACGCGACCACGGCGGCTGGGGATCCGGCGATGGGGTATGACCGGTTTTGCCGCACCTACCAGCACCACGTCATGGTCACCGGTGCCGCTTCGAGAGTCGGTCACAAGGCCGGCCAGAGCGTGGAGGTCGACTGGTCCGGCCCCACGATGGAGCTGGCCGATCCGGTCACCGGCGAGGTCTCGAAGGTGTTCTTGTTCGTTGCCTGCCTGCCTTTTTCTCGTTACGCGTTCTGCTTCCCGGCGCTGGATATGCGCCAGGAGTCCTGGCTGCGAGCGCACGTAGCGATGTTCGAGGCGCTGGGCGGGACGGTCCCGAGGATCGTTCCGGACAACCTCAAGACCGGTGTGGTGAAGCACCCCCGCGAGGGCGAGTGAATATTCGCCTCGCTGGGGTCCGCTGATCGAGGGTTCGGGTGCCACGTCGCTGCCGTAGCGGTGGCGTCGTTCGGGACCACCAGTGGTGTCGTTGGGGCCGCTCTGTCTACGCTCCTTCCGCCGTGTGTATAGGGCACGCGGCGGAAGGAGCAATCTGGAATGGTACGGAAGATCAGGGCGAAGCTGGTGCTCCAGCTGCGCGCAGAAGGTCTGTCGGGGCGAGCGATTTCGTCCTCGCAGGGCATGTCCCGCAAGTCCGTGAGGGCGGTGTTCGAGGCCGCTGACGCTGCAGGGATCGGGTGGGGCGATATCGCGGACGTCGCCGATGAGCAGGTGTATGCCCGGTTGTTCCCGGGCCGGGGCGAGCACGAGAGCGTGTTCGCACAGCCGGACTGGGAACAGGTCCATCGAGAGATGGCCAGGGTCGGCGTGACGCTGAAGCTGTTGCACGGCGAGTACTTCGACGCGACCACGGCGGCTGGGGATCCGGCGATGGGGTATGACCGGTTTTGCCGCACCTACCAGCACCACGTCATGGTCACCGGTGCCGCTTCGAGAGTCGGTCACAAGGCCGGCCAGAGCGTGGAGGTCGACTGGTCCGGCCCCACGATGGAGCTGGCCGATCCGGTCACCGGCGAGGTCTCGAAGGTGTTCTTGTTCGTTGCCTGCCTGCCTTTTTCTCGTTACGCGTTCTGCTTCCCGGCGCTGGATATGCGCCAGGAGTCCTGGCTGCGAGCGCACGTAGCGATGTTCGAGGCGCTGGGCGGGACGGTCCCGAGGATCGTTCCGGACAACCTCAAGACCGGTGTGGTGAAGCACCCCCGCGAGGGCGAGATCGTCCTGAACGATGCGTATCGCGAGATGGCAGCGCATTACTCGGCGGCGGTGCTCCCGGGGAGGGTGCGGAAACCGAAAGACAAGGCGAGCGTGGAGAACACCGTCGCGCACGTCGCGACCTGGGTCATCGCCGGGCTGCGGGATCAGCGATTCACGTCCCTGCCCGAACTTGCAGCCGCCATCGGGCAGCGGATGGAGGCCTATAACGCGGAGCCGTTCCAGAAGCGGCCCGGATCCCGCGCCAGCGTGTTCGACGCGGAGGAGCGGCCGCTGCTGACGCCGCTGCCGGCGGTGCCCTACGAGATCTCGACATGGCACTACGGACGACGAGTGGGCAGGAACGGGCACGTCACGTTCGCGCGGAACTTCTACTCCGCGCCGTTCGCGCACATCGGCGCGAAGGTCGATCTGCGCATCACGGCCCGGACGCTGGAGATCTATCAGGGCAGCCAGCGACTGACCAGTCACCTGCTGCTCCCGGAGACCGCGAGCAATGAGTACCGCACCAACGACGCGGACCTACCTGCGGGCGAGCGTTTCCAGGCCTGGGACGCGCAGAGGGTGCGGGCGTGGGCAGATCGGGTCGGGCCGGCCACGGTGATCGTGATCCAGCGGATCTTCGAGTCCGTGCCGATCGTGGAACAGGGCCTGGATCCCGCGTTGGCGGTGCTACGGCTCTCTCGCCGCTTCTCCGTAGATCGGGTCGAGGCGGCCTGCGCACTCGCGCTGACGGGACGGGTCCGTTCACCGCGCTATGCGCATCTGCACCCGATCTTGGCCACCGGGCAGGACAAGGTCGCCGCCCTGCGTCCACCCCGCGAGGAACCCGCGGAAGACGGCGGATACGTCCGTGGCGCCGACTACTACGCCGGAGGTGTCCGGTGAGCGTGATCGATAACGACACGAAGCGGAAGCTGCGCGAGATGGGCGCGACCGCGCTGCTGGACGCGATCGATGCCCAGGATGAGGCTCACGTGCTGGGGATGTCGTTCCAGGAACGGCTCCAGCTGATCGTGGACGAGGCGCATTCCATCTTCAATCATGGAAAGGTCGAGGGTCTGATCCGCCGGGCGGGGCTGCGTTATCCCGGAGCGGACCTGCGGCGGCTGGATCTGGTCGAGGAACGGGGACTGAACCGGAACGTGATCGCGCAACTGGCAACCTGCTCCTTCATCCAGCGGCAACAGAACGTGGTCTTCCAGGGCTTCACCGGCTCAGGGAAGTCCTACCTCGGCTGCGCGCTGGCGAAGCAGGCCTGCCAGCACCGGCTCCGAGCCCACTACATCCGAATGCCCGACCTCGAAGAGGCCTGGGCCCTGGCAAAGGACAAGCCGCAGGGCCAGACGAAGTTCCTGCGGAAGTACTCCACGTTCTCGCTGCTGGTGATCGACGAGTGGCTGCTGGACCATCCTGACGAGGGAATGCGTTCGATGCTGCTGGAACTGCTCGAGCGCCGCTATGACACCGGCTCGACCGTGTTCTGCACCCAGTACCCGAAGAAGGACTGGCACGCCCGGCTCGGTGGAGCAGTCCACGCCGATGCGATCATGGACCGCATCGTGCACAACACAATCTGGATCGACACCGGCGACAGGAACATGCGAGAACACACCGCACTGCCCCAGTGACCCGATGCCGGCGGGAGCCAGTGGTCCCCACCGCGGCGGCTACTGGCCCCCGTCGGCACGATCGGCGGTCCCCAAGAGCAAGATTCGGTGGCTCCCACGACTACGAATACTCAGGCGAGATCGTCCTGAACGATGCGTATCGCGAGATGGCAGCGCATTACTCGGCGGCGGTGCTCCCGGGGAGGGTGCGGAAACCGAAAGACAAGGCGAGCGTGGAGAACACCGTCGCGCACGTCGCGACCTGGGTCATCGCCGGGCTGCGGGATCAGCGATTCACGTCCCTGCCCGAACTTGCAGCCGCCATCGGGCAGCGGATGGAGGCCTATAACGCGGAGCCGTTCCAGAAGCGGCCCGGATCCCGCGCCAGCGTGTTCGACGCGGAGGAGCGGCCGCTGCTGACGCCGCTGCCGGCGGTGCCCTACGAGATCTCGACATGGCACTACGGACGACGAGTGGGCAGGAACGGGCACGTCACGTTCGCGCGGAACTTCTACTCCGCGCCGTTCGCGCACATCGGCGCGAAGGTCGATCTGCGCATCACGGCCCGGACGCTGGAGATCTATCAGGGCAGCCAGCGACTGACCAGTCACCTGCTGCTCCCGGAGACCGCGAGCAATGAGTACCGCACCAACGACGCGGACCTACCTGCGGGCGAGCGTTTCCAGGCCTGGGACGCGCAGAGGGTGCGGGCGTGGGCAGATCGGGTCGGGCCGGCCACGGTGATCGTGATCCAGCGGATCTTCGAGTCCGTGCCGATCGTGGAACAGGGCCTGGATCCCGCGTTGGCGGTGCTACGGCTCTCTCGCCGCTTCTCCGTAGATCGGGTCGAGGCGGCCTGCGCACTCGCGCTGACGGGACGGGTCCGTTCACCGCGCTATGCGCATCTGCACCCGATCTTGGCCACCGGGCAGGACAAGGTCGCCGCCCTGCGTCCACCCCGCGAGGAACCCGCGGAAGACGGCGGATACGTCCGTGGCGCCGACTACTACGCCGGAGGTGTCCGGTGAGCGTGATCGATAACGACACGAAGCGGAAGCTGCGCGAGATGGGCGCGACCGCGCTGCTGGACGCGATCGATGCCCAGGATGAGGCTCACGTGCTGGGGATGTCGTTCCAGGAACGGCTCCAGCTGATCGTGGACGAGGCGCATTCCATCTTCAATCATGGAAAGGTCGAGGGTCTGATCCGCCGGGCGGGGCTGCGTTATCCCGGAGCGGACCTGCGGCGGCTGGATCTGGTCGAGGAACGGGGACTGAACCGGAACGTGATCGCGCAACTGGCAACCTGCTCCTTCATCCAGCGGCAACAGAACGTGGTCTTCCAGGGCTTCACCGGCTCAGGGAAGTCCTACCTCGGCTGCGCGCTGGCGAAGCAGGCCTGCCAGCACCGGCTCCGAGCCCACTACATCCGAATGCCCGACCTCGAAGAGGCCTGGGCCCTGGCAAAGGACAAGCCGCAGGGCCAGACGAAGTTCCTGCGGAAGTACTCCACGTTCTCGCTGCTGGTGATCGACGAGTGGCTGCTGGACCATCCTGACGAGGGAATGCGTTCGATGCTGCTGGAACTGCTCGAGCGCCGCTATGACACCGGCTCGACCGTGTTCTGCACCCAGTACCCGAAGAAGGACTGGCACGCCCGGCTCGGTGGAGCAGTCCACGCCGATGCGATCATGGACCGCATCGTGCACAACACAATCTGGATCGACACCGGCGACAGGAACATGCGAGAACACACCGCACTGCCCCAGTGACCCGATGCCGGCGGGAGCCAGTGGTCCCCACCGCGGCGGCTACTGGCCCCCGTCGGCACGATCGGCGGTCCCCAAGAGCAAGATTCGGTGGCTCCCACGACTACGAATACTCACTGCGGTGCTGACCACGAAGGACCCGCCGTCCTCCCGCACCTCGCGCCGCAGCTCGAGGAACGCCTCGCCCAATGCTTCGCGCAGCTGATCCTCCCGGGGGATCCACACCGCCTCGTACTGCTCCACGGAGTCAAGTGCCCACTCGGTGGTGCCGTTGAAGCGGAACACGTTCTGACCGTGTCGGCTCACCCCGCGCTCGATCACCATCGAGGACAGCATGAAGGGGTCCCCGCGCAGCAGCTCGTTGTCGACCACGAACCAGTCGCCGTCGGCCGGTTCCCAGTCGAGTCCGGCGTCACGCAGGCGGCGGGCGATGTCGATATCGATCATGGCCGCGAGTGTACGGCGATCGATCGGATGAGGCCTGCGTGCTGAAGGACACAGGAAAGCGGAAGGGGTATCACCTTCCCATGGAACGCCCGGAACCCGTATGCTTGTCGGGTTGCGCTTCCGCGCTGTCACCCGGGCTGGCCCCGGAGGATCGCGAGGAGGCTGCGGACGGCAGCGTCCATCCCCCGACGGAGACCTCGCACCGTCCCGCGGATCGACCGGAGCTCATCCGGCAGGCCGTGGGTACATGTGCCCGAGTCCGACGGAGGGTTTTTTGATGCCCGCCATCCGCGCCGACGACTCCCTTCGGGGATCGGCGGGCAGCGGTCCACCATCCGTTCCGCCAGGCTCGGCGCTCCCGCAGTGCGGGGGAGCGAGAACCGGCGAGACGACAGGAGTACGGAGTGATTCAGCAGGAGTCGCGACTCAAGGTCGCCGACAACACGGGTGCCAAGGAAATCCTCTGCATCCGCGTTCTCGGTGGCTCCGGTCGCCGTTACGCCGGCATCGGCGACACCATCGTGGCCACCGTCAAGGACGCCATCCCCGGTGGCAATGTGAAGAAGGGCGACGTCGTCAAGGCGGTCGTCGTGCGTACCACCAAGGAGCGTCGCCGCAGCGACGGTTCCTACATCCGTTTCGACGAGAACGCCGCGGTCATCCTCAAGACCGACGGTGAGCCCCGCGGAACCCGCATCTTCGGTCCCGTCGGTCGCGAGCTTCGCGACAAGCGGTTCATGAAGATCATCTCGCTGGCGCCGGAGGTGCTGTGACATGGCAAAGATGAAGATCAAGAAGGGCGACCTCGTCCAGGTCATCACCGGCCGCACGAGTGACGCCGACAAGGCCGCCTCTCGTGGCCTGAAGGCCGGCGACAAGGGCAAGCAGGGCCGCGTCCTGCAGGTGTTCCCGGAGACCGAGCGCGTGCTCGTCGAGGGTGTCAACCGTCGTACCCACCACCTGCGTCCCACGCAGGCCGGCGGTGCAGGCGGCATCGAGCAGCGCGAGGCCCCCATCCACGTCTCCAACGTGGCCCTGGTCGACCCGGAGGACAACAAGCCCACCAAGGTCGGCTTCCGCGTCGAGACCATCGAGCTCGAGAACGGCCGGAGCAAGCAGACCCGCGTGCGGTTCTCCAAGCGCTCCGGGAAGGACATCTGATGACTGAGACTGCCACCCAGGCGCCCACCCCGCGTCTGAAGACCCAGTACCGCGAGACCATCAAGGGTCAGCTCACCGAGCAGTTCGGCTACCAGAACGTGATGCTGGTGCCGGGCCTGACCAAGATCGTCGTGAACATGGGCGTCGGCGACGCCGCTCGCGACTCCAAGGTCATCGACGGTGCCATCAAGGACCTGGCCGCCATCACCGGCCAGAAGCCGCAGGTCACCAAGGCCCGCAAGTCCATCGCGCAGTTCAAGCTGCGTGAGGGCATGCCGATCGGCGCGCACGTCACGCTGCGCGGCGACCGCATGTGGGAGTTCCTGGACCGCCTGCTGTCCACCGCCCTGCCCCGTATCCGTGACTTCCGTGGCCTGTCCCCGAAGCACTTCGACGGCAACGGCAACTACACCTTCGGTCTCACCGAGCAGGTCATGTTCCACGAGATCGACCAGGACCGCATCGACCGCGTCCGCGGCATGGACATCACGGTCGTCACCACCGCGAAGACCGACGACGAGGGACGCGCGCTGCTCAAGCTGCTCGGCTTCCCCTTCAAGGAGAACTGATATGGCGAAGACCGCCCTGATCAAGAAGTCGGAGCGCAAGCCGAAGTTCGCGGTGCGCGCCTACACCCGGTGCCAGCGCTGCGGGCGTCCGCACTCCGTGTACCGCAAGTTCGGGTTGTGCCGTGTGTGCCTTCGCGAGATGGCCCACCGCGGCGAGCTGCCCGGCGTCACCAAGAGCAGCTGGTAAGCACTATCGCCATAGGTCCTCCGGCACAGCTGGAGGAAACCAGGTGAGGAAGAAGCAGACGACATGACCATGACCGACCCGATCGCGGACATGCTGACGCGGATCCGTAACGCCTCCGGGGCGTACCACGAGACCGTGTCCATGCCGTATTCGAAGTTGAAGAGCCGTATCGCCGACATCCTGAAGACCGAGGGATACATCGTCGACTGGCGCGAGGAAGACGCCGAGGTGGGCAAGAACCTGATCCTCGTGCTCAAGTACTCCGACAGCCGGGAGCGCGCCATCTCTGGCGTGCGTCGTATCTCGAAGCCGGGCCTGCGCGTGTACGCGAAGTCCACCAACCTGCCCAAGGTCCTGGGAGGCCTGGGCGTGGCGATCCTGTCCACGTCCTCCGGTCTGCTGACCGACAAGCAGGCTGCCAAGAAGGGTGTGGGTGGGGAAGTCCTCGCCTACATCTGGTGAGCGGGGGAGGAGAACCACAATGTCCCGCATCGGACGCCTGCCGGTCGCAGTACCGGCCACTGTCAAGAACGTGAGCATCGAGGGGAACCTGGTCACTGTGACCGGTCCCAAGGGCGAGCTGCAGCACGAGATCCCTGCCCCCATCACCGCCGAGCGCGGCGAGGACGGCAGCATCGTGGTGAACCGCCCCGACGACGAGCGCGAGAGCAAGGCCCTGCACGGCCTGACCCGCACGCTCATCAACAACATGGTCCTCGGCGTGACCGAGGGCTACACCAAGAAGCTGGAGATCGTGGGCACCGGTTACCGCGTGACCGCGAAGGGCACGGACCTCGAGTTCGCGCTCGGCTTCTCCCACCCCGTGGTGGTGAAGGCCCCCGAGGGCATCACCTTCGCCGTCGAGTCGCCGACCAAGTTCTCGGTCAACGGCATCAGCAAGCAGCAGGTGGGCGAGGTCGCAGCGAACATCCGCAAGATCCGCAAGCCCGAGCCATACAAGGGCAAGGGCGTGCGCTACGCGGACGAGGTCGTGCTGCGCAAGGCCGGAAAGGCTGGTAAGTGATCATGGGTTACGCACTCAAGCACACCAAGGGTTCGCGCGGCAGCAAGCTGCGCAGCCGCGGTCGCCGCCACCTGCGCGTGCGTCGCCGCGTCGTGGGCACGGCCGAGCGTCCTCGCCTGGTCGTCACCCGCTCGCAGCGCCACATGTTCGTCCAGGTCGTCGACGACTCCCTGGGCCGCACCCTGGCATCTGCCTCCACCATGGAGGCCGACCTGCGCGGCGCCACCGCCACCAAGTCGGACAAGGCCCGCACCGTCGGTGCCCTGGTCGCCGAGCGGGCGAAGGCCGCGGGCATCGAGTCCGTCGTGTTCGACCGCGGCGGCAACAAGTACCACGGTCGCGTGGCCGCCGTCGCCGACGGCGCGCGCGAGGCCGGCCTGGCGCTGTGATCGCCCCCCGGACACAGGACGAGAAGAGGATCTGAACATGGCTGCACAGCAGCGAAGCAACGGTCCCGCGGCCTCCGGCCGACGGGGCGGGAACACCGGAACCGGCACCGAGTCGGGCTCCGACAACCAGCGCGGAGGGCGCCGCGACGATCGCGGCGGCCGTCGCGGTGAGGGCCGCGGTCGCGGCCAGGACGCCGAGAAGTCGGCGTTCCTCGAGCGCGTGGTGAGCATCAACCGCGTCTCCAAGGTCGTCAAGGGCGGCCGGCGCTTCTCCTTCACGGCCCTGGTGGTCGTGGGTGACGGTGACGGCACGGTCGGTGTCGGCTACGGCAAGGCCAAGGAGGTGCCGGCAGCGATCTCCAAGGGTGTCGAGGAGGCGAAGAAGAACTTCTTCCGCGTCCCCCGCATCCAGGGCACCGTCGTGCACCCGGTCCAGGGTGAGGACGCCGCAGGCATCGTCCTGCTGCGCCCCGCCGCTCCGGGTACCGGCGTGATTGCGGGCGGTCCCGTCCGCGCCGTGCTCGAGTGCGCCGGCATCCAGGACGTGCTGTCCAAGTCGCTCGGCTCGACCAACGCCATCAACATCGTGCGGGCCACCGTCGATGCCCTGAAGCAGCTCGAGGAGCCCGAGGCGGTGGCCGCTCGTCGCGGTCTGTCCGTCGAGGAGGTCGCCCCGGCGGCCCTGCTGCGTGCCCAGGCAGAGGGTCGCGCCGCGGCCCGCGCCGAGAAGGTGGGTGCGTGATGCAGCTGAAGGTGACCCAGGTCCGTTCCGAAATCGGCGGTACCCAGTCCCAGCGGTCCACCCTGCGCGGCCTCGGCCTCAAGCGCATCGGTGACACCGTGGTGAAGGAGGACCGCCCTGAGATCCGCGGCATGATCCGCGCCGTCACCCACCTGGTGACGGTCGAAGAGGTGGACTGACTATGACCAACACTCCCGAGAACCCGCTGAAGCTCCATGACCTGCGCCCCGCGCCCGGTTCCAAGACCGCGCGCACCCGCGTCGGCCGTGGTGAGGGCTCCAAGGGCAAGACCGCAGGCCGTGGCACCAAGGGCACCAAGGCCCGCTACCAGGTGCCGGCACGCTTCGAGGGTGGCCAGATGCCGCTCCACATGCGTCTGCCGAAGCTGCGCGGCTTCACCAACCCCTTCCGCGTCGAGTACCAGGTCGTGAACCTGTCGGCCCTGCAGGAGCTGTTCCCCGAGGGCGGCACTGTCACGGTCGAGGACCTCGTCGCCAAGGGCGCCGTGCGCAAGAACCAGCCCGTCAAGGTGCTGGGCACCGGTGACATCAGCGTGAAGCTCGACATCACCGCCCAGAAGTTCTCCGCCTCGGCGGAGCAGAAGATCACCGCGGCGGGTGGGTCCGCCACCACCGCGTGAGTCTCTTTTGACGGGGCACCGCGGCGCAGAATAGCCTGTGCCGCGGTGCCCCGTCTCCATTTCGTCGGGGTCGGTCCGCACGCCGGCAGGCGCCACCGGCGCTGTGACAGGCAGAGGACGGGCGGGACCGCACGGTCCGCCTCCCCGGACCTCCAGGAGGAAACTGGTGAACTCGTTCGTGCGCGCTCTGCGCACCCCCGAGCTGAGGGCGAAGATTCTCTTCACCCTCGGCCTGATCGCGATCTACCGGCTCGGGGTGTTCGTCCCCACACCGGGGTTCGAGTACACCAACGTGATGATCTGTGCCGATCAGTCGATGACCGGCCAGGGCGCCAGCGTGATGGGCATGGTCAACATGTTCTCCGGCGGTGCGCTGATGCAGCTGTCGATCTTCTCGCTCGGCGTGATGCCCTACATCACCGCTTCGATCATCGTGCAGCTGCTGCGCGTGGTGATCCCCCGCTTCGAGGCCCTGCACAAGGAGGGCCAGGCCGGCACCGCCAAGCTGACCCAGTACACCCGGTACCTCACCATCGGCCTGGCGGTCCTGCAGTCCACCACCATCATCACCCTGGTGCGCTCCGGGAACTTCTTCGTGGGCTGCGCCCTGGAGCTGGTGCCCGACCAGTCCATCCCCACCCTGCTCCTGATGGTCCTCACCATGACGGTGGGCACCGTGCTGATCATGTGGATGGGCGAGATGATCACCGAGCGAGGCATCGGCAACGGCATGAGCCTGATGATCTTCGTGTCCATCGCCGCGGCCTTCCCCGCCGCCATGGGCCAGATCTACGCCACCCAGGGCTGGCTGACCTTCTCGCTGGTGATCCTGGTGTCGCTGATCGTGATGATCGGCGTGGTGTTCGTGGAGCAGTCCCAGCGCCGCATCCCCGTGCAGTACGCCAAGCGCATGGTGGGTCGCCGCATGTACGGCGGCACCTCCACCTACATCCCGATCAAGGTCAACCAGGCCGGCGTCATCCCTGTCATCTTCGCCGCCTCGATCCTGGCGCTGCCGCAGATGGCCGCCTCCTTCGGTGACCCGAACGCGCAGTGGGTCCAGTGGATCAACGAGCACCTGATCATGGGCTTCTCCTTCTCCTGGATCTACGCCCTGGTGTACGTGGGCCTGATCATCTTCTTCGCGTTCTTCTACGTGTCCATCACGTTCAACGCCGAGGAGATCGCCGACAACATGAAGAAGTACGGCGGCTTCGTGCCCAACGTGCGCGCCGGCAAGCCCACCGAGCGCTACCTCACCTACGTGATCAACCGGATCCAGACCGCCGGTGCCATCTACCTCGCGGTGATCTCCCTGATCCCGCTGTTCGCCCTGGTGTACCTGGGCGCTTCGCAGGACTTCCCGCTCGGCGGCGCCTCACTGCTGATCATCATCGGCGTGGGTCTGGACACCGTGAAGCAGATCGACGCGAAGCTCCAGCAGCACCACTACGAAGGGATCCTCCGGTGACCACCCCCGCACAGACCCCGTCGGCCGATGCGCCGGCAGCCCGCCGCCTGCTGATCGTGGGCCCGCCCGGTGCCGGCAAGGGCACCCAGGCGACCCGCATCGCCGAGGCCCTGGCGATCCCCGCCATCTCCACCGGGGACATCTTCCGAGCCAACGTCTCCCAGCAGACCGAGCTCGGCGTGCTCGCCAAGTCGTACATGGACAAGGGCGAGTACGTGCCGGACTCCGTCACCAACGACATGGTGCGCTCGAGACTGGCCGAGGACGACGCCACCGGGGGCTTCCTGCTGGACGGCTACCCCCGCACCCTGGACCAGGTGGACGCCCTGGACGCGGTGCTCGCCGACCTCGGTGCCTCCCTGGACGCGGTTCTGCTGCTCGAGGTGGACAGTGACGCCGTGGTGCAGCGCCTGGTGGCCCGTGGTGCCGAGCAGGGCCGCAGCGACGACACCGAGGAGACCATCCGCCGCCGTCTCGAGGTGTACGCCGAGCAGACGGCCCCCCTGGTCGACGTGTACGAGAAGCGCGGGCTGGTGCGCCGCGTTGACGGCATGGCCTCGATCGACGATGTCACCGCCGCACTGCTGGCAGCGCTGGGAGCGCCCGACGCACGATGAGCGTGCTGCGCCGGGAACGGGTGGAGCTGAAGACACCCGAGCAGATCGCCGTGATGCGGCGCAGCGGGATGCTGCTGTCGCAGGTGCACGACATGCTCGGCGAGCAGATCCGCCCCGGCATCACCACCGGTGAGCTGGACACGCTCGCCGAGGCGATGATCCGCGAGCACGGCGCCACCCCCAACTTCCTCGGCTACCACGGCTTCCCGGCCTCGCTGTGCATCAGCGTCAACGACGTGGTGGTGCACGGCATCCCCGGGGACCAGGTGCTCGCCGAGGGCGATGTGGTCTCCATCGACGCCGGGCTGATCATCGAGGGATGGCACTCCGATGCCGCCCGCACCCACATCGTGGGCACCCCTCGCCGCGAGGCCGACGTGGACCTGGTGCGCATCACCCGCCAGGCCCTTTGGGCCGGCATCGCCGCCCTCGCCACCGCCCAGAGGGTGGGGGAGATCGGCGAGGCGATCGAGGACTTCGTGGCTGCGGAGGCGGGCGAGACCCTCTCCCACCTCGAGGACTTCGGCGGGCACGGCATCGGCACGGCCATGCACCAGCCGCCGGACGTGATGAACTACCGCACCCGCTCGCGCGGCCCGAAGGTGCGGCCCGGCATGTGCCTGGCGATCGAGCCGATTCTCATCCAGGGCCCCGGCGACTGGGTGCTGGAGGACGACGACTGGACCGTGCGCGCCACCGGCGGCGGTCGCTCCGCCCATTGGGAGCACTCCGTGGCGGTCACCTCCGAGGGGATCCTGGTGCTCACCGCGGCCGACGGCGGCCGCGAGGAGCTCGCCGCACTCGGCGTGACGATCGCACCGGATCCGCTGACCCGCTGAGATCCACGTGGCCTGAGTTGCACGGACGCCTTGCGTGACCGGGGTCATCCCGCTACCCCCTCGCTCATCCGCGCGCCGCCGTGTAGGCTGGTCGATCGGGTGTGCTCCGTGTGAGCGCACGTGGGAGACGGCTGCAGATGGCTTGCAGATCCTGAGCGACCCGGTCGCAAGGGTTCCCGTGCCCGCGTGCAGCAGGGAAGTGCACCATCGCAGACCACCGTACTCGCCCAGCGTGTCCGAGGTGTGCGTTCCAGGAATGCGGAACTCGGTCGCCGTCGAGGCGGTGCGAGAGATTGGGGAGGCATGGCCAAGAAGGACGGCGTGATCGAGGTCGAGGGCACGGTCACGGAGGCGCTCGCGAACGCGCGTTTCCGCGTCGAGCTCGACAACGGGCACAAGGTGCTCGCGCACATCTCCGGGAAGATGCGCCAGCACTACATCCGCATCCTTCCCGAGGACCGCGTGGTCGTCGAGCTGAGCCCCTATGACCTCGACCGGGGCCGCATCGTCTACCGCTACAAGTGATTCGTCCCGGGAGAAGGAAGCTATGAAGGTCAAGCCGAGCGTCAAGCCGATCTGTGACAACTGCAAGGTGATCCGTCGCCACTCGCGCGTCATGGTCATCTGCTCGAACCCCCGTCACAAGCAGCGCCAGGGCTGAACGGAGCCATCCGTTCGTCCGGCTCCTGCCGTGACAGCCGCGATGCGGCAGCCCCTCGGGGCACGCCCGGGCAACCGGGCACACAACAGAAGAGTCGACACCACCGGTCCAGGACCGGCCACCCGCAGTCGGAGGCTGCGGCGCCATGGGGCAGAACCCGGGCGAGGTGTCGGATCAGGCCTCCGGAACAGTAGGAGAGAACTGCACATGGCACGTCTGGTTGGAGTCGACCTCCCGCGCGAGAAGCGCCTCGAGGTCGCCCTGACGTACATCTTCGGCGTGGGACGCACCCGCGCCCTGGAGACCCTGGCCGCGACCGGCGTCTCCGGCGACAAGCGAGTGCGCGAGCTGACCGACGAGGAGCTCGTCCAGCTGCGCGATCACATCGAGGCGAACTACCGGATCGAGGGCGATCTGCGCCGCGAGGTGGCCGCCGACATCCGCCGCAAGGTCGAGATCGGCAGCTACGAGGGTCTGCGTCACCGCCGCGGCCTGCCGGTGCGCGGTCAGCGCACCAAGACCAACGCCCGTACCCGCAAGGGCCCCAAGCGCACCGTCGCGGGCAAGAAGAAGGCCCGCTGATCCAGGGCATCCGCCCCGGCTCCAGCGTGTCCGGCCCGCACCGACACCAGCAGTCTTTCCGCGCCGCTGAGGTATCCGGCGCACAGATCATCTGAACCCGAACGAGGAGTTCCGCCTCATGGCAACCAAGACCCGTACCGCGTCGCGCAAGCCGCGCCGCAAGGACAAGAAGAACGTCGTCAACGGACACGCTCACATCAAGAGCACGTTCAACAACACGATCGTCTCCATCACCGACCCCACCGGCGCTGTGATCGCCTGGGCCTCCGCCGGCCAGGTCGGCTTCAAGGGCTCGCGCAAGTCCACCCCGTACGCCGCGCAGATGGCCGCCGAGGCCGCCGCGCGCCGGGCGCAGGAGCACGGCCTGAAGAAGGTCGACGTGTTCGTGAAGGGCCCCGGCTCCGGCCGAGAGACCGCGATCCGCTCGCTCACCGCGACCGGCCTCGAGGTGGGTTCGATCCAGGACGTCACCCCGCAGCCGCACAACGGCACCCGCCCGCCGAAGCGCCGCCGCGTCTGAGACCCCGCACCGTGGCGGTCGCCCCTGCGCGACCGCACGCCGGAGTCCCACCCCGCGCGGTCGTCGGCCCGTGCCGCCGCGCCTCGCACGCTGGACCACCCACCTCGCCCCCGCCCCCTTTTGAGCGTCATATGGCGGACGCTCGCCGAAAGGACACACAGTGCTCATTGCACAGCGCCCCACGCTGACCGAAGAGGTCGTGTCGGACAACCGCTCCCGGTTCGTGATCGAGCCGCTCGAGCCCGGCTTCGGGTACACGCTCGGCAACTCCCTGCGTCGCACCCTGCTGTCCTCCATCCCCGGTGCCGCGGTCACCTCGATCCGCATCGACGGCGTGCTGCACGAGTTCAGCACCGTCCCCGGGATCAAGGAAGACGTCACCGAGATCATCCTGAACATCAAGAACCTCGTCGTCTCCTCGGAGAACGACGAGCCCGTCGTGATGTACCTGCGCAAGGAGGGTGAGGGCAGCGTGACCGCCGCCGACATCACCCCTCCGGCAGGCGTGGAGATCCACAACCCCGAGTTGCACATCGCGACCCTGAACGACAAGGGCCGCCTGGAGATCGAGCTGATCGTCGAGCGCGGTCGCGGCTACGTCTCCGCCTCGCAGAACAAGTCGGTGGACGGCGAGATCGGTCGCGTGCCGATCGACTCGATCTACTCCCCGGTGCTCAAGGTGACCTACAAGGTCGAGGCCACCCGTGTCGAGCAGCGCACCGACTTCGACCGCCTGATCGTCGACGTCGAGACCAAGCCCGCCATCTCCCCCCGCGATGCCGTGGCCTCGGCCGGCAAGACCCTGGTGGAGCTGTTCGGCCTGGCCCATGAGCTGAACCAGGAGGCGGAGGGCATCGAGATCGGCCCCTCGCCCACCGATCAGGCCATGGCCGCGGACCTCGCCCTGCCGATCAACGACCTCAACCTCACGGTGCGGTCGTACAACTGCCTCATGCGCGAGGGTGTGCACACGGTCGGCGAGCTGACCGCTCGCTCCGAGGCCGATCTGCTCGACATCCGCAACTTCGGGCAGAAGTCCATCGACGAGGTCAAGGCGAAGCTGGCCGAGCTCGGCCTGTCGCTGAAGGATTCCCCGGCCGGGTTCGACCCGTCCGCTCTGGACTCCTACTCCGACGACTTCGGCGACCAGTACTGACCCTCATCTTTTTCTAGGAGAACGACCATGCCTGCACCCACCAAGGGAGCGCGCCTCGGGGGTTCGCCCGCACACGAGCGGATGATCCTCGCCAACCTGGCCACCGAGCTGTTCCGCCACAAGGCCATCACCACCACCGAGTCCCGTGCCAAGCGCCTGCGCCCGTACGCGGAGCGCCTGGTGACCTTCGCCAAGAAGGGCGACCTGGCCGCCCGTCGTCGCGTGATGCGCACCATCCGCGACAAGGGCGTGGTGTACACCCTGTTCGAGGAGATCGCCCCGACCTTCTCCGAGCGTCCCGGTGGCTACACCCGCATCACCAAGATCGGCCCGCGCAAGGGCGACAACGCCCCCATGGCCGTGATCGAGCTGGTCCAGGAGGCTTACTCGCCCAAGCAGGCCGTGGTGAAGGAGGCCGAGGGCGCCGCCAAGAACGCCGTTCGCACCGAGGACACCAAGGCCGAGGACACCAAGGTCGAGGAGGCCACCGCCTCCGACGAGACCGCGGGCACCACCCCCTCCAGCGACGAGCCCGTCGAGGGCGCTGAGGGCACCGCCTCGGAGTCCGAGCAGAAGTGACCCCCTGAGGTCGGCCACGGCCGATCTCGCACCACGGCGGGCCATCGGAGAGATCCGGTGGCCCGCCGTCGTCATGTGGCCGAGTGCACAGGGCCGTGCTCGGGGCCGGCCTGGTCCTCGAGGAGTTGACCAAGAGTTGGCCTCCCGGCCACCCTCTCCCTGAACATGCCTGCGCTCCGTGGGCTAGATTGGCATGACGGACAGGTCGGGACGGCGCGGACGGCGATCCCGGAGCGCCTCCGGGCGCACCTGGCCCTCTTCCCCACCCCCGATCGACGGAGCCGTTTCCATGCCGCAGTGGCACTTCCCCACCTCCTCCCGTGACACCCGCAGCGATGCCGCCGGAGGCCCGCTGAGCAGGCGCGCCCTCTTCGCTGCCACGGCGGTCGGCGTGCCCGTGGTCGCGGTCGTCGCCGGGACTCTGCCCGCCGCCGCCAACCCCTCGGTGACCGGGGGCGACACCCGCATCGTCGACGTGCCGCTGTCCGATGCCCCGATCGTGGACGCGGACGGGCTCCAGGTCCGTGACCTGCCCGGCCATCTCGCGACGATGGCCGGGGCGACCTGGTCGGCCGACGCCGCCGAGCCCCTCGTCCACGCCCGCGGCCTCCTCGAGGACGGGACCTGGACGGAGTGGTTCGAGCTGGAGACCGCACTGGACCCGGAGACCGGGGACCGGGCACCCGGCACCGAGCTGGCCTGGCTGGGCAACGTCACCGGTCTGCAGATGCGCGCCGAGGTCGATGGCATGGACGTCACCGACGAGGTGACGGCCCATGTGGTCACCACGTCGCCCCTTGACGCCGATGCCTCCGTCGGGGACCTCAGCGGCCCCACCGCGACGCAGCCGCAGAGCCGTCAGATCACCCCCCAGGCCTCTGCGACGGCGACCAATCCCGCCACGCCCGTGCTGGGGCCCGGTGCGCCGACCTACATCACCCGCGCCTCCTGGGGTGCGGACGAGTCCAGCACCCGGTCCACCTCGGCCTCGCGCCAGCTGAAGGCCGTCATCATCCATCACACGGCCGGCACCAACTCCTACAGCTCCAGCCAGTCCGCGCAGATCGTCCGCGGTATCCACAGCTACCACACCCGCACCCTGGGCTGGGCCGACACCGGGTACAACATCCTGGTCGACAAGTACGGCCGCATCTTCGAGGGCCGCAGCGGCGGGCTGCACCGCAACGTGATCGGTGCCCACGCCTTCGGCTTCAACACCAGCTCCTTCGGCATCTCGGTGCTGGGCGACTACACCTCCACCACCGTGCCGGCGGCCGCACGCGATGCCGTCTCGAGGATCGTCGGCTGGAAGCTGCTGAACACCTTCCACACCAGCGCCTGGGACAAGGCCACCTGGACCCCCGGGACCGGCACCCGTTTCACCCCGGACAAGCCGATCTCCCTGGCCCGCGTGATGGGCCACCGCGACGTCAACTACACCGCGTGCCCGGGAGCGCGCCTCTACAGCCAGTTCGACCGCATCCGCGGCGACGCCCAGCGGCACATCGATCGTGGCTGGCGCGTGCACCTGACGGCGTTCCAGCGCGCCGGTGGCGAGTCGAGCCTGGGAACCGTCGTGCGCAGCGCCCACCAGAACGGCAAGTACTGGGCCACCGAACTGTCCAAGGGCCTCGTGCTCAGCGAGGGCAACGGGGGCGCCACCGGATACGCCACACCCTTCGCGAGCAGCTGGCGATCAGCCTGGGGCCGCCCCGTCCGCAACGCCTCGAAGGATGGCGATCGCACCATCCAGCCGTTCCAGCACGGGACCGCTGCACTGGAGGGGTCCGCTGCCCGTTTCGTCACCCCCAGCTTCCGGGACGTGGCGCCGGCCCGGGTGTTCTACCTGGAGATCGAGGACCTGGCGGCCCGCGGCATCACCACCGGCTGGGGCGACCGCACCTTCCGCCCGGACAACGACAACCTGCGCGATGCGATGATCGTGTTCATCTACCGTGCGCTGGGCTCTCCTGCGTACACCGCCCCTCGCAACTCGCCCTTCAGGGACGTCGATCCCGGATTCGTGTTCTACCGGGAACTGTGCTGGGCCTACGAGGCCGGGATCGCACGGGGCTGGGCCGACGGCACCTTCCGGCCCCTGGAGCCGGTCAAGCGCGACTCGGTGGCGGCGTTCCTGTACCGCGCAGCCGGGGAGCCGGCGGCATCGCGTGCGGACTCCGCTCAGTTCAAGGACGTCGGGGACGACGTGATCTTCGCGAAGGAGATCGGCTGGCTCGCGAGGACCGGGATCTCCCGCGGTTGGGCCGACGGCACCTTCCGCCCGTACGCGAACATCAAACGCGACCAGATGGCGACGTTCGTGATGCGCTGGATGGTGCAGACCGGCCGTGCCTGACCTGCGGTTCGGCTAGGATTCGGGCATGTCGTCCGCCACTGCCGCCGGCCCGCTCCCGGGGCCCCTGTACCTCGTCTCCATGGCCTCCTACCCGAACTACGGGGACGAGCTGATAGCGCGGCGCTGGCTGCGTCATCTGGCCCGCACCCGTCCGGACGACGAGGTGTGGCTGGACTGCCGTCACCCGGGCACGGCGAGTGCCCTGTTCGCGGACGACCATCCGCGCCTCCGGGTCACCGACGCGATCTACCGGGCGATGGCCGACTCCCTGCACGGCTCCGGCCGTGAGGTCGAGGACATCGTGGCGAACCTCGGGACCCCGCTGTACGACGCCGGCCTGCTCCGTCTGCGTGAGGCGGGAGCACTGCACCTGCTGGGCGGTGGGTTCGTCAATTCCTTGTGGACGGAGAACGCACTCGTGGTCAGGGCGATGCGGGAGGCGGCCCGGATCAGCGGTGCCCGCCTGATCGCCACGGGCCAGGGACTGATGCCGGCCGGCCCGGAGCAGCTCCAGGGCTTCGACCACATCTCGGTCCGGGATGCGCCCAGTGCCGAGCTGCTCGGCATAGAGCCGGGCGTCGATGACGCGTTCCTGCTCGATGCCGTCCCGGCCGTCACCATCGGCAACCACCAGGTGGAGCTGGTCGTGTGTGTGCAGTCCGACGCTCAGGACGAGGGTGTGTTCGACCGGTTCGTGGACTGGACCCGGGGAATGATCCGCGCCTCACGGATCCCCCGGGAGCGGGTGCGCTACGTGGAGGCCCTGCCCGGTGCGGACTACGCCGGGTACGACCGACTGCGCGATGTGGTGGCCGAGGACGGCTTCGTCCCGTTCACCTCGTTCTGGCGAGGTGAGTTCGCCCCGGGTCCGCACCAGGTGTGGATCACGACCCGCTTCCACCATCACCTGGTGGCGGCGATGCACGGGGCACGGGGGATCGCGCTGAGCGGCCGCTCCGGCTACTACGACGTCAAGCACGGATCGCTGGTGGAGCTGGGGAGCAACTGGCATGTCACCGATGGCAGCGACATGGCCTTCCCAGCACTGGCCACCCTGCAGCGGCCGCGCGGGTTCGTCGAGCGGGGCGTGCGGGCCAAACGGGCAGAGGCGAACGCCCTGTACAGTGCGACCTGAGATCTGCGGCATATCGGGCTGAAACGGGTACATGGGGTGACACGGGCCCGTACTGTCGAGAATGCAGGATCAGATGCCCTGGACTAAGGAGCACGCGTGGTCGGAGATTCGCAGGAGAGCACGCCCAGCAGGCGCGGACTGATCGGGATCGGGGCGGCCATTGCCGGGTCCGGACTCATCGTCGGACAGGCACCGGCCCTCGCCGCCGGTTTCATCGACGTCCCCCGGAGCCAGCCCTTCGCGCGCGAGATCCAATGGATGGCGGACCAGGGCATCAGCCGAGGTTGGTCGGACGGCACCTTCCGTCCGTACGAGCCGGCTCGCCGGGCAGAGATGGCCGCATTCCTGTACCGCCTGGCTGGTGAACCCGCTTTCACACCGCCTGCGGTGTCCCCGTTCCGCGACGTCACGCCGACGACGACGTTCTACAAGGAGATCACCTGGTGCCAGGACGGAGGGATCCTGCGCGGCTGGAACGACGGCACCTTCCGTCCCATGGTGCCGATGCAGCGCGATCAGGCCGTGGTGGTGCTGTACAGGCTCTCCGGGTCACCAGCCGTCGGCGGATCGGCGGCCTTCAAGGACGTGCCCTCCTCCTACGTCTTCCGCAAGGAGATCGCCTGGGCGCGGAACGTCGGCTACATGCTGGGGTGGGACGACAACACCTTCCGGCCCATGCAGCCGATCCTCCGCGACGCGATCGCGGCGCTCTTCTACCGTTACTCCAATGGCGGCGCCTTCGGCAAGGGGATCAGGGTCCAGGGTGCCATCGCCCAGGCGTACTGGGCGGCCGGAGGGATCTGGGGCCGGCTGGGATCGCCGAAGGGGAACGAGCGGGCGGTGATCTCCGGCAAGAGCGGTGCCCGCGGATTCCAGCAGGACTTCGCAGGTGGTCTCGTGCTGTACAGCAGCCGCACCGGTAGCCGCACGGTGGGCGGTGGGCTGCTCACCGAGTACCTGGGACAGGGAGGAGCCACCGGCCGACTGGGCTTCCCCACCGGCAATGAGCGCTCCTTCGGCGCTGGCTGGAGGCAGGACTTCGAGGGAGGGTTCCGCACCTACTACTCGGGCTGGAACCCGCCGGAGAACCGCCACGGTCCGGTCAAGCAGATCACGTCGGTCCGAGGCGGGGTGACGATCCGCCGTGGTTGGAACGGGACCCGGGTGCGCATCATCCAGAAGAAGCTGGGCGTGCACCGCACCGGCTCCCGACAGACCTACGACCTCGGCACGGAAGACGCCGTGCGCGCCTTCCAGCGCCGCAACCGGCTCACCGCCGACGGCATCGTCGGTCCGCAGACATGGCGCCGTCTCGCCCCGGAGTACCCCTTCGACATGGACGCATGGCGCACCCCGGTGGCGGTGAGGAGCAACGCGTCGCGCAACGAGCGGATCGAGGCGATGATCCGCTTCTGCGAGCGTCAGCTGGGCACCCCCTACACGTGGGGAGGTGCGGGATGGTCCAACACCTCGGTCGCGGGGTTCGACTGCTCGGGGCTGCTGCTGCAGGGACTGTACGCAGCCGGTCTCGACCCGCAGCCCATCAACGTGGTCAAGCACGCGGAGCCCACGTACCGCACCAGCCAGCAGCTCTACGGGGACAAGCGACTGGCGTCGTTCCCCCTGGCGGAACGGCGGCGCGGTGACTTCATCTTCTACGGGCGCACGGCGAACGCACCGGTCACCCACGTGACGCTGTACCTGGGCAACGGGCGCATGATCGAGTCCTGGAGCACGCGGACGTCGCACCTGAACTACTCCCGCCAACCGCACAACGGCTACTACACCGTCAAGCCCACCATCAAGCGACCCTTCGTCTGATGGCATCGAGCAGGAGGACGAACCCATGACACAGCCCGCGCGTCCAGGAGTTCCCGCCGAACGCCCGCTCACGGACCCCGGCCCGCCCGATCCGGTGGCCACCGATACGCTCGCCGACCCCGCCCCCGAGGTACTGGATCCGCCGCAGCCCGAGACCGAACCGGATCTGCCCGAACCCACCGAGGAGGACACGGCCGTCCCGGTGGACACACAGGTGATCCTGCAGGGCGAGGACACCGGTTGCACCGCGTTCGGCTACCTGCGGGAGATCACGGAGCAAGGCGTGGTCGTCCACCTCATGGTCACCTCCGACGGCCCGGAGCCGCTCGGGCTCTCGGCAGTGACGGTGTCCCTGCTCCTCCAGGACGAGGTCTCCGAGCCCGCACGGCTGCCCGAACTGACGCTCGCGATGGGGGAGGGATGGGAAGCGGACCTCACCTTCGGCATGCAGCGCACTGAGCTCGCTCCCGGTGAGGCCACCCTCGAACTCCGCCTCGGTGATGCCGAGCCGGTCTACGCGACGATCTGACCGGTCACGGTATCGACGGCAGCGGCCCGGCCCCCTGACGGGAGCCGGGCCGCTGCTCTTCCTGCTCAGCCGAAGTGCCGCGGCAGGGTTCCCTCCCGCAGGTCCCGCAGCTCGGTGACGGGGAACGAGGCCACACCGTCGATCTCGAGCTCGTCACCACCGGTGGCGCCGATGCGCGCCACGGGAACGCCGTGCTCGGCTGCGAGGGCCCGCAGTGCCTCTTCCTGCGTTGCGTCCACGGCCACGACAGCGCGGGCCTGGGACTCGGTGAGTATTCGTAGTCGTGGGAGCCACCGAATCTTGCTCTTGGGGACCGCCGATCGTGCCGACGGGGGCCAGTAGCCGCCGCGGTGGGGACCACTGGCTCCCGCCGGCATCGGGTCACTGGGGCAGTGCGGTGTGTTCTCGCATGTTCCTGTCGCCGGTGTCGATCCAGATTGTGTTGTGCACGATGCGGTCCATGATCGCATCGGCGTGGACTGCTCCACCGAGCCGGGCGTGCCAGTCCTTCTTCGGGTACTGGGTGCAGAACACGGTCGAGCCGGTGTCATAGCGGCGCTTGAGTATTCGTAGTCGTGGGAGCCACCGAATCTTGCTCTTGGGGACCGCCGATCGTGCCGACGGGGGCCAGTAGCCGCCGCGGTGGGGACCACTGGCTCCCGCCGGCATCGGGTCACTGGGGCAGTGCGGTGTGTTCTCGCATGTTCCTGTCGCCGGTGTCGATCCAGATTGTGTTGTGCACGATGCGGTCCATGATCGCATCGGCGTGGACTGCTCCACCGAGCCGGGCGTGCCAGTCCTTCTTCGGGTACTGGGTGCAGAACACGGTCGAGCCGGTGTCATAGCGGCGCTCGAGCAGTTCCAGCAGCATCGAACGCATTCCCTCGTCAGGATGGTCCAGCAGCCACTCGTCGATCACCAGCAGCGAGAACGTGGAGTACTTCCGCAGGAACTTCGTCTGGCCCTGCGGCTTGTCCTTTGCCAGGGCCCAGGCCTCTTCGAGGTCGGGCATTCGGATGTAGTGGGCTCGGAGCCGGTGCTGGCAGGCCTGCTTCGCCAGCGCGCAGCCGAGGTAGGACTTCCCTGAGCCGGTGAAGCCCTGGAAGACCACGTTCTGTTGCCGCTGGATGAAGGAGCAGGTTGCCAGTTGCGCGATCACGTTCCGGTTCAGTCCCCGTTCCTCGACCAGATCCAGCCGCCGCAGGTCCGCTCCGGGATAACGCAGCCCCGCCCGGCGGATCAGACCCTCGACCTTTCCATGATTGAAGATGGAATGCGCCTCGTCCACGATCAGCTGGAGCCGTTCCTGGAACGACATCCCCAGCACGTGAGCCTCATCCTGGGCATCGATCGCGTCCAGCAGCGCGGTCGCGCCCATCTCGCGCAGCTTCCGCTTCGTGTCGTTATCGATCACGCTCACCGGACACCTCCGGCGTAGTAGTCGGCGCCACGGACGTATCCGCCGTCTTCCGCGGGTTCCTCGCGGGGTGGACGCAGGGCGGCGACCTTGTCCTGCCCGGTGGCCAAGATCGGGTGCAGATGCGCATAGCGCGGTGAACGGACCCGTCCCGTCAGCGCGAGTGCGCAGGCCGCCTCGACCCGATCTACGGAGAAGCGGCGAGAGAGCCGTAGCACCGCCAACGCGGGATCCAGGCCCTGTTCCACGATCGGCACGGACTCGAAGATCCGCTGGATCACGATCACCGTGGCCGGCCCGACCCGATCTGCCCACGCCCGCACCCTCTGCGCGTCCCAGGCCTGGAAACGCTCGCCCGCAGGTAGGTCCGCGTCGTTGGTGCGGTACTCATTGCTCGCGGTCTCCGGGAGCAGCAGGTGACTGGTCAGTCGCTGGCTGCCCTGATAGATCTCCAGCGTCCGGGCCGTGATGCGCAGATCGACCTTCGCGCCGATGTGCGCGAACGGCGCGGAGTAGAAGTTCCGCGCGAACGTGACGTGCCCGTTCCTGCCCACTCGTCGTCCGTAGTGCCATGTCGAGATCTCGTAGGGCACCGCCGGCAGCGGCGTCAGCAGCGGCCGCTCCTCCGCGTCGAACACGCTGGCGCGGGATCCGGGCCGCTTCTGGAACGGCTCCGCGTTATAGGCCTCCATCCGCTGCCCGATGGCGGCTGCAAGTTCGGGCAGGGACGTGAATCGCTGATCCCGCAGCCCGGCGATGACCCAGGTCGCGACGTGCGCGACGGTGTTCTCCACGCTCGCCTTGTCTTTCGGTTTCCGCACCCTCCCCGGGAGCACCGCCGCCGAGTAATGCGCTGCCATCTCGCGATACGCATCGTTCAGGACGATCTCGCCCTCGCGGGGGTGCTTCACCACACCGGTCTTGAGGTTGTCCGGAACGATCCTCGGGACCGTCCCGCCCAGCGCCTCGAACATCGCTACGTGCGCTCGCAGCCAGGACTCCTGGCGCATATCCAGCGCCGGGAAGCAGAACGCGTAACGAGAAAAAGGCAGGCAGGCAACGAACAAGAACACCTTCGAGACCTCGCCGGTGACCGGATCGGCCAGCTCCATCGTGGGGCCGGACCAGTCGACCTCCACGCTCTGGCCGGCCTTGTGACCGACTCTCGAAGCGGCACCGGTGACCATGACGTGGTGCTGGTAGGTGCGGCAAAACCGGTCATACCCCATCGCCGGATCCCCAGCCGCCGTGGTCGCGTCGAAGTACTCGCCGTGCAACAGCTTCAGCGTCACGCCGACCCTGGCCATCTCTCGATGGACCTGTTCCCAGTCCGGCTGTGCGAACACGCTCTCGTGCTCGCCCCGGCCCGGGAACAACCGGGCATACACCTGCTCATCGGCGACGTCCGCGATATCGCCCCACCCGATCCCTGCAGCGTCAGCGGCCTCGAACACCGCCCTCACGGACTTGCGGGACATGCCCTGCGAGGACGAAATCGCTCGCCCCGACAGACCTTCTGCGCGCAGCTGGAGCACCAGCTTCGCCCTGATCTTCCGTACCATTCCAGATTGCTCCTTCCGCCGCGTGCCCTATACACACGGCGGAAGGAGCGTAGACAGAGCGGCCCCAACGACACCACTGGTGGTCCCGAACGACGCCACCGCTACGGCAGCGACGTGGCACCCGAACCCTCGATCAGCGGACCCCAGCGAGGCGAATATTCAGACTCGGAGAACAGCGCGGTGGCGAGGTCCACCCCGTCCCGCTCCAGCAGCTCGGCCAGATCGATGCGCGCTCCCATCCCGAAGCGGGTGCAGGCCTCGACCAGGGACTGCGCGAGGCCGCCCTCGGACAGGTCGTGCGCGGCTGCGGCCAGCTGCTCGCGGGAGGCGCCGATCAGCACCTCGGCGAGGGACCGCTCGGCCTCGAGGTCGACGACCGGTGGCATGCCGCCCAGGTGGGAGTGGACCACATCGGCCCACGCCGAGCCGGACAGCTCCTCACGGGTGGTCCCCAGCAGCAGCACGGGCTGCCCCGGCTCGCGCCACCCCGACGGGGTGCGCAGGGACACGTCGTCGAGCACGCCGAGCACACCCACCACGGGCGTGGGGTGGATCGCTGAGCCCTGCACCCCGGGCTCCCCGGTGGAGTTGTACAGGGACACGTTGCCGCCGGTCACCGGGACGCCCAGCACCTGGCAGGCCTCGGACAGGCCCTCGATCGCCTCGACCAGCTGCCACATCGGGCCCGGGTCCTCGGGGGAGCCGAAGTTCAGGCAGTCGGTGACCGCGAGCGGCCGCGCGCCCACGGTGGCCACGTTGCGGTAGGCCTCCGCGAGGGCCAGCTGCGCACCCGTGCGGGGGTCCAGCTCGGCATAGCGGCCGTTGGCGTCGGTGGCCAGGGCCACCCCGCGACCGGTGCTCTCGTCCACCCGCACCACCCCGGCGTCGTCCGGCATCGCCAGTGCGGCGTTGCCGCCCACGTAGCGGTCGTACTGGTCGGTGACCCAGGCGGCGGAGGCCAGGTTGGGGGAGGCCACCAGTCGGCGCAGGTGATCGGCGATGCCTGCGGCGTCCTGGGGACGCTCGAGGGCCTCGGCGCCGTCGGCCTGCAGGGCGTCCTGCCAGTCGGGCCGGGCGTAGGGGCGGTCGTAGACGGGGGAGTCCACGGCCACGGTGGCCGGGTCCACGTCCACGATGCGGTGGCCGTGGTGGTCGATCACCAGGCGGCCGTCGCCGGTGACCTCACCGATCACGGACATCTCCACGTCCCAGCGCTCGCAGATCCCGCGGAACTCTTCCAGGCGCTCGGGCCGCACCACGGCCATCATCCGCTCCTGGGACTCGCTCATCAGGATCTCCCCGGCGTTCAGGGTGGGGTCCCGCAGCAGAACGTTCTCCAGGTCGATGCGCATGCCGGAGCCGCCGTTGGCGGCCAGCTCACTGGTGGCGCAGGAGATGCCGGCGGCGCCCAGGTCTTGGATGCCCTCCACGGCGCCGGCGGCGAACAGCTCCAGGCAGCACTCGATCAGCAGCTTCTCCATGAACGGGTCGCCCACCTGCACGCTGGGGCGCTTGGCGGGGCCGTCCTCCTCGAAGGTCTCCGAGGCTAGGATGGACGCGCCGCCGATGCCGTCACCACCGGTGCGGGCACCGAACAGCACCACCTGGTTGCCCGGCCCGGTCGCGGAGGCCAGGTGGATGTCCTCATGCCGCAGCACGCCCAGGCACAGGGCGTTGACCAGGGGATTGGTCTGGTAGGTGGCATCGAACACCGTCTCCCCCCCGATGTTGGGCAGGCCCAGCGAGTTCCCGTACCCGCCGATGCCGGCGACCACGCCGTGGACCACGCGGGCGGTGTCGGGGTGGTCGATCGCGCCGAAGCGCAACTGGTCCATGACGGCCACGGGCCGGGCGCCCATGGAGATGATGTCGCGCACGATGCCGCCCACGCCGGTGGCGGCGCCCTGGTGGGGCTCGACGTAGCTGGGGTGGTTGTGGGACTCGACCTTGAAGGTCACTGCCCAGCCGTCGCCGATGTCCACCACGCCGGCGTTCTCGCCCATGCCCACCAGCATGTGCTCCCGCATCGCCTCGGTGGTGCGCTCGCCGAAGCGGCGCAGGTGCTTCTTGGAGGACTTGTAGGAGCAGTGCTCGGACCACATCACCGAGTACATGGCCAGCTCTGCCGCGGTGGGGCGGCGGCCCAGGATCTCGCGGATGCGCGCGTACTCGTCGTCCTTCAGCCCGAGCTCGGCGTAGGGCAGCTCCACCTCGGGGGTGGAAGCAGCGTGCTCGACGGTGTCGGTCTGCCCGGGTGCTCCCGGTGTGGGATCAGCGGGGGCGTGGGAGTTCGCAGCGGTCATCGCGGGATCGGGTCCGTTCGTCACGAGGGCGCCGGCGGGTCCTGGCGCAGCTGTCCCAGTCTACGATCGGCCGGCCCCGCGAGGGGCACCGCCCAGCACCGTCGGGGATCATCCGACCGTGCCGGGCGGTGCTCAGTGAACTGCGCGCTACTTCTTCTGTGCCCGCTTCTCCTTCTGCGCTCGGTCGCGCAGTACCTTCTCGCTGACCGGGGTGTCGCTGCTGGCCCGCTGTGCGCGATGGTAGGCGGCCGCTTCGTCCTGCCGCTCCTGCTCCCCGCCCAGGGCGATCGGGGCCCGCACATGCCCGGGGCGCACGTCGAAGGCAGCCACCAGGTCCAGTGCGTGGGGGCGCAGTCGCCACAGCAGGCGGCGCAGGTCCGAGGTGATCTGGCGCCCGCGCTGGGCGGAGATCTGACCGTTGAGCAGGAACCAGGCGAGGTCGGCGTTGATGCGGTCCAGGCCGAACAGGTCCCGCACGTCGGTGAGCACGGTGCGGGAGTCCTCGTCCTCGAGCGCCTCGATGCCGGCGGTGAAGGCCCGCCACAGCACCAGCTCGGCGTGGGCGCGGGCCGCGTCCAGCATCTCCACCTGGTGCTTGTTCACGTGGGCTGCGGCATCGGCAGGGCTCATCCGGGCGGCGGGGCGCATGGACAGCGCCACCTCCTCCACCTTCACCCGGGCGCGGTCCGCGAGCATCTCCTCCTGGAAGTCGGCCGAGCGCATGGTGTCGAAGGCGCGCTTGGAGTTGCCGCGGTCGCTGAGGTCCTGGGCCAGGCGGGTCCAGGGGGTGTGGCGCTTGGCCAGCACCTCGGCGCGCTGGGCGATGAACCGGCCGATCCCGGCGCGGTCGATGTTCTTCAGCTCCGAGGTGTAGTCGCTCAGCAGGCGCTTGGCCACCAGCTGCAGCAGCACTGTGTTGTCGCCCTCGAAGGTGGCGTACACGTCAAGGTCCTGGTGCAGGCCCACCAGCTGGTTCTCGGCCATGAACCCGGCCCCACCGCAGGCCTCGCGGCATTCCTGGACGGTGTCCAGGGCCAGGCGGGTGGAGGTGGGCTTGAGCGCGGCGGCCATCGTCTCGAGGTCCTCGCGGGCCTCAGGGGTGTCCCCCCGGCCGGAGAACACGTCGTCGAAGGCCTGCAGCAGCTGCTCGTGGGCGAAGGCACCGGCGTAGGTGGCGGCAAGCTTCGGCATCAGGCGCTGCAGGTGGCTCTGGTAGTCCAGCAGCACCATCTCCCGCGTGGGATCGGCGGCGGTGAACTGGCGGCGCTGGGTGGCGTAGGTGATGGCGATGTGCAGCGCCAGCTGGGAGGCGCGGTTCGCGGCGCCGTCCAGGGACACCCGCCCCTGCACCAGGGTGCCCAGCATGGTGAAGAAGCGGCGCCCGGGGGATTCGATGGGGGAGGTGTAGGTGCCGTCCTCGGCCACATCCCCGTAGCGGTTCAGCAGGTTGGTGCGGGGGATGCGCACCTGGTCGAAGGCCAGGCGACCGTTGTCGATGCCGTTCAGGCCGCCCTTGGGGCCGTCGTCCTCCGAGGAGATGCCCGGCAGCAGCTTCCCCTCCTCGTCACGCACCGGCACGTAGAAGCAGTGCACGCCGTGGTCCACGCCCTGGGTGATGAGCCGGGCGAACACGGTGGCGGCCCGGGCGTGCAGGGCGGCGTTGCCCAGGTAGTCCTTCCAGGCGGCGCGGAACGGGGTGTGGATCACCCATTCCTGGGTGCCCTCGTCGTAGGTGGCGGTGGTGGCCAGGGACTGCACGTCGGAGCCGTGGCCGATCTCGGTCATCGCGAAGGCGCCGGGGATCTGGAGGCTCATCGCGTCCGGCACCCAGGTGCGGTGCTGCTCTTCGTTGCCCAGCTGGATGATGGCGGCTGTGAACAGGCCCCACTGCACGCCGGCCTTGATCTGCAGGGACGGGTCGGCGACCACCAGCTCCTCGAAGGCCGCGACGTTGCCGCCGTTGTCATTGGGGCCGCCCAGGTGCTCGGGGAGCATCTTGTGGGAGGCGTCGTCGGCCACCAGCAGGTGCATCTGCTCCAGCACGCGGGCACGGTGCTCGGCCACGCTCACGTCGTAGGGCTTGTGCAGCTCGGGGCGGGCGGCGCGCTCGCGGGCCACGTCGCGGGACTCGGCCCAGCGTCCCTTCAGCGCCTGGGACACGGCGGCCACGTCGAGGCGGGCGCCGCCCTCGGGCACCACGGGGATGGGGCCGGTGGGGGTGGCGGAGGCGGTGGTGCCCGGGGCATCGGTGCCCTGGGTGTCCGTCTGCTCGGGTGCGCCTTCGGTGGTGATGGTGTCGGCGCCGGTGGGGGTGGGGATCAGGGCCGGGGTGTCCCCGGCGACCTCTCGTTCGGAGCGGTCTGCGGTAGCGGTCATCGCTGCATTCCCTTCATGAGCCAGGTGACGAGGTGGTCGACGAGGGACTCCGAGGTGATCGGAGCCGTTCCTTCGCCGTCGGTATGGGTTTCCTGCTGGGCCATCCACCTGTCCACCGAGCGCTCCACGAACCCCACGGCCCCGTGCGCCCACAGCTCGGGCGAGGGGACCTGGGGCGGCAGGAAGGTGGTGACCAGGCGGGAGACGGACTCCAGGAAGTGCCCCAGGCCGTCGCTGGGGCGGGTGACGAAGCGGTACACGCCGGGGGAGCGCTGCGCCGTCTCGACGTAGGCGCGGATCATGGCGCGGATGCGCTCCTCCGGTTCGGGCCTGCGCCCGGAACCGGATTCGAGCGCCGTCAGCTCGTCGACGAGCCGGCGGTGCATGGTGGACAGGATGCTGCGACCCAGGGCCCGCTGGAGCTGGGCCTTGTCGGTGAAGTAGCGGTAGACGATCGACTTGGAGGTGCCCGAGGCCGCGGCGATCTCCTCCATGGTCACGTCGGGCCCTTGGACGTGGATGAGCTTCCGGGCCACGTCCAGCAGCTCGGCACGGCGCTGCTCTCGGTGCTGGGCCCAGCGGGCCGACCGGCCGTCGACGGGGGCTTGCGTCATCGCGTTCACGAAACCTAGAGTATCAAGTACCGACGGTTCCATGTAAAGTCCCTCGCGGAAGAACCCTCAGACGAACCTGCGGGAGACCCCGCGAACAGTCGAGCCACGCACAGTCCACGAAGAGGTGCCCCGTGTCAGAGTCCCACCCCGCAGCCCCCGCCACCACGTCCGCCGCCCCGACCACCCCGGGCGCTCCCGCTGCCCGCGAACTGCCCCGCGAGGCACTGGTCCTGGGCGGCAACCGGATCCCCTTCGCCCGCGCCGGCGGTCCCTACGCCGGGATCTCCAACCAGGACCTGCTCACCGCAGCCCTGGACGGCCTGGTGGCCCGCTTCGGCCTGCAGGGGGAGAAGCTCGGTGAGATCGCCGGAGGTGCCGTGCTGAAGCTCGCCGCCGATCTGAACCTCACCCGCGAGAGCGCGCTGGGCACCCCCCTGGACCCCCGCACCCCCGCGATCGACATGGGTCGCGCCTGCGCCACCGGACTGGAGTCCGTGGTGCACGTGTCCAACCGGATCCAGCTGGGCCAGATCGACTCCGCCATCGCCTGCGGCGTCGACTCCGCCTCCGACTCCCCGATCGAGGTCACCCCGCGGCTGCGCCGCACCCTGCACCGTGCCTTCGCCGCGAAGACCCCCGTGCAGCGCCTGAAGGCACTCGCAGGCATCCGCCCCGGGGACCTGGCCCCCATGCCCCCGCGCAACAGTGAGCCCCGCACCGGACTGTCCATGGGTGAGCACATGGCGCTGACCGCCGCGCAGTGGGGCGTGAGCCGCGAGGCCCAGGACGAGCTGGCACTCGCCTCCCACCGCAACCTCGCCGCCGCCTACGAGGCAGGCTTCCTGGACGATCTGGTCACCGGATACCGGGGCCTGGGCAAGGACCAGAACCTGCGAGCTGATTCCAGCATGGAGAAGCTCGCCTCGCTGAAGCCCGTCTTCGGCGTGAAGTCCCCGCAGGTCGCCGAGCCCACCATGACCGCCGGCAACTCCACCCCGCTCAGCGACGGCGCCTCCGCGGTGCTGATGGGCAGCGCCGACTGGGCCGCCGAGCACGGCCTCACGCCGCTGGCCCGCGTGGTCGACGCCCGTATCAGCGCCGTGGACTTCGTGCACGGCGAGGAGGGTCTGCTGATGGCCCCCGCCTACGCGGTGCCCGAGCTGCTGGACGCCAACGGCATGACCCTGCAGGACGTGGACCTGTACGAGATCCACGAGGCCTTCGCCTCCACCGTGCTGGCCACGCTGGCCGCCTGGGAGTCCGAGGAGTTCTGCCGCGAGAAGCTCGGGCGCTCCGCTCCGTTGGGGTCGATCGACCGCAGCCGCCTGAACGTGGCCGGCTCCTCGCTCGCGGCCGGCCATCCCTTCGCCGCCACCGGCGGCCGCATCGTGGCCACCCTCGCCAAGCTGCTGCACCAGCGCGCCCTGGAGACCGGACGCCCCCAGCGCGGCCTGATCTCCGTGTGCGCGGCCGCCGGCCAGGGCTCCGTGGCCCTGCTCGAGTCCGTCACCCCCTGATCTGTCGCCCACTTCTCGTCCGGGAGGACCCCATGGCTGACGCCTACACCCGCTTCGTCCGCTCCACCCCCGGTGCCATGATCGCCAAGCGCACCGGACTGCCCCGCCCCGCCCGCCTGCTGCGCCGCGAGGACCGACCCGAGCCCGTGCTGGGCCCCGTCGTCGTGCTCGGCGACTCCGCCGGCGCCGATCAGGTCGCCCAGCTGCTGCTGTCCTGGGGTGCCGACGTGCGCCGCCGCTTCGAGGAGCTGCGCCGCGTGGGCTCCGTGGTCGTCGTGCTCGACGAGGTCGACGCACCCGACCAGCTGGGCCCCGTGCTGCTGCCGCTGGCCGGGGCGATGCGCACCCTCGCCCCCGGTGCCCGTGTGGTCGCTGTCTCCCGTCCCGCCACCGGCCAGGACCCGGGGCGGGACGCTACCCGCGGCGGCATCGAGGGCTTCACCCGCTCCCTGGCCCACGAGATGCGCTCCGGTGGCACCGCCAACGGCATCCTCGCGGCCGACGGCGTCGCCCTGGACGCCCCAGGGGTGATCGGTGCCCTGCGGTTCCTGCTGTCGGCCCGCAGCGCCTTCGTCACCGGCCAGTTCCTGGAGGTCACCACCGCAGCCGGCACCCTCACCGAGGACAGCGCCCAGCCACTCGCCGGCCGCACTGCCCTGGTCACCGGTGCCGCGCGTGGCATCGGCGCGGCGATCGCCCGCACCCTCGCGGCCGACGGCGCCCACCTGGTGGTGCTCGACGTCCCCGCCGCCGGTACCGAGCTCTCGCGCCTGGCCAACGAGCTGCGCGCCGTGCCGATCCAGCTGGACGTCACCTCCGACGGCGCCGGTGAGCGCCTGGTGCAGTTCCTGCGCGAGCACTCCCTGACCCTGGACGTGCTGGTCCTGAACGCCGGCATCACCCGCGACAAACTGTTCGCCAACATGACCCCGGACCGCTGGGACCCCGTGATCGGCGTGAACATCACCAGTCAGATCACCCTCACGAACGCCCTGATCGACGCCGGTGACGTGCTGGGCGCGCAGCCCCGCGTGGTGTCCCTGGCCTCCACCAGCGGCATCGCCGGCAACCGCGGCCAGACCAACTACGCCACCTCCAAGGCCGGCGTGATGGCCTTCGTGGATGCCCTGTCCTCGCGCCTGGCGGAGCAGGGCGGCACCGCCAACGCGGTGGCGCCAGGGTTCATCGAGACCGAGATGACCGCCCGCATGCCCGCCATCAACCGCGAGGTGGCCCGCCGGGTGAACTCCCTGCAGCAGGGCGGCCTGCCGGTGGACGTGGCCGAGGCGATCGGTTTCCTGTCCTCCGCCGAGGCCGGCGGCATCCAGGGCCAGACCTTGCGCGTGTGCGGCCAGAACATCGTGGGGCGGTGACCGGGGTGAACGGCCTGACCACCACCTCCCAGCCCGGCGAGCGGATCAAGGACCTGACCGACGTGCCCTCCTTCCCGGCGGTGTACGCGGCGGCCCTGCTGCCCCGCCGCGGAGGGGGCGCGAGGCGTTGCGAGCTCGCACTGCCGAGCACCGCCTACCGGGTGCGGAAGGTGCGCATCGACGCCTCCCGCGCCGCCGACTTCGACCACCTGATGGGCGGCCCGGCCACCGAGAACGTGCACCCAGGCGTGCTGCACGTGCTGGCCTTCCCCGTGTCCCTGGCCCTCATGGCACGCGGCGACTTCCCCTTCCCGCTGCTGGGCCTGGTGCACCTGCGCAACTCCCTGCTGCAGCACCGGCCGGTCGCGGTGGGGGAGCTGGTGGACGTGGAGTGCCGGGTGAGGGAGCTGCGTCCCCATCGCAAGGGCCACACCTTCGAGGCGGTCTCCACGATCCTGTCCCAGGACGGCCAGATCATCGCCACCGACGTGTCCACGTACCTCGCCAAGGGCAGCGGAGAGGAGGGCGGGACGCGCGGCAGCGGCAAGGGCAGCACCCAGCACAGCGTCCCCGCTTCGACCGAGCGTTCCTCGCGTGAGTTCGAGCCGCCGCGGCCCACCGCCCGGTGGAGCCTCGCAGCCGACGTGGGTCGCCGGTACGCGGAGGTCTCCGGGGACGTGAACCCGATCCACATGTCGGGCCTGTCAGCGAAGGCGTTCGGGTTCCCCAAGGCCATCGCCCACGGCATGTACACCGCCTCCCGGGCCTTCACCGAGGCCCGCGTGGACCTGTCCCGGCCGCTGCGCTGGGACGTATCCTTCGATGCACCGGTCACGCTGCCCGGCACCGTCCTGGTGGCCTACGAGGACGGTCCCGAGGCCGGCACCACCCACTGCGTGGGCTGGCGCCCGGCGCGGGGCGAGAAGGCACCCCGGCGCTGCTTCGAGGTGGAGATCCAACAGCTGGGCGGCTGATCACCGACAGTCTTCGGAGCGTCCGTGGAGTCCCTGCCGCAGAGTCTCCAGCAGGTGGGCGATGAAGGCAGGCGCATTGGCCGAGGTCGCGACGTCGACGTTCGGCTCCCGCCCCCAGCGGCCCAAGGGGTCGGCCACCGTCTGTCCCCGGGTGAGGGTCCCGGCCAGCTCCACGTCCACCGGCAGTGCCGTGGTCTGAAGGAAGCGGCCGGTGACGGCGTGGGCCGCGACCAGCGGGTCGTGCACGTGGGCGCTCCAGCCGAAGCCGTCGGCCTGATGGAACTCGAAGTAGAACCGCAGTGCATCGGCCAGGATCCCCACCACCGGGTGATCGCCCAGAGCCTCGACCGCATCGAGCTCGGGCTGGCGGAAGCGCACCGCTTCGGTGGTGTCCAGCCCCGCCATCACCGGCCTGGTGGGCGCGGCGCTGAAGGCGGCCAGTACCCGCTGAGCGGCCTCGGGATCGACGGCCACGTTCCACTCCGAGGTGGCCCCGGTGTTGCCACGATGGTTGATCGCCCCGCCCATCACGTGCAGGCGCTTCAGCAGGTGCGGCAGCTCCGGCTCGATCTCGAGCGCCAGCGCCAGGTTCGTGTGCGGGCCGAGCACCAGGCCCACCAGCTCCCCCGGGTGCGCCCGGGCAGCCTCGACCCACAGCTGTGCGCCGGTGCGGGGATCGGCCGTCCTCGTCGGCTCGGGCAGCTGGGCGTGGCCCAGGCCCGTCGGCCCGTGGGTGTCCTCCGCGGTCATCAGCTCCTGCACGAGCGGCACCTGTGCGCCGCGAGCCACCGGGGCATCGATACCGAGCAGCCCCGCGAGCACCAGGTTGTTGTGCAGCACCGCTGCGGTGGGCACGTTCCCGGCGGTGGAGACGATCCCGACGATCTCCACCTCGGGCCTGCAGGCCAGGTAGGTGAGGGCGAAGGCGTCGTCAATCCCGGTGTCACAGTCCAGCAGCAGGGGCGTTCGCATTCCCCCAGGGTACGGACAACCAGGTGGCCCACCGCACCGCGCCTAGACTCGAGGCCGTGACCACCCTCGAGGCCTTCGTGCTGCTGGAGGCCCGGGACGTGCCATGACGTGGCGATGATGGTGGCCGGCCCCAGCATCGACCGCGCCGGGCGCCACGACCGATGACCCCTGACTTCAGCCCCAAGGACACGATGACCCAGCACCCCGCGCCCGACGCCACGCCCGCAGAGTCCTCCTCGGCTGATCAGACCGACCGCGTCATCCTGCGCACGGCCCAGTCCGAGACCAGCGGCCCCGGCGGCCCCCGCGACGTGATCGTGGTGGACGACGCCACCGGAGCCCTCATCGCGGAGTCTCTGGACTCGATGTCCGAGTACGAGGACGCACGGGTGCTGAGCTGGTCGTCCTCCGCTGCCCGCACGCGGGAGATCGCCGCGCAGTTCGCCGACGCGATCGAGACCGGCCGCCTGGTGGTGTCGGACGGTCACGGGCCGGTCCCGCTGGAGGAGTTCGTTGCCGGGGCCGATGCGCATCTGGCGCTCGCGCGGCTGCCGAAGTCGCTCGCGGCGCTCGATGATCGCGCTCGCCGGCTGGCGCGCGCCGCCGCGGCCGCCGGTCGGGAGGACCTCGAACTGGTGGCCGGGGGACGCGTCAAGCACATGACCCGCCACCAGAACGACGTGCTGGCAGGCCTGTTCACCGAGGTGCGCGCATCGCTGGGGCTGGGGAAGTCACGCGCGCTGCGGGCCTCCGGGCCACGCCCGGACGTGGAGCGTGCCACGCCAGCCGAAGGGTCGGCGACCGTCACCGTGCGAGGGCAGGAGCGTGAGCTGCCGCTGCGCGCGGTGGGCGGGGTGTTCGGTGGGGCCTCGGCCGATGCCGGAAGCCTGCTGCTGCTCGATGCACTGGACCGCGCCCTGAAGGCGGGAGAGCTGGGGGAGTCGGGTCCGGGTGCCCCGGCCTCGGAGGGGCCGGAGGGTTTCTGCGCCGTGGACCTGGGCAGCGGCAACGGCCTTCTGACCGCTTACCTCGCGCTCGCCCTGCCGGCAGCACGCGTGGTCGCCAGCGACGACGACATCGACGCGGTGCTCTCCACCCGCGCCACTGCAGATGCCCTCACGGGCGCCGAGGACTCCGGGGCGAGCACCCCCACGGTCGAGGTCACCTGGGACGACGCCCTGTCGCAGCTCCCGGACCGCAGCGCGGACCTGGTGCTGCTGAACCCGCCGTTCCACGACGGCACCGCGATCGACGCGACCCTGGTGCACGGCCTGCTCGATGCGGCCTCTCGCGTGCTGCGCCCCGGTGGGCAGCTGTGGATGGTGCACAACTCGCACCTGCGCTACCGCGCCGAACTGGAGCGCCGCGTGGGCCCCGCCCGCCAGCGTGCACGCGACCGTCGCTTCACGGTTCTCAGCGCGGAGAGGGTCTGAGCAGGTCAGCCCACCAGGCTGCGCAGCACCGAGGTGAACATCCCCAGGCCGTCGGTGCCCGTGCGGGTGCCCGCACCGGGCTCGTCGGGGCCGAAACCGGCCTCCACAGCGTGCTCCGGGTGCGGCATCAGGCCCACGACGTTGCCGTACTTGTTGGTGATGCCAGCGATGTCGTTGCGTGAACCATTGGGGTTCACCTCGAAGCCCTCAGGGCCGTGAGTGGCTCCCTCGGCGTAGCGGAACACCACGCGGCCCTCCGCCTCGAGCTCGGCGAGGGTCTTCTCGTCGGCCACGTACTGGCCGTCCTGGTTCTTCAGCGGGATCCGGATCACCTGGCCCGCTTCGTAATCGGTGGTCCATGCGGTGCGGTTGTTCTCCACCCGCAACGGCTGGTCCCGGCAGATGAACGCGCGGTGCGCGTTCTTGATCATCGCGCCGGGCAGCAGATGGGTCTCGCACAGGATCTGGAAGCCGTTGCAGATGCCCAGCACCGGCATCCCACCGTTGGCGGCATCCACCACGCGCTCCATCACGGGGGCGAAGCGGCTGATCGCCCCGGCACGCAGGTAGTCGCCGTAGGAGAACCCGCCGGGCAGCACCACGGCCTCCACGTCCAGCAGGTCGTCCTCGGCGTGCCACAGGGCCACCGGCTCCCCGCCGGCCAGGCTGATGGCGCGCAGGGCGTCCCGGTCGTCCAGTGTGCCGGGGAAGGTCACCACACCGATGCGCATCAGGCCCGCTCCTCCGCACCGGTGCCGAGGGCGCGCTCCAGCGAGCCGGAGTCCTCGACGTCGATCGCGACGACGTCCTCGATGACGGGGTTGGACAGCAGGGTGGTGGCGGCCTCGCGCAGGGAGGCGAGGACCTCGTCGGTCACCTCGCCGTCGACCTCGAGCTCGAAGCGCTTGCCCTGACGCACGGAGCCGATGCCCTCGAAGCCCAGGCGGGGCAGTGCGGCGGCGACGGCCTTCCCCTGCGGATCGAGGATCTCGGGCTTCGGCATGACGTGGACCACGACGCGCGGCATGGGCATTCTCCTGAGGGGTTCGATCCGGGCCCGGGCCGAGGTGGCAGGGCGGGTTCATCCTACCGATCCCCTCCCCACCCCGGCACGAGCGGACTACATTCGAGTCAGACCACCGGACCCCGATCACGATGCCGGGAGGCAGCGATGAAGATCCGTCACCTCGTCCACTCGTGCCTGCTCGTGGAGGCAGCCGGCAGGCGACTGCTGGTCGACCCCGGCTCCTTCAGCACCGAGACGGTGCGCGCCCTCGGGGCCGACGTCCTCGCAGGGATCGATGCCGTGCTGGTCACGCACCAGCACCCTGATCATGTGGATCCGGCGCTGCTGGGGGAGGTGCTCGCCGCGGCCCCGGAGGCCGTGGTCATCGCCGAGCCCGAGACAGCGGAGATGCTCGAAGGCGACGACTTCGTCGCCCAGGACAGGCTGCTGCCGCTCCCGGCCGGCAGCGTCCATGAGTTCTCCGCCGCCGAGGGCCACGCGCCGCTGCGCATCACCGCCGTGGGTGGTCGCCACGCGATCATCCACCCCGACATCCCCCGGGTGGGCAACACCGGGCTGGTGATCAGCGCCGGCGACGGCCCCCGGCTCGGCATCACCGGTGACTCCCTGGAGCCGGTCCAGGAGTTCCACGGCATCGACGCCCTCGCCTTCGCGGTGGTCGCCCCCTGGTCGAAGATGGCCGAGACCATCGAGTTCCTGCGCGCCGTACGGCCCCGCCTGGCCCTGCCGGTGCACGACGGGGTGGCCAGCGAGCAGGGGCGCGCGATCTACATGCGACAGTCCACCCAGCTCGCGCCGGAGGGCACGGAGGTGCGGGACTGGCCGCAGCCGGATCGCGTCGTCGAGGTCAGCAGCGACTGAGGAGCAGTGACGACGGCATGACCGTGGACCGGGTGCAGGCGGTGACGAAGGCGGCGGTTCAGAACTGCCGGCCGGTGAGTCTCTCGTAGGCCTCCACATAGCGGGACCTGGTCTGCTCGACGACCTCTGCCGGCAGGGCCGGGGGAGGAGCGTCGGCAGCACGGTCCCAGCCGGAGGCGGGGGAGGTCAGCCAGTCGCGTACGAACTGCTTGTCCAGGCTGGGCTGGGTGCGACCCTCGCGGTAGTCGGCGGCCGACCAGAAGCGACTGGAGTCGGGCGTCAGCACTTCGTCACCGAGCAGCAGGGTGCCGTCGGTGCGCGACTGTCCGAACTCGAGCTTGGTGTCGGCCAGCAGGATCCCGCGCTCGGCGGCGATCTCACGGGCTCGCTCGTAGACAGCAAGCGTGAGGTGCTCGAGTTCGTCGACCAGCGCGGCACCGAGCCGCTCCCGGGCCTCCTCGACGGTGATGTTCTCGTCGTGGTCCCCCTGCTCGGCCTTGGTGGCGGGGGTGAAGATCGCCGGATCCAGGCGGGAGGCCTCGGTGAGGCCGGTCGGCAGGTGGTGGCCGCCCACGGCGCCGCTGGCGCGGTAGTCGGCCAGGCCCGACCCGGTGAGGTAGCCGCGGGCCACGCACTCCAGCGGCACCATGTCCAGGCCGCGGCAGCGCAGAGCCCGGCCGGCCACCTCGGTGGGGACGTCCTGGGCCGACAGCACGTGGTTGGGCACCAGATCAGCCAGCTGCTCGAACCAGAACAGGCTGATGGCGGTGAGGATCCGGCCCTTGTCGGGGATCCCCGGCTGCAGGGCATGGTCGTACGCGCTGATCCGGTCGGTGGCGACCATCAGCACCTCGGTCGCCTCCGCGGGGTCAGTCCCGGCGGGCACGTACAGCTCCCGCACCTTGCCGCCGACGGCATGGTCCCAGCCGGGCAGCACCGGCGCGGTCAGCAGGGTCTCCGCGCTCCCGTCCCGTTCAGCGCTCATCGTTCTGCCCGCCTTCGACGCCCTCGTTGCGCGCCGCGACCAGGGCGATGTCGGTGCGGTGCAGGGAGCCCTGCAGCACGATCCGCTCCACCCCGGCCATCGCGACCTGGCGGGCAGCCTGCAGGTCCTCACCGGTGCCGACCACGGCCAGCACGCGCCCGCCGGAGCTGACGAGCGTGCCGTCCTCGCGCAGCGCGGTGCCGGCGTGCAGGACGTGCGCCCCGGTGGTCTCGGCGTCCTCGATGCCGGTGATTCGGTCGCCCAGGCGGGCCTCGGCGGGATACCCGGCGGAGGCGACCACCACGGCGACCGCAGCGTCGTCGCTCCAGCGGGGAGCCTCGGCCTCGCGCAGGTCACCGCGGGCGGCGGCCAGCAGCAGCTCGCCGAAGGGGGAGGCCAGACGCTCCAGGACCACCTGCGTCTCGGGGTCGCCGAAGCGGGCGTTGAACTCCACCACGCGGACCCCGCGCGCGGTCAGCGCCAGCCCGCAGTACAGGATCCCAGCGAAAGGGGTGCCGCGGCGGGCCATCTCGTCGACCGTGGGCTGGGCGACGGTGCGCACCACCTCGTCCACCAGGTCCTCGGGGGCCCAGGGGAGAGGGGAGTAGGCGCCCATGCCACCGGTGTTGGGTCCCTTGTCCCCGTCCAGGGCGCGCTTGAAGTCCTGGGCAGGGGCCAGGGGCACCACCCGCTGCCCGTCGCACACGCAGAACAGCGACACCTCAGGGCCGTCCAGGTACTCCTCCAGCACCACGGAACCCCCGGCCACGACCACGGCACGGCCGTGGGCGAGAGCTGCTTCCCGGTCGGTGGTGACCACCACGCCCTTGCCCGCGGCCAGGCCATCGGCCTTGACCACGAAGGGCACGTCACCCAGGGGGTTCACGCGGTCCAGGCCCGCGACCAGCGTGTCCTCGTCGTTCGCGGTGACCGATGCGGCAGTGGGCACGCCGGCACTCGCCATCACCTCCTTCGCGAAGGACTTCGAGCCCTCGAGCATCGCGGCGGCGGCGGTTGGCCCGAACGCGGGGATGCCGGCCTCGCTCAGGCGATCGGCGAGACCTGCCACCAGGGGCGCCTCGGGGCCGACGACCACCAGGTCCACCTCGAGGCGGCGAGCGAGCTCCACCTGGGCGTCGAGGTCGCCGACGGTCACCTCATGACAGGTGGCCAGGGCGGCGATACCGGGGTTGCCCGGTGCGGCATGGAGGTCGGGGGCGGGGGAATCTGCGGCCAGGCGGCGGATGATCGCGTGCTCGCGGCCGCCGGAGCCGATGACGAGGATCTTCACGCTGCCAGCGTACCGAGGTGCGCCGATAGCATCAGGCCCATGTCCACCCCGCAGCCCGTTGACCTCGCCCCGGGTGCGAGCGCGCCCCTGACGCGACTGCGTCTGGACCTGTCCTACGACGGGACCGGCTTCCACGGCTGGGCCGCCCAGCCCGGTCAGCGCACCGTCCAGGGTGAGCTGGAGCAGGCGCTCTCCCGCATCGCCCGCATCCCCGTGCAGGTCACCGTTGCCGGGCGCACCGACGCCGGGGTCCATGCCCGCGGCCAGGTGTGCCACCTGGACCTGCCCGGACCGGTGCTCGCCACGATCCCCGGTCGCTCCGACCGCGCTCCGGCCGACGCCCTGGTGACCCGGCTGGTCGGCCTTCTGCCCGAGGACGTGGTCGTCCACGCTGCCCGGGAGGTGCCGTCCGTGTTCGATGCCCGTTTCGGTGCGCTGCGCCGCCGGTACCGGTACCGGATCTCCGACAGTCCGGCCCGTCACGACCCGCTGCGCCGGGACGTGCTGCGCCACCGCTGGGAGCTCGACGTCGAGGCGATGGCACGCGCCTCGCAGGCGTTGCTGGGGGAGCACGACTTTCTCTCGTTCTGCAAGCCCCGTGAGGGTGCCACCACCATCCGCACCCTCGAGCAGCTGGACTGGGAGCGCCCCGAGCCCGGGAGGGCCGACGAGGGCCTGGTGGTGGCCACCGTGGTCGCCGATGCCTTTTGCCACCACATGGTGCGGTCCCTGGTGGGGACCCTGCTGCCCGTGGGGGAGGGCCGCAAGGGGGAGGACTGGCCCGCGCAGGTGCTGGCTGTCCGTACCCGGCAGTCCTCCACCCGCACCGCCACCGGCGCCGCGCCGCTGTGCCCGCCCCAGGGGCTCACCCTGGACCATGTGGAGTACCCGGCCGACGCGGACCTCGCCGACCAGGTCCGCGCCGCGCGGGTGCTGCGGGGGTAAAGCTCGACGCCCCGCGAGCCGGAGATCACACCCCCTCCACCCCCTCCCCGCGTTGACCCTGTCGCACTCTGGCCAGTACTGTTGGCCGTCGTTGTGCCTTGGTGCGCGCTCCGGTCCGCAGCCGACTTCTCACTCGTCGGCGCGAAAGGGGCTCCTCACACCGCACCCAGGACCGCCGTCGCGGCGTAAGCGGAACGGTCCGGGCACAGCGAGAGGCCATGCTTCAACCGAGGGAAGCGTGTCCACGGTCCATCGAACCGTGCCCCGAGCAACCGCTCATGGGGCACTCCGACGAGAGAAGAAGGCACGAGTGCGTACGTTCACCCCGAAGCCCGGCGATGTCGAGCGTTCCTGGTACGTCATCGACGCAACGGATGTCGTCCTCGGCCGGCTCGCTTCCCAGGCTGCTCAGCTGCTGCGGGGAAAGCACAAGCCGGTCTTCGCACCCCACGTGGATGCAGGCGACTTCGTCATCATCATCAACGCTGAGAAGGTTGCCCTGACCGGCAACAAGCGCGAGACCAAGCTGGCTTACCGCCACTCCGGTTACCCGGGTGGCCTGCGCGGCATCCCCTACTCCGAGCTGCTGGAGAAGAAGCCCGAGCGGGCGGTCGAGAAGGCCATCCGCGGCATGCTTCCCAAGAACAAGCTTGCCGACCAGCAGCTGAAGAAGCTGAAGGTCTACCGCGGCGCCGAGCACCCCCACGCTGCTCAGCAGCCCGTCCCCTTCACCATCGACCAGGTGGCGCAGTAAGCGGGCGCGCCCCGCGCTTCGCCCTGCCGCACGGAACAGACCAAGGAGAACCGTGACCGAGACCACCAATGAGGCCCTCGAGACCGTCACTGACGAAGAGGCCCCGTCGAGCTTCACCACCGAGTCCACCGAGTCCGAGGGCTCGACCGGCCGCGGCCAGTCGGCCACCGCCCCGGGCTACGGCACCGGCCGTCGTAAGCAGGCCATCGCCCGCGTGCGCCTGGTCCCCGGCTCCGGCCAGTGGACCGTCAACGGCCGCAGCCTCGAGAACTACTTCCCGAACAAGGTCCACCAGCAGGAGGTCAACGAGCCCTTCCGCGTGCTGGACATCCAGGGACGCTTCGACGTCATCGCCCGTATCCACGGCGGCGGCGCTTCCGGTCAGGCCGGCGCCCTGCGCCTCGGCGTGGCCCGCGCGCTGAACCAGATCGACGAGGACAACAACCGTCCCACCCTGAAGAAGGCCGGCTTCCTCACTCGTGACGCCCGCGTCATCGAGCGCAAGAAGGCCGGACTCAAGAAGGCCCGCAAGGCGCCTCAGTACTCCAAGCGCTGATCGGAGCGGCCACGGCCGCATCCTCCGCGTTCACAGCACCCCGGGACGGGAACGTCCCGGGGTGCTGTGCGTCCGCAGCAGGCTCGGAGCGCTCCGGCGCCGAGCGTGGTCCTGCTCTCGCCGGGCGGTGACATGGGCCGTTCTCCATTGGCGGAGCGCGCAGGGCCGCTACTCTCGAACCGTCGGCCGCCCCGGTGCGGCGCACACAGACGAGAGGAACGGACCCCCATGGCACGACTGTTCGGAACCGACGGAGTGCGCGGACGCGCCAACGCCGACATCACTGCGGAGCTCGCTGTCGAGCTGTCCGTGAGCGCCGCCCACGTGCTGGGCACCCTGGGTGCCTTCGGCGGCACCAAGCCCCGCGCCATCGTCGCCCGCGACACCCGCCCCTCCGGCGACTTCCTGACCGCTGCCGTGTGCGCGGGCCTTGCCTCCGCCGGTGTGGACGTGCTGGACGCCGAGGTGCTGCCCACGCCCGGCCTCGCCTACCTGGTGCAGTCCACCGGTGCGGATCTCGGCGTGATGATCTCCGCCTCCCACAACCCCGCCCCCGACAACGGCATCAAGTTCTTCGCCCGCGGCGGCACCAAGCTGCCCGACGAGGTCGAGAACGCCATCGAGGCCCGCCTCGGCGAGGAGTGGGACCGCCCTGAGGGCACGGCGGTGGGCACCATCCGCCGCTACGAGGGCGCCATCGACGCGTACGTCGAGCACCTGGCCGGCACCCTGGACCGCACCCTTGAGGGCATCACCGTGGTGGCCGACTGCGCCAATGGCGCCGCCGCCCTGACCGGCCCGGCCGTGCTGCGCCGCGCCGGCGCTACCGTGCACGTGATCGGCGACCTCTCCGACGGCGGCCTGATCAATGACGGCGTGGGCTCCACCCACCTCGGTCCCCTCCAGGAAGCCGTGCGCGAGCACGGCGCCGACATCGGCGTGGCCTTCGACGGCGACGCCGACCGCTGCCTCGCGGTGGACGCCGACGGCGAGATCATCGACGGCGACCAGATCATGGCGATCCTGGCCCTGGACCTCAAGGAGCGCGGCAAGCTCCACGACGACACCCTCGTAGTCACCGTGATGAGCAACCTGGGCCTCAAGCTCGCCATGCGCGAGCACGGCATCTTCCTGGGGCAGACCAACGTGGGCGACCGCTACGTGCTCGAGGAGATGAACCTGGGCGGGTACTCCATCGGCGGTGAGCAGTCCGGCCACGTGATCATCGCCGAGCACGCCACCACCGGTGACGGCGAGCTGACGGCCCTGCACCTGATCCAGCGGATGGCCGAGACCGGCCGCACCGCCCGCGAGCTGGCCGACGTGATGACCCGCATGCCGCAGGCCCTGATCAACGTGAAGAACGTGGACAAGGCCCGCGCCACCATCGACCGCGGCGTGCTGGACGCCGTGGAGCAGGCCGAGCAGGAACTGGGGGAGACCGGCCGGGTGCTGCTGCGCCCCTCCGGCACCGAGCCCGTGGTGCGCGTGATGGTGGAGGCACCCACCGACGAGCAGGCCGCCGAGGTCGCCGAGCGACTGGCCGCGATCGTCTCCGAGCGCGTCGGCCTCTGAGTCGCGTCCTGTGAGGGGCCGGTCGCCAGTGCGGCCGGCCCTTCCTCACACCTTGCGCAGCAGGACGGTCTGCACCCGGTGCCGGCCGTCCTTGCGCAGCACCAGGTCCGCGCGCCCCCGGGTGGGCAGGACATTCTCGGACAGGTTCGGGCCGTTGATGGAGCGCCAGATCCGCTCGGCCGTCTCCCGTGCCTCCTCGTCGGTGAGGTCCGCGTAGCGACGGAAGTACGAGCGCGGGTCGTTGAACGCCGTCAGCCTCAGCTGCAGGAAGCGCTCGATGTACCAGCGCTGCACATCCTCCCCGCGGGCGTCCACGTACACCGAGAAGTCGAAGAAGTCAGAGACCGCCAGACCCATCCGGCCGTCGCGCCGCGGCCGGGAGGGCTGCAGCACGTTCAGGCCCTCGAGGATCAGCACGTCCGGACGCTCCACCACTACCGACTCGTCCTCGACGATGTCGTAGGTGAGATGGGAGTACACCGGGGCCTCCGTGCGCTCCACACCCGCCTTCACATCCGAGACGAACCGCAGCAGGCGCCTGCGGTCGTAGCTCTCCGGGAAGCCCTTGCGATGCATGATGCCGCGCTTCTCCAGCTCCGCATTGGGGTACAGGAACCCGTCGGTCGTCACCAGCTGCACCCGCGGGGTGTCGGGCCAGCGAGCCATCAGCTCCCGCAGCAGGCGCGCGGTGGTGGACTTGCCTACGGCCACCGAACCGGCCACCGCGATCACGTACGGGGTGCGGTGCTGCCGCTGCGGCAGGAAGTCCCCGCGGGCCAAGCGCAACTGCTGCGCGGCCGCCACCTGAATGTTCAGCAGCCGGGAGATCGGTCGGTACACCGCATCGACCTCCTCCAGGTCCACCCGGTCGCCGAGGCCCCGCAGCTTGGCCACGTCCTGCTCCGACAACGGCAACGGGGTCTGCTGCGAGAGCCGTGCCCACTCCTCACGAGGGATCTCGTCGAAGGGGGAGACGGCACTCGCGGCGCCGGGGGATCTCGGGGTGGAACGCATGGGGTGATTGTTCCAGCCCACGGGACCGGGTGCGTGCCTGACAGGCCGGTGACCGATCATGACCGGAGCTGCGCACGATGCGCCACGAGCGTGCACGGGGCCCGCGGATCGTGACGGACACCTCGCCCCACCTGCCCATTCGCGCCCTGTGGGCGTCGACGGATCGCTAGCGTGAGCGGCATGTGTGGAATCGTCGGATACGCAGGCCCCCAGAGCGCCTCCCCCTCCTCCCGTCCCGTCGACGTGGCCCTGCAGGGCCTGGCCCGGCTCGAGTACCGCGGCTACGACTCGGCCGGCATCGCCGTTATCGACGGCGGCTCCGTGCGCCTTGAGAAGCGTGCCGGCAAGCTGCAGAACCTCCGCGACGCGCTCGAAGCGCGAGAGGACATGACCGGGGCCGTCTCCATCGGCCACACCCGCTGGGCCACCCACGGCTCGCCCACCGACACCAACGCCCACCCCCACCTGGGCGGGCGCGAGGACGAACTGGCTCTGGTGCACAACGGCATCATCGAGAACTTCGCCGCCCTGCGAGCAGAACTGGAGTCGGAGGGCTACTCCTTCCGCTCCGAGACCGACTCCGAAGCCGCCGCCCACCTGGTGGCGCGCGAGATGGAACGAGCCGGGGACCTCACCGAGGCGATGCGACGCGCCACCGCTCACCTGGAGGGCGCCTTCACCCTGCTGGCCGTGCACCGCGACGCCCCGGGCACCGTGGTGGCCGCCCGCCGCAACTCCCCGCTGGTGGTGGGCCTGGGCGACGGCGAGAACTTCCTGGGCTCGGACGTCGCCGCGTTCGTGGACTCCACCAAGGAGGCGCTGGAGATCGACCACGACCAGATCGTCACCGTCACCGCCGACGCCGTGCACGTGATCGACGCCGACGGCACCGAGGTCAGCGACCCCAAGCGCTTCACCATCGAGTGGGACGTCACCGCCGCGCAGAAGGGCGGCTACCCCTCCTTCATGGCCAAGGAGATCCACGAGCAGGCCGGTTCCATCGCCGACACCCTGCTGGGCCGCCTGGTGGACGGCAAGCTCCACCTGGACGAGAAGTCCATCGACGACTCCGTGCTGCGCAGCGTCGACAAGATCGTGGTGGTGGCCTGCGGCACCGCCGCCAACGCCGGCGCTGTGGTGAAGTACGCCATCGAGCACTGGTGCCGGATCCCGGTGGAGGTGGAGCTCGCCCACGAGTTTCGCTACCGCGACCCCGTGGTGAACGAGAAGACCCTGGTGGTCGCCATCTCGCAGTCCGGCGAGACCATGGACACCCTGATGGCGGTGCGGCACGCCCAGGAGCAGGGCGCCAAGGTGATCGCCATCTGCAACACCCGCGGCTCCACCATCCCCCGCGAGGCCGACGCCGCCCTGTACCTGTACGTGGGCCCGGAGATCGCGGTGGCCTCCACCAAGGCCTACCTGGGCCAGATCGCCGCCTGCTACCTGCTGGGCCTGTACCTCGCCCAGGTGCGCGGCAACCTGTTCCCCGATGAGATCGCCCAGATCATGGAGGACCTCCACGCGCTGCCGGAGAAGATCCAGCAGGTGCTGGACGCCTCCGATCAGGTGGAGAAGCTGGCCCAGGACATGAAGGACGCCACCAGCGTGCTGTTCCTGGGCCGTCACGTGGGCTACCCCACCGCCATGGAGGGCGCTCTCAAGCTCAAGGAGATCGCCTACATCCACGCCGAGGGCTTCGCCGCCGGTGAGCTCAAGCACGGCCCGATCGCGCTGATCGAGGAGGGGCAGCCGGTGTTCGTGATCGTGCCCTCCCCGCGCGGTCGCGACGTGCTGCACTCCAAGGTGATCTCCAACATCCAGGAGGTGCGTGCCCGCGGGGCCCGCACCCTGGTGATCGCCGAGGAGGGCGACGACGACGTGCTGCCCTACGCGGACGAGGTGATCCGCGTACCGCAGACCCGCACCCTGTTCGCGGCACTGCTGACGGTGATCCCGCTGCAGATCTTCGCCTGCGAGCTGGCCACCGCCAAGGGCCTGGACGTGGACCAGCCCCGCAACCTCGCCAAGTCCGTCACCGTCGAGTGAGCCGCCCGATGCACTGACCGCAGCACCCCCGGGGCCGGGACCGCTTCAGAGGCGGGCCCAGCGCCGGGTGTGATACTGCAGGGATGCATCAGGCTGCCTACGAACCCTCCGCGCCCGCCGGTGATGCCCGAGGCACGGAGACCGACTCCGCTCGCACGGTCCGAGCTTTCGCCCCGCGGGACGACGGCACCGTGATCGGGGTGGGCATCGACGTGGTCGAGGTCCCTCGCCTGGACGCTGCCTTCGCGCGCACCCCGGCGCTGCTGGACCGCCTGCTCACCCCCACCGAGCGGCACCTCCCCGCGGCCTCACGGGCGGCACGGGTGGCCGCGAAGGAGGCCGTGGGCAAGGCCCTCGGTTCCCCGGGGGACTTCTCCTGGCACGACGTGACCGTGCACCGCACTGCCGCGCGCCGTCCCTACCTGGTGCTCGAGGGGGCCACCCTCCGTGCCGCCGAGCGCCTGGGTGTGGGACACCTGCACCTGTCGATCTCGCACGACGGTTCCGTCGCCACGGCGATCGTGGTAGCCGAACGGGGGACGAATCCTCCCCCGGCGGTCAGTGGGGCCACCGCGCAAACGGAGCCGCTCGCATGATCCGGGGCTTCAGCGCCGATCAGGTGCGCGCGGCCGAGGCCCCGCTGCTGGACGTGGGGGAGCCGCTGATGTTGCGCGCCGCCCACTCCCTGGCCGGTCATGTGCGTGAGCAGCTCTGCGGCGGCGCGATCGGGAACGCTCCACCGACTCAGCGGGTGCTGGTGCTCGCCGGGTCCGGTGCCAACGGCGGGGACGGCCTGCACGCTGCCGCGATCCTGCGCCGCGACGGCATCACCGCCGACGCCCTGCTCACGGCCGAGACCTGCCATGCCGAAGGCGCCGATGCCCTTCGGGAAGCCGGCGGCACCCTCCACTGCCTCGCCGAGCTCACCGCCCGGCCCGGCCACGCGCTGGAGGGACTGCTGGGGAGCAGTGACCTGGTGCTGGACGCGATCCTCGGCATCGGCGGGCGCCCCGAGGTGCCGGGCCACCTCCGCCGCCTCCTGGACCACCTCCGCCGCGCCGGGACCCCGGTCATCGCCGTGGACCTGCCCAGCTTCCTGGACGCCAGCACCGGCGAGGCGGCGCAGCTCGCCCTGCCGGCGCGCACCACCGTCACCTTCGGCGCCGTGAAGGCCGGGCTCCTGCTGCCCGGAGGCAGTGACCTGGCCGGGGACCTGCACCTGGTGGACCTGGGCCTGGGCCCGCATCTTCCCTCGCGAGCGCTCGTCGAACGGCTCGAGGACGAGGACGTGCGCAGGCTGTGGCCTCGTGCCGGCCGTGATGACAGCAAGTACACCCGTGGCGTGGTCGCGATCGCCGCCGGCAGCACGCGCTACCCCGGCGCCGCCGTGCTTGCCTGTTCCGGTGCCGCACGCGCCGGGGCCGGGATGGTGCGCTGCCTGGCCCCCGCACCAGTGCTCGACCTGGTACTCCGGGCCCGTCCCGAGGTGCTGGGCCACCCCGTCGAGGACGGGGGAGTGGACCTGGCGGACATCGGGCGCACCCAGGCCCTCGTCGTCGGACCCGGCCTGCCCGGAGACGACGCCCGGGCCCGCAGCTGCATCGAAGCCCTGCGTGAGGACGGCCAAGGGCCCCACCGCGGCGTGATCGACGCCGGTGGGCTGGACGCACTGGATGCCTCGGACGCCTTCGGTGCGGACGTGGTGCTCACCCCGCACCGTGGCGAGGCGCAGAGGCTGGCCCGAAGACTCGACATCGACCCCGAACTGGCCGCAGCCCCGCTGGCCAGGGCGCTCGCCGAGGCGACCGGGGCCACCGTGCTGATGAAGGGGGCGGTCACCGTGATCGCCCCACCGGACCCTGAGGCCCCGCTGCTGGCGCAGGACGATGCCACCGGGTACCTGGCCACCGCCGGCACCGGCGACGTGCTGGCCGGGATCCTGGGCACACTCCTGGCCGCCGGGCTGCCCGGGTCCCGTGCCGCTGCCCTGGCTGCTGTCCTGCATGGTCGTGCGGGCCGGGCTGCCTCCCATGACGGCCTGGTCCCGCTGGTGGCCCTGGACGTCGCCGAACGGGTGCCCGAGGTGCTGGCGACTATCCTGACCGGTACGGAACACCATTCCGAAGCGAGCGAAGGAGCACGATGAGCGTCCCGATCCCGGCGGAGGACCCCCGGCAGATCCCCAACCGCGCCGTGGTGGACCCGTCGGCTATCACCGACAACGTGCGGGCCCTCAAGACGAAGCTCGACGAGCAGACCGCCCTGATGGCCGTGGTCAAGGCCGATGGCTACAGCCACGGGATGCTCGCTACCGCCCGCGCCGCTCTCGAAGGGGGCGCGACCTGGCTCGGCGTCGCCCATCCCGCCGGTGCGCTCGCCCTGTCCCACGCCGGCTTGGACGTCCCAATCCTCACCTGGATGTACGAGCCGCGCACCGCCGAAGCGCTGCTGCCGGAGCTCGTCGCCGCCGGCATCGATGTGTCCGTGGGATCGATGGAGATGCTGCGGATGGTCATCGACGCCTCCCGCAGCGTGGACCGCCGGGCCCGCGTGCACCTGAAGATCGACACCGGCATGGGCCGCAACGGCGTGCTGCCCGCGCAGGCGAGGCCCGTGGTGCAGGCCACCCGGGAGGACGACCACGTGCAGCTGGTCGCCGCCTGGACCCACCTCGCCGATGCCGACGACATCGATTCCCCCGCCACCGATCAGCAGGCGGAGGTCTTCGACTCCACCGTCGCCGCCATCACCGAGGAGTTCGGCCCCATCCCGCTGCAGCACCTCGCCAACTCCGCGGCCCTGCTGTCCCGCCCCGACCTGCACCGCGACCTGGTGCGCCCCGGCATCGCGATGTACGGCTACCCGCCGGTGGCCACCGACCTCGAGCTGCGCCCCGCGATGACCGTCACCAGCCGCCTCGCCCTGGTCAAGGAGGTGCCGGCTGGGCACACCGTGGGCTACAGCCGCCTGCACACCACCGCGGCCACCACCCGCCTGGGCCTGGTGCCGATGGGCTACGCCGACGGCCTGCACCGCGCCGCCAGCACCAAGGTCTCCGTGCTGGTGCGCACCGCCGACGGCGACCACGTGGTCCCCCAGATCGGCCGCATCAGCATGGACCAGATCGTGCTGGACCTGGGCCCTGAGAGCACCGCGAAGGCCGGTGACGAGGTGATCCTGTTCGGCGATGTCCCCCAGGGCCCCACCGCCGACGACTGGGCAGAGGCCGCCGGCACCATCCCCTACGAGATCCTCACCTCGATCAACGCGCGCGTGCCGCGGGAGGTCCGTGGGTGAGTGTCCTCGAACTGCGCACTACGGACCCGGAGGGCACCCGGCTCGCCGCCCAGGTGATCGCCGGGGTGCTGCGCCCCGGTGACCTGCTGGTCCTGGACGGCCCGCTGGGCGCCGGCAAGACCACCTTCACCCAGGGGCTCGGCGCCGGCCTCGACGTGCGCGGCCCCGTGGCCTCGCCCACCTTCGTGATCGCCCGCGTGCACCCCTCCCTGAGCGGCGGGCCCGCGCTGGTGCACGTGGACGCCTACCGCCTCGGTGGGAGCGCCGACCTGGAGGACCTCGACCTCGAGGCCGACCTCGACGACGCCGTGACCGTGGTCGAATGGGGCCGTGACCGGGTGGAGCACTTGACCTCGTCCCACCTGCTGGTGGAGCTGGAGCGCCCCGACCAGGTGGACGATCCCGACCTTCCCGAGGAACCCCGCACCCTGCGCCTCACCCCGGCAGGTCCCCGGTGGGACGAGGGCGCGGTCACCGACCTGGCCCGAGCGCTCGACGCAGCGGGCCTTCCCACCGAACAGATCGAGCAGGAGAACTGATGCTGCTGGGGATCGACACCTCCGGAGCCGTGTCCGTCGCGATCGTGGGGGGTGACCTCGACGGCCTGGACCTCGACGTGCGGCACGTGCGCTCCGATGCCCGGGCCCGCCACCACGACGAGGTCCTGCTGGGCCTGATCGACGCCGTCCTGCAGGACGCGGGTATCGCCCGTTCCCAGCTCAACGGCATCGTGGTGGGGCGAGGCCCCGGGCCCTTCACCGGGCTGCGGGTGGGGCTGGTCGCTGCCCGATCCATCGCTGCCGTGCTGGGGATCCCGCTGCACGGGGTGTGCTCACTGGATGCCCTGGCGCATCAGGCGCTCACCGAGGCGGACTCGGCCGGAGCCCCGGATGGTGCCGGCCCGCTGCCCGAGCGCACGGTCGCGGTGGCCCTGGACGCACGCCGCCGCGAGGTCTACCACTCCCGCTACCGCCGCCTGACCGACGGCACGGTGCTGCGCGAGGCCGGCCCCGCGGTCGCCCCACCGGCCGAGGTCGCCGCTGACCTCACGGCCTGCGAGCTGCTGGTGGGCTCAGGGACCCGCCTGTACCCGGAGCTGCTGCCGGCCACGTCCGAGCTGGACGACGTGGACGCCTCCCACCTGATCGAGGTGGCGGCGCTGCTCCACTCCCAGGGGGAGGACCTGACCAGCACGGATCCGCTGTACCTGCGGGACCCGGACGCCGCCAAGCCCACCGCCCGCAAGAGCGCGCTGGGACACTGAGGGTGAGCGAGACGTTCGCGCTGCGGCCGGCGACGATCCAGGACGTGGAACCGATCGCCTTCGCCGAGCTCGAGCTGTTCCCCGACGAGGCCTGGACGGTGTTCCAGTTGGCCGAGGAGATCGAGCATCCCGACCGGCGCTACGTCGTCGCCGTCGATCAGGATGGCCCGGAGGAGCTGCGCGGGTACGCAGGCATCATGCTGGCCGGTGACACCGCGGACCTCCACACCATCGGCGCCCTGGTCGAGGGCAGGGGCATCGGCCGCGCCCTGCTGGCATGGTGCGAGCAGGCCGCGTGCGACGGCGGTGCCCAGCGGATGCTGCTGGAGGTGCGGGAGGACAACGACCGTGCCCGCTCCTTCTACCGTCGCGCCGGGTACCAGGAGATCGGCCGCCGGCGTGGCTACTACCGCATCCGGGGTCGGAGCATCGACGCGATCGTCATGGAGCGCGCTCTGTGACGAGCGCCCGCCCCGTCGGGTGACGGGACGGGCGCGTGTCTGTGACCGGTCGCTTGACGGACAGGCCGGAGCACCTGCTCAGACGTGGTCGCGGACCTTCTGGAACAGCTCCGGGGAGTGAGTGCTCAGGCGACGCGAACCGATGCGCACACCCAGCCAGAGCATCAGCACACCGATGGCCAGGGCGACCACTCCGGCGATGATCTGGATCATCAGGGAACCGCTCAGCACACCCCAGGCGGCCAGGCCGATCGCCGGCAGCTGCGGCACGAACACGCCCAGGGATGCGGCGCCCATGGCCAGGAACGCGTTCGCGCTGGAGGTGGACTTGTCCTTCATCGGGTTGGTGCCCGGGGCGGAGGTGGGGTACGGCAGCAGCACGCCCACGATCAGGGAGACCCCCCAACCGGTGAGCATGAGCCCTGCGGTGCCCAGCACGAGCAGCGGGATCAGGTGCGGGACGCCGTACAGCAGTGGGATCGCGACCATCGCCAGCAGTGCCGCTGGGGTCATGATCAGGGCGATCGCGGCCACTCTGCCCAGCAGGTTCGCCCGGGCGTCCATCCCGGCGGTGATGTTCACCCAGCCGGCCGGACCGTCGAAGCCGATCTCGTTGGACAGGGAGATCCCGGTCATCCCGGCCATGAACACCGCCATCACCAGCATCATCGGGCGGGATTCCGGCAGCACCAGGCCCATCGCGATCAGGAACACGTACACCAGAGGGTAGATCGCGACCGCCGCGAGGTAGCGGGTATCGCGCCTCCAGTACCGCAGGGAGCGGCCCAGTGCCGCACCGAAGGGCGAAGGCTTCACCCAGCGGGGCACCAGGGAGGTGACCTTGGCGGTCCCGGAGGAGGCGTCACCGGTGAGCGCCGAGGTGAGGGCGAGATCCAGGGACCGCCGCCACCACAGCCACACCGCGACGATGGTGACCGCGCCGATGAGGGCCCGGACGAGGGCTACCAGCACCTGGCCCTCCGCCAGGTCCATGGGGATCGCGAACAGGGCCCCGAAGGGGGTCCAGGCCAGCACAGATACGGCGAGCAGGGACCACTTGCGCACCAGGTCGAAGTCGAGGTCGGTGAGGCCCTGGACCGAGACCGAGAACCCGTAGATCACGCCGAGGAACAGCAGCATGCCGAAGATGCCTCCGAGCTCCCTCCCACTGCGGGAGGAACTGCGGGAAGCGGAATGGGCGAACCAGGCACGCGGCAGCAGCAGGCACAGTGCGATCCCGGCCAGGTTCGCAGGGATCAGAGCGATCAGCGCGAGGACCACCCACAGGGTGCCCGCTCCGAATGCCAGCAGCCAGATCACCTCGAACACGGTCGCGATCGCCACGGCCACCGCGGTCAGCAGGGTGGGCAGGCTGAGGGCCGCGGCCGCGAACATGCCCGGTTGCAGCTCCTTGGCCGAGCGCGGGAACAGGGCGAAGCGGCGCGGGTCCAAGGTGTCGTCGAGCCCGAAGGCGAATATCGGGATCAGCAGCCAGGCCAGCACGGTCACCGCACCCAGTCCACGAATCACGGCGGGGAACATGGCTCCCTCGCCACTGGCCATGGTGAGTCCGATGAAGGCGAACACCAGGCCCACCAGGCCACCCCCGGCGTACAGCACGCCGATGACGGTGCCGATGATCTTGCCGACGTTCTTGCGGTAGGACCGCTTCCACAGCGCCCACTTCAGCTTCATCAGCAGCGGGATCAGCTGCTTCTGGGGGAGCGAGCCGTGCTCGACGGTGCCTGCGGCCGTGGCGTCGACAGGTGCGCCGCCACCGGCCGCTCCGTCAGCAGGTCGGTCAGCTGTGCTCAGGACTTCAGCCATGCCAGGCTCCCCTCCTCCACGGCGCCGCCGCCCACCATGTCGATGAAGGTCTGCACCAGGCTGCCGCCCTGGCGCACCTCGTCCAGGGTGCCGGCGGCCAGCAGCTCACCCTTGGCGATGATCGCGACGTGACTGCACAGGCCCTCCACCAGCTCCATGACGTGGCTGGAGAGCACCACGGTGCCGCCGCTGCGCACGTAGTCGGTCAGGATCGACCGGATCACCTGGGCGGAGACCGGGTCCACCGCCTCCAGTGGCTCGTCCAGCACCAGGGTCCGCGGGGCATGGATCAGGGCGCTGGCCAGAAGGATCTTCTTGGTCATGCCGGCGGAGTAGTCCACCACCAGCTTGCCCTCCTCACCGGCCAGGTCGAAGGCCGCCAGCAGGGAGTTGGTGCGCTCGGTGACCGTGTCCGGGTCCATGCCGCGGATCAGGCCCACATAGGTGAGCAGCTCGCGGCCGGTGAGCCGGTCGAAGGTGCGAAGCCCGTCGGCCAGCACGCCGAGCCCGGCCTTCGCCTTCTCCGGGGTGGCCCACATGTCGATCCCGTTGATGTGCGCGGTGCCGGCGTCGGGTCGCAGCAGGCCGGTGGCCATCGAGAGTGTGGTGGTCTTGCCGGCGCCGTTAGGGCCGACGATCCCGTAGAACGATCCGCGGGGCACGTCCAGTGAGATCCCGTGCACCACCTCGGTGCCGCTGAAGGACTTGCGCAGCCCGCGGATCGACACGGAGGCATCGGTGGCGACGGCCTGATCCGCGGACAGGGGCGCTGCCGCATCCGTGCCCGGTGTGGCCGTTGAGCCCTGTGCGGGCTGCGCGGCCGGTTCCGGTGCAGGGCCAGGTGGGGGAGTGGTGGTCTCGGATGCATGAGGCGTGTGCATGTGGCAAAGCTATCGTGGAGGGTCCGCGTGAAATGTCGGCCGAGCGGCGGAGTCGGGGGCGACCTTCGTCGAACGTGACGTGATCGAGGGTCGGTGCCGTCCACGGGGCATGGGGTGGGGGCGCGGCCCGCACTAGAGTGGGCACCGGGTCGACCAGACCCATCGGAAGGAGATCCCCATGTCCAAGCTGCGCCCCGCGCCGCGTCCCCCCGCTGTGCCGCAGGAGGTCGACGAGATCCCGATCGGCGTGCGCCGGGCGGCCGCCTGGTCATGGCGACTGATCATCGTCGTCGCGGCCATCGCCCTGGTGCTGTGGGGTCTGCTGAAGATCACCACCATCGTGATCCCGGTGCTGATCGCGATCCTGCTGGCCGTGATGCTTCAGCCCGTGGTGCAGGTCCTCACCAGGTACACCTTCCTGGGTCGTGCAGCATCCAGCGGCATCGCGCTGATCGGTCTGCTGCTGGTCATCTCCGGGATGTTCACCCTGGCCGGTCGGCAGCTGATCGCCCAGTTCGCCGACATCCAGGCAAAGGCCGTCGACGGCTTCCAGGCGATCCTCGACTGGGCACAGACCACCTTCCAGATCGATGACCCGATGATCAACTCGGCGATCAACGAGGGAATCACCCAGCTTCAGCAGAACGCCTCCCAGCTCGTCAGCAGTGCTCTGAGCACCGCCGCGGTGCTGGGCAACGTGGCGACCGGCATCGTGATCTGCCTGTTCACCCTGTTCTTCCTGCTCTCCAGCGGCACCGCGATCTGGCGCTGGGTGGTGGGGTTGCTGCCCCCGGACGCTCGCATCCCCACCCATGAGGCGTTCCGCCGCGGCTGGAAGGCCCTATCGGCGTATGTGCGCACCCAGATCCTGGTGGCCGCCGTGGACGCCGTGGGCATCGCGCTCGGCATGGTGGTGCTGGGCCTCGGCTCCTACGCGGTGCCGATCTGGCTGCTGGTGTTCCTGTTCAGCTTCATCCCCCTGGTCGGTGCCTTCGCCTCCGGCGCGATCGCCGTACTGCTGGTGCTGGTGCTGAACAACTGGGTATCGGCGCTGATCATGCTGGGCATCGTTCTGGCCGTCCAGCAGATCGAGGGCAACGTGCTGCAGCCGTTCCTGATGGGCAAGGCCGTGGAGATGCATCCGCTGGCCGTGTTCCTGGGCGTCACCGCCGGTGCGATGCTTGCCGGCATCCCCGGGGCGCTGTTCGCGATCCCGCTGATCGCCTTCGTCAACGCCACGATGCTGTACGTGGTGGGGCGTGATCCCAGCCCCGAACTGGGGCTCGATGCTGGGGCCGAAGCCCACTTCCGGCAGCTCCGCCGCCGCACCGTGGCCTGAGAAGACCCGGCACGGCAGGGCTGCTGATCTGCTGCCGAAGCCAAGAAGAGGGCCCCTTCCCGGTCGATACCGGGAAGGGGCCCTCTTCTCAGCGCAGTGGCCACATGGCCGGGCGGTCAGCTCTTGTACGGCTTCGCCTTCAGGATCTCCACCGGGAACGACTTGCCGTTCGGCGCGGTGTAGTCGATGGTCTGACCGACGGAGCTGCCATGGATGGCAGCGCCCAGCGGGGACTCGGTCGAGTAGACCTCGAGGTCGTCGCCGTCGGCGATCTCACGGTTGCCCAGCAGGAAGGTGCGCTCCTTGCCGGCCAGGGAGATGGTCACGACCATGCCCGGCTCGACCACGCCGTCATCCTTGGGGGCCTCGCCCACCACGGCGTTCTTCAGCAGGCGCTGGAGGTCGGCGATGCGCGCCTCCATCATGCCCTGCTCCTCACGGGCGGCGTGATAGCCGCCGTTCTCCTTGAGGTCGCCCTCGTCGCGGGCCGCAGCGATGCGCTCCGCAACCTCGGCGCGACCCGGGCCCTCGAGCTCCTCGAGCTCCTTGGCCAGGCGGTCGTACGCGTCCTGGGTGAGCCAGGCGCCATTCGGCTGGCTGCTCATGGGTTCACTCCTGTCGAAGTTCTGGTGCGCAGCGGAGCAGAGGGCCCCACCTACGCAAATACGGGGCACATGTGCGCATGCGCCCCGTGTGCGGGAAATGAATAACCGGCACGAAGCCGGTATCAGGACAGTTTACACGCGCACGGGCATATCCCTGGACGAGTACTGGCGGAGACCGCGAACCTGCTGGTCAACGCGGGACTCGCCAGACGCGGGCGGTCAGTGGGGATGCCCTCGGGACCCGGCGCCGGAAAGGGGCGGTGGCTCAACCGCGCCCGAAGCTCAGCCGCGCCCGAGGCTCAGCGGGGCCCGAAGCTCAACCGCGTCCCAAGCTCAACCGCGTCCCAAGCTCAGCGGGGCTCGCAGCCCAGCACCTCCGCCGAGACGGCATCACCCTGGGTGGCGATCTCCACGCGGTGGGCGCTACGGCGCTGATCCTGTGCAGGCACCTCCACCTCGACGAACCCGACCTGGGCACGGCCTTCGTTCATCGCCTGGACGGCGCATTCCGCCTCTGTGCCGGGGCTCATGGTCACGGTGAAGCTCACCGCGATCCTGTCCTCGGCCACGTGCTCGTAGCTGAGCATCTCGGCCTTGACGGGCTGATCGGCGAAGCGGATGCCGATCAGCACCACGGTGGCCAGGAAGACGATGGCAACCAGCACCACCAGGATGCGGCCGGTGCGACGGGAGACGATCGGCCCGCCGTAGCGCTCGGCCGGGCGATGCGGTGCTGCACTCATGGGGCCAGTGTCCCAGACGGGCCTGGGGGCGGTCCCGGGCCCGGTGACCCCGTGTGAACGGCGACCCCGGCCTCAAGGATCTTCTTCATACAGGTGGCGTAGGCTCACCCGGTGGTGCGGGCGGCAGCGCCCGGTGCGGTCCCACCCGCACAGCACTGCTGCACCACCGCGCCACAGCTGTTCGTGTCCCGATCGGTCGAGGAGATCCGTGAACGTCGTCCTGCCTGCCCCCGGTGAGCCCCTGCGCATGGTGGCCGTCCATGCGCACCCCGACGACGAGTCGTCCAAGGGCGCCGGGAGCACCGCCCGCTACGCCCGCGAAGGCGTCGAGGTCACCGTGATCACCTGCACCGGCGGTGAACGCGGCGACATCCTGAACCCCAAGCTGCGCGGCAACGCGGAGATCGAAGCGGACCTCCCGGCCGTGCGGCGTGAGGAGATGGCCCGCGCCCAGGAGATCCTCGGCGTGCAGCACGAATGGCTCGGCTTCGAGGACTCCGGCCTTCCCAGCGGCGACCCGCTGCCGCCGCTGCCCGAGGGCTCCTTCGCGACCATCCCGGTCCAGGAGGCCGCGCGTCCTCTGGTCGAGGCCGTGCGGCGACTGCGCCCCCACGTGATGACCACGTACGACGAGAACGGGGGGTACCCGCACCCCGACCACATCCAGGTGCACCGCATCTCCATGGCCGCCTTCGACCTCGCCGCGGATCCGGAGTTCGCCCCGGAGCTGGGGGAGCCGTGGGCGATCGCCAAGCTCTACTACATCAACGCATTCCACCGGCAGCGCTTCGCGGCGATCGCTCGCTACCTCCGCGAGGAGGGCCAGCCCAACGAGGAGCTGGAGGACATGCTGCTGCACTTCGACGAGCGCACCGACCGCCTGCTCACCACCCGCGTGGACGTGCGCGACTACCTGCAGGTCAGGGACGATGCCCTGCGCGCCCATGCCACCCAGGTCGATCCGGAGGGACCGTTCTTCCGCATCGCGCACGACGTCGACACCCACGCCTGGGGCACCGACGACTACGAACTGCGCATCTCCCGCATCGGTGTGGAGCTGCCGGAGACGGACCTGTTCGCCGGGATCCGCCACGAGGAGCCTGAGAGGGCGCAGCCAGAGGAGGGCGGCTGGCTGGACCTGGTGCGCAGTGAGGGCCATGAGTCGTCGTCCGACGGGGAGGGACGATGAATCCCGCACTGGTACCCGCCGAACGTGCGCTGGCGGAGGTACTGCACGCGGCGCCGAGCCCCTCGGACGGTCAGGAGTTCACGCCGGTCAGCGTCTCACCGGGGCTGGAAGGGTTCTTCTTCACCTTCATCCTCGCCGCACTGCTGGTGCTGCTGCTGGTGGACATGGCCCGTCGCGTGCGCCGCGTCCAGGCGGCCGCACGTGTCAAGGAGCGGTACGAAGGGCAGGACCCCCAGGACCCTCGCGCGGTTGACCAGGTCCCCGCGGACAGCGAGACCCCACGCGTCGAGCCCCCGAGCGACGAGCCGGGCCCGCCGTCCGCGCACCGCTGAGCGCAGGCACGGGTCGGCCCTGTCAGGCTGAGCGCGATCGCGCCGGCCTGCTCACCGACTCGACCGTCTACCTCAGCTGATCGAGAGCGCGACGGCCGCGAAGTGGCAGGCGAAACCGGCCACCGTGCCCACGTGGAAGATCTCGTGGTAGCCGAACCACGCCGGTGACGGGTCGGGTCGTTTCACGGCATAGACCATCGCTCCCGCGGTATAGGCGAGGCCGCCTGCCACGAGCAGCGATACGACTGCCCAGCCACCGCCGGCCAGCATCTGCGGCATGTAGAAGATGGCCACCCAGCCCAGCGCGATGTACGCCGGGACGTACAGCCAGCGGGGGGCGCCGGTCCAGAACAGTCGGAACAGCACGCCCACGGCGGCGCCGCCCCAGCAGATCGCCAGCAGGGTGGCCGCGTCGCGCGGCTGAAGCAGGGAGATGGCGAGCGGCGTGTAGGTGCCGGCGATGATCAGGAAGATGTTGGCGTGGTCGAAGCGGCGCAGGATGATCGCGTGCTGCGGTGACCAGGTGCCGCGGTGGTAGAGGGCGCTGATGCCGAACAGCAGGGATGCGGTGGCCACGAACACCGTGCACGCCAGGCGGATCGCGAGGGTCTCGCCGAAGGCCACCAGCAGCAGGCCGGTGATCAGCACCACGGGAAAGGTGGCCAGGTGGATCATGCCGCGCAGCCGCGGCTTCGGCAGCTGCAGGCCCAGCTGCGCGGCGCGGCGTGCCATCGCGCGGGTGAGCGTGCGCGGCGCGAACGGGTAGTGCTCCGCGGTGGGGATCTGCTCGGCGGCGAGCTCGGTGCCGCCGGACTCCGCCACCGCATCGACGGTCTCGCTGAAGGCGGCGTCATCAACGGCGAGGCCCCCGCGAATGGGCTGCTCGTGTCGTCCGTCGTTCGCAGCCCGGTGACCACTGTGTGCAGTGGAGGTGGAACGGCCGTTCGGAGCAGGTGCAGTTGCGTCGGATCGACGCTCGCCAGTGGTCATGGGTAAAGCGTAACCTACGGTTCCGTAACCGTTGTTACGTCACTTCGGCGTTCAGCCCGCCGGCCCTCGTTCAGCCGTCGGGCAGTCGCTGGGGTTCTCTCATGGCGGCCACGAGCTGTGCGGATCCGGTGAGGATCGCTGTTCGGGGCGTGTTCGGGCACTGCGACGGCCGATAATGGACACGAACAGCGATCGGGGCCGGCTGCTGGGCCGGTTGGCCACGTGTGGGCCGAGGCCCGACCGCACGATGATCGAAGCTCCGCCGTGCACCCGGCGGGAGGAAAGGGGGAGACGCCATGGTCGATGACGACTCCCTGCTGTACCGCGTGTACGAGCGCCGCCTCACCCGGGAGCTGGAGAGCTACGAGCTGCCCCAGCACCTCGGGGTGATCGTGGACGGCAACCGCCGCTGGGCCAAGGCCTCCGGTGCCACCACCGCCGAGGGACATCGCGTGGGCGCCGCCAAGATCGTCGAGTTCCTGACCTGGTGCGAGGACCTCCACATCCCCCTGGTCACCGTGTGGATGCTCTCCACCGACAACCTGTCCCGCCCCCCGGAGGAGCTCGACGCCCTGTACGGGATCATCAAGGACACCGTCGAGCAGATCATCGACGCCGGCTACTGCGTGCGCCTCACCGGAAGTGCAGAGATCCTCCCGGAGGAGGTGCGTGGAGCCATCGGCCGCATCCAGGAGGATGCCGAGCCCGACTCCCGTCTCACCGTGAACGTCGCCATCGGCTACGGCGGCCGCGAGGAGATCGTGGATGCCGTGCGCGAACTGGTGCTGGACCTGGGGGCACGCGGTCTGGATCCCGAGCAGATCGCCGCCGGCATCAGCATCGACTCCATCACCGAGCACCTCTACACCCGTGGGCAGCCCGACCCGGACCTGATCATCCGCACCTCCGGTGAACAGCGCCTCTCCGGATTCCTGCTGTGGCAGTCGGTGCACTCCGAGTACTGGTTCTGCGAGACCTACTGGCCCGGTTTCCGCAGAGTGGACCTGCTGCGAGCGCTGCGCGACTTCTGCCGGCGCGAGCGCCGCTTCGGCAGCTGAACTGCCCCCTGTGCGCAGGGAGCGCATGCCGCTTCGGCAGCTGGGCCGCGGGGCCCGGAAGGTTTCGCGTATCTCCCGTGTCCGAAGCGGTTGCGATGGCACGATGTGGGTACCGGGGTTCTGCCGAACGCCCGGTGACGATCGGGTGAACGTCCCACCCGTCCATGGCGGGACGCGCCCGAGTGCGGGTGCCACGAGGGTTATGGTCCAGGCAACCGCGTGAACCCCGGGGAGGCTCCCATGGACGAGACCACCACAGCCCGAGAGACGATGCCCGCCGACGGCGACATCGCAGGGCCCAGCACTGCCGGGGCCAGCAGTCCCGGAGCTGCCGTCACCGGAGCAGGAGGGGGCACGCCGGTCGTGCCGTCGCTGGTGCCCGGGGCCGCTCAGGAGATGCTGCCGGACGTCGAGACCGGCGTGATCACCTACGTGCTGGACACCTCCGTGCTGCTGGCCGATCCGCACTCCCTCACCCGCTTCGCCGAGCACGACATCGTGCTGCCGATCGTGGTGATCACCGAGCTGGAGGCCAAGCGCCACCACCCCGACCTGGGCTACTTCGCCCGGCAGGCCCTGCGCATCCTGGACGACCTGCGCGACCTCCACGGCAACCTCTCCATGCCCCTGCCCATCGGCCAGGACGGCGGTCGGGTGCACGTGGAGCTGAACCACCAGTCCACCGCCGCCCTGCCCGACGGCTTCCGACTGGGCGACAACGACACCCGCATCCTCGCGGTCGCCAAGAACCTGCAGCTAGAGGGCAAGCACGTGGTGCTGGTGTCCAAGGACCTGCCCATGCGCATCAAGGCCTCGGCCTCCGGCGTCCACGCCGAGGAGTACCGGGCCGAGCTCGCCCGCGACCGCGGCTACACCGGCATGGTCACCACCACCGTGGACGAGCAGACCATGAGCGACCTGTACGACGGCGAGCTGGTGGAGATCCCCGAGGTGGCCCACCAGCCCGTGCACACCGGGCTCACCATCACCAGCCCCCGCGGCTCCGCGCTGGGACGGGTCACCAAGGACAAGCAGGTGCGACTGGTCCCCGGTGACCAGACGGTGTTCGGGGTGGCCGGTCGCTCCGCCGAGCAGCGCATCGCGATCGATCTGCTGCTGGACGAGTCCATCGGCATCGTGTCCCTGGGCGGTCGCGCCGGCACCGGCAAGAGTGCCCTGGCCCTGTGCACCGGGCTGGAGGCCGTGCTGGAGCGCCGCACCCAGCGCAAGATCATGGTGTTCCGCCCCCTGTTCGCCGTCGGTGGCCAGGAACTGGGCTACCTACCCGGGGACCAGAGCGAGAAGATGGGACCGTGGGGACAGGCAGTGTTCGACACCCTGGGCTCGATGGTGTCCCAGAACGTGATCGACGAGGTGCTCTCCCGCGGGATGCTCGAGGTGCTGCCGCTGACCCACATCCGCGGCCGATCCCTGCACGACGCCTTCGTGATCGTGGACGAGGCGCAGTCCCTGGAGCGCAACGTACTGCTGACCATGCTCTCCCGCATCGGTCAAAACTCCCGCGTGGTCCTCACCCACGACATCGCCCAGCGCGACAACCTGCGGATCGGCCGGTACGACGGCATCGCCAGCGTGGTCGAGGCGCTGAAGGAGAAGGACCTCTTCGCCCACATCACCCTGCAGCGCTCCGAGCGGTCTAAGGTCGCGGAGCTGGTCACCCACGTCCTGGACGAGCCGATCCCGTGAGGTGAGCCCGGCCGCCCCTCTGGGAGACTCGGGGGATGACCGATCCCGAGCGCGCCGCGGACGCCGCTCGTGCGCAGCCGCCCTCGCATCGTGCCCCGGTCACCTGGGCGCTGACGGCCGACGGTCCCCTCCGGCTCGGGGAGGCGGAGGCGCGGATCGTGCTCCAGGACCGCTCGCTGGTGCGGGCGGTGCGCTTCGGCGGAGAGAAGCTGCGTGCCGAGCATGAGGGCAGGACAGCGGACCCGGAGCGGTGGAGGCGCCGCGGGGGATCGCCCCGATGGGTGCCGATCGTGCTCCTCCTGCTAGTCCTCGCGATCCCGCTTCAGTCCTCGCCGATTGGCCGCTTCGCCCCTTACGCGGGCGCGGAGGCGGCGCCGGGGTTCCTCATCCTCCTCGGTGCGAGCTATGCACTGGTGAGCCTGCTCCACCTCGGGCTGCTCCTGCGATGGGTGCGCAATCCCCTGAGGTCAGCCGGGACACGCCTGGTGTCGTCGCTGCTCACGCTGGTGATGCTGCTGGTGCTGCCGTGGTTCGCGGTCCCGGCGGCCGTGATGGCGTCCCCAGTGGTCGCCGCGCTGGGGCTGATCCCGTTCGCTCTCGCGATGGGGCTCGCGGCCCTGAACCTCTGGGCCGCGAGGTCCGAGCGGACCAATGCGGAGGGGGTGCGCGCCGCGATCGACGAGGTGGGCACCCTCCTGTGGGAGGACACCGCAGCGGCGAGGCGGCATGCAGGAGCCGCCGACGTGCGGGGCGCGGCCGGGGAGCTGCGCCGCACGCTGCGTCGGCTGCCCGAGGCGGAGCGCCACGCGCTCGAGAGCACCTGCGCTGCGGTGCTCGATGCCCTCGAACAGCGTGGCGCGGTCCCGGCGGAGCTTGTCGCGCGGGCCAGGATGAGTATTCGTAGTCGTGGGAGCCACCGAATCTTGCTCTTGGGGACCGCCGATCGTGCCGACGGGGGCCAGTAGCCGCCGCGGTGGGGACCACTGGCTCCCGCCGGCATCGGGTCACTGGGGCAGTGCGGTGTGTTCTCGCATGTTCCTGTCGCCGGTGTCGATCCAGATTGTGTTGTGCACGATGCGGTCCATGATCGCATCGGCGTGGACTGCTCCACCGAGCCGGGCGTGCCAGTCCTTCTTCGGGTACTGGGTGCAGAACACGGTCGAGCCGGTGTCATAGCGGCGCTCGAGCAGTTCCAGCAGCATCGAACGCATTCCCTCGTCAGGATGGTCCAGCAGCCACTCGTCGATCACCAGCAGCGAGAACGTGGAGTACTTCCGCAGGAACTTCGTCTGGCCCTGCGGCTTGTCCTTTGCCAGGGCCCAGGCCTCTTCGAGGTCGGGCATTCGGATGTAGTGGGCTCGGAGCCGGTGCTGGCAGGCCTGCTTCGCCAGCGCGCAGCCGAGGTAGGACTTCCCTGAGCCGGTGAAGCCCTGGAAGACCACGTTCTGTTGCCGCTGGATGAAGGAGCAGGTTGCCAGTTGCGCGATCACGTTCCGGTTCAGTCCCCGTTCCTCGACCAGATCCAGCCGCCGCAGGTCCGCTCCGGGATAACGCAGCCCCGCCCGGCGGATCAGACCCTCGACCTTTCCATGATTGAAGATGGAATGCGCCTCGTCCACGATCAGCTGGAGCCGTTCCTGGAACGACATCCCCAGCACGTGAGCCTCATCCTGGGCATCGATCGCGTCCAGCAGCGCGGTCGCGCCCATCTCGCGCAGCTTCCGCTTCGTGTCGTTATCGATCACGCTCACCGGACACCTCCGGCGTAGTAGTCGGCGCCACGGACGTATCCGCCGTCTTCCGCGGGTTCCTCGCGGGGTGGACGCAGGGCGGCGACCTTGTCCTGCCCGGTGGCCAAGATCGGGTGCAGATGCGCATAGCGCGGTGAACGGACCCGTCCCGTCAGCGCGAGTGCGCAGGCCGCCTCGACCCGATCTACGGAGAAGCGGCGAGAGAGCCGTAGCACCGCCAACGCGGGATCCAGGCCCTGTTCCACGATCGGCACGGACTCGAAGATCCGCTGGATCACGATCACCGTGGCCGGCCCGACCCGATCTGCCCACGCCCGCACCCTCTGCGCGTCCCAGGCCTGGAAACGCTCGCCCGCAGGTAGGTCCGCGTCGTTGGTGCGGTACTCATTGCTCGCGGTCTCCGGGAGCAGCAGGTGACTGGTCAGTCGCTGGCTGCCCTGATAGATCTCCAGCGTCCGGGCCGTGATGCGCAGATCGACCTTCGCGCCGATGTGCGCGAACGGCGCGGAGTAGAAGTTCCGCGCGAACGTGACGTGCCCGTTCCTGCCCACTCGTCGTCCGTAGTGCCATGTCGAGATCTCGTAGGGCACCGCCGGCAGCGGCGTCAGCAGCGGCCGCTCCTCCGCGTCGAACACGCTGGCGCGGGATCCGGGCCGCTTCTGGAACGGCTCCGCGTTATAGGCCTCCATCCGCTGCCCGATGGCGGCTGCAAGTTCGGGCAGGGACGTGAATCGCTGATCCCGCAGCCCGGCGATGACCCAGGTCGCGACGTGCGCGACGGTGTTCTCCACGCTCGCCTTGTCTTTCGGTTTCCGCACCCTCCCCGGGAGCACCGCCGCCGAGTAATGCGCTGCCATCTCGCGATACGCATCGTTCAGGACGATCTCGCCCTCGCGGGGGTGCTTCACCACACCGGTCTTGAGGTTGTCCGGAACGATCCTCGGGACCGTCCCGCCCAGCGCCTCGAACATCGCTACGTGCGCTCGCAGCCAGGACTCCTGGCGCATATCCAGCGCCGGGAAGCAGAACGCGTAACGAGAAAAAGGCAGGCAGGCAACGAACAAGAACACCTTCGAGACCTCGCCGGTGACCGGATCGGCCAGCTCCATCGTGGGGCCGGACCAGTCGACCTCCACGCTCTGGCCGGCCTTGTGACCGACTCTCGAAGCGGCACCGGTGACCATGACGTGGTGCTGGTAGGTGCGGCAAAACCGGTCATACCCCATCGCCGGATCCCCAGCCGCCGTGGTCGCGTCGAAGTACTCGCCGTGCAACAGCTTCAGCGTCACGCCGACCCTGGCCATCTCTCGATGGACCTGTTCCCAGTCCGGCTGTGCGAACACGCTCTCGTGCTCGCCCCGGCCCGGGAACAACCGGGCATACACCTGCTCATCGGCGACGTCCGCGATATCGCCCCACCCGATCCCTGCAGCGTCAGCGGCCTCGAACACCGCCCTCACGGACTTGCGGGACATGCCCTGCGAGGACGAAATCGCTCGCCCCGACAGACCTTCTGCGCGCAGCTGGAGCACCAGCTTCGCCCTGATCTTCCGTACCATTCCAGATTGCTCCTTCCGCCGCGTGCCCTATACACACGGCGGAAGGAGCGTAGACAGAGCGGCCCCAACGACACCACTGGTGGTCCCGAACGACGCCACCGCTACGGCAGCGACGTGGCACCCGAACCCTCGATCAGCGGACCCCAGCGAGGCGAATATTCAGCCAGGACGACGCCGCTCGGGCGATGGCACGAACTGGACGGGGCAGCAGCCGACGACGATTGAGCGTCGGGGAGCCGGCGCGGCGAGCCGGTGCTGATGGGGAGCGTCGACGAGCGGCCGGCCGCGACTGATCCCCGGCATCGAACTCCGGGCCGCCCGGCTCAGCCGATCGGCGTGTCCGGCCAGGGCTCCCCGGAGTCCAGCTCCTCCCGCCACGAGCGCAGCTGTGCGCGGGCCTCGGCAAGCGCCCGCTCCTTTTCGTCCAGGGCCGCGTCCAGCTCGTCCAGGGCGGCCCGCGCCGCCTCCACCCGGGCCCGCACTTCCGGGCTGAGCCCGCTGCGGCGGGCGACCTCACCGATGGGCAGCGACATACCAGGAGTACAGCACGAGGCACACGGCCACGGCGGCCGCGCGCACCAGATGGTGGCTGAGGTGGAACTCGCCGATGGTCCGACCCCACAGCAGGGGAGCGGCGCAGATCAGCGCCCCGGCCAGCACCGCCAGGGCGATCAGCGCCCCGCGCGGACCCGGCTCGGAGACGCGGGCGGGGATCGCGGCGATGACGACCACGGCGACGCTGAGCAGCGCCGCGGCGACGTAGGCGACGGTGGGCACCGACAGTGCGGCGGCACCGAGACCGGTGTCGGGCGCGGCCTGGCCGACGGCGACGAGGGCGAGCAGCTGGGACAGGGCGAGGAGCGCGAAGGGCGCGAGCAGCAGGATCCACATGCGTCACAGCCAAAACCATGGAGTGCACTCCAGGTCAAGGGTCCGATGGTCAAGGGTCCGATTTCGCGGGGTCGGCGTCACCTCGCCCCGTGTCGTGGGCCTCGTGACCGCACGCGAGCAGAGCGCACCTCCGCTGCACCGCCGCGAGCCCTCCGGAGGCCGGCGGCGTCGGATGTTCGGCTGGGACCCGTGGGCGCTCGAGCCCGGCTTCCCGCACCGCCGCGTGCTGCGCGCCGGCACCGTGATCACCGCCGTGCTCGGCGGGGGCTTCGTGGGTGTCGTCCTCCTCCTGGTGCTGCGCATCCCCGACCTGCCCGCACCCGCGATGGCGGTGGGGGTGGTCCTCGCCCTGGGGGTCGGGATGCTCATGGCCCGGCGGCTCCTGCGCGGCACCGGGGAAGGGGCCGAGCTCCTCGGGCCCGCGCCGCGGATCCCGCCGGCCGACATCCCCCGCCGGGCCCGCCGCCGACCCTGACCCCCAGCCGCCCCTGCTCTACCCGGAGGAGCAGTACGGGGCCCGCCGGGCCACCGGCCGCCTGCGCCGCGGCGAGATGCGCGCTCGCGCGGTCATCTATGCGCCGCAGCTGTTCCCCGATGCGCCGGGCGGCTGGGAGGACGGCGAGGGACTGCTCACCGTGCATGTGGCGCGGCACGAGCCCGGGACCGGACGCAAGGCGCTGCTGCCGCCGCTCGCGCTGCCGGCCGACGTGGCACGGCGCCTGCTCGCCTCGGCGGGCGGCTACGGCGGCAGCAGCTCAGGGGCGGGGGACGCCGGAACGGCGGGCTGGTCGGGCGGCACCACGACCCATGGCGGGGTAGACGACCCGGACGGCGGCGGAGGCGATGGTGGCGACGGCGACGGAGGCGATGGCGGGGACTGACCGCTGCGCTGGCTGTCCGAGCGCCCCCGTGGACGCGAAGCTAGCCGTTCAGCCAGCGGTGGATCTCCTCCAACCCGTCATGGTGCAGGTCGATGGTCCACTCCGGGTCGAGATCCGGGCGGGCGGCGAGGAATCGAGCACGCCAGTCGCGGGTCGACAGGTGTTCGTGCGTGCTGAGGCAGATCGCCAGCAGCAGCGCCGCACCACCGGCAGTCCCGAGCGCGATCGCGAGATCCGCGGCAGTCGACTGCGGGAGTGTCGGAACTCGTGTGATGGCAAGGGTCCCCGAGAGGAGCAGCCCCGAGGAGACTGCGAGGAGCTTCGCGCCGAGTCCCGCAGGATGGCGACTCGCATACTGCAGAACGGGCGCTGCTGCCTCGCTCCCCGGGGCCGTCGCGTCCGTCCAGCGTCGTCCCTCGCGCACTGACCTCCGGACGGCCCGGAGAAGCAGAGCCGCTGCACCGAGGGCCAGGAGCAGGAAGGGTGCGGCCAACCACGCGTCCTCGAGACCGAGGGCGTCGCACAGGATGAGGCCGACGAAACCCGCGATGAGCAGTGACGGCGCGGAGAGTGCGCGAACGAGGAGCGGTCGCCCGGCTTGGCCGTCAGCCCGCCGGTGGTCGTGTCCCGTGGACCGGGCGGTCTCCGTCGTGTCGTCGGCGGGGCTGTCCCGGCGCTCCCGCTCGATCGCGGCCAGCCGAGCGAGGTCCATCGGCTCCGAGGCGACCTCCGGCCAGCGTGCCCGCAGGGAGTCCAGCCGGGCGGAGCCCGGTGCGGCCACCGTCGGCAGGAGCAGCAGCACGACGCCGACCGCGATCCCGCCGGGCACGAGCGCGAGCAGGGCCCCGGCTCGGCCGCCGAGCTCGGGATTCCCTGAGATGAGACCGATGACAGCGACGATCCCGCCGATCAGCACGAGTGCTCCGGCCAGGAGTTCCACCAAGACCGTGATCCGCTGTCCAGCCGTGCTGGAGAGCCGGCGTGCGTCCTGTGCCGAGAGTCGCTCCCTGGACGCGACCGCCTCCGCGATGCGCAGTTCGATCGTCGCCAGCAGGATCCACACACCCACGACCACGGTCAGTGCTGCCCCGGAGACCAGCGCCCCCGACCCCATGACGGCAGACAGCACGCCGTCCCCGGTCTGGGATTCGGAGAAGGGCGGGACGCCCAGGAGCGACAGACCGCTTTCGAGCGCGAGCTCGGCGAGCAGTCCGAGGAAAAGCAGGGGAAGGGTCGCGATCATCCAGCCCGCCACGGTGAACACCCCGCGCAGCACCGCCAATGGTGGGGGAAGAGGGAGTGGACGCACCGACGGGGCCGTCGCCAGCGAGGGACCGTCGTTCACTGCCCGGGACGCCGTTCAGCAGCAGGACGCGGTGATCTCCCGGGCATCGATCAGGCCTTGGGCTCGGTCATGGACAGCACATCCAGGGCCGCATCCAGCTGCTCCGCGGTGAGGTCTCCGCGCTCCACGAAGCCCAGTGCGATGGTGGCCTCGCGCACGGAGATCTGCTCGGCCACGGCGTGCTTGGCGATCTTCGCGGCGTTCTCGTAGCCGATCAGCTTGTTCAGCGGGGTGACGATCGAGGGGGAGGCCTCAGCGTAGAAGCGTGCCTTCTCCTCGTTGGCGACCAGGCCGTCAACGGTCTTGTCGGCCAGCACGCGGGAGGCGTTGGCCAGCAGACGGATCGACTCCAGCAGGCTGGTGCCCATCAGCGGGATCTGCACGTTCAGCTCGAAGGAGCCCTGGGCCCCGCCCCAGGCGACCGCCGCGTCGTTGCCGATCACCTTGGCGCACACCATCAGCACGGCCTCGGGGATCACCGGGTTCACCTTGCCGGGCATGATCGAGGAGCCGGGCTGCAGGTCGGGGATCGCGATCTCACCCAGACCGGTGTTGGGGCCGGAGCCCATCCAGCGCAGGTCATTGGCGATCTTCGTGATCGACACGGCGATGGTGCGCAGCGCACCGGACATCTCCACCAGGCCGTCGCGGGCGGACTGCGCCTCGAAGTGGTTGCGGGCCTCGGTCAGCGGCAGGCCGGTCTGCTCGGCGAGGTTGGCGATCACCTTCTGCGGGAACCCAGCAGGGGTGTTGATGCCGGTGCCCACGGCGGTGCCGCCCTGGGGCACCTCGGCGGTACGGGGCAGGGCCGCCTCCACGCGCTCGATGCCGTAGCGCACCTGCGCCGCGTACCCGCCGAACTCCTGGCCCAGCGTGACGGGCGTGGCGTCCATCAGGTGGGTGCGGCCGGCCTTGACCACGTGCTTCCACGCCTCGGCCTTGGTCTCCAATGCCTGGGCGAGGTGGTCCAGTGCCGGCAGCAGCTTCTCGGCGACGGCGGCGGTCACGGCCACGTGCACGGAGGTGGGGAACACGTCGTTGGAGGACTGGGAGGCGTTGACGTGGTCGTTGGGATGCACCTCGTTCTCACCCGCGCGGGTGGCGAGGGTCGCGAGCACCTCGTTCATGTTCATGTTCGAGCTGGTGCCGGAGCCGGTCTGGTAGGTGTCCACCGGGAACTGGTCATCATGCTCACCGGCGATCACGGTATCGGCCGCGGTGACGATCGCATCGGCGATCGCGGCGTCCAGCACCCCGAGGTCCTTGTTGGCGCGGGCGGCGGCCTTCTTCACCTGCGCGAGGGCATGGATGTGCGCGGGCTCCAAGCCCTGCCCGGAGATCGGGAAGTTCTCCACAGCGCGCTGGGTCTGGGCGCGGTACAGGGCCGACGCGGGCACCCGCACCTCGCCCATGGTGTCGCGCTCGATGCGGTACTCGCCCGGCGTGGACGTGCTCTCAGCGGCAGTGCCCTGGGCGGCGGAGTTCTCGGCGGTGCTCTTGCCGGCAGCGTTCTCGGTCAAAGGTCTCTCCCTCGGTGAGTGGTCGGCGATGACGGGACGGGATGCAGAAGATGGGCGGGGCAGGGCAGGACGGGGTGCAGAGGACTGGTCGTGCGGCCGGCCCCGGGGTGTCCAAGGGGCGGCGGGTCAGCCCAGTTCGTGGCTCCACGGCGGGTTCGCCCCGGAGCGCGAGACGGTGACGGCCGCCAGCCGGGCGGCGCGGCGCAGCACGGCGGCGACGTCGTCGGAGGGCAGGGCGGCCAGGGCCTCACGGTTGCCGGCACCCAGCAGGCGCTTGTCGGCGAGGGCGTCGAGGATGCCGGCGCTGAACGTGTCCCCGGCGCCCACGGTGTCGGCCACCTCCACCTGCACCGGTGCGACCTGCACCCGGCCGGAGTCGGTGAAGCCCACCGCGCCGTCACCGCCGCGGGTGAGCACGGTGATCCCGGGGCCCAGGGCCCGCCACGAGGAGACCACGTCCTCGACGTCGTCGGTGTCGTACAGCCAGGCCACGTCCTCGTCGGAGGTCTTGACCACATCGGCCCGGACGATGATCGCCTCGATGCGCTCGCGGGCCGCGGCGGCATCACCCATCAGGGTGGGGCGGGCGTTGGGGTCGTAGCTGATCGTGGCGTGGTCCCGGTAGCGGTCCAGCACCTGGGCGACGGTGGCCGCGCCGGGGTCCAGCACAGCGGCGATGGAGGAGGTGTGCACGGCATGGACCTGCTCGGGCAGGCCGGTCGCGGCCGGGTCCCAGGTGAGGTCGAAGGTGTAGGTGGCGGCCCCGCTCGCATCCAGCTGCGCCTCGGCGGTGGAGGTGGGGGCGCCCGTGATGCTGCCGGGGGTGAGCTGCACGTGGGAGTCCGTGACGTGCGCGCGGATGGCTTGTCCGCGCTGGTCGTCACCGATGCGAGTGAGCAGGTGGGAGGTGTGGCCCAGGCGCCCCAGCGCCACGGCCACGTTCATGGGGGATCCGCCCGGGTGCTCTGCTCGATTGCCATCGGCATCGACGACGATATCGGTGAGGGCTTCTCCGACGGTGAGGAATGTCGCGGTCACCAGGCGATCATCGCAGGTTTCAGGGAGCAGGGCGAATGCAGGGCGACAATGGGCGCCATGCATGAACACCGTGACGACGACAGCGACGCGAACCGCAAGGGCAGCGGACCCACCTCCGAGCCGCAGGCTTCGCCCGCCCCCGCGACGGTGCCTGCACCGAAGTCCCACTATCAGCTGCCCACGAGGGAGAACACCTCGCTGCGGAACATGATCTGGGCGCTCGGGCTGACGATGCTGATCGTGGTCGTGGTGGGCATCGGCTTCTTCGGGGTGGGCAGTGACCAGTCACGCGAGCCGCTGCCGAACACCGAGGTGGACCTGGCGCAGACCGCCGAGCGGGCCCAGGAGTCCGCCCCGTACCCGGTGGTCGTGCCCGCGGCGGGGGAGGAGTGGGCGGTGCGGTCGGTACGATTCACCGATGCGGAGGACCGCTGGGAGGTGCGCTACTCCTCGCCGCAGCGTCACCTGGTGACCATGGTGCAGGCCCCGGAGATCTCCGCCCCGATGCTCTCGGCGAGCTTCCCGGGTGCCGTGGAGGGCGAGGAGCAGGAGATCGCCGGCGTGCCGTGCCAGGTGCTCTCCGGCGGCACCGACGACGAGCCCCATACAGGCCTGTCCTGCGCTGGTGACGGGTGGGGCCTGCTGATCCACGGTGCCACCGAGCCGGAGGAGCTGCGGGAGCTGGCCGAAGCGGCCATCACCTCGATCGACTGACCGCTGAAGTCCTGGTCAGTCGGACTGGTCCTCCGAGTTCCGGCGGGCAGCGACGGCCTGATCGAGGCGGTCGCGGGCTCCGTCCAGCCACTGCTGGCAACGACGGGCCAGCATCTCACCGCGCTCCCACAGGCCGATGGAGTCCTCCAGCCCGCCCTGCCCCGACTCGAGGCGGCGAACCACCTCGGTGAGCTGGTCGCGGGCGGCTTCGTAGGAGAGCTCGGCGATGTCCGCGGGCAGCGGCTGCACAACGCCGGCAGGCTCCACCACGGGTGCGCCGTCGCCGGCCGTGGGGTCGGATCCTGCGGGGGCAGTGGTCTTGTCAGCGGATCGGGGGGTCATGAGGTCTCCGTTCGGGTCAGGCGGGACGGTCGGTGGTGAAGGTCCGGCCCGGTGCTGGGTGCTGGGTGCTGGGGGTGCGGGGCGGGGTTAGGGCTGGGGCGGTGGTTGGTACGGGTCCTCCACGGTGCGGCGCACGCCGAAGCGGCCAGCGGCCACGCGCACGGACAGGGCCTGGTCGACCTCGGCCTGTGAGGGGTCGCGCACCACGGTGCCGGAGGCGTCCTGCACTACTGCGTAGCCGCGCTCCAGGGTGGCCAGGGGGCTGAGGGCCTGCACCTGCCGGCCCAGGTGGTCGATCTCGTCGGCCGCACGATCCAGCCTTGCCCCGATCAGGGTGCGGGCCAAGCTGATGCGGGCTCGCACCTCATCGGCCCGGCCGGCGAGGATCGTGGAGGGGTTCTCCAGCACCGGCCTGGAGCGGATCGCATCGAGGGTGGACTGCTCGCGCTCCAGCCGGCTGCGGATCGCGGTGCGCAGGCGGGAGCGGCCCATGGTGAGCTGATCGAGCTCGGCCTGGATGTCCGGCACCACGCGCTTGGCGGCATCGGTGGGGGTGGAGGCGCGCATGTCGGCCACCAGGTCGATCAGCGGGGTGTCCACCTCGTGGCCGATCGCCGAGACGATCGGGGTCCGTGCCCCGGCGACCAGCCGCACCAGCTGCTCGTCGGAGAACGGCAGCAGATCTTCCAGGGAGCCGCCGCCGCGGGAGATGATGATGACGTCCACCTCGTCCAGGCCGTCCAGCTCACGCAGGGCAGCAGAGACCTCCCGCACCGCCTTGGTGCCCTGCACGGCCACCTCCCGCACCGCGAACTCCACGGCGGGCCAGCGGCGCCGGGCGTTGACCACCACATCCCTCTCCGCAGCGGACTCGCGGCCGCAGATCAGACCCACGGTGCGCGGCAGGAACGGCAAGGCCTTCTTGTGGGAGGCGTCGAACAGGCCCTCCGCGGCCAGCACGCGCTTGAGCTGCTCCAGGCGCGCCAGGAGCTCGCCGAGACCGACCGGGCGGATGCCGTCGGCCTCCAGCTGCAGGCTGCCGCGGCGGGTCCAGAAGGTTGGCTTGGCGTGCACCACCACGCGGGCACCAGCGACCGGCTCGATGGGCAGGGTGCGAAGCACGTGCTCGCGGATCGGCACCGAGAAGGACATGTCCACGTCGATGTCCCGCAGGGTCATGAAGGACATGCCGGAGCCCGGCCTTCGGTTCAGCTGGACGATCTCGCCCTCCACCCACAGTGGTGACATGCGGGCGATGTACTCACCCACCTTCACCGACAGCTGCCGCAGCGGCCACGGGTTCTCCGCGGTGGTCTGCGCAGCGGTGGGCGCCAGGGTGCGGCGCGCGGCGGCGGCAGTGCCGCCACCGGCAGTACCATCAGCACCACCGGGAACCGTGGAGAAATCGCTCATGGCCACCACTGTGGCACGGCGGTGGGACAGATGAGCGTCCCGCCCCGCGGTGGGGATCACCATGCCGTGGGGAGGAACCAGACAGGAACCAAGGGAGGCACCAGAGAGGAACCAGGGGAGGCGCCAAGTAGGAACAAAGGGGAGGGACCTGTGGAGGGATGGTGAGGCATGCCCCAGCGCCGTGCCCTAGCCAGCTCCCGTTCCCTACGATGGAGCGGTGAGCACCGGAACCGTGTACCTGGCCGAACCGCGTGGATACTGCGCCGGCGTCGATCGCGCCGTCGTCGCCGTCGAACGCGCCCTGGAGCATTACGACGAGACCATCTACGTGCGCCACGAGATCGTCCACAACAAGTTCGTGGTGGACAGCCTGCGCGCCAAGGGCGCCGTGTTCGTCGAGGAGGTCGACGAGATCCCCGAGGGCTCGCTGGTGATCTTCTCCGCCCACGGCATCTCCCCGAAGGTGCGCGAGATGGCTGAGCAGCGCAACCTGCGCACCATCGACGCCACCTGCCCGCTGGTCACCAAGGTGCACAAGGAAGCGGTGCGCTTCGCCCGCGAGGACTACGACATCCTGCTGGTGGGCCACGAGGGTCACGAGGAGGTCGAGGGCACCGCGGGCGAGGCCCCGGATCACGTGCAGATCGTCAACTCGCCCGACGACGCCGTCAACGTGACCGTGCGCGACCCCGAGAAGGTCGTGTGGCTCTCGCAGACCACCCTCAGCGTCGACGAGACCATGGAGACCGTGGACCGCCTGCGCGAGCGGTTCCCCACCCTGCAGTCCCCGCCCAGCGACGACATCTGCTACGCCACCCAGAACCGTCAGGTGGCGGTGAAGAAGATCGCCCCGCAGTCCGACCTGGTGCTGGTGGTCGGCTCCCCGAACTCCTCCAACTCGGTGCGCCTGATGGAGGTGGCCAAGGAGGCGGGTGCGAAGGCCTCCCACCGCATCGATTCCGTCGCTGAGCTGCGCGAGGAGTGGTTCGAGGGCGTTCAGACCGTGGGCGTCACCTCCGGGGCCTCGGTTCCCGATGTGCTGGTCCAGGAGCTGCTCGCTGAGCTGTCCCGACGCGGCTACGGGGACGTCAAGCCCGTGCGCACCGCGACGGAGGACCTCATGTTCTCCCTGCCGCGCGAGCTGCGCCAGGAGATGAAGGCCAAGGGCGTGACCGACAGCCGCAAGCGCCCCACCGGCGCCGGGGCCACCGCCGAGTCCGGCTCCGTCGGCACGAAGCCCACCGGGAACGTCGACGAGGTGCGCGAGCAGCCCGAGGAGGGCGCAGGGCTCACCTGAGCCGCATGCCCCGGGACGATGGCGACGGCCGCCCACCGATCCGAGGCTGACGAACGGGCGAATCACCCGGCATGATGGCCCGGTGATCTCACGCCTGTCTTCTGCACTCGTCGCCGCACTGATCGCCGCTCTGGTCGTGATGGCGGGGCCGGCCGGCCCGGCGCTCGCCGAGGGCTACAACACCGGCCGCACCGCACCCTCGATGCTCGTGTTCGACGCCTCGGGCTCCATGCGGGCTGAAGACGTCGGTGGCCGCAGCCGCATGGTGGTGGCGAAGGAGGCCGTCTCCGGTCTGGTGCCCCTCCTTCTGGAGGACGCCAGCGTGGGGCTGATGACCTACGGCAACTCCGACGCCCAGACGGCGAACAGCCAGGAGGCCGGCTGCCAGGACGTGAAACTGCTGGTGGAACCGGACGGCCTGGACCGCGACCGACTGCTGCAGGAGATCGACGCGGTTCAACCCTCCGGCTTCACCCCCATCGGCCTGTCCCTGCGCAAGGCCGCGGAGGCACTGCCGGAGGCGGAGATGCGCTCCATCGTGCTGGTGTCCGACGGGATCGACGAGTGCGGTGGACCGCCCCCGTGCGAGGTCGCCGCCGAACTGGCCACCCAGCATCCCGAGATGCGGATCCACACCATCGGCTTCAAGGCCGAGCAGGCCGCCAGGGACGAACTGGCATGTATCGCCGAGGCCACCGGCGGCACCTTCGCCGACGCCACCGATGCCGAGACCCTGCGCGATGAGCTGCTGGTGAAGATGACCCGCGCCATCCAGGGGTACTCCTCCGCAGGCAGTCCGATCACCGGTGGCACCACCCCTGAGGACGCGGTGGATCTGGTGCCAGGCTCCTACCTGGACGTGCTCGAGCACGGCAGCCCTGCCATCGACGACGGGCAGGGCTTCTCCCGCTACTACCGGCTGAAGCTGGCTCCCGGCGAGATCGCGCACGTGACCGCCACCATGGTGCTGCCCGGTGGGGGCGGCGCCACCAACAAGCTCGCCCAGCTGCAACTGCGTACCGCTTCCACTGACGGCACCGACTGCCGCATCGGCAATGTCGCCGCCCGCGCCGAGGCGGACCTCGGCGACGGGCCGATCACGGCCAGCATCGCCACGCCGCGCATGGCGGAGACCGAGTACCTCTCCTGCTTCGGCGCTGACGCGGACGGCACGGTGATCCTGCAGGTGGAGCGCACCGGCAACCCGTCCGAGGCGGAGGCGATCCCGGTGGAGCTGCAGTTCTTCGCCGAGCAGGAGGTGGATCCCAGCGGTCTGCCGCCCGCAGTGAAGTGGCCCCGACAGATCGAGCCGCTCGCCGTGCCCTCCGACGGTGAGCAGATCCAGCCCGCGTTCTCCTTCGCCTCCGCCGTCGAGGCCGGGAACGGACCCCTTCGCGGCACCATCATCCCCGGGGAGGTTCAGTTCTTCCGCGTGCCTGTGCAGTACGGCCAGCAGGTGCGCAGCGCACTCGCCCTGGGCGAGTTCGTCCCACCGGACGGGATGGACCTGACGCTGCACGCCACCCTTGTGTCCCCGTTGCGGGGAGAGGTGTACTCGATGGTGTCGCCGGACGGCGGCGCCGAAACCGCCGGTTTCTCCGAGCAGGCCCGGCCCGGCCTCCAGGTGCAGCTGAACCAGGCCACCGCCGTGCAGTTCAAGAACAGGGAGCAGGGTACTACCGAGGCCCGCTCCTCGTTCCTGGCCGGGGACTACTACCTCCAGCTGACCCTGATCCCCTCGCGGTACGACGGGGACCGGCTGTTCGAGGTGCCGTACACGATCGACATCGATGCTGTGGGCGAGCCTGCGGAGGGCCCGGAACTGGACGGGCAGGGGGCGGCATCGGCCGAGGACCGCACCGCAGCGGACCCGGGCCAGGTGGCTGCCGCGTCTGACGGGGGCGGCGACGGGCCCGTGGAGCTCGAGGAAGCGCCGCAGGAGGGGGCGGGCTTCTCGCTGCATCCGGTGGTGTGGGCCCTGCTAGCGGGCCTCGGCGGGGGAGTGGCTCTCGCGGTGGCGGCGATCGCTGCCGTGGTGCTGGTGCGACGGGGGCGCTGAGCGCGGCGGCGCGCTGCCGGGACGCAGAGCGCCCGCCCGGCCCGATCGTCATGACCGGGTCGGACGGGCGCCGAGGACGAGAGCGTCAGGCCGTCGCTGCAGCCTTCGGATCCACCCGTCCTGTGGAATCGCTGCCACCGGTCCCCGCATTGCGGCGGCGGATCACCTGCACCACCACCACGACAGCGGCCAGGACCATGCCCACGATCGACACAGGTATCGACGGGTACACCATCATCACGCCGCTGACGATCAGTACGGTCTTCTCCCAGACCTGGGTGCGCACCACCAGATGCCCGGCCAGGGCCGCAGCGATCACGGTCATGCCCAGGATCACGGTGACCAGGGCCGGGATCAGTTCCCCGATCGTGCCCTCGAGCAGCAGTGCCGGCTCCAGGACGAACACGAACGGGATCAGGAACCCGGCGATCGCCAGCCTGAGCGCCGTGACGCCCGTGCGCAGCGGGTTCGATCCCGCGATCCCGGATCCCGCGTAGGCGGCCAGGCACACCGGTGGGGTGATGTCCGCGAGGATCCCGAAGAAGAACACGAACATGTGCGCCGAGATCAGCGGCACGTCGAAGTTGTTGTACAGGATGGGGGCCGCCACCGTGGCGGTGACCACGTAGTTCGCGGTGGTGGGCAGGCCCATACCGAGAACCAGGCAGGCGATCATCGTCAGCAGCAGCACCAGCAGGAAGTTGCCCTGTGCCAGGTCGATGAGGCTGTTCCCGAGCCGGCCGCCCAGGCCGGTCCCGGTCACGGTGCCCGCCACGATCCCGGCCGTGGCGCAGGCGGCGATCACCGGCAGGGCCGTGCGGGCACCCGCCTCGAGGGTCTTCACGATCCCCGTGAAGGACAGCCGGGTGGACTTGCGCAGGAAGCTCAGCACGAAGGCCACGCCCACGCCCCACAGGGCCGCTCTGGCCGGCGAGAAGCCCGAGAGCATCATCCACACGATCACGATCAGCGGCAGCAGCAGGTCGATCCGCGTCAGCAGGCTCTTCCAGCTGGGCAGTTCGGAGCGCAGCAGGCCCTTGATCCCGTGCCGCTTCGCCTCGAAGTGCACCGAGAGGAAGGCGCCCAGGAAGTACAGAGCCGCCGGGATGATCGCGATGATGATGATCTGGCTGTACGGGATGCCCGTGTACTCGGCCATGATGAACGCAGCGGCACCCATGATCGGCGGCATGATCTGCCCACCGGTGGAGGCTGTCGCCTCGGCCGCGCCCGCGAAGTGGGGGCGGAAGCCGGCCTTCTTCATGATCGGGATGGTGAACGAGCCCGAGGCGACCGTGTTGGCCACGGAGGAACCGGAGATCATTCCCTGCAGCCCGCTCGCCGCGACCGCGGCCTTGGCGGGGCCACCGGTGAAGCGCCCGGTGAGGCGGAACGCGAAGTCGTTGAAGAACGCACCGATGTTGGTGTGGATCAGCACCACTGCGAACAGCAGGAACAGGAAGATGAAGGTGGAGGACACCTGGATCGGAGTTCCGAAGATCCCCGAGCGCGCCGTGAAGTAGGTGCTGACCGCGAAGTCCTGCCATGACTGGCCCGCCCCGAAGATCGCATAGGCGATCGCGCCCAGGGCGATGACCACAATCGGAAGGCCCACGCAGCGGCGCGTGGCCTCGAGCGTGAGCAGGATGCCCAGCACCGCGACGGCATAGTCGATGCCGCGGTACCCCATGATCTGCACGATGTTGCTGGTGAGGTGGGAGTACTCGACCACGATGTACAGGTTCACCGCCAGGCCCAGCAGGGCCAGCAGCACGTCGTACCAGGGCACCCCACCCTTGCGCCGGACGAGCTTCTTCCCGGCCGGGTACAGCAGGAAGATGATCGAGGTGGCACCGCCGAGGTGGATCGCACCCTGGATCAGGGAGGTGCGCGAGCCGAACACACCGGTGTACAGGTGGAACAGGGTCAGCGCTACGGACAGGCCGCCCACGACCCACGCCCACCAGCCCAGGTTCGTGCGGAACCGGCTGGCGGTGTCGTGCTCGCGCAGCACCTCCTGGGCGTGCTCCTCACCGTCGTGCAGCGTCTCGGCGGAATCCGGCGCAACGTGGTCGTCCCGGGGGACGACGGGATCCTGGGCGGTGGGGGAGCCTGGCACGTCGTTCTGCACGGGCACCGCGCCCGCCGACGGCTCACCATCGGCGGGGCGCGATCCCTTCCTCTTTCCTGCGGGCGTCATCTCAGAGCAGTCCCTGCTCCTGGTAGTACTTCTCCGCGCCCGGGTGCAGCGGGACATCGCCGCGGCCGAACAGCGCGTAGTCGTGGCTGATCAGGTCGCCCTGGGGCAGGGTGATCGTCTCGGCATGCTCGAACGTGGCCTTGGTGATCTCGTAGGCGAGATCGGGGCTGATCTGGGTGGTGGAACCGACCAGGGCCGCCGCGACCGACAGCGTGGTGACCGGCTCGGTGAGGAAGTCGTAGGCGTCCGGTTCGATGGTGTAGACCTCGTAGAGGCTGGCGTCAGCCACGCCCTGTGCCTCGGCCTCGTCCATCGAGACGAGCTTGACGTCGTTGGTGGCGGCCAGGTCACCCAGGGAACCGGTGGGGGTGCCCACCACGAAGATGGACGCCTCGATGTTGCCGTCGCGCAGCAGGTTCAGGGAGCTGGCGAAGTCCTGCTCGAAGGGCTCGTAGCCGCCCTCCTCGATGCCTGCTGCGGCGAGGATCGCATCGGAGACGTTGCGCGTGCCGGAGCCCACGTCGCCCACGGCGATGCGCTTCCCGGCGAGATCTGCGACGGTCTCGATGCCGGTGCCGGCCAGGGTGACGATATGAGCTGCCTCCGGGTACAGGGCCGCGATCCAGCCCAGGTTGTCCACCTGTGCGCCCTCGAACTCGCCGTCACCGGTGACGGCGGCGTTGGCGGTGTCGGACTGGGAGATGCCCAGCTGCCACTCGCCCTGGAAGATCTTGCCGATGTTCTCCACCGAGGCGCCGGAGTCGGTGTAGTTCACGGTGATGCCGTCGATGTTGTTCTCGTAGATGGTGGCGTACTCGCCGCCCAGCGGGTAGTACACGCCGCCGGTGCCGCCGGTGCCGAAGGTCAGGTCGGTGACGAAGTCGCCCTCGCCGCCACCGCTGCCACCGTTGCTGGTGCCGCCGCTGCCACCCTCGTCGTTGCCGCATGCGGCAAGCAGTCCCAGAGCGGCGACAGGGCCAAGTGCAGTGAAAGTCCGTCGTGCGATTCTCATCGGTGTCTCCTCGGTGAGCAGGTTCGGCGGTCGAAGGCGCGGGATCGTCCCGCTGGCCCGCCGCGATGACGGCCTCGTCGGTCCGCGGCAGGTGTTCGGTCGATCACATCATGCCCTAACGCCGGGTCGAGGTCCTTGACCGCTTCGTGGAGGTAACGGTTCGGCCTCAGTGCAGGCCGGCAGGACCTTCTCCGCGCCAGGCAGCGCCGGGATCCTGGGTGGCGAACTTGCCTCCGGAGACGTCCAGCAGCGCCCCGGTGATGTACGAGGACAGATCGCTGGCCAGGAACAGGCACAGCTTCGCGACGTCCTCCGGCTCGCCCCAGCGGCGTACGCTGAGCTGGTCCAGCTTGGCGGCGGCCGCCTGCTCGTCCAGTGAGGCGAAGGTGTTCATCTCCCCGGGGATCATGCCCGGCGCGTACGCGTTGACGGTGATCCCGTAGGGTCCGAGCTCGCTGGCCAGCACCCGGGTCAGCTGCACCACGGCCGCCTTCGAGGCTCCGTAGGCGGCGGCCCCGACACTGGGGATGATCGCCGCGAACGAGGCGGCGTTGATGATCCGCCCGGATCCTTGCTCTTTCATCACCGGGATCACGGCCTGGCTGGTCACGAACACGCCCCGCACGTTCACGGCGAACACGCGGTCCCACAGCCCCGCATCGAAGTCCTCCACGGGCCCTTCGATGTTGATGCCGGCGTTGTTGATCAGCACATCGAGACGGCCGAAGCGCTCCACGACAGTCTCGACGGCTGAGCGCACCTGGTCGACATCGGTGACGTCGCAGGGCACGCACAGGTCTGCGATGCCGTCGGCCTCTAGGACGCTCAGCAGGCCGGGGGAGACGTCGAGGGCGATGACTCGGGCCCCTTCGTCGTGGAAGGCCTGGGCGATGGAGCGGCCGATGCCGCGGCCGGCACCGGTGACCACCACGACCTGGTGCGAGAGATCGATGTGCATGGATCCTCCTGGGGTACTCGCTGCCGGGACGTCTACGCTGACCGGTGATGCAAGGACGCTCTCACACTCGCTCGTCCCCTGCGGGTGATGCCGGGGATCGTCACGTGAACGGGGAGGACGAAGCATGTCGACCAGGACTCTGTGGGTGACCGGAGCGGGCTCCGGGATGGGCCGGGCCAGCGCGGTCGCCGCCGCCCGGGCGGGCTGGCAGGTGGCGCTCTCCGGCAGGCGCCGCGAGGTGCTCGGCGAGGTGGCTGCGCAGATCGAGGCTCACGGCGGCACCGCCCTCGTCGTGCCCCTGGACGTGACCGACCCCGAGGCGGTCGCTGCCGCTGCAGCGCTGATCAAGCAGGAACTGGGGGAGGTGGATGCTGTGGTGCTCTCGGCCGGCTTGAATGCCAAGCGCCGCGCCTGGTCCGACCAGGACCTCACGGAGTTCACCGCGATCACCGGCACGAATCTGCTGGGCCCGGTGGCCGTGATCGACGCGGTGCTGCCCGCGATGCGGGAGCGCCGACGCGGCACGGTGGTGCTGATCTCGTCCTTCGCGGGGTGGCGCACCTCGCCCTCGGCCGGCGTCGCCTACAGCGCCACCAAGACGGCCCTGGGGCCACTGACGGAGATCCTGAACCTTCAGGAGAACCACCACGGCATCCGTGCCTGTCACCTGTGTCCCGGGGACGTGGACAGCGACTTCCTGGAACAACGACCCGAGGTGCCCGGTGACGCGGACAGAGCCCTCATGCTCACGGCCGAGGACGTGGCCCGCACTGTGATGTTCGTGCTGGAGAGCCCGCAGAACGTGGTGATCAACGAACTGGTGGTGACCCCCGCCAAGGCTGAACAGGCCTGACCCTGCCGGCCCCATCCAGACGCTGTCGGGCCCGTCCGGGCCTCAGCCGGCGTCCTGCCGACGGGCATCCCGGCCGATCCGGGACGTCCCGTCGAACGGGGAACCCCCAGCGAGGCTCGCTATCTCGGCCTCGTCCAGGGTGCGGGCGCGCCGCTCCAACTGCTCCACCTCGTCCAGCCGCGTGCCGGGCAGCCCCAGGTCCTCGAAACGGCGCGCGGTGACCATCACCCGCGACTGCAGGGACCCCACCGCGTCGTTGAAGGCGGCGACCGAGGAGTCCAGGGATCGCCCCACCTTCCCCAGGTGCGCGGTGAAGGTGCCCAGCCGATGGTGCAGCTCGCGGCCTGCCTCGAGCACCTCACGGGCGTCACGGTTCAGGGCATCGGTGCGCCAGGTGTGGGCGACGGTGCGCAGCAGCGCCACCAGGGTGGCGGGGGAGGCGATCACCACCTCCCGGGTGAAGGCGTCGTCCAGCAGGGCCGGGTCGGTCTCCAGGGCGGCAGCGAGCACCCCGTCGCTGGGCACGAACAGGACGGTGAACTCGGGGGTGTCACCGAGGGCCTTCCAATAGGCCTTGGACGAGATCACGCCCACGTGGTGGCGCAGGGCCTTGGCGTGGGCGGTGCGGCGGGCGGCGGCCCGGGCGGGGTCCGGTTCCTCGGTGGCGTCGAGGTAGGCGTCCATCGGTGCCTTCGCATCGACCACGATGTGCCGGTCCCCGGACAGGTGCACCACGAGGTCCGGCCGCTGGCCCTTGTCGCCATCGGCCCGGGTACCGGCCAGCTGTTCGGAGAAGTCCACGTGCTCGAGCATCCCGGCGGCCTCGACGATCCGACGCAGCTGCACCTCACCCCAGCGGCCCCGGGCCGTCGGTGCCCGCAGCGCGGCGGTCAGTGCGTTGGTGCCGGTCTCCAAGGACTGGGCGCGCTGGGCGAGCTGCCCCAGGTGTGCGCGCAGTGCCCCTTCGGCATCGATCCGTGCGGCTTCGGAGCGGGCCAGGGAGCGCTCCAGATGGGAGAGGGTGGCCGTGATGGGTGCGAGGGTGCGCTGCAGCTCGACCTCGCGTTCCTCCTGCTCGGCGTCGCGACGGGCCGCATCCCGCTCGAAGCGCTCGTCGGCCAGGCGCAGCAGGTGGGTGGAGGCGTCCGCTCCTGCGCGGTGCTGCTCCTCACGGGTGCGCATGCGCTCGCGCAGCACCAGCCAGGTGACGATGGCACCGAGGGCCGCACCGAGGGCCAGGCCCAGCAGGAGCATCTGTGTTCCGTCCATGGATCCAGCACACCACGGGGGTGTGACGAACCTGCCGAGGCGCGCAGATCTGCCGAGACGCGGGATGTGGTGCATAGGTGTCGTAGAGGTGGTGGACCTTTCTGGTGCGGCAGGAGCAGGCTGTGCATCATGGGGCGAGTGTGTGGCGGTCATGGCCGCATGACCGACGAGCGAGGACAGCGACGATGAGTACGTCAGACGGCCCTTCCCCTGCCCAGGGTCCAGGGCCGCGTGGTCGCTTCCGCGCAGTTGCTCGGACCGCCCTGGCTGTCCTGTTCGTCGTGCTGCTGATCTGGGCGGCCATGTTCTTCCGGGTCCTCGTGCTGCTGCCATCGGCGGCGAAGGACGACGCCACCATCGGGCTGCAGGCAGCGCTCGCGGACCTCCCGCCGCTGGCCTAGGACGATGCTGCCGTGCTCGATCCCGTGTTCGGGCCGCCGGTGGTCACGATTCAGGAGGTCGACTGCGAGATCGCGCCGCGTGACCGTGGCTGGATCCTCGCCGGACACGCACAGGACTGCCACCTGTGGGAGCTCGAGTACCGCACCGTCCCTTCCGGCATCGATGACCCTGAAGGCGCCGTGCTGGCACAGCTGGAGGACACGCCCGCGTGGTCCGCGGCACCGCAGGCAGCATCCGGGCAGCGCACCGGGTGCCGTGAGATCGCAGAATCCTCCGTCCCGGCCAACGAGAACATTCCGGTGCGGAACAGGCAGGTGCGCCTGTTCGCCACCACCACCGCGACCCCGGACGGGTACCTGCCCTGCGTGCCCCGCTCAGGAAACGCTCACCGCTCCCTGGGCGAACTCACCGTCACCGATCCCGCCGCGACGATCTCACGTGCAGACCTCCCCGAGGGAGTCGAACTCCTGGTGATCGTGCGTGAGGTGTGGATCTCGAGCTCATCCCTGGGTTGCCTTCCCCTGCCGCCGTTCTGCGAACCCGCCACCACCACCGTTCGCCCGCCTGCTTTCGAATGAGGCGCGCAGGGTGTCGACAGGCTGACCCGGGGCAGATGGGCGAGACTCCGCGCACGATCCGGGCAGGCGCCGGGACCTGGCGGCAGGTGTCCCCGTAGAATCTCCTTCCGTGGCTCTCACTATCGGAATCGTCGGACTGCCCAACGTCGGCAAGTCCACCCTGTTCAACGCTCTGACCCGCGCGGAGGTGCTTGCGGCGAACTACCCGTTCGCCACGATCGACCCCAACGTCGGCATGGTTCCCCTGCCCGACCCGCGCCTGGCCCAGCTCGCCACCGTGTTCGGCAGCGAGAAGCTGGTGCCGGCCACCGTGTCCTTCGTGGACATCGCCGGCATCGTCAAGGGCGCCAGCGAAGGCGAGGGCCTGGGCAACAAGTTCCTCGCCAACATCCGTGAGGCCGACGCGATCTGCCAGGTCACCCGCGCGTTCTCCGACCCCGACGTGACGCGCGTGGCCGGCTCCGACGGTCCCTCCGGCGACATGGAGACCATCTCCACCGAGCTGATCCTCGCGGACCTGCAGACCATCGAGAACGCGATGCCGCGACTGGAGAAGGAGACCAAGCGCGGCCTGATCGAGCCGGCCGTGCTGGAGAACGTCACCAAGGCCAAGGCACTGCTGGAGGAGGGCACCACCCTGTACCAGGGCGCGAAGGCCGCCGGCATCGACGTGACCGCGCTGCGCGAGCTGCAGCTGATGACCGCCAAGCCCTTCATCTACGTGTTCAACACCGATGAGGAGGGCCTGGCAGACACTGCCTCCCAGGACGCCCTGCGGAAGCTGGTGGCCCCGGCTGAGGCGATCTTCCTGGACGCCAAGTTCGAGGCCGAGCTGATCGAGCTGGAGCCCGAGGAGGCCGCCGAGATGCTGGCCTCCACCGGCCAGGAGGAGTCCGGCCTGGACCAGTTGGCCCGTGCCGGCTTCGAGACCCTGGGCCTGCAGACCTACCTCACTGCTGGCCCCAAGGAAGCACGCGCCTGGACGATCCCTAAGGGCGCCACCGCCCCGCAGGCCGCCGGCGTGATCCACACCGACTTCGAACGCGGCTTCATCAAGGCCGAGGTGATCTCCTTCGACCACCTCATGGAGGCCGGCTCCAAGAACGAGGCCAAGGCCAAGGGCTGGGTGCGCATGGAGGGCAAGGACTACGTGATGGCCGACGGCGACGTGGTGGAGTTCCGCTTCAACGTGTAGAGCGCCATGTCGACGTGCTGTCAGGCCCGGTACCCTTGAAGCATGTCTGAGACCGTCATGACGCCCGAGACGCTCGCCCTGCGCGAGCTCCTCGTTGCGCGCCGTGGCGAGTTCCAGGTGCTCCTCGACCGGTACGGCGCGACCAATCCGAAGCTGTTCGGGTCCGTCGCCCGCGGCACAGCGTCTTTAGAATCCGACATCGACATCCTCGTCGAGATGGACCCTGCCGAGGGGAACCTCCTGATGCGTGCATCCGGTCTGCTCGAGGAGACGCGCACGCTGTTCGAGCGCGATGACATCGATGTGTTTCCTGTCCAACTGCTCAAGCGTCCGGTCTCCGCTTCGGCGCTCGCCGAGGCGGTGCCGCTTTGAGCCGCAGTCCGGAGCAGCGCATCGCTGACGTACTTGAGGCAGTTGAGCGATGCCGGAAGTATGTCGCTGCGTTGGACCGTGAGAGTGACATCGCGGAGATGGCAGAGGATGCGATCGAGCGGAACCTGCAGATCATCGGCGAAGCCGTGAACCACCTTCCCGATGAGATCACCGGGGCGCACCCTGAGATCGCCTGGCCACAGATTCGGGGCTTCCGCAACATCCTGGTGCACCAGTACTTCGGAGTCGACATCGACGGCTCTTCACGGTTCGTGGTGATGGAGAGCGTCGCGTCGCTGGCGTAGAGCGGCTCGTGGTCCTGCTGTGATGGGTGTTGTCAAGACATCCATATCTCAGAGGACCACGAGCCTGTGTATGAGAGTACTGGTCCGCAGCGTGATGCTGCGAGCACGATCTTCAACCTGCCCAACTACCGCGTCGTTGACGCGATCGACCTGTCCGACGGAGGGCGTCAAGTGGTGATCGCCTCGAGCGTCCCACCCGGGTGCCCGTCGTGCGGGGTGATCGCGACGAAGGTCCACTCCCGCCGCTCTCAGCAGGTGCGAGACGTCCCCGTGGCCGGGACGGTTCAGGTTGAATCGTCCGGGGTTTGATAGAGGGTGAGCCAGACATCCTGGAAGGACCCCCTGATCACCATGGCCAACTACAAGTACCCCGTCGAGCTGCGGGAGCGAGCGACCCGCCTGGCCGTCGAGGCCCGCCGCGACCCGGCGACACGCATCGGCGCGATCGCGCGGATCGCGAAGCAGACGAACGTGCACAAGGAAGCGCTGCGGAACTGGGTCAGCAAGGCAGAAGCCGCAGACATCCCGACCGAGGCGGTGGACGCCGAAACGCGGATTCGTCAGTTGGAGGCGGAGAACCGTGAGCTGCGCCGCTCGAACGAGATCCTGAAGTCCGCGACGGCTTTTTTCGCGGCGGAGTTCGACCGCCCACAGAAGTGATCGTCGCCTACATCGACGAACAAAAAGACACGTGGGGGATCGAACCGATCTGCCGGGTTCTCACCAAAGAGCTCGATGTGAATGAATATTCGCCTCGCTGGGGTCCGCTGATCGAGGGTTCGGGTGCCACGTCGCTGCCGTAGCGGTGGCGTCGTTCGGGACCACCAGTGGTGTCGTTGGGGCCGCTCTGTCTACGCTCCTTCCGCCGTGTGTATAGGGCACGCGGCGGAAGGAGCAATCTGGAATGGTACGGAAGATCAGGGCGAAGCTGGTGCTCCAGCTGCGCGCAGAAGGTCTGTCGGGGCGAGCGATTTCGTCCTCGCAGGGCATGTCCCGCAAGTCCGTGAGGGCGGTGTTCGAGGCCGCTGACGCTGCAGGGATCGGGTGGGGCGATATCGCGGACGTCGCCGATGAGCAGGTGTATGCCCGGTTGTTCCCGGGCCGGGGCGAGCACGAGAGCGTGTTCGCACAGCCGGACTGGGAACAGGTCCATCGAGAGATGGCCAGGGTCGGCGTGACGCTGAAGCTGTTGCACGGCGAGTACTTCGACGCGACCACGGCGGCTGGGGATCCGGCGATGGGGTATGACCGGTTTTGCCGCACCTACCAGCACCACGTCATGGTCACCGGTGCCGCTTCGAGAGTCGGTCACAAGGCCGGCCAGAGCGTGGAGGTCGACTGGTCCGGCCCCACGATGGAGCTGGCCGATCCGGTCACCGGCGAGGTCTCGAAGGTGTTCTTGTTCGTTGCCTGCCTGCCTTTTTCTCGTTACGCGTTCTGCTTCCCGGCGCTGGATATGCGCCAGGAGTCCTGGCTGCGAGCGCACGTAGCGATGTTCGAGGCGCTGGGCGGGACGGTCCCGAGGATCGTTCCGGACAACCTCAAGACCGGTGTGGTGAAGCACCCCCGCGAGGGCGAGATCGTCCTGAACGATGCGTATCGCGAGATGGCAGCGCATTACTCGGCGGCGGTGCTCCCGGGGAGGGTGCGGAAACCGAAAGACAAGGCGAGCGTGGAGAACACCGTCGCGCACGTCGCGACCTGGGTCATCGCCGGGCTGCGGGATCAGCGATTCACGTCCCTGCCCGAACTTGCAGCCGCCATCGGGCAGCGGATGGAGGCCTATAACGCGGAGCCGTTCCAGAAGCGGCCCGGATCCCGCGCCAGCGTGTTCGACGCGGAGGAGCGGCCGCTGCTGACGCCGCTGCCGGCGGTGCCCTACGAGATCTCGACATGGCACTACGGACGACGAGTGGGCAGGAACGGGCACGTCACGTTCGCGCGGAACTTCTACTCCGCGCCGTTCGCGCACATCGGCGCGAAGGTCGATCTGCGCATCACGGCCCGGACGCTGGAGATCTATCAGGGCAGCCAGCGACTGACCAGTCACCTGCTGCTCCCGGAGACCGCGAGCAATGAGTACCGCACCAACGACGCGGACCTACCTGCGGGCGAGCGTTTCCAGGCCTGGGACGCGCAGAGGGTGCGGGCGTGGGCAGATCGGGTCGGGCCGGCCACGGTGATCGTGATCCAGCGGATCTTCGAGTCCGTGCCGATCGTGGAACAGGGCCTGGATCCCGCGTTGGCGGTGCTACGGCTCTCTCGCCGCTTCTCCGTAGATCGGGTCGAGGCGGCCTGCGCACTCGCGCTGACGGGACGGGTCCGTTCACCGCGCTATGCGCATCTGCACCCGATCTTGGCCACCGGGCAGGACAAGGTCGCCGCCCTGCGTCCACCCCGCGAGGAACCCGCGGAAGACGGCGGATACGTCCGTGGCGCCGACTACTACGCCGGAGGTGTCCGGTGAGCGTGATCGATAACGACACGAAGCGGAAGCTGCGCGAGATGGGCGCGACCGCGCTGCTGGACGCGATCGATGCCCAGGATGAGGCTCACGTGCTGGGGATGTCGTTCCAGGAACGGCTCCAGCTGATCGTGGACGAGGCGCATTCCATCTTCAATCATGGAAAGGTCGAGGGTCTGATCCGCCGGGCGGGGCTGCGTTATCCCGGAGCGGACCTGCGGCGGCTGGATCTGGTCGAGGAACGGGGACTGAACCGGAACGTGATCGCGCAACTGGCAACCTGCTCCTTCATCCAGCGGCAACAGAACGTGGTCTTCCAGGGCTTCACCGGCTCAGGGAAGTCCTACCTCGGCTGCGCGCTGGCGAAGCAGGCCTGCCAGCACCGGCTCCGAGCCCACTACATCCGAATGCCCGACCTCGAAGAGGCCTGGGCCCTGGCAAAGGACAAGCCGCAGGGCCAGACGAAGTTCCTGCGGAAGTACTCCACGTTCTCGCTGCTGGTGATCGACGAGTGGCTGCTGGACCATCCTGACGAGGGAATGCGTTCGATGCTGCTGGAACTGCTCGAGCGCCGCTATGACACCGGCTCGACCGTGTTCTGCACCCAGTACCCGAAGAAGGACTGGCACGCCCGGCTCGGTGGAGCAGTCCACGCCGATGCGATCATGGACCGCATCGTGCACAACACAATCTGGATCGACACCGGCGACAGGAACATGCGAGAACACACCGCACTGCCCCAGTGACCCGATGCCGGCGGGAGCCAGTGGTCCCCACCGCGGCGGCTACTGGCCCCCGTCGGCACGATCGGCGGTCCCCAAGAGCAAGATTCGGTGGCTCCCACGACTACGAATACTCATGTGAAGATCGCCCCGCAGACCTACTATGCGGCCCGCAGCCGACCTCCCTCGGCTCGCAGTGTTCGTGATGCCGAATTATCGAAGGAGATTATGCGCATTCATTTTCATCCACGAATGCGGGTCTACGGGATCCGGAAGATTCATGCGCAGCTCGTCCGCGAGGGCATCGCGGTCGGCAAGGGCAGAGTCGAGCGACTGTGCCGTTCCCTCGGCATCCGCGGCACCGTACGGGGCAAGTACCCGCGCACCACGAAGCCGGCCCCGGAGACCGGCCGCCCCTTGGACCTCGTCCAGCGGGAATTCACCGCGACCGCCCCGAATCAGCTATGGGTAGCGGACATCACCTATGTGCCCACCAGGTCGGGATGGGTATACGTCGCCTTCGTGCTCGACGTGTTCTCACGAATGATCGTCGGCTGGCAAACCTCGACGCGGCTCTATACCGATCTGGCCCTCGACGCGCTTAACATGGGATTCTGGAACCGTCGGAAAGCTGGCCAAGACGTGAGTGGATTGATACATCATAGCGACCGCGGAGTTCAATACCGCGCCATCAAATACTCGCAGGCGCTGGAGGAAGCCGAAGTTGTCGCTTCTGTCGGCTCGAAGGGAGATTCGTACGATAACGCGATGGCCGAGGCACTGAACTCACTCTACAAGCACGAACTGATCTTTCTCGATGGGCCCTGGAACGGCATCGAGGACGTCGAGCCGGCCACCGCCGACTGGGTCCACTGGTTCAATACCGACCGCCTCCACGGCAAGCTCGACCACCGCACCCCCACCGAGATCGAGACGGACCACCGGGTCCGTCAGCACGCCCCTCAGACCGCCACCGCGGCCTGAGCAACCATCACCCGCACACCCTCAACGAAACCCGGGACTTGACAGGTGGTGTGGGCCAAGCGGCGCTGGTTCTGCCTCGAGCCGGCCTGCGCCCGGCGCACGTTCTGGGAAGCCACCGACCAGGTCCCGCACCGCGCGCGCTCGACGACCCGGCTGCGAAACCAGATCGTCTCCGCGGTGATCACCTCTGGCCGGGCAGCCTCGGAAGTCGCTCAGGCCCATGGCGTCTCGTGGTGGCTGGTCCAGGCCGCGCTGGCGGCTGCCGCCGTGGCCCTGCCTGCCGTTGACGAGGTGCCGGTGACGCGCCTGGGCATCGATGAGCACCGCTACCGGTCGGTGCGCTGGTTCCGCACCGACGACGGTGCCTGGAGACGGTTCGAGCCCTGGATGACGACCCTGGTCGACCTGACCACTGGGCAGGTCCTCGGTATCGTCGACGGCCGGGACTCCACCGCCGTCGGCGACTGGCTCGCCCAGCGCTCCGAGCTCTGGCGGGAGCGGATCGAGATCGTCGCCATCGATCCCTCGGCCGCGTTCCGCAAAGCACTGCGGACCTACCTGCCCCGCGCTGCGGTCTCGGTCGACAAGTTCCACCTCGTCAAGCTCGGAAACGACATGGTCACCACCGTCCGTCAACGCCTAGCCTCGATGTTTCATGGGGCTGGTGAGCGGTCGCGGTCGGCGTCGTTGCCGGTGTTCAGCTGCTGATTCTGGCATTCGGGTATGACAGATCGTCGCAGTGTCCGTTGCGGGCGGTCGGGTTCCACTCCCGAGAGGAGGATTCTGCTGGTCGGTGGGGCGGGTGGAGCAGCTTGGTCAGGTCTGTGCGACGGCGGTGCGGAGCCGGTTGATGCCAGTCAGGACGGTGCGGGCTTCGGGAGCATGTTCGGCGAGGTGGAGGACCTTGTGCCGGCAGCGGCGCACGAGGGTCGCGGGGATCTCGAACAGCCGTGCGCGGAGCCGTTTGGGCTCCCACTTCCGCGCATCATGGCCGGTCAGCGCGATGGTCTGCATCCAGGCGACGAGCTCGCTAGCGAGCTGGATGATCTGGCACCAGACCTGGTTCTGCGCGAAGCCCTGCAGCGGGAACTTCATCAAGCCCATGTCCTTGGCGTTGCGGATCCGGTCTTCGCATCGTGCGCGGCGGCGGTGTCGCAGCTCGAGCACGGGAAGTTGGCCGCGCGGGGTGGGGGCACCTCCCCCGAGCGCAGCGAGGAGGGGGAGTGGTCGCGAACGCGGTGATGCGCATCCCCTCGTGATCGGTGATCCGCAGCTGCGCCCCAGGATGAGGACGTTCCTTCCGCACGATCACCTGCATCCCGGGCGGCCAACCCTGAAGATCCAGCAGCCCGGTCAGTTCCGCGACCCATGCTCCGTCGCGGATCCCGTCGGTGTCGGTGTCGTAGGCAGGAGTCCACGTCTTCGCCTCATCGATACGTTCCAGCAGGTCGGGAGTGTTCGCGGGGAGGGTGAACCCGACTGAGTAGGCCAGACGCTGCCCGGTCAGCCACTTGACGAAGTCCTTGGTGCCACCGGCTCCGTCGGTGCGGATCAGGACCTTCTTCGACCCCCTTCCGCCGGAGGAGAGCAGACCAGCCGGGAGCTGCGCAAGGGCCTGCCTGGTGATGGTGATGTGATCGGCGGCGGTGTTGGAACCGGCGTTGCCGGGGCTCAGGTGGATCGCCAGCGGTTCCCCGGTTCCTTCGCTGCCGTGGTCCAGGAAAGCGCACAGTGGGTGGTAACCGAAGCCGCGTTTGAACGTCGGTGCAGCCTGCTCCTTCTCACTGTGGACGTTGATCAGGGTGGCGTCGAGGTCGATGACCAGCGGATTCTTCGCACTGAGCCTGCGGACCGGGGAGTGGTCGCCGGCCAGTGCCCAGGCCCGTTCACGCGCGATGCGGCGGGCCTGGGAGATCGCCTCGACCACGGCGGGCGCGTCCTCGGCCAGCGTGGTCAGGTTCCTGGAGATCGTTGGGGCCGAGGCGACGTCTCCGAACAGTCCCGGTTCGCATCGCAGCAGATCAGTATCCGAAGCGTGCTCCCCGCCGATCGCGAGAGTCATCGCGAGGTCCAGCAGGACCTTCGAGGCGTGATGCTCGTCCAGTGGCTTCGTCCACGGATCCAGAGCTTCACGCAGCGAAGGGGCGAGGCCGGTGGCGTGGATCGTGCCGGTCAGCAGCACCGCGCCCGCATGCGCGGCCGCCGGGACCTCAGCGATGTCCACGCGCGGACGGGGGTAGAAGAACAAGGTAGGGTGGGACACCTGAAAGGTGCTCCTTCCGGCCAGGGATTACGAGACTCAACACCCCGCATCATCCCAGGCCAGGAGCACCTTTCTTTATGCCGTCCGTCGGGCGAGACCACACCCCCGTGAAATCTCGAGGTTAGCGAGCTCGCCGCCGACGGGATCCCCGTCGCAGTGTCCCTGCGGGTCCTGAAGCTCTCCCGCCAGCCCTACTACCGCTGGCGGAAGCGGCAGGTCACCGAGGCCGAACTGGTCGAGGCCTACCGAGCAAACGCCCTGCTGGATGCCCACCTGGAGGATCCCGAGTTCGGCTACCGGTTCCTGGTCGGCGAGGCCGCGGAAGCGGGCGAGGTGATGTGTGAGCGGACCGCGTGGAAGATCTGCCGGGACAACCAGTGGTTCTCCGCTTTCGGGAAGAAGCGCGGCAAGAACGGGAAGCGCCCCGGACCGCCCGTGCATGACGATCTCGTGCAGCGGGACTTCACCGCCGATGATGTCAACGAACTATGGCTGACCGACATCACGGAGCACCCGACTGGCGAGGGCAAGCTCTACCTCTGCGCGATCAAAGACGTATTCTCCGGCCGGATCGTCGGCTACTCGATCAGCGACCGGATGAAGGCACGCCTCGCGGTAAACGCCCTGGACAACGCCGTGATTCGGCGTCGTGACGTGGCCGGATGCATCGTGCACTCGGACCGAGGATCCCAGTTCCGAGCACGCTCGTTCGTGCATGCCCTGACCCGGCATCACCTCATCGGATCGATGGGGAAAGTCGGTGCTGCCGGAGACAACGCCGCGATGGAGTCCTTCTTCGCCCTGCTGCAGAAGAACGTCCTGGACCGCAAGCGGTGGCGCACGCGAGAGGAGCTCCGGATCGCGATCATTCCCCCGCAAGCGGGAGGTGCCCCCACCTGGATCGAGCGGACCTATCACCGCCGCCGCCGGCAGGACAGCCTGGGCCGATTGACCCCCATCAAGTACGAGACCATCATGAACCCGACCGTCAGCCTGGCGGCCTAAACCCAGCTGTCACCTATCGGCGCACCAGTCCCCTCGGTACCGGAACGCGGGTGGAGTTCCGCTTCAACGTGTGAAGCGGTGAGGCGCTCGAGCTGCATGAGGTGGAGAAGCCGTCGTCGCTCGTCGGTCGTGGCGGGTGCGGGTTCTGTGCTCGACTCCTGGGCGGCGCTGGAGGCGTCGACGAAGTGCATCGAACGCGCGGCGTAAGAGCTCTCCCGGCGGAGCGGGATCCCTATGCGGGGATGTCCGCTTGCACGCGCACGACCACCCCGGCGGCGTCGTGTGCGATCACCGTCAGAACAGCGGCCACGGCACCGCGGGCATGTCCCCGCCCGGAGCCGGGAAGCACCCGTCGGCCCGCAGCCGGGCGCAGCGCGCGGCGAGCGCGTCGATCTCCTCGACGCTGAGCAGCTCCGGGAGGCACCGGCCGAGCTCGCCGCTCAGCGCGTCGGCGATGCGGCCGATGCCGCCCATCTCCTCGACGGCCAGCGGCTCGCCCACCCACCCCCACAGGACGGTGCGCAGCTTGTCCTCGTGATGGAAGGTGAGCCCGTGGTCGACGCCGAAGCGGTGCCCTCCCGCCATGGCGAGGACGTGGTCGCCCTTGCGGTCGGCGTTGTTGACGATCGCGTCGAACACCGCCATGCGCCGCAGCACGGGCGTGTCCTCATGGACCAGGACGATCTGCTGACCATCCTGGTCCTCGCCCTCGAGGACGGCCCGCCAGCCCGCATCCGGCACCTCGTCCTTCGGCACCAGGTTGACGGCGTCCTGGTCGGGATCCGGCTCCTGCCAGAGCTGCACCATCCCCTCGCCGAACGGGCCGTCGCGCAGCCAGGTGCGCGGCACGATGTCCCAGCCGAGGGTCTCGGAGACGAGGTGGGCGGCCACCTCGCGGCGCGCCAGGGTGCCGCCGGGGAAGTCCCAGAGCGGGGCCTCGCCCGCGACGGGCTTGTAGACGACGACCGCCTCGCCGATGGAGCCCAGGAACGTCGCGTTCGACGCCGTCGTGAGCCGACCGGTGAGCACCAGCTCGTCGGTCACCAGTTCCGGCGCGGTCATCAGAACTCGGGGAAGGTGCAGGTGTGGCCCTCGGGGTCGATGGGCCGGCCGCAGAGCGTGCACAGCGGCCGGCCGGCGTTCACGACCTCGCGGGTCCGCCGGGCGAAGGCCCGGGCGGTGCCGACGGGCATCTTCACCCGCATCATCTCGGCATCCGGCGCCGGTGGCTCCTCCGCGAGATCCTCGTCGAGCTCGTCGCCGTCCGGGAGCGGATGCGCCTCGAGGATCAGCTGGGCCGTGGCCGGGTCCCAGCCGATGCCGATGGCGCCGGCGCGGAACTGCTCCTCGACGGCGTCGAGCGGGTCGTTGTCGACGAGCTCGACGGGAGTGCTCGTGGGCACGCTCCAGCGGTTGCCCTCGACCTCACGGAGCCGGTCGAGGATCTCGTCGACCTTCTGCGCGAGCAGCGCCGCCTGCTCCTTCTCGAGGGCGACGCTCACGATCCGCGGCCCGGTGCGCGCCTGGAGGTAGAACGTGCGGGATCCGGGGAGGCCGACCGTCCCGATGACGACGCGGTCCGGCCAGTCGAACTCATAGACAGGGGCGGGAGCGTCGGTCATGGCTCGATCCTAGGCGCCGGGCCGTCGGCGGTGGGAGTGCCGGCGCCGCCGCCCACTGCGGCCTCGGCTGACGGGACGCTCGTCGCGAGCCAGGACAGCTCGCCGGAGTCGGTGTTGGTCGCGAGGACCCGCGGCCTGCCGGCCCCATAGCTCACGATCGACACCGACGCGGGACCCGCCTCGAGCCGCTGGAACATGTCCAGGTGCATGCCGAGCGCATCGGCCAGGATCGCCTTGAGGAGGTCGCCGTGGCTCACCGCGACCCACACCGCCCCCGGGCCGTGCTCGGACTCGACCTCCGCGTCGTGGCGCCGGATCGCCGCCACGGCCCGGGCCTGCATCCTGGCCATCGACTCGCCGCCGGGGAAGACGACCGCGGAGGGATGCGACTGCACGGTCCGCCACAGATCCTCCTTCGCGAGATCGTCGAGCCGTCGGCCCTGCCACCGGCCGTAGTCGCACTCCGTGATCTCGTCCTCGACCGACGAGGGCGGCGCGACCGCCTGTCGCTCGACGATGGCCCGGGCGGTCTCCCGGCAGCGGTCCAGCGGACTCGAGACCACCGCGGCGACGGGCACCGCCGCGATCCTGTCGCCGGTCCGCGCGGCCTGCTCGCGTCCCACATCGTCCAGGCTCACGCCAGGAGTTCGGCCCGCCAGGAAGCCCGTCGCATTGGCCGTGGTGCGACCGTGCCGCACGAGGAGAACTGTCGCCATTCCTCCAGCGTAGCGAGGCTGGGGAGACCTGCTCCACCACCTGCCCGTCAGCGCCCGCGATCCACGGCATCGTGCTGAGCCCTGGGCGAGTAGGGTCTCGACGGCTGGGCGCGGAGCGCGCCGGGGAGGGGCAACCGATGGATGACAGGCCGACGGACGGTACGAGGGACCAGAACAGCGCGGACGTCGTCGAGCTCACCGGGCGGCTCCTCTGCGCTGACCTCACCGAGGCCTCCACGGTCCGGCAGCACCTGCCCGAGCACATCGCCCTCACCCGCGCCGAGCCCGGATGCTTCCGCTTTGAGGTCGAGCCGACCGAGGACCCGCTGGTCTGGACCGTCGTCGAGCAGTTCGTGGACCGTGCGGCGTTCGATGCGCACCAGGCGAGGGTTCGCACGAGCCGCTGGCTCGAGGCCACCGCAGGGATCGCACGGGACTACGTCATCTCGACCCGGGATTCGCTCGACGAGGTGAGCGCCGTTCCCCCTCGCCAATGCTGCGCCGGCTTCGCGCCTCCGACGCCCCGGCGGTGCACGCCGCGTTCGCCTCGGCCGACGACATGGCCCGCCAGGGTGATGTGGCCACGTCGGAGGATGCCGAGCGCTACCTCGCGCACCTGTTTGCAGACGACTCGTCTCACGAGCCCTGGGCGATCGCCGAGGGGGACGAGCTGATCGGGCTCGTCGCGGTCACCGTCGACGAGGAGAACCTCAGCGGCTGGTTCTGGTACTGGATGACGCACCACGCGCGCGGACGCGGGCTCACCGGCCGCGCCGCCGCAACCGTCGCGCACTGGGCGCTCACCGAGCGCGGCCTCGAACGGCTCGAGCTCGGGCATCGTGTGAACAACCCGGCCTCGGGCGCCGTCGCGAGAAGAGCGGGGTTCGTCAAGGAGGGCACCGAGCGCGGGAAATTCCTCGTCGACGGGCAGCGGATTGACGTGGACACCTACGGCCGGCTGCGCACGGACCCGCCCCCGGAGTGCGCCGCGCTGCCTATGGTCGATGGAGGCTGATCGCAGCGTCAGCTGAGGGTGCACTGACGATTCCGTCGAGCCGGAGCGTGCCGGACTCGCCCCGGTGCATGCCGTCTGAGCCGATGTGCTTGCTCCCGATCGTCGGCCCCTTCTGGGCGAAGGAGCATGGTCGGTCCATGGAAGCGCTGGTGCGTGAGATCCTCACGCGAGCTGCGAGGCGGCCGCACATCGGAGTGCACTGCTGAACGCTGCTCGGGACGTCGGCGACATCGACGACCTGACGCTTCCGGAGCGCGATGACGTCGCAGGGTGGGTGGACTTCGGATGATCGTGCTGGACACGAACGTCATCTCGGAACTCTTCCGATCGACGCCCGAGCCGCGCGTCGTCGAGCGGATGATGGCATTGACGGACGACATCGCGATCACGTCCATCACGCTCGCCGAGCTGCTGGCCGCCGACTGATCACCGAGGACGCGGCCTCCCTCCACACCGGGTCGGCAGGCCGGGTCCACGGCCGATCGTTAGCGGACGCGATCCGCCCCGGTAGACCGCCCTGTTCACCGACGGCGCCGGGGAGTTCACCCTCGAGGACGACTGAGCGTCGCCGTGGCGGAGAGGGGCGACCGTGCGATGTCGGCGGCGAGCACGGCCGGCCACCGTCGCACCTCGTCGGGTGTCGAGGCGACCTGCAGCGCGGCGTTCGGCATGAGCGAGACCAGCGCCTCGGCGGTCGAGATCGGGTGACCCGGGTCGTCGATCCAGGCGAGCACCGTGGTCGGCTGCGTGAGGCGCGCGATCTGCTCCGGCGTCGGGAGGTCGCTGAGCGCCGCACCGCGATAGACGGCGGGTAGGAGGTCCGCCGCGACGTGAGGCACCGTGTTGGGGCGGCCTGCTGCCGCCGGCGGGCCCGGGGCCGCGGCGTCGGCCGCGAGCATGCGCTCGATGCCGTGCGCCTCGAGAAGCGTCGCAGCCCTGCGGTACTCCTCGGCCCGCGCCGCTCTCGTCGCCCAGGCTGTCGGTGGGAGCAGCAGGGTGAACCCGCTGAAGCGGTCGGGCTCCAGCACTGCAGCGTGCAGCAGCGTGCCCGCGCCCATCGAGGGGCCCACGCCGTGCACCTGTTCGCCGGGGAACCACACCTCGAGCAGGTGCAGCAGGTCCTCGGCGAGGGTGGGCCACAGATAGTCCTCCGGGACCGGACGGCCGGTGGAGTGCCCGTGCCCGCGCGCGTCGTAGCGCAGCAGGCGCGTGTCGGAGAGCCCGCGCCCGAGATCGAGATCCAGCAGTCGATCGCGTGAGCGGCTCGAGGTGAGCCCGTGGAGCTGGACCACGGGCGGGCCGGACTCGTCGCTGAACGCCCAGGCGATCTGCGCTCCGGGGACCTCGATCCTGTGCATGTGATCGCCGCCTCTGCATCTGCGCTGGTCACGCCTATAGTAGCGCCATGCGACTCACGCACGTCTCCCACCTGCGGCTGCCGTTCGGGCCACTGCTCGGGATCGATCTCGAGGCGTCAGCGCCCGGACGGTCGTTGCCGATCTCCTTCGACCAGGCACGGCACGTTCAGCTCGGGGACCGGCCCGGGTCCTGGATGGCTCTCGCCTTCCGGCTGCCCGGCCCTCTCGATCGTGACGAGCTCGCCGCCGCGTGGACGGTGGTGGTCCGGGCCCACGGCACCTTGCGCACCGTCTTCGTCGATCGGGGCGATGCGCCCGCGTCGCTGCACGAGGTCACGTACGGCCCCGGGACCTGGGTCGAGCACGAGGTCGCGCCCGGGCAGTCGTTGAGCTCCGCGCTGCAGGACGTCCTGGACGCGCACTGCCGACCGCTCTCGCGACCCTCGCACCGGCTGTGCATGATCGAGACGTCCGACGGGCCCACGCTCGTGGTCGCCGCCGACCACTCCCACCTGGACATGTGGTCGATGCTGGTCATCGTCCGGGACCTCCTGGCCGCCCTCGAGAGGATCCAGCGCGGCGAGTCCCCCGCACCGGCGCCCGTGCCCTCCTTCGTCGAGCACACGGAGGCTCTCCGGGACCGTCCCGCGGCGCCGGAGGAGGTGCATCGACGCTGGCGCGAGGTCATCGACGCGGGCGGCGGTGCGATGCCCCGCTTCCCGCTGCCGCTGGGAGATCCGTCGGTCCATCCCGAGAGGGTGGTCGTCCGGGACGTGCTCGACGGCGACGCGCTGGCGGCCTACTCCGAGCGGGCGCGGCAGGAGGGGGTCTCGACCCTCGCTCTGACGATCTCCGCGATGACGAGCACCACCCAGGAGCTCGCGGGCACGGCGCTGAGAGCCGTGTTCCCGGTGCACAGCCGCTACGAGCAGCGCTGGCACGACAGCGTCGGCTGGTTCATCACGAACTCGGTGCTGGAATCCGGCGACCCCGACCCGTCGGCCTGTGCCGCCGCGATCAAGGAGTCGCTGCGGCTCGGCTCCCATCCGCTCTCCGAGCTCATGACTCCGTGGGGCGGCATGCCCGAGGCGGCGGGGATGCTGGCCGTGTCGTGGCTGGACATGCGTCGCCTGCCGGTGACGATCGACACCCGGGGCCTGGACGCCCACTACATCAGCGCCGGCATCCGCACTGACGGAGTGATGCTGTGGTTCGTCACCGACACCTCCGGCATCCACCTACGTTGCCGGTACCCGGACACCCCGGAGGCGCGGCAGAGCGTGGGTGCCTGGCTGGACGACCTCGTCGCCCGCATTCGTGGAGCGGGCGTCCGGGGAGGCTGATCTTCCTCGTGTCCTCCTCGCGTTCGACTCCCCTCCGGAGCGCCTGGCCGAGCCGGTCGATGCGTCGGACTCCGTCACGTCGCGGCGGTGCACTGCGAGGCTGGGGAGATGAGCGCGCATCCCGCCTTCCCGAACCACGTCTTCGACGCCCTCGGCGCCGAGCCCCTTGCCCACGAGGAGAGGATCGGCGGGATGGTGATGGTGGTCGAGAAACGGTCAGAGGGCGGCCCGATCACCCTGCTCACCGCGGGGGCGTCGAAGCTTTCCACCGACTCGGGGGAGGCGGTCGAGCTTGCGGTCGAGGTGCCGGACGGCCAGCAGGGAGCGGGGGTGGTCGCCCTGCGGATCGCGTGCGACGACATCGCGCAGAACCGGCGCGTCCCACCCTTCGGCGTCCCGTGGCCTAATTCCGAGCCATTTCTGCGCGGCACCGCGATCTCCGCGATCCTCGCTACCGGATCGCGCTGGGGCGCCCGTTTCGACGAGGTGCGCGACGAGGACGGCGCGATCGTCGCCACACCCTCGGCGAACGCGGCGGCGGTCGCGACTTATCGTGCGGCAGGATTCGAGGCGCTGGAGGAGGCGAGCGACCTCCGCCGGCCCTGAGGAGGAGCGGCATGCGCGCGATCGTCGAGCGGATGGAGCGCCACCAGATCCCGCTCTACCTCGGGGGACTGGCGCTCGGCGCCGTCGTCGGCCTCGCCGTCCCTGCGATCGCGCCCGGGGCGGAGCGCGCCGTCACCGGGGTGCTGGCGCTCCTGCTCTACGCCACCTTCCTGGGCCTGCCGATCGAGCGGATCGGCGGGGCGCTGCGCGACCGCCGCTTCCTCGGGACCCTGCTGCTGACGAACTTCGTGCTCGTGCCGCTGGTCGTCTGGCAGCTCTCGCTCCTGGTCGCCGACGACCGGGCGCTGCTGATCGGCGTGCTGCTGGTGCTGCTGACCCCGTGCATCGACTACGTCATCGTCTTCACCGGGATCGCGGGCGGAGATGCGGAACGGCTCGTCGCCGCCTCGCCGCTGCTGATGCTCGGCCAGATGCTGCTCCTGCCGGCCTTCCTGTGGATGCTCGCGGGGGAGGAGCTCGCTCGCGCGATCGACCTCGCGCCCTTCCTCGAGGCCTTCGCGTTCCTGATCGTGCTGCCGCTCCTCGCGGCGGCGCTCACCCGGCGGGCCTCGGGCCGGAGCCCGCTCGCCCGTCGGGTGGGCGGCGGCATGCAGGATGCGATGGTGCCGCTCATGGTGGCGACGCTCGCCGTGGTCGTCGCCTCCCAGATCGCCGGCGTCGGCGACCGCCTCGGCGACCTGCTGCGCACGGTGCCGGTGTACGTCCTCTTCGCCGCGGCGATGGGGGCTTTCGGCCTCCTCGCGGGCCGGCTCGCCCGCCTCGACGTCCCCGGCCGGCGCGCTCTCGTGCTCAGCGGCGTCACCCGGAACTCGCTCGTGGTCCTCCCGCTCGCACTCGCCCTGCCTGCGGCATACGCCCTCGCCCCGCTCGCCGTGGTCACGCAGACCCTCGTCGAGCTGATCGTCCTGGTGATGCTGGTCCGCCTGGTGCCGCGGCTCGTGCCCGCCGACGGGGAGAGCTGAGGGCGAGGTCGGCCGTCGCGTCGTCGGACCGGGCCGGGGTGCGCCGCAGGTGCCCGTCCCGAGGAAGCCGAGACAGCCCCCGAGCCCGTCGGGGTAGTGCTCGACCGTGACCGCTCAGATGATCATCACGGGCAGGCCGAGCGGGACCAGCTTCAGCAACAGGGGGGGGCGACGGCCTCGGGAGCATCACCCCCGACTGCTGGCACAGGTGCTTTGGGAGGTCGGGATGGCGGCCGGTCACCGCAGCGCCATCCCCGACTCATGCCTCCTCGGGCAGCGGATGCTCTCCCTTGATCACGAAGAACGAGCCGCGGATCTCCCCGGCGAGCTTCGATCGCTGGCGCGCGAACCTGAAGGCCGCCAGCTCGGGAGGGACCTCCATGCCCTCGGAGAGCTTGAACCCGACCGCCCGCTTGCCGCCCTCCGCGCGCGTCCACAGCACGTTCACGGCGAGCCCGGACGCGTAGAAGACGTGCACCCAGAGGATCCCCTCGACGTCGTTGACGCTCACCTCGAGCGCGGGGCTGGTGGGCACGATCTCCCGCTCCGAGCGCAGGATCTCCTCGACCCAGGCGCGGGTCGCGGGAGCCTCCGCGGCGGGGACGGTGGCGAAGACGTGCCGGTACTTGGTCGAGAAGTACCGCGCCTCGTTGGCGCGCAGACCGGCGAGGGCGTCGGCGACGGGGGAGGACTCGAGGCCCGAGGTGGTCACCTCGGTGAAGGACACGGGCTGTGCTTGCATGGGCAGAGCGTATTCCGCCAGGAAGGGACCCCTCTGGGACCCGTGCTCTACATATCCGGCCGACGACGCAGCTGCTTCGTCGCCCCGCGCTGCGTCTTCGCCTCGAGCCGGCGGCGCTGCGAGCCGCGCGTGCGCTTCGTCGGCCGACGCGGGACCGGCGGGGCGAGCGCCTCGCGCAGACGTGCGGCGAGGCGCTCCCGGGCGGCCGCCCGGTTGCGGTGCTGCGAGCGGTGCTCGGACGCCTCGATCCGCAGGATCTCGCCGAGAACGCCGACGGCCCGCGCCCGCTGCTCCGGGGTGAGCGCGGTGCTCGCGGCGAGGTCCCAGCTGAGCTGCACGCGGGAATCAGCGGTGTTCACTCCTTGGCCGCCGGGTCCCGAGGCATGGGTGAAGCGCTCGACGAGCTCCGCCTCCGGGATCACGACCCCCTGGGGAGCGCCCGGCCCAGGAGCGACGCGGAGGTCCGTCATCAGATCACCTCCCTTCGCGCCGGGGTCGACAGTGTCGACTGACGAACCATTTCGGGACTCATTCTGGCTCGTGCGTCGACAGTGTCGACCTCAGAGCCCCGCCCAGCGCGTGCCTCTCAGGACTCCGCGGCGGCCTCGAGCCGAGCGATGTCCAGCTTGACCTGCGTCATCATCTCGCGCATGACCGCCTGGGCGTGGGGTCCCCGCAGCAGCTCGTTGAGCCGCTCGGGCACGACCTGCCACGACAGTCCGAAGCGGTCGCGGCACCAGCCGCACTGGGACTCGGCGCCGCCGTCGGCGATCAGCGCCTCCCACAGGTGGTCCACCTCTTCCTGGGTCTGCACTGTGAGGACGATCGAGACCGCCTCGGAGAGCGGGAAGGCGGGGCCGCCGTTCAGCAGCGTGTAGGGGACGCCGCCGAGGAGCAGGTCGACCGTGAGGGCCTGTCCGGTCATGTCCGGTCCGTCGGGCGGTCCGCCGCCGGCCGCATAGGCGGTGCGGGCGAGGATCCTCGAGTCAGGGATCAGGGAGACGTAGAAGTCGGCGGCCTCGTCGATGCGGCCGTCGAACCAGAGGCAGGTCTGCACGTCAAGACGCGGGGTGCTCATGCGGGCATCCTCCTCCTCGTCCGCTCCGAGGGCTACCCTTCGCGGCATGGGAATCCATCGGGAGAACGTCGGCATCGCCGTGCGCGACCCCGACGCGGCGCTCGCGATCGCGGCTCGGCACGGCTGCCACCCGCTGCGGGGCGTGGCCACCTACGGCGACGTGTACCGCCTGACCTACCTGCGCGGCCCCAGCGGGATCCTGGTCATGCTCGCCGAGGAGCTGGGCGGGGCGGGAGCCGAGCCGTCCTGACCGCGGCGCCCCGGACCCCGGGACGGCTCAGTCCCGTGCGGGCGTCCAGCCGAGCGCCGGTCCGAGCCGGGTGGCGATGTCGGTGAGGATCTGCACGTAGTCCTCGGGCGCGAAGCTGAAGGGGAGCGCGAAGGCGACCTCGTCGACCTCGCGGAAGCCCGCATGGCCCCACAGCTGCTCGACGATCTCCGCGCTCGTGCCCACCAGATCCGGGGCGAACAGCATCCCGCGCGGTCCCTGCGGGGCACGGGTACGGGGGAGGCGCTCGGCGACGTAGGCGCGATAGCGCTCCTCCTGCGCCGCGCTCGCCGAGTCGGTCGGGATCACGACGAGGCCCTGGGAGGCGCGGGTCCCGCCCGCGGCGCGGAAGGCACGGATCTGCGCGGCCTGGACCGCGGCGAAGTCCGGCTCGTCGTCGGGCCCGGGAAAGATCACGCTCGAGGAGAGCAGGTGCAGCCCGTGCTCCCCGGCCCACACCGCGGACTCGAGGGAGCCGGCGCCGTACCAGAGCCGCTCGCGCAGCCCGGGGGAGTGGGGCTCGACCCGCGCCGAGTACTCCTCGACCACGCCCTGCTTCCGCCGACCTCCTTCTAGCCGAACCGCTTGGCGAGGGCCGAGGCGAAGGGGGCTATCAGCAGGGTCGGGGCGAGGCCCACGAAGTTCACGAGGCTCAGGAGCTGACCGTTGTTGAAGTACTCGTTCAGCATGTACGGCATCATGCCGCCGAGCATCATGCCGCCGAGCATCATGAACGCGATCAGCATGAAGAGCGCGGTGGCGATCAGGCCGGTGAGGCCGCGGTTGGTGACCATCGAGCCGAGCGCCTCGCCGAGGCCCTGGCGCTTCTCCTTCGCCTTCGGCGGGGTCGCGATGCGCTCCTCGACGTTGACGAAGCACAGCAGGTAGCAGACGACGGCGAGGACGCCGCAGCCGAGGGCCGCCCACATCATCCGGCTCCCGGACATCTCCGACTGGCCGTTGATCTGCACGAACACGACGAGCGGCAGGACCACGGAGATCGCGAGGTTCGCGAGGGTGCCGCCGAGGAGGCGGAAGACGGACAGCGAGGCGCGGTGGTCGGGGTCGTTGGAGATCACCGAGGCCATGGAGCCGTAGGGGATGTTGATCAGGGTGTAGAAGACCGAGCCCCACAGGATGTAGGTGGCGATCATCCAGGCCAGGCGGGTGCCGTAGGCGTCGTCCTCCACGAAGGGCGCCAACATCAGGAACGCCATGACGGTCACCGGGAGGCAGATCCGCAGCAGCCAGGGCTTGAAGCGGCCGGCGCGTCGGGGCTTCAGGGTGTCGATCAGGCGGCGGGCGCCGACGTCGGTGAACGCGTCGAGGATGCGCGCGACGAAGAGCAGGGTGCCCACGTGAGCGGCGCTGATGCCCATGACGTTCGTGTAGAAGATCATGAAGAACGTGGACTGGAGGATGAACGTGAAGTCGTTGCCCCAGTCGCCGAACATGTAGCCGATCTTGTCGCGCCAGCTGAACGGCCTGACGCCCTTCGTCTCTGTGGGTGTCACTGCGGTGGTGCTCATCGTCGTAGCGACTTCGGGCTCATCCTTGAGTCGCGAGAGCGGCATGCGCGGGGTGCGGGCGGCTCTGATCGCGGTGCTCTCCGGCAGACCGGTGTGTCGGGGCGAGGAGAGTCTGCGCCGCGGCCCGGTGCCGTTGTTGCCGGAGGTTGCAGAGCCGCCCCGGCGATCGTGGAATGTCCACTCGTCGGTAACGGGGTTCTGATCAGCAGTGTTGTTCTTGTCCCACCGAAGGGATCTGGGTTACGTTCGGGGTTGAGTGCTGACGCACAGTCCGATTGCCATGGGTTGCCAGCGGGAGCTGGACGGCCCTGTCGGAGGACGGATCCGCGCGTCTACCCTCGTTGCATGAGCGGAACCTCGAAGCTGACCGTTGTCGGAGCCGGAGCCGTCGGATCGAGCGTCGCCTACGCGGCCCTCATCCGGGAGAGCGCCCGGGACATCGCCCTGTACGACATCGCCCCCGAGAAGACCGAGGCCGAGGTGCTCGACCTCGCCCACGGCTCCTTCTTCGCGGGCAGCAGCCAGATCACCGGCGGCAGCGACATCGCGGTCGCCGCGGACAGCGACATCGTCGTGATCACGGCCGGCGCGAAGCAGAGGCCGGGCCAGACCCGCCTCGAGCTCGCCGCCACCAATGCGCGGATCATGGGGACCCTGATGCCGCAGCTGATCGACGTCGCGCCCGACGCGGTGTACGTCATCGTCACCAATCCGTGCGACGTGCTGACGCTGCTGGCCGACGAGAGCAGCGGCCTGCCCGCCGGGCGCGTCTTCGCCTCCGGGACGGCGCTGGACTCCTCCCGGCTGAGGTGGGAGATCGCTCGGCGCGCCGGGGTGTCGACCTCGAGCGTGCACGCGCAGATCGTCGGCGAGCACGGCGACAGCGAGTTCCCGGTGTGGTCCACGGCGACCATCGGCACCGTCCCGATCCTCGAGTGGCGCGGCGAGGACGGCACGGGCTTCGACCGGGCGGAGCTCGGGAGGATCGCGGTGGACGTGCGCGATGCCGCCTACACGGTGATCCGTGGCAAGGGCGCCACCAACTACGCGATCGGCCTGTCGAGCGCCCGCATCGTCGAAGCCGTACTGCGCGACGAGCACGCGATCCTGCCGGTCGCGCCGGTGCTCCGCGGCGAGCACGGGATCGACGGGGTCGCGCTCTCGGTGCCGTGCGTGCTGGGTCGGCACGGCGCGCGCCCGATCGCGGGGACGCCGTTCGACGCCGAGGAGCGCGCGGCGCTGCAGCGCTCCGCGGAGTCGCTGCGGGCCGTCGCCGCGGACCTGCGCGGCTGAGAGCCGAGACGCCGACGGGCCGGACCGGCAGCCGGTCCGGCCCGTCGGCGCCGGGGCGGTCAGTCGACGGTGACCTCACCCATGGGGCCCCAGTCCTCGACGTCGACCTGCTGGGAGACGATCTGCGGAGTTGCGGCGAGATACTGCGGGAACTCCTGCTGCATGGTGCGGAAGTGCTCGGAGTTCACATGGGGCTCCGCGCCCTCGTCGGTGAACGCCTCGATCAGCACGTAGGTGGTCGGGTCCTCGACGCTGCGGGACCACTCGAACCACTTGTTGCCGGGCTCGGCGCGGGTGGCCTCGGTGAAGGGCCGGGAGATCTCCGGCCAGCGGTCGGCGAACTCGGGCTTCACGGGGAACTTGACGTTGATCAGGATCATCGGGGGTCCTCTCGGATCGGGACGGGGGCTCGTCCGGCACCCTACCGGGAAGCGCCGATAAGGTGCAGGTGCAGGTGCAGGTGCAGGTGCTGGTGCCGAAGCTCGAGCGAGCGAGGGGGCTGGGGAGTCCTCCCCATCGCGGCTCGGGGAGCCGGTCGCTAGATTCCTGACGCGAGACGACATTCCTCGGAGCGGACACCGACGCGCTGCGCGACCTCTCGGACACCTTCGGCGACCGCGCGCAGCGGCTCATGGAGCTCGCCGAGGAGCTGCTGGCCTCGGTGGGCGCGGTGACTGCCGTCGCCTGGGTCGGCGGGTCCGGGGGCGCCTGGTCCCCCGACGGATTCGACCTGTCCGACATCGCCCCCTGGCTCGTCCCCGGGACGCCGAGCACCGTCCAGGAGCGGGCGGAGAAGGTCGTCGAGAAGTGGCTCGAGGAGAAGGCCAAGGACAAGACCATGGATGAGGCGCAGAAGGCCCTGGATAAGTTCCTGAAGAAGATCAAGACTCCCGAGTTCTGGCGAACGTTCGGGAAGAAAGCGATCCCGGCGATCCCCGATCTTCTCGACGCGGCCCACCATGCCGTCAACGGAGAGTCCCAGGAGATTACCTTCGCGCTCTGCCGAGCCCTCATCGAAGCGAATCCAGGAACGGCCTGGCTGGGCACGGCGAACACCATCTCGGAGTTCGTGTTCCCGTACGCCCCGGACGACTGGATGTTCCCCGGGACAGATCGGCCCCTGAACGAGGGAAGTCTCTTCGACCACGCCGAGGACTCCGCGATAGCCGGCTCGGAGGAGAACGGCTCAGCCGAGATGATGCGCGAAGGGGAACAGGCTGGCCTGGAGATCTCGGATCGGCTGGGGATCGAGCACGAGGGCACGCGCAACGTCTTCAAGTTCGTCGGCGGACTCTCCGGGCTGGTCGGCCGCGCGCACCGTGACCCGGCGGACCCGGACAAGCCGTGGATCTTCGCCGTGGACGAGCCCACCCAGGACAGGATCCGCGACCTCCTCCCCTGAGCCGGCCCCGGCGCTCAGCGAGCTCACCGAGCACGCCACGAGCATGACCCTCAGCGTTCACGAGCGGCAGGGCTGGGAGCCGCCTCGTACGTCCAATCCACGGGTCCGTCCGCTCGACGAGGACCTCCCACGGTCATGAAGGCGAGTTGTCGGCTGTCGGCCGCTCGCGTACACTGGCTACTACTAAGACCGGTTCCGCCTACCTCGGTAGGTCCAGGGCCGGTCCTCATTCTTTCAGGCGGTGTTCGTGGACAGTGGCGTCAAGGCGCACGAGTCCTACGCCCGGCAGGTCGAGATCCTCGCCGCCCGTGGCATGGACATGGGCGACCGCGAGTCGGCCGAGGCAACGCTCCGGCGAGTGAACTACTACCGGCTGAGCGGTTACTGGTATCCGTTCCGCAAGCAGTTTGAGGGTGGGCGCGAGGACGACTTCTACGACGGCACGCGCTTCAGTGACGTGGTCGCGCTCTACGAGTTCGACGCCAGGCTTCGAGCCGCGACGTTCACAACGCTGACTCCCGTCGAGTTGGCCATCCGCGCGCTGCTCGGCCATGAACTCGGGCGCATCGATCCCTGCGCGCACCTCGACGCGGAACTGCTCGGCCCGATAGCTCGCCAAGGTGATCGCTACCCGAGGTGGCTGGAGAAGTACCAGCGCGAACTCAACTGGTCACGTGAAGACTTCGTGAAGCACCACGACATGAAGTACGGCGGGCGTCTTCCGGTCTGGGCTGCCGTCGAGATCATCGACTGGGGGAGCCTCACGCATCTCTACAACTTCGCGCCAGTCGGGGTTCGCGAGGACGTCGCCGATGCTTGCGGGCCCAGCCCTTCCCAGCTGGCGAGCTGGCTAAAGTCGCTCAACGTTGTGCGTAACACGTGCGCTCATCACGGCCGTCTCTTCAACCGGGTGCACACGCTCACACCGAAGCTCCCACCTGTCGGCCGTCACGCTGATCTCGACGCCAGCGCTGCGGACTGGAGTCGCACGTTCGGGCAGTTGACGCTCGTGCAGTTCCTATCGGACCGGCTGGGGCTCGGCCGCAGCAGCCTGCTCCGGGCCGTTCTGAAGAGCTATCCAGCAGTTCAGGCCGTGCCCGTCGCGCACATGGGCATCCCTGACGACTGGCAGACCAGCAGTCCGCTCTGGGCCTGACGAGGCTGTGTCGGAAGTTGAACCCTAGAGGTTGTTCGGCTACGGAACGCGGTGGAATTCCGGTTTAACGTCTAGCCTCGATGTTTCATCGGGCTGGTGGGCGGGGGCGTTCGGCGTCGTTGCCGGTGTTCAGCTGCTGATTCTGGCATGTGGGTGTGACAGATCGTCGCAGTGTCCGTTGCGGGCGGTCGGGTTCCACTCCCGAGAGGAGGATTCTGCTGGTCGGTGGGGCGGGTGGAGCCGCCTGGTCAGGTCTGTGCGACGGCGGTGCGGAGCCGGTTCATGCCGGTTAGGACGGTTCGGGCTTCGGGGGCGTGTTCGGCGAGATGGAGGACCTTGTGCCGGCAGCGGCGCACGAGAGTCGCGGGGATCTCGAACAAGCGTGCGCGGAGCCGTTTGGGTTCCCACTTCCTCGCGTCATGGCCGGTCAGAGCTATGGTCTGCATCCAGGCGACGAGCTCGGAGGCGAGCTGGATGATCTGGCACCAGATCTGGTTCTGCGCGAAGCCCTGCAGCGGGAACTTCATCAAGCCCAGGTCCTTGGCGTTGCGGATCCGGTCTTCGCATCGTGCGCGGCGGCGGTGACGCAGCTCGAGGACGGGTAGCTGGCCGCGCGGGGTGTTGGTGGCGAACGCGGTGATGCGCATTCCTTCGTGATCGGTGATCCGTAGTTGCGCTCCGGGGTGGGGGCGTTCCTTCCGCACGATCACCCGCATCCCGGCAGGCCACCCGGACAGGTCCAGCAGTCCGGTCAGCTCCGCCACCCACGCCCCCTCGCGGATCCCGTCGGTATCGGTGTCATAGGCCGGAGTCCACGCCTGCGCCTCATCGATATGTTCCAGCAGGTCAGGAGTGTGCGCGGGGAGAGTGAACCCGACGGAGTAGGCCAGCCGCCGCCTGGTCATCCACTGGAGAAATTCCTTGGTGCCGCCGGCTCCGTCGGTGCGGATCAGAATCTTCTTCGACCCCCGCCTGCTCCGGGCCAGCAGGGCTGGTGGGAGCTGCGCGAGCGCGGCCTTGGTGACGGTGATGTGATCAGCCGCGGTGTTCGAGCCGGCGTTGCCGGGGCGGAGATGGATCGCCAGTGGTTCCCCAGTCCCTTCGCTGCCGTGGTCGAGGAACGCGCACAGCGGGTGATAGCCGAAGCCGCGTTTGAACGTCGGTGCGGCCTGCTCCTTCTCGCTGTGGACGTTGATCAGGGTGGCGTCGAGGTCGATGACCAGCGGGCTCTTCGCACTGGCCCCCGCGGCGGGGGAGTGCTCCCCGGCCAAGGCCCAGGCCCGTTCCCGCGCGGCGCGACGGGCATTCGAGATCGCCTCGATCACGGCGGGCGCGTCCTCAGCCAGCGTGGTGAGCATGCGGGAGATCGTGGGGGCCGAGGCGACGTCACCGAACAGGTCCGGTTCGCACCGCAGCAGATCAGCATCCGAAGCGTGCTCGCCGCCGATCGCGAGAGTGAGTGCGAGATCCAGCAGGACCTTCGAGCCGTGATGCTCTGCCAGCGGTTTCGTCCACGAATCCAGCGCCTCACGCAGCGAAGCAGCGAGGCCAGTGGCGTGAATCGTGTCGGTCAGCAGCACAGCGCCCGCATGCGCGAGGGCCGGAACCTCGGCGATGTCCACCCGCGGACGGGGGTAGAAGAACAAGGTAGGGTGGGACACCTGAAAGGTGCTCCTTCCAGCGGATGGGTACGGGTCTCAACACCTCGTATCATCCCAGGCCAGGAGCACCTTTCGCCATTCATTCCGCCGGTCGAGACCACACCCCCGTGAAATCTCGAGGCTAGCGTCAATGACGGTGTCCGTTATATGCTCCTCTCGTGATCAGATCGTTCGGCAGTAAGGACACCGAGCGCATCTGGCACGAGCAGTACGTCAAGCGCGTTGATCGGACTGTGCAGCGAGCGACTCTGCGGAAGCTCGAACTGATCCATGCGGCGAAGGATGTCGAGGATCTGCGGATCCCGCCGGGGAACCGGTTGGAGCGACTGGTCGGCGACCGTCGGGGGCAGCACAGTATCCGCGTGAACGCGCAATGGCGCATCTGTTTCGTCTGGAGAGAGGGAGGCGCGGAAGATGTCGAACTCGTCGACTACCACTGAGGCCGACTTGATCGGACCGATCCATCCGGGGGAGATCCTGATGGAGGACTTCATCGAGGGCTTCGGGATCACGCAGAACAAGCTCGCCGTGTCGATCGGGGTGCCGCCGCGTCGGATCAACGAGATCGTGCACGGCAAGCGGGGGATCACCGCTGATACGGCGATCCGTCTGGCGCGATACTTCGGGACGTCCGAGGAGTTGTGGATGAACCTGCAGTCGAACTACGAGCTGCGGCTGGAACGGCGGGCTCTGTGCGACAAGGTCGCCGCGATCACGCCGCTGAAGACCGCATGAGCGCGATCGAGCTGAAGGGTCGCCTGATCTGTGAGGATGACGAAGAGGTGGAGACTGTCATTCGTTACCTGCCGCGACACGTGGAGCTCACTCGCGGAGAGGCTGGATGTCTTCACTTCGAGGTCGTCCAGACGGAGGACCCGCTTGTCTGGTCCGTTGCGGAGAGGTTCGCTGATCAGTCGGCGTTCGACGCGCATCAGAAGCGCGTGAAGGCGAGCGGTTGGGGCCGCGCAACGGCTGGAATCACGCGGGACTACGTCATCAGCAGGGGAGCCTGATAGCTCTACAACGCTAGAGGTTGGTTCGTGCCCGAACTTGGTGGAGTTTAGGTTCAACGTGTAGTCGGGAGCCTGTAGTCGGCATCGGCCACTGGCGCCGACTCCTGCATCGCGATTGCGCGTTCCTCTGAAGATGGTGTCCGTCGGCATTGCCTGGTGAGTGCTATCGTTGCTGATATCGTGGGAGGTGATCGCTGATGTCATCCATCATTGTTCGAGGGCTCGACGAAGCGGTGAAGCAGCAACTCGCCGCGCAGGCGAAGGATCACGGCCGTTCCATGGAGGCCGAGGTCCGCGAGATCCTGACGAAAGCCGCCCGGCGACCACACTTCGGAATGGCGCTGCTGTCTGCTGCGCAGGACGCCGGTGGCGTCGATGACCTGCCGATCCCGGTGCGCAACGATGTCGCTCGGGCGGTGGAGTTCGAGTGATCGTCCTGGATACGAACGTCATCTCGGAGATCTTCCGACCGTCGCCGGAGGCGCTTGTGATCGAGTGGCTCGCGTCGCTGACGGGCGATGTCGCGATCACGTCCGTCACGCTCGCGGAGTTGCTGGCGGGGGTGCGGCGACTGCCCGAGGGACGTCGTAAGGATGGGTTGACCAGGCGCATCGACGCGACACTGGAGCTTTATCGCGGGAGCCGTTCGGTGCTGCCGTTCGACGACCTGGCCGCCGACCGCTACGCCGATGTACTCATGGCGCGGGAGACTTCAGGTGCGCCGATCAGTACAGCGGACGCGCAGATCGCCGCGATCTGCCTGGCGCACGACGCGACCTGCGCGACACGCAACATCAAGGACTTCGCACATACCGGGGTCGATCTGGTCGATCCGTGGAGCGCTTCGACATGACCTCTGCGTATTCCGGTGAGAGTCTGCAGATCTCTCGCGGAGACGTCACCATCTCCGTCACCGACCTTAGCGGGGACGGGCCGCCCCTGCTGCTGCTCCATGGCCTCGCGGGCAGCTCCCGGGAGATGCTCGCCACCGCTGACGCACTCATCGACTCGTTCCGCGTGCTGCTGGTCGATCAGCGCGGCCACGGCCGCAGCACTCGCCGCCCGGAAGATCTCTCGCGGGAGGCGTTCGTCGCCGACATCGTCGCGGTCATGGAACAGGTCGTGCCGGGGGAGAGGTGCGTTCTGGTCGGCCAATCGATGGGAGCGCACACAGCCTTCCTCACTGCAACGGCCAGGCCGGACCTTGTCGACCGCCTGGTGATGCTCGAAGGCCATGTGGCCGGCAACGACGACCCGGACCAGGCAGCGATGCTGGGCCGCTACTTCGCCTCCTGGCCGGTCCCGTTCGCAGATGAGGCCACAGCCCGGGAGTTCCTCGGCGACGACGCCATCGTCGATGCCTGGGTGGCGGACCTCGAGGCGGGACCGGACGGGCTGCAACCACGGTTCGAAGCCGACGTCATGGAACGCACGATCCGGGCGGTCCATGAGCCGCGCTGGGCCGAGTGGGAAGCACTCGAGGTCTCGACACTGGCGGTGTTCGCCATGGACGGCATGTTCTCTGAGGCCCAGAAGGATGAACTCATCCGGAGGCGCCCGGCCACGGATCGGGTAGACCTGGCAGGCGGCTCCCACGATGCCCACCTGGATGCGTTCCCGGAGTGGATCAGGGTGCTGCGTGCCTGGCTGCGCCCAGAGACATGCTGAGCCGAGAGCCCACCGCACTTCCAGGTCGACGCGAGCCACGGGTGCTCCCCCGAGAAGTCCCGGTGCAGGGGTCACTATCATCGGGACATGACGACGTTCGGCCGGCTGTTCGTGCGGTACCACCACGACCCCAGCGATGAGGTGGCCCAAGAGATCATGGTGCGCCTGCGTGCCGTCGATCTCGCCGACCTGCCCGCGGATGCCGTCGTCATCAGGCGCACGCTGTCAAACATCGACCCGATGGGCTGCTCCGGCAGCGCATCCGCACCATGGTGCTGAACGGTCGCCTCGAGGACGCCCATGCGGTGGCGGGGCAGATGAAGGAACCGCTGCGGGGCCACCGCGACGTCGCCCACCACCTCGCGGAGCTGGGGGATCATCACAGCTTCCTCGCCGAGTGGCCCCGCTGCGAGCCGCGCAGAGCAACACAGGAGCTGGTGGCACTGCGCCTGAGCCTCGTGGCGGCCGTCGGCCGCCGAGAAGGACCATTGGCTGCACTCCGCCTGGTGGAGACCCACGAGCGGCTGGGGAGATGTACATCGTGGCGGCTCTGGCCAGTGCGGAGATCGCTCCGTACGACGACCTCGTGCAGCTTCTCGAGGGGGAGTTCGCCGGCTACGTGGACGAGTCGGCGAAGTGCTCGCTGCTGGTCGATCAGCTGCTGAGAGAACTGCCCTCCTATCCCGAGGCGGAAGACCCGCGAGTCCTCCCGCTGGCCGAGCGGATCGGGCAGCTGGATGGAGAGTTCTGGGTACGGCGACACCGCGACAACCAGCTGTGGCGACTGTGGCCGCTCCTCGCAGATCAGGCCTCGCTCACGCGCATCCGTGCACTCGTGCGCACGCCTAACATCCGTCGCGAACTCGCGCACCTTCCCCGTGAGGTCACGGGCCCGGGGGAGAGCTGAACTGAGCCGGCGACGAGCTGTGAGTGGCTCCTACTCGCCGGCCAGCGACTGAACAAGGTGCCGATACCGCGGGTTCGGCATCGATCGCCTGCAGGATCTCGGGCACCGGCCTGCCGGACAGGCGGCTGGTCCAGATCTCCCCGTCCACCGAGCGTCCCGAGGCGATGGTGAGCGAGGTGATGTCGGTGTCGATCGGGTGCCCGGTTCTCGGGTCCAGCAGATGGTGGAAGGTGCGCGTGCCCTCCCGTAGTTTCCGCTGGTACACGCCCGAGGTCACCACGGAACCGCCCTCCACCTCGAGGCTGCCCACCAGCTGATCATCGGGGTGCCGCGGGTGGCGCAAGCCGATCCGCCAGCGTCCGTCGGTCTGCTGAGTATTCGTAGTCGTGGGAGCCACCGAATCTTGCTCTTGGGGACCGCCGATCGTGCCGACGGGGGCCAGTAGCCGCCGCGGTGGGGACCACTGGCTCCCGCCGGCATCGGGTCACTGGGGCAGTGCGGTGTGTTCTCGCATGTTCCTGTCGCCGGTGTCGATCCAGATTGTGTTGTGCACGATGCGGTCCATGATCGCATCGGCGTGGACTGCTCCACCGAGCCGGGCGTGCCAGTCCTTCTTCGGGTACTGGGTGCAGAACACGGTCGAGCCGGTGTCATAGCGGCGCTCGAGCAGTTCCAGCAGCATCGAACGCATTCCCTCGTCAGGATGGTCCAGCAGCCACTCGTCGATCACCAGCAGCGAGAACGTGGAGTACTTCCGCAGGAACTTCGTCTGGCCCTGCGGCTTGTCCTTTGCCAGGGCCCAGGCCTCTTCGAGGTCGGGCATTCGGATGTAGTGGGCTCGGAGCCGGTGCTGGCAGGCCTGCTTCGCCAGCGCGCAGCCGAGGTAGGACTTCCCTGAGCCGGTGAAGCCCTGGAAGACCACGTTCTGTTGCCGCTGGATGAAGGAGCAGGTTGCCAGTTGCGCGATCACGTTCCGGTTCAGTCCCCGTTCCTCGACCAGATCCAGCCGCCGCAGGTCCGCTCCGGGATAACGCAGCCCCGCCCGGCGGATCAGACCCTCGACCTTTCCATGATTGAAGATGGAATGCGCCTCGTCCACGATCAGCTGGAGCCGTTCCTGGAACGACATCCCCAGCACGTGAGCCTCATCCTGGGCATCGATCGCGTCCAGCAGCGCGGTCGCGCCCATCTCGCGCAGCTTCCGCTTCGTGTCGTTATCGATCACGCTCACCGGACACCTCCGGCGTAGTAGTCGGCGCCACGGACGTATCCGCCGTCTTCCGCGGGTTCCTCGCGGGGTGGACGCAGGGCGGCGACCTTGTCCTGCCCGGTGGCCAAGATCGGGTGCAGATGCGCATAGCGCGGTGAACGGACCCGTCCCGTCAGCGCGAGTGCGCAGGCCGCCTCGACCCGATCTACGGAGAAGCGGCGAGAGAGCCGTAGCACCGCCAACGCGGGATCCAGGCCCTGTTCCACGATCGGCACGGACTCGAAGATCCGCTGGATCACGATCACCGTGGCCGGCCCGACCCGATCTGCCCACGCCCGCACCCTCTGCGCGTCCCAGGCCTGGAAACGCTCGCCCGCAGGTAGGTCCGCGTCGTTGGTGCGGTACTCATTGCTCGCGGTCTCCGGGAGCAGCAGGTGACTGGTCAGTCGCTGGCTGCCCTGATAGATCTCCAGCGTCCGGGCCGTGATGCGCAGATCGACCTTCGCGCCGATGTGCGCGAACGGCGCGGAGTAGAAGTTCCGCGCGAACGTGACGTGCCCGTTCCTGCCCACTCGTCGTCCGTAGTGCCATGTCGAGATCTCGTAGGGCACCGCCGGCAGCGGCGTCAGCAGCGGCCGCTCCTCCGCGTCGAACACGCTGGCGCGGGATCCGGGCCGCTTCTGGAACGGCTCCGCGTTATAGGCCTCCATCCGCTGCCCGATGGCGGCTGCAAGTTCGGGCAGGGACGTGAATCGCTGATCCCGCAGCCCGGCGATGACCCAGGTCGCGACGTGCGCGACGGTGTTCTCCACGCTCGCCTTGTCTTTCGGTTTCCGCACCCTCCCCGGGAGCACCGCCGCCGAGTAATGCGCTGCCATCTCGCGATACGCATCGTTCAGGACGATCTCGCCCTCGCGGGGGTGCTTCACCACACCGGTCTTGAGGTTGTCCGGAACGATCCTCGGGACCGTCCCGCCCAGCGCCTCGAACATCGCTACGTGCGCTCGCAGCCAGGACTCCTGGCGCATATCCAGCGCCGGGAAGCAGAACGCGTAACGAGAAAAAGGCAGGCAGGCAACGAACAAGAACACCTTCGAGACCTCGCCGGTGACCGGATCGGCCAGCTCCATCGTGGGGCCGGACCAGTCGACCTCCACGCTCTGGCCGGCCTTGTGACCGACTCTCGAAGCGGCACCGGTGACCATGACGTGGTGCTGGTAGGTGCGGCAAAACCGGTCATACCCCATCGCCGGATCCCCAGCCGCCGTGGTCGCGTCGAAGTACTCGCCGTGCAACAGCTTCAGCGTCACGCCGACCCTGGCCATCTCTCGATGGACCTGTTCCCAGTCCGGCTGTGCGAACACGCTCTCGTGCTCGCCCCGGCCCGGGAACAACCGGGCATACACCTGCTCATCGGCGACGTCCGCGATATCGCCCCACCCGATCCCTGCAGCGTCAGCGGCCTCGAACACCGCCCTCACGGACTTGCGGGACATGCCCTGCGAGGACGAAATCGCTCGCCCCGACAGACCTTCTGCGCGCAGCTGGAGCACCAGCTTCGCCCTGATCTTCCGTACCATTCCAGATTGCTCCTTCCGCCGCGTGCCCTATACACACGGCGGAAGGAGCGTAGACAGAGCGGCCCCAACGACACCACTGGTGGTCCCGAACGACGCCACCGCTACGGCAGCGACGTGGCACCCGAACCCTCGATCAGCGGACCCCAGCGAGGCGAATATTCAGTCTGCCGGGGGGAGCTGCCGGGGATGGTTCGTCCGTCGGTCGCATCACGGCGGCGAGCAGTGCGGCCAGCGGAATGCTCGACAGCTCGGTGGCGGGTGCCAAGAACGCTGCGCGTGGGGCCAGGGGAGCGGTTGCGGGCGGCGCCGGCAGAGCACGGGACGCGGCGGGATCGCTTCTGAGCCGGGCCCGCCGCGCGGATAGGAAGCCGCCCGTGCTCGAGATTCCAGATGCAGCCGATGAAAGTGACGAGACCGGAGACGTATCCGTCGAGCAATGAAGGAAGGAACGACCGGCCACCTCCCGAGCCACGATGGCGATGATGACCGACACGGTCTGTATGCGACCAAGGCGCCCCATACTGACAATCCGTGCCAGCATGACGCTGTGCAGGTGACCCTCCAGTTCCACCCCGACTGGCCGTTCGGGGCCGGCACCGTGCTCGAGTCGATCGTGCGGGACGGCGCATACCGCAGCCAGTTCGTGACCGGGACATCCAACGGCGGTCTGACCGCACACGTGGACGGCGACCGATGGCGATGGGAGAGCCGGCTCTTCGCCGACAGGTACGACCACGGCCCGGCTGAGGACCGGCCCGTCTACGGGGCACTCAACCCGACCGGGGACCCGTACGGCGGTTCCGTCCGCTTCGGCTCCGCCCACTTCCGACTGCGACCCGAGGTGACCTCACGCTGCACCTTCTGCTTCCCGGATTCGACGTTCGAGCCCAAGAGGATCGTCGGCCCCGAGGCCGTGGACCCGCTGATCGAGGAGTCACAGGAGAGCGAGCTCGATCCTCTGGACCGCTACGTCGAGGCGCACGTGCACGGGGGAGTGGTGATCAGTCGGGACGTCGAAGCGCTGGTCCTGGATCCGTGTTTCGCCGGTTCCGTCGTCGAGCAGGCGGCACGGGCCCTGGGATGCCGGATCGAATGGCATCCCGGATTCGTGGTGTCGCCCTGGGCGATCGATCCTGACTACCGCGGCCGCCAGTACGTGGAACTCGCGGGAGCTCTGGGCGAGGGGCTCACCCCGGCTGTGATCGGCCAGGCCGCACGCTCCGGCGCCCATGACCTGCAATCGCTCAAGCGGGTGTGCCACTGCCTGGCCCGCTTCGGCAGGCAAACGCCGGTTCCATGACCGGTCCGGCCCCTGCCGTGTGGATCGACGACGCCATGGACCCGATGACGTCGCGTCCACTGCGGCTCGCCGAGGATCGCACGCCGGCGAGCGCTGCAGGCAGTGTCGTGTGCAAGGCTGACGCCATGAACATCCCGGACGTGCAGTTCTTCGTGGACCTCGAGACGGCGGTGTGGGAGGCGCTGGTCAGCGGTGATCCCGAGGCGGACCGCGCGATGCTCTCGGAGGACTTCCTCGGGGTGTACCCGAGCGGCTTCTCGGACCGCGAGCAGCATGCAGCTCCACTGGCCTCCGGGCCGACGATGGCTGAGTACCAGCTCAGCGACGCACGGGTGCAGCAGGTGGCGCCCGATGCCGTGATGCTCTCCTACCTCGCCGAGTACACGGTGCCCGGCAGCGAGCAGTCGCAGGCCATGTACATCAGCTCACTGTGGCAGCAGCGGGAGGGCCGGTGGTGGAACACCTTCAGTCAGGACACCCCTGTGGGCAGCTGATCACTGTGCTGGCCGCTGTCGGGTCAGCGCAGGTGCGCGTGCAGGGGGCTGGCTCGTTCCTGCCCCTCAGGCAGTCAGTACCCGCTCCAGCGGGATGCGTCCGTCCTGCCACGGGGTGAGCGCCCACACGACCAGGTACGCGCCCACACCCAGGAACGGCAGCAGGAACGAGACCAGCACCAGCACTCGCACCAGCCACACATTCAGCCCGAATTTCGCGGCGATGCTCCCGCCGATGCCGCCCAGCAGGCGGCTGGGCCCGCGGCGGTAGCCGAGGTCACGGATGGAGTCGAAGATCTTCTTCATGCATCGAGCGTAGGCGCCGCCCGGCCTCGGCCGCCCGGGGGATGACCGGAAGGTTCGGCGGGGGAGAGCCCGGGAAGAGCCCTGGAACGCCCGCACGGCCAGTTACCCTCAAGTATCCGGTGGATGGTGAACATCTACGTCGTCACCGGCGCGGCCTCCGGCATCGGCGCCGCCACCGCCCAGCTGCTGCGCTCCCGCGGGCACCGCGTGATCGGCGTGGATCGCTCCGCGGGGGAGCGGATCGACGTCCGCGCCGACCTGTCCGCCCCGGCGGGCAGGGCAGAAGCCGCCTCGCGGATCCGCGAGCTCGCCCCGGAGATCGACGGGATCGTCGCCTGCGCCGGTATCGGCGGCGGGACCGACACCGACACCGCCCTGCTGGTCTCGATCAACTACTTCGGCGCCACCGAGCTGATCGAGCGCCTGCGCCCCGGCATCCGCGCGGGTGGGGCCGTGGTGGTGCTCTCCTCGAACTCGATCACCTCCAGCCCCGCCTACCCGGCGCATCTGGCGCGCGTGCTGCTGCGTGGGGACGAGGCCCGTGCCCGCGCGGTCGCCGGCCGCTTCCACGGTGCCCTGGCCTACCCCGCCAGCAAGGCCGCCCTGGCATGGTGGGTGCGCCGCCATGCCGCGGACTGGGCCCGGGACGGCATCCGCCTGAACGCCGTCGCACCGGGCCTGACCACCACGCCGCTGATCGCGGAGCGGCGCGAGGACCGACTGTTCGGCGATCGCCTGGATGCCTACCCCTCCGCGCTCGGCAGGGAGGGCCGACCCGAGGAGGTCGCCGAGGTCATCGCCTTCACCCTGAGCGAGCAGGCGAGCCTGGTGGTGGGCACCACGATCATCGTCGACGGCGGCACCGACGCCTTGGAGAACCCCTACCGGCCAGGGCGCCGGGACACCGGCAGGGTCCCGTCCTTCGTGGTGAACACGGTGGTGAACCTCTGGGCGTGGTTCGGGGGCAGGGGTCACGGCTGAGATGGACCGCGCGGCCACCCATGGTCGATCGCTCCCGCTCCGGGGTTCGGGCGAGATGAGCCCATGCATGCATGTGGGCCTCTCCCAGCCCCCTCTAGCTTGTAAGGCAAGGTACCCGGCAGTACCATCTACCCATGTCGAAGGAACAGGACCACGCGGCCCGACTGCGGCGCGGGGTGGTGGAGCTCGCTGTGCTGGCCCTCCTGCGCGAACGGCCCCGCTACGGGCAGCAACTGGTCGAGGACCTCTCCCAACGCCCAGCGCTCGCACTCTCGGCCGGCACCGTCTACCCGCTGGTCTCCCGCCTTCTCAAGGACGGCCTGATCGCCTCGACCTGGCAGGAGTCCCCCGTGGGCCCGCCGCGCAAGTACTACCGCCTCACCTCAGAGGGCAGCCGCGCGCTCGCAGAGATGACGCGCGCCTGGAACGCCCTGCGCACCGATGTCGACGCCCTTGTGAAGAAGACCCCATGACCCTCGCGCACCTCCCCGCCTCCACCCGCAGCGCGGCTGAGCAGTGGGCCACGGCAGCGGTCCGCGACGTCGACCCCGAGATCGCCCCGGTGCTGCGCGAGCAGCTCCTGGCCGCGATCGGCGAGGCATTGCCTGCTAGTGCCAGGACCGAGGATGTGCAGGAGTTCGCGGACCGCTTCGGCCCGGTCCAGGCCGATCTGGCCGGTGAGCTGGTGCGCAGCCCCCTGGTGGGCCGCCTCGCCGGAGTTCCGTACGACCTGCGCCGCCCTACTGCTGAGCGAATCCAGCACGCCTGGTGGGATCCGTCCCGCCCCGAGATCCTGGTCCCCAGGGCCTTCGGCATCGGATGGGACCTGAACCTCGGTGCACTGGCCGTCAGGCTCGGGATCATCGAGCCCGATGCCGAGGACGTGCCCTTCGCCTCCACCCCGGCCTCCGCCCACTGGATCGCGGCAGCACTGCCCGCAGCACTCGCCGTCGCCGTGATCGCGCACTACACGGCACGAGAGGATCTGCCCGCCCAGCTGCCCCGGCGCTGGGACCGCGCCGGCCGGCCCGACCGCTGGATGCCTCGACGTGACGCCGCCGTTCTGGACACCGCCGTGGCCCTCGCCTCCGCCGCTGCTTCCGTGGCCGCCGCCGCGGCGGTCACCATTATGGGGTCCTGGCGGACTGCCGCGCCTGGGGTGCAGGCGGCGGCCGCGCTGACCGGTTCGCTCGCGGCAGGGCTCACCATCCACCGGAGCCTGCGTCGACCGACCTGGATCGCCGGCCCGGTGCAGGCGGCAGCGGCGCTCAGCGCCGCCGGAGGCACCCTCTACTGGCTGGCCCGAGAGGGCCGCCGCGTGGAGCGGTCCCGCGACCTCGACGCCAAGGGGCCGGCCACATGAGGATCCTTCCGTACCTGTCGGCCGCCGGAGTGATCGCGCTCGGCGCTTTCGTGATGCATCTGGGCCAGCTCGACGACTCCCCGGGCCTGGGAGGCATCGGGCTGCTGATCATGCTGGCGGCCGCTGTCTGGTGCATGTGGCGGATCCGACGTGAGAGCCGCAGCTGACGCGGCCACACCGGCCGGCACAGCGACCGCAGCCGATACTGCCACCGCCACTGACACCGCACCCTCAGAGCGAATCGCGCCCTGGCCTGCGTCGCTGCTGCTTGGTGAGCGCCCGCTGACGCTTCCCCTCCAGCCTCCTGCGCTGCGATCCCCGCGTCGGCCGGGTGGCCCGACGGGGGACCGGCGGGATCAGCGCCTCACGCAGGAGCCCCGCCAAGCGCTCCCGAGCGGCACGACGATTGCGGTGCTGGGAGCGGTGCTCTGCAGCACTGATGGTGAGCACCGTGCCGTTGAGCCTGGCGGACAGCGCCTCCAGCGCCCTCTTCCGCTGCGGTTCGGTCAGCGCGGTCGTGGTGGCGAGGTCCACGCTCAGCTGCACCCGGGAATCCGCGGTGTTCACCCCCTGGCCGCCGGGGCCGGAGGCATGGGAGAACTGCTCGACGAGCTCCCCGGCCGGGATGCGCAGCCCCCGAGGGGCGCCGGGGCCCGCGGGCACGCACAGATCCTCCACCGCTCCAGTGTGCCCCACTGCGGCACGGGCCCAGGCGGGCAGTTCCTGCCGGTGACCAAAGCCCTGTGTGTGGCTGCTGGTGCTGGCCATCGGAGCCACGCTCACCGTCCAGGTGCTGGAGGTCTTCGAGGACACCCTTGCGCAGATGGTGGTGCTGTCCGTGTTCGTCCCGCTGCTGATCGGCACCGGCGGCAACACTGGCAACTAGGCCGCCACCACCGTCACCCGTGCCCTCGCACTCGGGCACGTCCGACCCGGGACGTCCTCAGGGTCGCGCTGCGGGAGGTCCGCGTCGGCATCACCCTCGGCGTGCTGCTGGGCGTGCTCGGATTCCTGGTGGCCTCCGCGTTCTACGGGATGCAGATCGGAGCGGTCATCGGCCTGACCCTGCTGAACATCTGCACCCTGGCCGCGACCCTGGGCGGGGTGATGCCCCTGATCGGGAGACTGCTGAAGGTGGATCCGGCCGTGTTCGCCAACCCCTTCATCACCACCATCGTCGATGCGACCGGGCTGATCATCTACTCCCTCATCGCCCGCGCGGTGCTGGGGCTGTGACCCTTCGGTCCGGACGCCGCTCCGACGGGGATCAGGCCGCTGACGCAGTGCCGTAGCTGCCGGTCTCGTCCCGCAGGCGCGGCTCGACCCGCAGCTCCGGGCGCACCCCGGCCTTGTCGGCGTAGAACGCGCGGATCCGGTCCATGTCAGCGGCCACGTCGCCGGTCAGCTCGATGGTGGGGCCCAGACCCGTGGTCTTCGTGGGCAGGTCCACGTACCCCAGGGTCACCGGCATCCCGGTCTCCATCGCGATCCGGTAGAACCCCGACTTCCAGTGGCCCGTCTTGTTAGAGCGGGTCCCATCCGGGGTGATGACCAGGCCGAACACCTCGCCTGCGCGGACGCGCCGCACCACCTCGTCGATGATCCCACGGGGGTTCGAGCGGTCCACCGGGATCCCACCCACGGCCCGGAAGAACGGCGCCGCCCACCCCTTGAACAGGGTGTGCTTGCCCAGCCAGCGCACATCGATGCCGAGCTGCCAGGCGATCCCCAGCATGTACACGAAGTCCCAGTTGGAGGTGTGTGGGGCGCCGATCAGGATCGTGGGTCGCTGCGGGGCGGGCTCGGTGACCAGCGTCCAGCGGCTGAATGCCCAGAACGTGCGGGCAATGAGGCGTCTGAGCATGGGCTCACCGTAGCCCCTTCCGGTCATACCGGAGCAATCGGAGGGGCGACCGGGCTGTCAGGATCCGTCGCTGGTGGGCCACGCGTTCGGCCGACAGCCCTGCAGGCCCTTGCTCTGCTGCATCATCACCGGCGCGGCCAGGCCCTCACCGCCGCAGGACTCGTGGCCGTGGCCCAGGAAGTGCCCCACCTCATGGTTGACCATGTACGCCCGGTACTCGGCGACATCGTCATAGGTGGGGGTCATGTGCACCCAGCGGTCGGAGTTAAGCGCCACCTCCGGGCCGATCCGGCAGCTCCAGATGCCGTGGGTCTGCGCCGGCAGGCACAGCTCGTCCACCGTGGGCGGTGACGCCAAGGAGATCGTGAACTCCGCCTGGTCGGGATCGGCCACCTGCTCGAAGCTCACATCGTGCACGGACGCCCAGCCGCGTTCGTCGGCGAGGATCGCGGCCACCTCCTGGGCTGCCTCCTCTGGTGCGATGCCGATGCCTCCCTCGACGCGCAGAGCGTAGCGGTGCACGGTCCCGGCCGGTTCCCCTGCCGGCGGTACCGGCTGGGCCACGGTCCACGTGCCGTCGCCCTCGGTGTCCGAACGGACGATGCCGCTGCGGGCGGTGCGCAGGCCGGGCCCAGGTTCCGCGGCCTCCTCGTCCCCGGTCAGCTCCGGATCCGTCTCCGGTGTGGGTGTTTCCTCCGCGCCACCGGCGTCGGAGGGACCGCCGCCGTCGGAAGGCGCGGTGCTCGTCGTCGGGGCACCGCCGGTGGTGGACGAGCCGGCGGGATCACTTCCGTCACTGATGGCGCGGATGCCGAGAACCAGAGCGATCGCCACGGCGATCACCGCGGCCAGCACCAGGATGCTGCGCGCGAGACGACCGCGCCGGGTCAGGACCAGCCTGGCCGGACGCGTCGGAGCAGAGGGCATGGCTGCATCGTAGTGCTGATCAGGGTGGCCAGCGGATGGGCCCCGCCGCTCATCCCGGTCTGTCGACGCCATGCCGGTCTTTCGGCGTCATGCGGGTCTGTCGGCACTCAGCTGCTGACACCCAAGGCGGATCCGATCGTCACGTTGTCCTCCAGCACCTCCAGCATGCAGGCGGCCAGATCAGCGCGCGTAATCGTACCGCGCAGCGTGCCGGGCTCGGAGGTCTCCAGCGCCTGCCAGGAGCCGGCGGCTGGCTTGTCGGTGAGCCCGGAGGGCCGCACGATGGTCCAGTCCAGGCCTCTCCTCACGCGCGACGCAGCATCCCCATCACCTCGTCCAGCATCGTCTCGGTGAGACGACCGGTGAACGTGTTCTGCTGGCTCACGTGGTAGCAGCCGATCAGACGCACCGTCCGGCCGTCCGGCATGCCCAGCGAGGCCTGGGCGCCGTGGCCGAACCTCGGGGCGGGCCGGGGCACCGTCCAGCTCAGGCGGCGGGCAGTGCGCAGGGTCTCGGTCCAGGCGATCCCACCGAGCGCCAGGATCGATTCCAGGTGGGGGGAGAGCAGCTGGATCTCGCGGTCCAGCCAGGGTGCGCACGTGGCCTTCTCGGTGGTGGTGGGGAGGTTCTGCGGGGGAGCGCAGTGCACCGGCGCGGTGATCCGCACCCCGGTCAGCTCGAGCCCGTCGGCCGCGTGGCTCGAGGTGGGCTGGTTCGCGAGACCGGCGCGGTGCAGCGCCGCGTACAGCCAGTCGCCGCTGCGGTCCCCCGTGAAGATCCGGCCGGTGCGGTTGGCTCCGTGTGCCGCCGGGGCCAGTCCCACGATCAGGGCGTGCGCCTGCGGATCGCCCCAGCCCGGCGCGGGTCGACCCCAGTAGGGCTGATCGGCATAGGCGGCGCGCTTCTGACCTGCTACCTGTTCCCGCCACTGGACCAGACCCGGGCAGGCTCGGCACACGGACACCAGCGCGTCCAGCTCGTCGAGAGCGCGGGCCCGCGCTGCAAGGCGCGCCACCTGCGGGGGCGTCGTCGCGCGAATGGTGTCGGAGGGCGCTGGGTCCCCCGGCCATCCGCTGCCCGGCGGTACCGGGGAGGGGTGCGGAACGCTGGTCCCGGGGTGCGGCAGCAACTGGTCCATACCAGCAGGGTGCCACGTCGGACCTGCAGGGTGTCACGCTGACGGCGGTGCCGTGCGCCGCAGTGGGGCCTGCGGGACGACCGGCCTCAGCGCCCCTGCGCACCTCAGCAGCGGGGGTTGCGCGAACCGCGGGCGTTGCGCGGGTTGTTGCGGGCTCGGCGCCCCGACCCCGGGTGGTGAGCCGGGGCGCCGACCGTGGGGTCAGGAGCGGGTGGGGAACTTCCCCTCCTCCTCGATGCGACGGTTCAGTTCGGTCAGGTACTCCTCGGCAGGGAAGTCCACCAGGTCGATCTCGCGACCGGTCCATGCCGACAGCTGCATGCCGGAGGCCAGGCGCACGCCGTTGATGCCCTCGGCACCATCGGCGATCAGCGGGGTGCCGTCATTGATGTGGGCCGCGAAGTTGGTCAGCACGTCCACGTGCTGGGCGCCCCACACCGACTCGTACTCCTTCACCTCGGTGCTGAACAGGTCTGCGGTGTTCATCTCGCCCTTGAACAGGCGGCCCACATCGGCCACGGACATGCTGTCGCTGATGCTGCGCTCGTCCTGCGTCAAGCGGGTGATGGTCACCTTCGTCGAGGCGTCCACCACGATCTTGCCCGCGTCGAACAGCATCTCCAGCCGGTCGGTGCCGGCGATGTCGCTGGTGGAGGTGAGGAAGTGCCCGGTGGCGCCTTCACCGAAGTCCACCAGGGCGTTGACCTCGTCCTCGGTCGCGATGTCGCGCTGGAACCCGAAGGCCAGCTTCGCGAACACCTTCTTCGGGGTTCCCGCCAGCCACTGCCACAGGTCCAGCTGGTGGGGGGCCTGGTTCACCAGCACGCCGCCGCCCTCGCCGCCCCAGGTGGCGCGCCACTCCGTCTGGTCGTAGTAGGCCTGGGGGCGCCACCACGTGGTGATGATCCAGGAGGTGTGGCGCAGCCGGCCCAGCTCACCGGAATCGATGAGGGCCTTCAGGTCCGTGTACACCGGGTTGGTGCGCTGATTGAACATGATCGCGAAGGTGGTCTCCGGGTGCGCCGCGGCGAACTCGTTCATCTGCTCGACCTGCTTCGTGTACACGCCGGCCGGCTTCTCCGTCAGGGTGTGAATGCCCTTGCCGATGGCCGCGATGGTCATCTCGGGGTGCAGGTAGTGCGGGACCGTGGTCACCACGGCATCCACATCCCCGGAGTCCAGCATCGCGATGTAGTCGTCGTAGAAGGCCACCCCGGGGTGCTGTTCCTCGGCCAGCCGCTTCTTGGCGGGATCGATGTCGCAGATCGCGCCGAGGGACATGCCCTTCACCTTCCCCTCGGCGACGAATCCGGCGTACACACCTCCCTGGGCACCGAACCCGATGATCCCGAGTCGCACGCTCTTGTCGTTCATGGTGTCTCCTTCGTCGGTTGTGGCCCTGGGATCGGTGGTCAGTCGACCTTCAGCTCGCCCATCGGGCCCCAGCCGTCGCCCTCCACCTGGTGGGAGACGATCTGCGGGGTGGCCGAGAGGTACTGCGGGAACTCCTCCTGCATGGCCTTGAAGTGATCGGACTGGACGTGCGGGGCGGCACCCTCGTCGGTGAACGCCTCGATCAGCACGTAGGTGTTGGGGTCTTTCACGCTGCGGGACCACTCGAACCACTTGTTGCCCGGCTCGGCGAGGGTCTTCTCGGTGAACTCTCGGGAGATCTCCGGCCACTTCTCCGCGTACTCGGGCTTCACCGGGAACTTCACGTTGATCAGGATCATCGCCTGGTCCTCTCTCATCGGCAGGGGTGGGTCGGTGCCACCATCCTGCCTGCTGCCCACCGCCGGGGGAAGTCCGGTTCTCGGCACGCGAGGACAGCTGCCCAGCGGCACGGGAGCGGGGGACAACGGACGGGGGTGTCATCCCTGCCTCATGCCGAAGGCCCCCGCATCTTCGCCAGGGTGGGCGGGATGCGGGGGCCGCGGCTGCTGCCGGTGATCGTGCGGTCACCGGTCCTGCGGGGATCGCAGGACCAGCGGACCGGTGGCGATCAGCGGATCAGTACAGGTTCAGGAACGTCTGGAGTACCTCGACGGTGTCCTCGTCGATGTCTGAATATTCGCCTCGCTGGGGTCCGCTGATCGAGGGTTCGGGTGCCACGTCGCTGCCGTAGCGGTGGCGTCGTTCGGGACCACCAGTGGTGTCGTTGGGGCCGCTCTGTCTACGCTCCTTCCGCCGTGTGTATAGGGCACGCGGCGGAAGGAGCAATCTGGAATGGTACGGAAGATCAGGGCGAAGCTGGTGCTCCAGCTGCGCGCAGAAGGTCTGTCGGGGCGAGCGATTTCGTCCTCGCAGGGCATGTCCCGCAAGTCCGTGAGGGCGGTGTTCGAGGCCGCTGACGCTGCAGGGATCGGGTGGGGCGATATCGCGGACGTCGCCGATGAGCAGGTGTATGCCCGGTTGTTCCCGGGCCGGGGCGAGCACGAGAGCGTGTTCGCACAGCCGGACTGGGAACAGGTCCATCGAGAGATGGCCAGGGTCGGCGTGACGCTGAAGCTGTTGCACGGCGAGTACTTCGACGCGACCACGGCGGCTGGGGATCCGGCGATGGGGTATGACCGGTTTTGCCGCACCTACCAGCACCACGTCATGGTCACCGGTGCCGCTTCGAGAGTCGGTCACAAGGCCGGCCAGAGCGTGGAGGTCGACTGGTCCGGCCCCACGATGGAGCTGGCCGATCCGGTCACCGGCGAGGTCTCGAAGGTGTTCTTGTTCGTTGCCTGCCTGCCTTTTTCTCGTTACGCGTTCTGCTTCCCGGCGCTGGATATGCGCCAGGAGTCCTGGCTGCGAGCGCACGTAGCGATGTTCGAGGCGCTGGGCGGGACGGTCCCGAGGATCGTTCCGGACAACCTCAAGACCGGTGTGGTGAAGCACCCCCGCGAGGGCGAGATCGTCCTGAACGATGCGTATCGCGAGATGGCAGCGCATTACTCGGCGGCGGTGCTCCCGGGGAGGGTGCGGAAACCGAAAGACAAGGCGAGCGTGGAGAACACCGTCGCGCACGTCGCGACCTGGGTCATCGCCGGGCTGCGGGATCAGCGATTCACGTCCCTGCCCGAACTTGCAGCCGCCATCGGGCAGCGGATGGAGGCCTATAACGCGGAGCCGTTCCAGAAGCGGCCCGGATCCCGCGCCAGCGTGTTCGACGCGGAGGAGCGGCCGCTGCTGACGCCGCTGCCGGCGGTGCCCTACGAGATCTCGACATGGCACTACGGACGACGAGTGGGCAGGAACGGGCACGTCACGTTCGCGCGGAACTTCTACTCCGCGCCGTTCGCGCACATCGGCGCGAAGGTCGATCTGCGCATCACGGCCCGGACGCTGGAGATCTATCAGGGCAGCCAGCGACTGACCAGTCACCTGCTGCTCCCGGAGACCGCGAGCAATGAGTACCGCACCAACGACGCGGACCTACCTGCGGGCGAGCGTTTCCAGGCCTGGGACGCGCAGAGGGTGCGGGCGTGGGCAGATCGGGTCGGGCCGGCCACGGTGATCGTGATCCAGCGGATCTTCGAGTCCGTGCCGATCGTGGAACAGGGCCTGGATCCCGCGTTGGCGGTGCTACGGCTCTCTCGCCGCTTCTCCGTAGATCGGGTCGAGGCGGCCTGCGCACTCGCGCTGACGGGACGGGTCCGTTCACCGCGCTATGCGCATCTGCACCCGATCTTGGCCACCGGGCAGGACAAGGTCGCCGCCCTGCGTCCACCCCGCGAGGAACCCGCGGAAGACGGCGGATACGTCCGTGGCGCCGACTACTACGCCGGAGGTGTCCGGTGAGCGTGATCGATAACGACACGAAGCGGAAGCTGCGCGAGATGGGCGCGACCGCGCTGCTGGACGCGATCGATGCCCAGGATGAGGCTCACGTGCTGGGGATGTCGTTCCAGGAACGGCTCCAGCTGATCGTGGACGAGGCGCATTCCATCTTCAATCATGGAAAGGTCGAGGGTCTGATCCGCCGGGCGGGGCTGCGTTATCCCGGAGCGGACCTGCGGCGGCTGGATCTGGTCGAGGAACGGGGACTGAACCGGAACGTGATCGCGCAACTGGCAACCTGCTCCTTCATCCAGCGGCAACAGAACGTGGTCTTCCAGGGCTTCACCGGCTCAGGGAAGTCCTACCTCGGCTGCGCGCTGGCGAAGCAGGCCTGCCAGCACCGGCTCCGAGCCCACTACATCCGAATGCCCGACCTCGAAGAGGCCTGGGCCCTGGCAAAGGACAAGCCGCAGGGCCAGACGAAGTTCCTGCGGAAGTACTCCACGTTCTCGCTGCTGGTGATCGACGAGTGGCTGCTGGACCATCCTGACGAGGGAATGCGTTCGATGCTGCTGGAACTGCTCGAGCGCCGCTATGACACCGGCTCGACCGTGTTCTGCACCCAGTACCCGAAGAAGGACTGGCACGCCCGGCTCGGTGGAGCAGTCCACGCCGATGCGATCATGGACCGCATCGTGCACAACACAATCTGGATCGACACCGGCGACAGGAACATGCGAGAACACACCGCACTGCCCCAGTGACCCGATGCCGGCGGGAGCCAGTGGTCCCCACCGCGGCGGCTACTGGCCCCCGTCGGCACGATCGGCGGTCCCCAAGAGCAAGATTCGGTGGCTCCCACGACTACGAATACTCAATGTCCTCGGAGCCGTTCTGGGCGGCGCCGATCTCGTGCTGGAGGCCGGCCACGGTCTTCGGGCCGATCGCGCCGTCCTGGTCGGTCTTGGCCCAGGCCTGGAGCGCCAGGGTGGTCTCCTCGTTCATCTCACCGGTCTGCTCCACGCCCAGCCAGTCCTGCAGGGCGGTGATGGTCTTGGGGCCCATCTTGCCGTCCACCTCGAGGGTGCCGGCGACCTTCAGATCAGGAGCACCGGCCGGTGCCGTTCGCTCCGGCGTCGTGGGAGCCTGCTGAGGCGCCTGCTGCTTCTTCTCGGACTTCTGGGGTGCCTGCTCGGTTTCCTTGGTGAAGCCGTTCTCGGTGCAGTTGTCAGGGATGCCGTCACCATCGCAGCTCCAGTCGCCCTGCCGCTCGCGGGCAGGCTCGCTCTTCTGGGAGGAACCGGAGTCCCTGCGCTCGCTGCGGCTGCTCGAGGCGCCGGAGTCCCCACGGCTCTCCTGCTGGTCGGAGTCCTCGCGGGAGTCCTGGCCGCCGGAGTCCTGCTCCGGAGCCGGGGCACCGCTGGTGTCGGAGCCGCCGCTGAGGTGCACACCGCAGGTGGGCCACGCACCCGGGCCCTGCATCGACAGCAGCACCTCGGCCGTGGCGATCTGCTGGGACTTGGAGGCCAGGTCCGCGCGAGGCGCGTACTGGGTGCCGCCGGCGGCCTCCCAGGAGGACTGGGAGAACTGCAGCCCGCCGTAGTAGCCGTTGCCGGTGTTGATGCTCCAGTCGCCGCCGGACTCGCAGGCTGCGACGTCGTCCCAGCCGGAGGCCGCGTTCGCGGCGGTGCCGGTGGCGAGCATGCCGGTCGCGACGAGTGCGCCGCCCGCCAAGGTGGTGGCGGTGCGGGCAATGCCGCGCCGCAGCAGGGTGGTCTTGGTGGTCTTCGCGTGTGTGGCCATGTGAAGCCGTCCTCTCGCGTTGCTCGGGTGTGTGGACGTCGGCCACCGTAGTGAGCCCCCGCCCCGGGTGATCAAGGCCTTCCGGGGTGCCTGACGGAGATTTGACCCGGACGTGCCGCTGCTGGGAGGAACTCCCTACCCACGTCGGTGGGAACGAGCCCGCCGTGACCAGTGCTCTTGACCGGTCCTCGCCCTGCGGTGCCCGCAGGTGTGACATGGTGCGCATCCGGGTCGCGCGTCTCACGGGCGGCCGCCCCCTCGCTGCCGCCGGCGAACCTCCTGCCCGCCTGCCGGGACGGCCGGCCCAGCTGGCGTAGCCTCAGATCATGGGCATCGACGATGGTCTCGACCCCGGGGAGGGCACCGCTCTGAGCCCCCAGGAGCTGCTGGGGCTGGACGAGCTGCTGGAGCAGTCGCAGCGCGGCAGCGAGGCCGACGACCTGCGCGAACTGCGCGCCTTCCTCACCCGACTGCCGATGCTCGGTCCCTACAACGCCGCTCTCGTGCAGCTGCAGCGTCCCGGCGCCCACTACGTGGCCTCCCGCAGCGTGTGGGCCCGCGAGTTCCACCGCCACGTGCTGCCCGGGGCCAGGCCCCTCATCATCCTGCGGCCCTTCGGGCCGGTGGACCTGGTGTACGACATCGCCGACACCGACGGACAGCCCGTCCCGGAGGGCGCCCTCGCCCCCTTCCGCATCGATGGTCCGATCACCGAGGAGGGCCTGACCGCGTTCACCTCCTTGCTGCCCAAGGCCGGTGTCCTCTACCGAGAGGAGGCCGTCGGCTCGCAGCTCGCCGGGACCGTCGAGCCGATCGATCCGCCGCTCACGCGCGAGGGCGCCCGCCGCTCCGTCCCCCTGCGGCACGCCGTGGTGGTCAGCTCCCAGCTGGACCCCACGGCCCGCCTGGTGACGGCGTTCCACGAACTCGGGCACGTGTTCGCCAGGCATCTCGATCACCGCACGGAGTCCACGGTGCGGCCCGGCAGGCCATTGGACCTGCGCAGCCGCGAGTTCGAGGCGGAGATCGTGGCCTGGCTGCTCGCCGCGCGGCTCGGCATCGACTCACCCGCCGGGGAGTACCTGGCGGGCTATGTGGAGGCCGACGGCACCGTGCCGCCCTTCTCCCTGCAGGCAGTGGTCTCGGCCGCCGGCAGGATCGAGTCGATGGCCGGAGGGCTCGCCCAGCTGGCTCGGCTGCTGCGCACCGGACAGACCATCACGGACTCCCCGGCCCACGGCCCGCACCAGGAGGAGCTGGACCTCGGCGCGTGGGCATGACCCCGCCGGTAATCGAGGAGACACCCACCATCACCAGCGCGGCCGGCACCGCCGAACAGGACGGCGAGCATCAGCCCTTCGATCAGTGCAGCCGCCGGTCCCCGGGCAGGAGGATGCGCAACCAGTGGTGGCCGTACGCCCCCACCTCCAGGGCGAGCTTGCCTCCCTTGGTGACCTCGTACCGGTCACTGCTGAACAGGTCCAGCACCTCGGTGCCCTCCTCGACGTCCTCGAGCGTCACGGTGATGGAGGTGGCCTCGGGAGAGAGGTTGTGCACCAGCACGGAGCTCGCGTTGCCGCCGCCGAAGGGACTCCAGGTGCAGCGGTGGGCCAGAACGGAGGGTGCCTCGTGGTCGAGGACCTCGGCATCGCCCATGCCCACCTCGGGGCACTCACGGTAGCGGCGGGCCAGCAGGCTCACGAACGACAGCAGCGAGTCGGGGTCGGAGCGCTGGTCCTCGGCATTGACGTGCTCGGGACCGTACCCGCCCCCGGTCAGGGGCGCGACCAGCCGCGAAGGGGCCACGGTGGAGAAGCCGCCGTTCTTGCCACGGGTCCACTGCATGGGGGAGCGCACCGCGAGCCGACCGGGGATCTCGAGGTTCTCGCCCATCCCGATCTCCTCGCCGTAGAACAGAACGGGCGTGCCCGGAAGGGCGAACAGCAGTGAGTAGACCATGCGCATCACCCGCGGGTCCCCGTCCACCATCGGGGGCAGTCGACGCCGCAGCCCGCGGTCGTACAGCTGCATGTCCTCCTCGGGCCCGAAGGCGTCGAACACTTCCTGCCGCTCCTGGTCGCTGAGCTTGTCCAGGGTGAGCTCGTCGTGGTTGCGCACGAAGTTCGCGAACTGGTTGTTGCTGGCAAGCTGCGGGCGGCGCTTCAGGGTGCGCGCCATCTCCGTGGCGTCCTGACGGGCCAGGGACAGATACATCCGCTGCATCAGCTCGAAGTCGAACATCATGCTGAGTTCATCGCCGTTCTCGCCGCCGAAGAACTCCATCTGGTCGGGGTACTCCAGGTTGACCTCGCCCAGCAGCATGGCATCGCCCCGTCGGCGCTTCATGAAGGAGGTCAGCTCGCGCAGGTAGTCGTGGGGGTCGGAGTAGACGTCGGTCCACTCCTGCGGGATGCCGCGCTCCTGGATGAAGAACGGCACCGCGTCCACCCGGAATCCGTCCATGCCCAGCTGCATCCAGAAGCCGACGATCTTGGCGATCTCCTCCTGCACGGCCGGGTTGGCGATGTTGAGGTCGGGCTGCTCAGAGTAGAAGTTGTGCAGGTAGTACTGGCCGGTCCTCTCATCGAGGGTCCACAGCGAGTTCTCCGCATCGGGGAACACCACATCCTCGGAGGTGTCCTCGGGCGGCTGGTCGCGCCACACGTAGTAGTCGCGGTAGGGGCTGCTCTTGGAGGATCGCGCCTTCACGAACCAGGGATGCTTGTGGGAGGTGTGATTGACCACCAGGTCCATGATGACCCGCATCCCGCGATCCTTCGCCGTGCGGATCAGCTCCACGATGTCGCCGTGATCCCCCAGACGGGGATCCACACCGTAGTAGTCCGTGATGTCGTAGCCGTCGTCGCGGCCCTCGGTGGGCATGAACGGCATCAGCCACAGGCAGGTGACGCCGAGCTCTGCCAGGTAGTCGATGCGCTGGCACAGGCCGTCGATGTCACCGGTGCCGTCGTCGTTCGCATCGAAGTACTTCTCGATGTCCAGGCAGTAGACGACGGCGGTCTTCCACCAGTTGTCAGCGGTCTCGGTCTTCAGCATGATCGCTCCTCAGGTCGTGACGGGGGCTGGTGGATCGGAGGGGACTCCACCTGAACGGGTGGGGACTCAGCGCAGCTGCGGCAGCACCTTCTCGCCGAAGGCCTCGATGAATCCGCGCTGCTCCTGGCCGATGTGGTGGAGGTACACCGCATCGAAGCCCAGCGAGGCGAGGCCATGGATCTGCTCGGTGAGCCTGCCCAGGTCCGAGGAGATCAGCGCCGCACCGGCCACGCGCTCGGCGGGGACGCCCTCCTCGCTGACGGCGTCGTAGTCCGCCACCCGCAGATCGGTGTTGGCGGGCGAGGTGAACACGTTGGAGCGCCACTGCTCGTAGGCGATGGCCTGTGCCTCGTCCTCCGTGGGCGCCCAGCTCAGGTGGACCTGCAGGATGCGGTGGGGCGCACCCCCGGCGTTCTCCCAGGCATCGAGCATCTCGGTGAGCTTCTCGGGGGGCTGGTTGACGGTGGCCAGGCCGTCGGCCCAGCGTGCCCCGCGCACGGCGGTGTCCACGCTGATGGCCGGGGCGATCAGCTTGGGCTTCGGATCGGGCACCTCCCACACCGTGGCCTGGTCCACCGTCACCAGGCCGTCGTGCGAGACGGTCTCGCCGTCCAGCAGCCGGGAGATGATCTCCACGCATTCCTCGAGGCGCTGCTGACGCACCTCCTTGCGGGGCCATCCCTCGCCGGTGACGTGCTCGTTGGCGTACTGGCCGGTGCCCAGGGCGGTCCAGAACCGGCCCGGGAACATCTGCCCCAGGGTGGCGATGCCCTGGGCCACGATCGCCGGGTGGTACCGCTGTCCGGGGGCGCTGACGGTGCCGAAGCTGAGCTCGGTGGTGGCCAGGGCCGCGCCCAGCCAGGACCAGGCGAGCCCCGAATGGCCCTGCCGCTTCGACCAGGGCTCGAGGTGATCGGAGCACATGGCGGCCTGGAAGCCTGCCTGCTCGGCCAGCTGGACGTCGGCCAGCAGCTGCCGGGGCGAGATCTGCTCGTGGGAGGCGTGGAAGCCGTAGACGGTCATGGTCCGTGTCTAGCAGAATCCGGTGAACGGCATCACGGATCCGGGTGTGACCGGCATTCTCATCGGCATGCGCATCGCCCGGGGATCCTCGCCGCCGTCTCCGCCGTCCATCTGGGTGCCCAGCTGCTCGGAGATGGGCCGACGGCCCCCGCACCGGAGTGCAGGGGCCGTCCTGAGCGAGCGGCACGAGGGCCGACTCGTGCCCGCCGTCATGCCGGATCAGGGGTGGTTGCGCTGCCCGTCGACGTCGGCGGGGGCGTCGGCCTCGTGGCTCCCGCGGGAGCCGGAGTTGGTGTCCGCCCCGAGTGCGGCGTCCTGGGCCGTGCTGTCCGCGTCACCGGCAGCGCGGATGGCGGCCAGCTCGAGGCCCTCCGGGCTGGTGTCGGTGCGCACGCCCTTCTCGCGGTCCGCGGAGCGCTTGTCGGCCACCAGGTGCGCCTCGCGCAGCAGCTCGGTCAGCGGCTTCTGGTCGCGCTCCTCGAGCAGGTCCTGGTACTTCGGCGGGAGGTTGGCGATGGTCTGCTCGTTCTCCAGCATGCGCCGGAAGATGCGCTCGCGCTCCTCCTCGAAGGAGGTGTAGGTCATCTGCAGGTACGAGTCGGCGTCGCGACGGGCACTGGAGACCGCCGCCTTGGCGCGGCCCCTGCGGCTGACCAGCGATGCCACGATGGTGAAGGCCAGGATGCCGATGATCACCGACAGCGACAGCGTCGTGGTCACCTCCACAACCGGCACGGGCTGGCCGTCGTTGATGAAGGGCAGCTCGTTCTCGTGCAGGGCGTGCAGGATCAGCTTCACGCCGATGAAGGCGAGGATCGCCGCCAGGCCGTAGGACAGGTACACGAGGCGATCCAGCAGGCCGTCGATCAGGAAGTAGAGCTGACGCAGGCCCAGCAGCGAGAACACGGTCGCGGTGAACACGATGTAGGTGTTCTGGGTGAGGCCGAAGATGGCGGGGATCGAGTCCAGGGCGAACAGGATGTCGGTGCCGCCGATGGCCACCATCACCAGCAGCATCGGGGTCATCATCCGCTGGCCGTCCACCTGGGTGAACAGCTTGTCCCCGTCGTAATTGTCCGTGGTGGGCAGCAGCTTCTTCGCGATCCGGATGATGAAGTTGTTGGCCTCGTCCTTGTCGTCATCCTCCGGCTTGAGCATGTTGCCGGCGGTCAGCAGCAGGATCAGGCCGAAGAAGTAGAACGCCCAGGAGAAGTTGTCGATGATCGCGGCGCCGCCGGCGATCATGCCCGTGCGGGCGATGATCGCGAAGGTGATGCCGAACAGCAGCACCTTCTGCTGGTCCTCGCGGGGCACCCGGAAGGCGGACATGATCACCAGGAACACGAACAGGTTGTCCACCGAGAGCGCCTTCTCGGTGATGTACCCGGCGAAGTACTCGGTGCCCATCTCGTGGCCGGGGGTGAAGAACCACAGGATCACGCCGAACACCAGGGCGATCCCCACGTAGATGGCGGACCACACCGCGGCCTCGCGCAGCGTGGGGATGTGCGCCTTGCGCACGTGGAAGATGTAGTCGAAGGCCAGCAGGCCGATGATCACCATGACGGTGATGATCCAGATCAGGGGGGAGACGCTCACGAGTTCTGCTTTCCGGGTTCGACGGAGGGACCCGGGTCTCTCCACCCGCGGGCGAGGAGGGGATCCTCACCGGCGGGCCGCTGCACCCGGAAGGCCGACGACGGTCTTCGTGCTGACGTGCACAGCGCTAGGGATACTCCCCCGATGCCCGACGCAGTCTACAGTGAGGCCCCTGACCGTGAAATGAGCTCAGGTGGACTGAAGCGGGTATCACGCGGCACCCCGGCCCGACCGGGCCGGGGTGCCGCGGGCGCGTCCGGGTCAGTCACGGTCCTCGAGCGCCTCCTCGAGCTGCGCCTTGCTCATCGAGGAACGGCCCTCGACGCCCTGGCGCTTGGCGTCCTGGTAGAGCTGGTCCTTGGTGCGCCCCTAGCTGCCGGAGCCGGAGCGCTCGCCCCCGCGCTGGGCAGGGGACTTGTCCTTCGTGGAGGTGGGACTGGACTCCTCCGCCTCGCCCTGCTGGGCACGGGTCTTGTTGACGGTGCGGGCGGCGATCTCCTGCGCGGTGTCCTCGCTCTCGCCGCGCTCCTCGAGCCCGTCCTTGATGTGCTCGTACTGGCGCTCTCGCTTCTTGCTCCAGCCCTCAGGCATGGCTGCCCCTCCCTGCTCGGCGGGCGCACGGGGAGCGGGCCCGGTGTGTCCTCCCAGGCTAGACCGCGTACATCAGGAAGGCTCCGAAGCACACCGGACCCAGGGGGATCGCCCCGAAGGCAGCGCCCGGATCCGATCGTCGGTCAGAGGCTCCGATCGGTCAGAAGGTGAAGCTGCGGAACAGCAGCAGTGCCAGCCCCAGGCCCACCACCAGGTTCACCAGGGTCGCGACTAAGAACACCAGCACCGGCTTCCAGCCCGCGTCCTTGGCGGAGGACACGTTGAACTCCAGCCCGATCGACACGAACGCGAGGGTCAACGCCCACGTCTGCAGCTCCTTGGCCGCGTCCAGGCGAGGCTCGAGCACATCGGCCGCGACGGACTCGGCCAGCACGGTCGCGATGATCGAGGCGGCGATGAATCCCAGCACGAACTTCGGGAAGCGCTGCCACAGCATCGCCAGTGACGCGCGGTCCCCGAAGCGCGGCGGTGCGGCCGGCTGGTCAGCGGTGGGCTCGGTCCCGGCTGAGGCCCCGGCGGGTGCAGCCTTCACCGCGAAGTAGAGGGTCAGCAGCACGGCCACCACGCCCAGCAGGGCGTTCTGGGTGACCTTCACGATCGAGGCGATCTGCAGCGGCTGCTCACCGGCAACGGCTCCGGCGGCCGTCACGGCTGCGGTGGTGTCGATGTTGCCGCCGATCCAGGCGCCGGTGACGGCATCGGGCAGCCCCATCAGGTTCGCCAACCAGGGGAGCAGGAAGATCGACGGCACCGCGAACACGATCACCAGGGTCGCGGTGAACGCGAGCTGCTCCTTCTTCGCCTGCACGGCGCCCGCGGCGGCCACCGCCGCGGAGACCCCGCAGATCGACAGCGAGCTGGCCAGCAGCGCTCGCAGGCGGTCGTCGATGCCCAGCAGCCCGGCGAACCACCAGGTGAACAGGAACACCACGGTGATCAGGGCGATGGCCTGGAGCACGGCCGGTCCTGCGGCACGCACCACGACCGCGAAGTTGATGGTGGCGCCCAGCAGCACCAGCCCGATCTTGATGAAGAACTCGGTGCGGAACGCGGCGGTCATCCGGTCCCGCACCCCGGTCAGGGAGAGCACGGCGTTGCCCAGGAAACCCAGTGCGATCGCGTAGACGGGGTACTCGATCGACTTCGCGACCTTCCCGAAGCCGGTGCCCTCGGTGGCGCCGGGAAGCCACTCGGTCAGCAGCCGCACGATCCCGGCCAGCGCCACCACGATCACCAGGCCGGCGATGGTCCACGGCAGGGAATTGCGCGGGGTCGCCTCAGCGGCGGTGGCGGCTGGGGAGCCGGCACCGGTGGAGGATGCCGGGGGAGGCGCTGCGGTCTCGTCGCGGTGGGCGAGCGAGGAGGCCTCGGTGGCGGTGATGCCCTGATCCTGATGCCGGGAGTCGCTCACGGGATCAGCTCCGGGGAGATCAGCCCGGCCATGCAGGCGGCGAACAGCAGCAGACCCACCAGGGTGGCTGCCCAGTCCTCGTTCAGGGAGAACCGCTTGTGGTCATCAGGTGACTCTGGACGCCGATTGCTGTTCACCAGTGCTCCTCGGTCAGGGGCGGGGCGGCCGACCGGACCCGTGAGGACGGTCGGCCTCCACCGCAGAACGATCCCTCGCACTGTAGGCCATGGAGCGCCCCCGTTCCGCGCCGCACTCGGGCATGCGGTCCGGTGTCCATCCGGGTCTCACCGGATGTTCGCCCGCCGTCATGTGCTGTTCGCGTGCGCGACACCGGCAGCCCGGGCCACCGCACGCCAGTCACGGGCCAGGGACTCGACGGTGGCGTGGGCGTTGAGTCCGCTCGGCTGCGGCACCACCCACAGGTCCGTGCCGGCAGGCCAGCAGGCAGGAAGAGGAGACGCCTGCCTGCCCAGCTGCGCCCGGGGCAGGCCGAACGCACTGCGGTAGGCCGTGATGCCCACCACGGCGACCACCGTCGGCCGCAGGTGCTCCACCCGCTCCACCAGGTGCCGACCGCCCTCCTGCAGCTCGTGCACGTCCAACTGGTCGGCGCGGGCGGTGGCCCGCCCCACGAGGTTGGTGATGCCGATTCCCCGTGATGTCAGCTCCCGCCCATCGGCTTCGTCGAGCCCGCAGGAGGCGTCGATGAGGTTCCCTGTCAGGCCCGCGCGGTGCAGGGAGGCCCAGAAGCGATTGCCGGGCCGGGCGAAGGGAGCATTGACGGCAGCCGTCCACAGGCCGGGGTTGATCCCCACCACCAGCAGACGCAGCGGATCCCCGGGCGGGGGCAGCACGTCGTCCATCGCGTGCGGGTCATCGGTGGCGAACCGCTGCAGGTCCTCGCGCGTGGGTCGTCGGCCCTGGAGCGGGGAGGGGCGTCGGGTGCGCATGCTTCGACCCTAGCCCGGGCCTGCCCAGCCCCGGGCAGCTGCTCCGGGCTGCGCAGGGCCCGCCCACGGAGCCTCGGCCGTGTTCCCGGACCTGGCTACCCTGAGGGAATGGACGTGCGCATCGAACCCGGGGACATCACCGCCGTCGCAGTGGACGCGATCGTGAACGCCGCCAACTCCTCACTGCTGGGCGGTGGGGGCGTTGACGGCGCCATCCATCGGCGGGGAGGCCCCCGCATCCTCGCCGCCTGCCGGGAGCTGCGGGAGAGCACCCTGCCCGATGGCCTGCCGGCGGGTCAGGCCGTCGCCACCACGGCCGGCGACCTGCCGGCGCAGTGGGTGATCCACACAGTGGGGCCCGTCCATTCGAGCAGTGAGGACCGCTCCGCCGTGCTGGCGTCGTGCTACCGCGAGTCGCTGCGCACCGCCGCTGACCTCGGAGCCCGCTCCGTGGCCTTCCCCGCGATCTCCGCCGGTGTGTACGGCTGGCCGATCGACGATGCCGCTCGCATCGCGGTGGACACCATCCGCGAGACCGCCCCCGAGGTCGATCACGTCCTGGACGCGGTGGTGCTGGTGCCGTTCGGCGCCGCAGCGGAGCGGGCCTTCCGGGCCCGGCTCGAGGAGTCCTGACCCCAGGCCGTCGGCCCCGAGCCGACTCAGCCGGTGGTGGGCGCGTCGACGACCTCGACGCCGTCCACGAACCAGCCGCCCTCGAAACGACGCACGTAGAACCGCAGCTGCGCCTCCACGTCCTGGCCGTCGCGCTGGTACGTCTCGGTGACCTCGAAGATCGCGTAGCCCTGACGGTTGATGCGCTCATCGACCGTGTAGTCCAGCGCACCCATCTGCGAGGTCATCGTCTCGAAGGTCGTGCAGTCGGCCAGCTGGGTGGTCTGGCGGTACTCCTCGGTGGTGGACTCCTCGAACAGCTGGCAATCGCCGTTCTCCATCGAGGTGTAGAAGTTCTCGAGGGTGTCCTGGGGATTGCCGCGGTTCAGGATCTGGTACCCCACCAGGCCGGCCACGCCCAGTGCGATCAGCAGAGCGAGCAGGGAGCAGCCCCCCAGGACGACCCAGTGCCAGGTGGGCCGCTTTGCCTTGCCGGGCCGTGAACCAGCAGGACCCGAGGGGAGGGGCTGCGCGAAACTCATGTCGTCTCCTCATGATGCGGAATGCACCGCACCGAGTATTCCGCACCGGAGCCCGTGGTGCACCGTGAGCGGATGGGGAGAAATCCCCATCCGTGCGTTGCGGTCTCCGTCAGGCCGGACGCGCTTGACTAGCCTGGAGCGATGATCGCCACTGATGCCGCCGGCCCCGTCGGATCACCCACCAGCAAGGACGGTGCAGGCTTCGTCGCGCAGTCGGCGCTGCGATGTCGCACCCGGCCCGGGGAGCGCTTGGAGCAGGAACTGCCCCCGATGCCGGGCGCGGGAGATCTCCGGGGCCACACGGTCGGCGCAGGCGATGTGCTGCGCTGCTACCTGTTCCCCGAGCTGGACCCCGATCTCACCTGGGGCGCCACGTACGTGGCCGTGGAACTTCAGTTCGAGGACGGCACCCGTCTGTCCGAGCTGGGGCCCGTGGACCAGTACGGCACCGAGGCCACGGCACGCGGAATGGGGGAGGGGAGGATCCTCTACGCCGATCAGTGGAACGACGTCCAGGTGGGGCTCGAGGCCGCGGCAGGCCGCACCATCACCCGGGTGCTGCTGGTGGCCGATCCGCCGCCGGCACCGCTCACCGAGGGCACGGAGGACGCCGCGGACGAGGAGGATGCGCGCAGCAGCAGTGAGCTCGTCACCTGGATCGACGGCCCCTACCTCGCGCCCGTCCCGCAGGACCCACCCCTCGATGATCCCGTTGCCTGGGTGGACACCCGCCGCGGCACCTACGCCTCCGGGGACTTCTCCCGCGGCAACACCCTGCCGCTGACCGCCTGGCCCAACGGCTTCGCCTTCTTCACCCCGATGACCGATGCCCGCACCCGGCGCTGGGTGTACGAGTACCACCGCGCCAACGACGGGCAGAACCGGCCGCGCCTGCAGGGCATCGGCATCTCCCACCAGCCCAGCCCGTGGATGGGGGACCGCAACCAGTTCGTGGTGATGCCCCTGCAGGGCCAGGGCCCCGATGCTTCCCCGCAGGCCCGCGCCCGCGCCTTCGACCACGCGCGTGAGACAGCACGGCCGGACCTGTACGCCGTCGAGCTCGACGGCGGCATCGGTGTGCGGCTGGCGCCCACTGACCACGGCTCGATCCAGGAGTACACCTTCCCCGCCGATGGCCAGCCCGCCCACCTGCTGCTGGAAGGGGTGGACGAGCATGCCCGGATCGATGCGGCCGGGGCCGTGCTCGACGGCTCTGTGCACGCCTGGGTGGACTCCGGGCTCGCGGAGGGCTACGCCCGCGCCGATGGCGCCACCCGCATGTACATCAGTGCGCAGCTGGACCCGGCCCCGGCGACGGTGAAGCCCGCCGATGGCGCGAACCCCGGCGCCAGCCTGCTCACCTTCGCACCCGGCACCACGCGGGTCACCCTGCGGCTGGTCACCAGCTTCATCGGCCGGGACCAGGCTCGCCGCACCTACGCCCAGGAGGTCGAGGGTCGCAGCCTCGAGCAGGTCAGGGCCGCCGCCCACGCCGCCTGGAAGGAGCGGCTGGACGTGATCAGGGTCGACCACGCCACCCCGGCCCAGCGCCGCACCCTGGCCGGCAACCTCTACCGGCTGAACCTCTACCCCAACTCGCACTGGGAGAACGCCGGCACCATCGAGCGACCCGTCCCCGTGCACGCCAGCCCCGTGCTGCCGGTGAAGGGGAACGCCACCGACACCCGCACCAACGCGCAGGTGCTGCCCGGCAGGATCCACGTCAACAACGGCTTCTGGGACACCTACCGCACCGCCTGGCCCGCCTATGCGCTGCTGTACCCGGAGCTGTGCGCGGAGCTCGCCGACGGCTTCGTCCAGCAGTTCCGCGAGGGTGGCTGGATCGCCCGCTGGTCCTCACCCGGGTACGCCGACTGCATGACCGGCACCAGCTCCGACATCGCCTTCGCCGACGCCGCCGTCAAGGGTGTGCCCCTGCCGGACCCGCTGGGCACCTATGAGGCCGGACTGCGCAACGCGACCGTCGCCCCGCCCTTCGCCGAGGTGGGCCGCAAGGGCAATGAACGTGCGGTGTTCACCGGGTACGTGGACACCGACACCCCCGAATCGGTCTCCTGGGCCCTGGAGGCGCACATCAACGACGCGGGGCTCGCCGCCCAGGCCGAGCTGCTGGCGGCCGACGAGGACCTGCCCGATCAGCGCCGCCGTACGCTCCGCGAGGAGGCCGCCTACCTGCGCGCTCGCAGCGCGAACTACGTGCTGCTGTTCGATCCGCGCATCGGGTTCTTCCAGGGGCGTGGGCCCGGCGGCTCCTTCTCCCAGGGGCCCGACGACTTCGATCCGTGCGTGTGGGGAGGGGACTTCACCGAGACCGACGGCTGGAACTTCGCCTTCCACGCCCCGCACGACGGCGAGGGGCTGGCCTCCCTCCACGGTGGTCGCGAGGGCCTGTGGGAGAAGCTCGAGGAGTTCTTCGCGACCCCGGAGCGAGCCGACCTCAAGGGCACCTACGGCCACGTCATCCACGAGATGGACGAGGCGCGGGCCGTGCGGATGGGCCAGTTCGGGATGTCCAACCAGCCCTCCCACCACATCCCGTTCCTGTTCCACCACGCCGGAGCCCCGCACCGCGCGATGCAGATCGTGAGGGAGGTGCAGCGCCGGCTGTTCGTGGGCGAGCAGATCGGTCAGGGCTATCCCGGGGACGAGGACAACGGCGAGATGAGCGCCTGGTGGCTGCTGACCGCGCTCGGCCTGTACCCCCTGCAGCTCGCCAGCGGTCGGTACCACGTGGTGGCCCCACTGTTCGACCGGGCCGAGGTGCGCCCCCTCGGTGGCGCCGCGTTCACGGTGGTGGCCGAGGGTCAGGCACCCGCGCATCCGTACGTCACCTCCCTGACCGTGCGCGGCCGTGAGCACAGCGTCGCCGCGATCGAGCACGCGCAGCTGCACGGAGAGCTGAGGTTCACGCTCGCGGCCGATCCCGGCGACTGGGGCGAGGTGCCCCCCTCGCCCACCTCCGAGGGCGGGCACCCCGAGGCCCTGGTGGACCTGCTGGAGACCGATCCCGAGGACCCGCTGCTGGACGACGACTCGCGCACGGAGCGGCACTGGGACACCGCCAGCTGCGTGATCGACCTTCCGCCGCTGCCGGGCCCCGGCCGGGCGCGCTTCCTCACGCTCACCTCGGGTGCCGAGGAGGGTGGGGACCCGATCGCCTGGCGGCTCGAGGGATCCGACGACGGCTCCAGCTGGACGCTGCTGGACGAGCGCTCCGATCAGCACTTCCGCTGGCGGCGGCAGACCCGTCCCTTCGAGATCGCCTCGCCGCAGGAGTGCACCCACCACCGCATCGTGGTGATCGCCGCCGAGGGCCCGCTGCGGCTGGCTCAGGTCGAACTGCTGCTCTGAGCCGCCGGGGCCTTCGCGTCGACCGCCCCGCCGGGCCCCGTCCTGTCAGGTGCCTGCTGCGAGGCCGGCGTGGGCAAGCCCCCTGCCGAAGCCCGAGCTGCGCGACTCATCAGACCGCCGGTGCCCGTGGCGGGGGTGTTCTGCCTGCGGTCCAGCAGCACGAACGGCAGGTTCGGCAGTGCCCAGCCGATCGCGATCACCGCTGCCTCGACCAGCAGGTACTGCGGCCAGGGGCCCATCAGATCCAGGATGCTGGGACCGGCCGGTGCCCGGTTCAGGTACGCGTAGTTCGTCCCCATCGTCATGTTCACCGTGAAGGCGAGGGCGGCCCATCCCAGCGTGGCAGCGTAGGAGAAGCCGTACCCCCGCCAGGTGGGCCGGTACCCCAGGCCCCAGATCAGCACCACGGGGACCACGACGCCGCTGCCGTGGGAGATCCAGTACTGGAAGAACTCCAGCGGCACCCAGACGAAGTAGTTCACATCCGGGGTGAGCACGGACTGCATGTTCAGGGTGAGGCCCCAGTAGCAGGCCACCACGATCATCCAGGGGCGGCGCAGGATCATCGCGGCCGGCAGCAGGAACCGCAGGGCATCGGAGAAGTGCAGCGGCAGGGATTCGTCGATGTTCCACGCCCACGGCATGAACCCCCACAGCGTCCACAGCGCGGCATTGACCAGCAGCACCCAGCCGGCCACCCGCAGGGCGCGGTCGACCTGTGCGGGGTCTGTGCGCCGGGTCCACAGCACCAGGGCGACCGAGCACAGGACGATGAGGATCAGCACGGTGATGTGCTCGACGCCGTACGGCGTCATACGACCCAGGGGAGGAGGAGTCATGGGGCGAGTATGCCTCTGCCGGGCCACGTGGCAAGGGCATCATCCTGCGGGCGCTCCCGGGGACGATGCGGGCCCCCGATTCCCGGACCGAATGGTCATGGTGAACATGCTGGCCCGGGCGATGCTCGTTCCGGCCCGGACCGCCCCGCAGCGGACCGCGAGCACTGACGACCCCGGGGCCACGCGGCGCGGACGGCCCCGCCGAGCCGGTGCTCGACGGGGCCGTCGTCCGTCCGGGGGAGGGCGATGCTCAGATGCGGGGGTCGGCTGCGGTCTCGGTGTCGCGCTGATCGCCCACGGCGGGGTGCTTCTGCTTCCCTGCGTCCACCCGGCGGGAACCGCCCTCCTGAGCCCCGGTGCCGTGGCCCGCGTCGGCAGCGATCTTCTCGTCGGCCTCGTCATCCCCGCGGCGGCCGAAGGGCAGCACGTGCATCAGCGCCACGATGATCGCGCCGATGCCCAGGCCGATCAGGAACGAGAAGAAGGTGTTGATCAGCCATCCCAGCACGCCGCCGCCCACGGCCACCTCGAGGCCGTGGATCCACTCGTAGGGCTGGGCCAGCCCCAGATCATGGGTGCTGACGAGGATGATGTGGCCACCCACCCACAGCATCGCGATCATGCCCACGTAGCTGATCACCTTCATCACGGCGGGCATGGCCTTGACCAGACCGAGGCCGAAGCGCTTCTTGGGCTCCGAGCCGTCCTCGTCCTTGGTCATGGCCAGGCCCACGTCGTCCATCTTCACCAGGATCGCCACCGTGCCGTACACCAGCGCCGTGATGCCGAGGGCCACCACCACCAGCACCGCGGCGCGGATCCACAGCGAGTCCTGCTCGATGGAGTTCATGGCGATCACCATGATCTCCGCAGAGAGGATCAGGTCCGTGCGCACCGCGCCCTTGACCACAGAGTCCTCGGCGTCCCCGCCCTTGGCGGACGCGGGCTTGCTCTCCTCGTGGCCGCGTACCAGCTCCCATACTTTCTCGGCGCCCTCGAAGCTCAGATAGAGGCCACCGCAGATCAGCAGCACAGGCAGCAGCCACGGGGCGAACACGCTCAGCAGCATCAGGATCGGCAGGATGATGACGATCTTGTTGAACAGGGAGCCCTTGGTGATCCGCCAGATGATGGGCAGCTCCCGCTTGGGCTTGATGCCCTGCACGTACTGCGGGGTGACGGCGGTGTCGTCGATCACCACACCGGCGGCCTTCGCACCCGCGCGGGCAGAGGCGGCGGCCACGTCATCGGCGCTCGCGGCAGCGAGGCGGGCCAGAGCGGCGACGTCATCGAGCAGGGCGGCAAGACCACCGGCCATGGGAGCGGTTCCTTCCTGGGGCGAGGGCCGGCGGATGGCACGGCCTGGCTCAGAATACGCTGACGAGCTGGAGGCGCGACGGCAGCCCGACCACCCGGTACCGCCCCTCGACGGTCACAGGCAGGGATGGCAGGGTGGGAACATGAAGATCACACTCATCGGAGGACACGGCAAGGTCGCCCTTCTCGCCCAGCCGCTGCTGGTGCAGGCGGGCCACGAGGTGCGGTCCGTGGTGCGCAATCCGGACCACATCGCCGCCATCGAGCTCACCGGCGCCCGACCCGTGGTGACGGACATCGAGCGGCTCGATGCGGAGGGCTGGGGGGAGCTGCTGAGCGGCACGGAGGCCGTGGTGTGGACGGCCGGAGCCGGGGGAGGCGACCCGAAGCGGACCTGGGCCGTGGACCGCGATGCCGCGATCGCCGCCATGGACGCCGCCCAGCGTGTCGGAGCGCGTCGCTTCGTGATCGTCAGCTACTTCGGCGCCGGCCCTGGCCACGGGGTGCCGGAGGGCGACGACTTCTACGCTTACGCCCAGGCCAAGACGGAGGCCGATGAGCACCTGCAGAACAGCGGGCTGTCCTGGACCATCCTGCGCCCTTCCGCCCTCACCCTGGAGGAGCCCAGCGGGCGCATCGACGTCACGGCCACCGAGGGCGCAGAGGTGTCCCGCGCCAACGTGGCCCGGGTGATCACAGCGACCCTCGAGCACGAGAGCACCATCGGCCGGGTGATCGAGTTCAACGACGGCGACCAGCCGATCGACGAGGCTCTGGGGAGCCTGGGCTGATACCGCGCCCGCAGGAGCCACCACCAGGTACTCCGCTCCCAGATGGAGGGGCCCGATCCGCGGTGCGGATCGGGCCCCTCCTATGAGCGGGTCACTCGTTGTCGCCGCCGGTCTCAGCGGCCACCCCCGGGGCTGCGGTCGTAGCGTCGCCGCCGTCGCCCCACTGCCAGTCGGCCACCTCGGGGACGTCGGCACCGTGGGTGTAGGCGTAGGCGCGGGCACGCACGCGGGCGTCCTCCATCTCCTGGCGCAGCAGGGCCTGGGCGGTGCCCAGCCCCTCCACCCTGTCGATCACGTCCATCACCAGGTGATAGCGGTCGGTGTCGTTGCGCATCAGCATGTCGAACGGGGTGGTGGTGGTGCCCTCCTCCTTGTAGCCGCGCACGTGGATGCGGCCATGGCGGTCGTGGCGGTAGGCCAGGCGATGGATCAGCCACGGGTAGCCGTGGTAGGCGAACACCACCGGGATGTCCTCCCCGAAGATCCCGTCGAAGGCCCGCTGGGACAGCCCGTGGGGATGCTCCGTGTCGTCCTGAAGGCGCATCAGGTCCACCACGTTGACCACTCGCACCTTAAGGTCCGGCAGCTTCTCCCGCAGGATCTTGGCGGCAGCCATGGTCTCGATGGTGGGGATGTCCCCGGCGCAGGCGAGCACCACATCGGGCTCCTGGCCGGCCACCTCGGTGCCCGCCCATTCCCAGATGCCCAGACCGCGGGTGCAGTGGGTGATCGCGTCCTCCCGGCTCAGCCACACAGGGTTGGGCTGTTTGCCGGCCACCACCACGTTGACGTACTGCTTAGAGCGCAGGCAGTGGTCCATCGTCGACAGCAGCGTGTTGGCGTCCGGCGGCAGGTACACCCGGACCACCTCGGCCTTCTTGTTGACGATGTGATCGATGAAGCCCGGGTCCTGGTGGGAGAAGCCGTTGTGGTCCTGCCGCCACACGTGCGAGCTCAGCAGGTAGGTGAGCGAGGAGATCGGGGCGCGCCACTCGATCTCGTTGGTGATCTTCAGCCACTTGGCGTGCTGGTTCACCATCGAGTCGACGATGTGGATGAACGCCTCGTAGGAGGAGAACAGTCCGTGTCGGCCGGTGAGCAGGTACCCCTCCAGCCAGCCCTGGCACTGGTGCTCCGAGAGCATCTCCATCACCCGGCCCGTGGGGGCCAGGTGCTCGGTGTGATCGTGGTCCTCGAACTGCGCGTTCCACTGCTTGTCGGTCACCTCGTAGACGGCCTGCAGCCGGTTCGAGGCGGTCTCGTCCGGGCCGAAGATCCGGAAGGTCTCCATGTTCTGGGCGGTCACGTCCCGCAGCCAGGTGCCCAGTACCCGGGTGGGCTCGGCGATCGTCGCGCCCGGGGCCTGCACATCCACCGTGTAGTCGCGGAAATCGGGCAGCCGGAGGTCCTTGCGCAGCACACCGCCGTTGGTGGCAGGGTTCGCCGACATCCGCAGCTCGCCCTCCGGGGCGGTCGCGGCGATCTCGGCACGCAGGGCGCCGTCCTCGTCGAACAGCTCCTCGGGCTCATAGGAGCGCAGCCAGCGGTCCAGATCCGCCAGGTGCTCATCGGTGTCCCGTGCGCTGGCCAGGGGGACCTGGTGGGAGCGCCAGGAGCCCTCGGTCTTCTGCCCGTCGATCTCCTTGGGCCCGGTCCACCCCTTCGGGCTGCGGAACACGATCATCGGCCAGGCAGGTCGCTCGGTGGTCCTGCCGGCCTTCGCGTCCTTGGCCGCCTGCTTCTTGATCGTGGCGATCTGGTCGAGGGCCTCGTCCAGCACCTCGGCGAAACGGCGGTGCGTCTGGACCGGGTCCTCGTCATCGAAACCCCCGGTGAAGAACAGCGGCGTGTGACCGTAGCCCCGCATCAGGTCGGCGAGCTCGTCGTCCCCGATGCGGGCCAGCACCGTGGGGTTGGCGATCTTGTAGCCGTTCAGGTGCAGGATCGGCAGCACCACCCCGTCGGTGTGGGGGTTGATGAACTTGTTGGAGTGCCACGAGGTCGCCAGTGGGCCGGTCTCGGCCTCGCCGTCACCGACCACGGTGAAGGCGATCTCGTCGGGCCGGTCCATCATGGCCCCGTAGGCGTGGGAGAGGGCGTACCCCAGTTCGCCGCCCTCATGGATCGAGCCCGGCGTCTCCGGGGCCACGTGGGAGGGGATCCCGCCGGGGAAGGAGAACTGGGTGAACAGGCGACGCAGCCCGTCCACGTCCTGGCCGACTGCCGGGTACACCTCGGAGTAGGTGCCCTCCAGGTAGCTCGCCGCCACCAGCCCGGGACCGCCATGGCCGGGGCCGGTGATGTACATGGCCTTCAGGCCGCGCTGACGGATCGCACGGTTGGCATGGGCGTACAGGAACGTGAGGCCGGGCGTGGTGCCCCAGTGCCCCAGCAGCCGCGGCTTCACATGCTCGCGCTGCAGAGGATCGCGCAGCAGCGGGTTGGCCATCAGGTAGATCTGGCCGACCGAGAGGTAGTTGGCTGCACGCCACCAGGCGTGGATCGACTCGAGCTCACTGTCGCTGGGAGCCTTCGGCGCCGCATCGGGCCAGGACGGAACGGTGGACATGGTGCCTCCTCGGTGCTCGACGGTGCGAGCTGGACGATGCCGTGCCTCCACACTAGGACAATCCGCGCGCCGCAGTAAGGGACCATCACTGCGCCGGGGTGATCCGGGCCGATCCGGTCCGGGCATGCGGAAGGGCGCACCACCTCGGAGGTGGTGCGCCCTTCGTCGATCAGGACTCAGGGGTCAGGGCGCGTGACGCGCTGCCTGTCCTGGTTCCCTCGGATGCTGCTCAGACGCGGTCGTCGCGGCGGACGCCCTCACGGTTCACACCGTCACGGTTGAAGCCGTCGCGGTCGTAGCCGTCCTTGTCGAAGCCGGTCTGCACGTCGACCTCCTCGTGACCCACCTGCTCGGTGACGGTCTCGGTGTCGGTGACGGTGCGCTTGCCGACCTTCACGTTCTCGGTGGCGACGGTCTCCTTCTCGACCACGGGGCGCTCCTCGTGGAGGGTCACGGTGGTCTCGTCCTCGCCGAGGGTGCCGCCACGGTCCTCACCGGTGGCGGGGGTGCGCTCGACGACCAGCTCCTCGCGCTGCACGGGAACCTCGACCTGCTCGGTTTCGGTGACCACGTACTTGCGCAGGCGTGCCTTGCCGGTCTCCCGCTGCTCGGTGCCGACGTTCAGGCGCTCCTCGTGGAGGGTGACGCCGTCGCCGTCCACACCGTCACGACGGTCGCGGTCCACGCCGTCACGACGGTCGTGATCGCGGTCCACACCGGCGCCTGCGCCGGCAGCGCCAACGCCCGCGGCGGTGCCACGGTGGGTGTCGTCGAGGTCGGCGTGGTCGTTGCCCACGGTGCGATCGGTGCGGTCGCCGGCATCGAGGGTGCCGGTGCCGCGCGAGGGATCCTGGACGCCGTAGTAGCGGTACAGCTCGGCCTCCTGCTCCTGCGAGATCTCGCCGTCCTCGTCGATGTTCGGGGCGTCCTTGATGAAGGACTTCTCGTAGGGGACGCGGATGTCACCATCGGTGATCTGCGCGTCGGACAGGGGGATGAAGGTCTCCTTGGTGCCGAACAGACCGGTGTTGACCGTGACCCACGACGGGTCCTGGCCCTCATTGGTCACGTACACCTGGCCGACGGAGCCGACCTTGTCACCGGTGGAGTCGATGACGTTCGCGCGCTGCAGGTCTCGGATGTTGCCCTGAAAAGTCATGTGCATTCCTCTCGTACAGCTTCGGACCCGAGAGCGGCCGGGCATGTGCCCGGCCACGGATCCTCTGACGTCTCGACCGTAGCCCACGTCACTCCGTATCTCCCAGGAACTGGTGCGAACGGTCGGTCGGCCGGGGCGACGATGCAGGTCACAGGGCTGGCAGGGCGAACAGGGCGACCTGCTGGACCGCCGATCCATGAGGACTGCGTGAGAGTGTTCTCAGGAACCGACGCACTCAGGGAATCGTCCCTAGGCTGGTCAGGTCGATATTCATGGCCCCGTCGTTCAGTGCCCCGTGGCTGCACGCTCGGCAGGACCCAACAGCCGTGGAGGTACCACCATGACCGTGACCACTCGTCGACTCGTCCGCTCCGCCGCCGGCACGGCGTTCGTCCTCGCTCTTGCTGTCGGCTGCGGCGCCGGGGACGACCAGGCCGAGACCCCCGCCGAGCAGCCTCAGCAGACCCAGCAGACCGACGACACCGGTGCCTCCGATGGTGGCGGTGCCGCCGAGGAATCCCCGGCCGCCTCCGACGGCGGTGGCGCCGCCGCGGCTGATTCCGATCTCCCGGCCGACGCCGACCTCGCCACCACCGAGCTGCCGATCCCTGCGGAGGACGCCGTGCAGCGCGCCCTCGACGCCGCCGGCGGCGGTGACGTGCACACGGTGACCATCGACCACGACCGCCGCAACGGCTGGGAGTGGGAGATCGAGATCCGCAACGGCACCGAGGAGCACGACATCGAGCTCAGCGCCATCACCGGCGAGGTCATCGAGCACGAGCGCGACCAGGACGACGACGGCGAGCCCGCCGTGGACGTCACCTCCCCGATGCCCTACGCGGAGGCCATCGAGCTGGCCCTCGGCGCTCAGGACGGCCGGGTCTCCGGCTGGTCCCTGGACTCCGATGACGGCCGCGTGCACTACGGGGTCGACATCATGCCGGCCGGCTCGAACGACGACGTGGACGTCGTGGTCGACGTGGAGACCAAGGACGTGCGCATCGACGACTGACGTCGAGCGGCTCAGCGCTCGGCGATGACCGGCTGGCCGTCCTCATCGCGGTGCATGACCTCGCGGCCTGCCTGCCACACCCGCAGGGTGCGGTGGCGCAGGTCCAGCGGGTCTCCGTCCCACAGCACCAGGTCCGCGTCCTTGCCCACGTCGATCGAGCCGAGCCGGTCGCCCAGGCCCAGCACCTCGGCGGGGTTCAGGGTGATCGCGCGGAGCGCGTCGGCGGGGTCCATGCCGTCCTTCACGGCGAGCGCGGCCTGGTGCACCAGGAAGTCGATCGGCACCACCGGGTGGTCGGTGATGATAGAGACCTTCACCCCCGCGCGGGCCAGGATGCCGGGGGCGCGGGTGGTGCGGTGGCGCACCTCCACCTTGGAGCGGGACACGATCAGCGGCCCGTACAGCACCGGTACCCCGGCTGCGGCGATGCGGTCGGCGATCAAGTAGGACTCGGTGCCGTGGTCCAGCACGAGCTCATAGCCGAACTCCTCGGCGATGCGCAGGGCGGTGGCGATGTCGTCGGCCCGGTGGGCGTGCTGGCGCCAGGGGATCTCGCGTTCCAGCACCCGGGAAAGGGCCTCCGAGACCAGGTCGCTCTCGCGCTCTGCAGGGTCCTTGGCCGCCCAGTCCCGGGCCTTCGCGAAGGCCTTCCGGATCGTCAGCGCCACACCCAGGCGGGTCGAGGGTGTGGCCGAGCGCTCGCCGTACACCCGCTTGGGGTTCTCACCGAGGGCCGCCTTCAGCCCGGAGGGCTCGCGCAGCACCATGTCGTCCACCACGCGGCCGTAGGTGCGGATCGCCACCGCGAGGCCGCCGATGGGGTTGCCCGATCCGGGGTTCACGTTCACCGCCGTCACGCCTCCGGCGATGGCGTCGTCGAAGCCCACCTCCACCGGGTTGATGGCATCGATCGCTCGCACGGCAGCCATCACCGGGTCGGTCATCTCGTTGGTGTCGTTGCCGGCCCAGCCCTCGCCCTCCTCGTGCACGCCGAGGTGCACGTGCGCGTCGATGAAACCGGGCAGCAGCCAGGCACCCCCGGCATCGATCACCTCGGCGCCGTCAGGCACCTCGACATCGGGGCCGGAAGCGGTGATGGTGCCGTCCTGGACCACGACGGTGCCGTCAAAGGCGGGGCCGGTGACGGGCTGGACATGGGCGTGGGTGATCGCGAAGGTGGTCATGTCCCGACCCTTCCCGCACCAGCGCCGCACGTCAAACCGGACTAGCCTGGGCTGCATGACTGAGAACCGTGATGACGCGCCCCTGCACGCCGATGCCCCGCGCGGGGTGAGGATCCCCGTCGGCTGGACCGGCTCGGTGACCGAGATCGACCCCCGGTCCACCCCGGGCTTCGACGGGGACAAGAAGGCCGGGAAGCAGCGCCTGCGGGAACTGGACGACCAGCTCGACGACCTCCAGGAGCGGCTGTTCGCCGACGGCCGCGCCGGGGCGGCCGATCGCAGCGTGCTGCTGGTGCTGCAGGGCATGGACACCTCCGGCAAGGGCGGCATCATCCGCCACGTGGTGGGTGCGATGGATCCCCAGGGCGTGGACATCACCGCCTTCAAGGCACCCACCGATGAGGAGAAGAAGCACGACTTCCTGTGGCGCATCCGCCCGCACGTCCCGCGCCCGGGTCAGATCGGGGTCTTCGACCGCTCCCACTACGAGGACGTGCTGATCCACCGGGTGCACGGCTGGGCCGATGAGGACGAGATCCAGCGCCGCTACGGGGCGATCGAGGCGTTCGAGCGGGAGCTGGTGGCCCGCGGCACCGTGGTGGTGAAGGTGATGCTGCACATCTCCTACGCCGAGCAGGGCGAGCGGTTGATGGAGCGCCTGGAGCGGCCCGACAAGCACTGGAAGTTCAACCCCGGTGACGTGGACGAGCGCGCCTACTGGCCCGCCTACATGGAGGCCTACGACAGGGCCCTGGCCGCCACCTCCACCGAGCAGGCGCCCTGGCACGTGATCCCAGCCGACCGCAAGTGGTACGCCCGCATCGCCGTCCAGCAGCTGCTGCTGGACGCCCTGCGGACGATCGACCCCCAGTGGCCGGCAGCGGACTTCGACGTCGAGGAGCAGATCGCCCGTCTGCGCGCCACCATGGAGTGACCGGGCGGGAGTGATTGGGCGGGAGTGACCGGCAGCTGGACGGGCCGTGAGCTCCAGGGGCCGGGCCCGTCCTTCTCCCGGCCTCCGTCCTTGTGGATCGCGTCGAAGCGCGTGAGGATGGGGGCATGGCTTCCATCACCTTCAAGAACGATCCCGTCTCCACCGTCGGCGAGCTGCCCACCAAGGGCTCCGCCGCCCCCGAGTTCGACCTGGTCGGCACCGACCTGGGGCCGGTCACCAGCGGTGACCTGGCCGGCAAGCGGGTGGTGCTGAACATCTTCCCGTCCGTGGACACCGGCACCTGCGCGATGAGCGTGCGCCGCTTCAACGAGCTCGCCGCGGGCCTGGAGAACACCACCGTGGTGTGCGTCTCCCGCGACCTGCCCTTCGCCCAGGCCCGCTTCTGCGGCGCCGAGGGCATCGAGAACGTGGTCAGCGCCTCCGCCTTCCGCTCCACCTTCGGTGAGGACTACGGCGTGACCATGTCCGATGGCCCGCTGGCCGGGCTGCTCTCCCGCGCGGTCGTGGTGATCGACGCCGACGGCACCGTGACGTACACCCAGCAGGTGCCGGAGATCGCGGACGAGCCCGACTACGACGCCGCCCTCGCTGCCCTGAACTGACCACCGGATCGTTCACCGCACCGGACCGGTCGCCATGACCACCTCGCGCACCCGCCCCAGGATCGTCCTGGGGCGGGTGCGTGATCTTCTGGACGACGACGGATCCGACTGCGGTGAGCACCGCGTCCTGGTGGACCGCCTGTGGCCCCGAGGGGTGAAGAAGGAACGGCTAGCCCTGGATGCCTGGGACAAGGACGTCGCCCCCACCACCGAGCTGCGCCGCGCCTTCCATGGCGGTGACCTCGACTTCGCCGAGTTCCGCGACCGGTACCTCCACGAGCTCGAGACCTCCGAGGCGCCCGCCGCCCTGATCACCCCCGCCCAGGAGGCCGGGGCCGGCAGCATCGTGCTGGTGTATGCGGCCAAGAGCGCCGAACACAACCATGCGCAGGTGCTGCAGGAGCACCTGGAAGGGCTGCTCCGTCACTGAGCCGCTTCTGGCCCACTAGGCTCGGATCTCGTGGAACCCCTCTCTCTCGTGGTGCTGTTCGTGATGGGCACGCTTGCCGGCGCGATCAATGCGGCGGTGGGATCGGGGTCACTGCTCACACTTCCGGTGCTGCTGGCGCTGGGCATCCCGCCGGGCACGGCGGTGCGCACCAACACCATCGGCATCCTGTTCTCCACCATCGGCTCGGTGGCCGGCTACCGGCGCGAGATCGCCGCCCAGCGCCACGAGCTGGGCCCTCTGGTCGCGGTCGTCGCCGTGATGGCCACGCTGGGTGCGGTCCTGCTGCTGGTCTCTCCGTCCGAGGCGCTGGACGTGGTGGTGCCGGTGCTGATCGTGGTGGCCCTGCTGATGGTGGTGTTCCAGAAGCGCATCACCCGTGCGATCCGCGAGCGCCAGGCGCGACGGACCGCCGCAGCCGCCGCGACCGCCACCGGTGCGGATAGCACGGATGCCACGAGCCCCTACCGCCGACCGGCCATGCTGGGTGCGATGGGGGCCGCCTCGGTGTACGGCGGGTACTTCACCGCCGCGCAGGGGATCCTCTACCTCGGTGTGCTCGGCGCGCTCACCGGGCGCCCGTTGGGCGACGTCAACAGCGTGAAGAACCTGGCCAGCCTGGTGGTGAACCTCGCGGCGGCCACCGTCTACGTGATCGCCCACCTGGTGTGGGGGGTGGAGATCATCTGGATCGCGACCGCGGCCATCGCCGTCGGCGCCCTGCTGGGTGGCTACTTCGGTGCGCACATGGCCAAGAAGCTGCCCGACGGGGTGCTGCGAGGGATCATCGTGGTGGTCGCCCTGGTGGCACTGGTGCGCCAGGTCCTCTGATCGCCTGGAGCGCGCCGGGTCCGGGTCAGCCCGCCAGCTCTTCCTGCAGGAACGGCAGCACGTGCTCCAGCACCGGGCCGGGCGGGAACAGGCTGCCTCCGTGGTCCCGCCCCTCCAGAGGCACGAACCGAGCCCGGGGCATCACGGCGGCGGCCTGCCGGGACTCCTCGAAGCGGGGGTGGTCCTCGGTGCCCGCCATCCACAGGGCAGGAACCTCGCACTCGGCCAGCAGCTCCGGGTCGATTCCCGCGGTCGCATCGGTCGCGGCGAGCAGAGCGGCCACGGCCTCGTGGTCGGCCCGCAGGAATGCCGCCCGGGTGGCGCGGGCGCGGCGCCCTTCGACGGCCGGACCCAGACCCTGACCGGAGCAGAAGGCATCCATCCCGCCGGTCGCCACGGCGTCGATCACCCCGGGGAAGAACACCTCGTCGACGGCACCGTGCTGGCGGGAGGCGGAGCCGCCCAGGCACACCAGGCGCTCCACCCGGTCCGGGTGGTGCACGGCGGTGCTGAGCGCCACGCGGGCCCCCAGGGAGTAGCCCAGCAGGGAGGCGCGGGGGAGCTGCTCGGCATCCAGCACGGCCAGCAGATCACGCACAAACCGCTCCTGGGTGTACGCCTCCACATCGTGCGGCGTGCCCGAACTGCCGTGACCGCGCAGGTCCACCCGGATCACCGTGTGATGCTCGGCGAGCGGCCCCAGGTAGCCCAGGCCCCGCCAGATGGCGCGGCTGAGCACGCAGCCGTGCAGCAGCACCACGGCGGGCCCCGCGCCCGCGACGTCGTAGCGCAGGTCGATGCCGTCGACCGGCGCACTGATCACGGGCACGGGCGGGACGACCTCAGAGAGCCCGGGCGATCTCGTCGAGGATCGCGTTGAACGTGGCCGAGGGGCGCATCACGCGGGCCGACTTCTCCGGATCGGGACGGTAGTAGCCGCCGATGTCGGCCGGGGACCCCTGCACGGACAGCAGCTCTGCGGCGATCTTCTCCTCGCCCTCGGTGAGCTCCTGGGCGATGGGGCCGAAGGCCTCCGCCAGTTCCTGGTCCTCGGTCTGCTTCGCCAGCTCCTGGGCCCAGTACATCGCCAGGTAGAAGTGGCTGCCGCGGTTGTCGATGCTGCCGAGCCTGCGCTGCGGGGACTTGCCCTCCTCCAGCAGGGTGGCGGTGGCGCGGTCCAGGGCGTCGGCGAGCACCTCGGCGCGCGCGTTGCTGGCCGTGCGGGAGAGGTGGCGCAGGGACTCGGCCAGCGCCAGGAACTCGCCGAGGGAGTCCCAGCGCAGGTAGTTCTCCTCCACCAGCTGCTGGACGTGCTTGGGGGCAGAGCCACCGGCACCGGTCTCGAACAGGCCGCCGCCGTTCATCAGCGGCACCACCGAGAGCATCTTGGCGCTGGTGCCCAGCTCCATGATCGGGAACAGGTCGGTCAGGTAGTCGCGCAGCACGTTGCCGGTCACCGAGATGGTGTCCTCGCCGCGGCGCACCCGCTCCAGCGTGAACCGGGTGGCCTCGATCGGGGAGAGGATCCGGATGTCCAGGCCCTCGGTGTCCTCAGCCGCGAGGTACTCCTCGACCTTGGCGATCAGGTTGCGGTCGTGGGCGCGCTCCGGGTCCAGCCAGAACACGGCCGGCATGCCGGACAGGCGCGAGCGGCGCACGGCCAGCTGCACCCAGTCGCGGATCGGGGCGTCCTTGGCCTGGCAGGCGCGGAAGATGTCCCCGGCAGCGACCTCGTGGCTCATCACCACCGCACCGGAGGCGTCGCGCACCTCGACCGTGCCGGGGGAGGAGATCTCGAAGGTCTTGTCGTGGGAGCCGTACTCCTCGGCCTTCTGCGCCATCAGACCGACGTTCGGCACGGTACCCATGGTGGTGGGGTCGAAGGCGCCGTTGACCTTGCAGTCCTCGACCACCACGTCGTACACACCGGCGTAGGAGGAATCGGGGATCACCGCGAGGGTGTCGGCCTCCTCGCCGTCCGGGCCCCACATGTGGCCGGAGGTGCGGATCATGGCGGGCATGGAGGCGTCGATGATGACGTCGCTGGGCACGTGCAGGTTCGAGATGCCCTTGTCGGAGTTGACCATCGCCAGGGCCGGGCCATCGGCGAGGTCCTTCTGGACCGCCTGCTCGACGGACTGCTTGACCTCGGCGTCCAGCTCGTCGAGGCCGGAGAGGATGCCGCCCAGGCCGTTGTCGGGGGAGAGCCCCGCGGCCTTCAGCTGCTCGCCGTGCTCGGCGAACAGGGTGGGGAAGAAGGCCCGCACGGCGTGGCCGAAGATGATCGGATCGGACACCTTCATCATGGTGGCCTTCATGTGCAGGGAGAACAGCACGCCCTGCTCCTTCGCGGCGGCCACCTGGGCTCGCAGGAAGGCATCCAGTGCCTCGGCCCGCATCACGGTGGAGTCCACGACCTCGCCGTCCAGTACCGGGATCGACTGCTTCAGGACGGTCTCGGAGCCGTCGGCGCCCACGTGCACGATTGAGAGCTCGCCGCCTGCCTCGATCACCACGGACTGCTCGTTGTGGCGGAAGTCGTCGGCGTCCATGGTGGCCACGGACGTCTTCGAGGAAGAGTCCCACGCGCCCATCCGGTGGGGGTGCTTGCGGGCGAAGCTCTTGACGGCCTCGGGGGCGCGGCGGTCCGAGTTGCCCTCGCGCAGCACGGGGTTCACGGCCGAGCCCTTGACGGAGTCGTAGCGGGCGCGGATGTCCTTCTCCTCGTCCGTGGAGGGGGACTCGGGGTAGTCCGGCAGGGCCACGCCCTGGGACTGCAGCTCTGCGATCGCGGCCTTCAGCTGCGGCACGGAGGCCGAGATGTTCGGCAGCTTGATGATGTTGGCCTCGGGGGTCTTGGCCAGGTCGCCCAGCTCGGCCAGGGCGTCGTCCACGCGCTGGTCCTCGGGCAGCAGATCGGTGAAGGCCGCGAGGATGCGGCCGGCCAGCGAGATGTCGCGGGTGGTGACGTCGATCCCGGCGGTGGTGGAGAACGCCTCGAGGATCGGCAGGAACGATGCAGTGGCCAGCATCGGTGCCTCGTCGGTGTGGGTGTAGATGATGCGCGCCATGGTTCGCGGGGCTCCCTCGGGTCGGTGCGGCAACTGTCTTGACGTCAAGACTATCGGCAGGGGGCGCCGACCGCTCCTCGCGGCCGACGCCCCCACGGTACGGGACCGGGTCAGCAGGTCACCACAGGCCGATCAGGCCCCCGAGCTGGTAGACGGCCAGCCCGATCACCACCAGGGTGATCAGCACGCCCACCACGTTGGAGACGATGCCGTTGGCGTGCTTGCCCAGCAGCTCCTTGTTGTTCATCGTGATCAGCAGGAAGATCGCGATGATCGGCAGCAGCAGCCCGTTGGCCGCCTGCGCGATGATGATGATGGAAACCGGCTCGAAACCCGTCAGCGCGATGATCGCACCGACGGCCAGCACCAGGATCCACACCAGGCGGAAGCTCCAGGACTTCATGTCCGTGCTCAGCCCCAGCACCCCGCAGATCGCGTAGGCCGCGCCCAGGGGGCCGGCCAGTGCCGAGGTGAAGCCGGCGCAGAACAGGCCGATGGCGAACACCCAGCCGGCGGCATCGCCCAGCAGCGGCTCCAGGGCCTTGGCGAGGTCGGTGCCCGTCTCGGCGGAGATCCCGTGGACGAACATGCCGCCGAAGGCAGTGGCCATCACCGCCAGGGTGATCATGCCGCCGATGGCGATCGAGGAGACCGTGTCGATGCGGGCCTCGCGGATCGCCTTGTTCTCCTCCATGTCACCCCAGTTCTCCTGCACCAGCGAGGCGTGGAGGAACACGTTGTACGGCACCACCGTGGTGCCGATCAGGGCGATGGCCGTCAGCGCTGCACCGGCAGGGATCGAGGGGACGAACATCCCCTTCAGGGCCTCCAGGAACGGCGGCTGCACCACGAAGGTGGTGGCGATGAACAGCAGCGCGAGGATCACCACCATCACCATCAGGACCTTCTCCACCACCTTGTAGCTGCCGGAGATCAGCAGCCCGGCGATCGCCAGGATGATGGCCACCACGATGATCCACACGGGGATCGGCAGCACGGAGGAGACCGCCAGGGCGGTGCCGGTGGTGTCACCGCCGGCGTAGGCAGCACCGCCGATGCCGATGGCCGAGACCACCAGGATCACCATCAGGATCTTCGCGACGGGGTTGGCGAAGGTGCGGCGCATCGCCTCGCCCAGGCCGATCCGCCCGCCCAGGCCCAGCCGGGAAGCCATCTCCTGCAGCACGATCGTGGCGACGATCGAGAAGACGATCGCCCAGGCCAGGGCGAAGCCGTAGCTCGCCCCGGTCACGATCGAGGTGGTGATGGTGCCGGGGCCGATGAAGGACGCCGCGATGATCAGACCCGGACCGAACAGCGATCCCTTGCGCTTGCCGCTCTTGGGCGGATCGCCTCCCGAGGCATCGGGCCCCGACGCGGGTCGGGGCTCGGCGGGGGTCGGCTGGGGTTCGCGCATGTCGGCTCCTCGCAGTAGATGCACACCCCGGGTCGTAGAGGTGTGTGAGTCACGACACTACAGATCTGCTTCGGGGGTGGGTGGGGTCCGTCGAGGATCGTGACCGGACGGTGATCGGCCAGGGATCCCACAGGCACGCAGGTGACGCAGGGAACAGATTGCTAGGCTCGAGCAGTCCGGCCGCGCCGTGAGAGGTCGCCGGGCCGGAGACCGTTTCACCGATCCAGGAGGAGCTTCATGTTCACCCGTTCCATCGATGACGTCGAGAAGGTCGAGTGGGGCAACGGCACCAGCCAGCGCGTCCTCACCGCCAAGGACAACATGGGCTTCGCCGTGGCCCACACCGTGGTGCGCAAGGGCACCAGCTCGCCACTGGAGTACCGCAACCACCTCGAGGCCTGCTACTGCATCGGCGGCTCCGGCACCGTGTGGAACGCCGACCGCACCGAACGCTTCGACATCACCCCCGGCGTGATCTACGTGCTGGACAAGCACGATCCGCACCACCTCGAGGCCTCCGACGACGAGGACCTGGTCCTGGTCTCGATCTTCAACCCGCCGATCACCGGCGATGAGAAGCACGTGCTCACCGAGGACGGCTTCTCCGCCTACTGATCCGCTCCCAGAGCGACACGACCTGATGCAGGGCGGTCACCCCGGGCCGGGGTGGCCGCCCTGCCTCGTCGCAGCACGACGTCTCACAGCACGATCAGGGTCGCCGCCATCAGGGCCATCCCGGCGATCAGCGAGTAGATCACCGTGTGGTGCTCCCCGGTCTCCTCCGCCGCGGGCAGCAGCTCGTCCAGCGACACGAACACCATCACCCCGGCCACGCCTGCCAGGACCGCACCCATCGCCGGTCCCTCGAGAAGCGGAGCCAGCAGCAGGTAGCCCAGCACCGCGCCGGCGGGTTCGGCCAGGCCCGTCATGGTGGCCAGCCAGAACGCCTTCGCCCTGGACCCGGTGGCCCGGTGCACCGGCACCGCCACGGCCAGGCCCTCGGGAATGTTGTGCAGGGCGATCGCCACCACCACGGGGATCGCGATCTCCGGGGCCTGCAGGGCAGCGACGAAGGTGGCGAACCCTTCGGGCACGTTGTGCAGGGCCAGCACCACCGCCATCACGGTGCCGGTGCGCAGAAGCCGCGCCCGCAGTGCCGCGTCCGCGGCCAGGCCTGCGCGGTCACGGTGCTCATCGTGGACATCGGAGTGGTCCACCCTGCCCGAGAACTCGTGGGGGTTGACCGGTTCGGGCACCAGGCGGTCCAGCAGGGCGATCAGCGCGATGCCGCCGAAGAACGCGGCCACGGAGAGAGCAGTGCCCCGCGCGGTGGTGGCACCCCCACCGCTGCCCGCACCGGCACCCGACAGCACAGCGGCGCCCTCGGGGAGCAGTTCCACGAAGGACACGTACAGCATCACCCCGGCCGAGAGGCCCAGCCCGCCGGCCAGGGTCCTCGCCGAGGTGCCGCGGCCCATCACACCGAGGGCGGCCCCGATGCTGGTGGCACCGCCGGCGACGACCGTGAGCAGAAGAGCGATGAGCACAGGCACGACCATAGACTGGATCCATGCCGATCCTCACCTCCGTCGACCTGCGCTCACGCACCCTCACCGCCGCCGAGCTGACCGCGGCGCTGCCCCGCGCTGAGCTGGACGTCGAGGCGGCCGTCGACGCGGTCCGTCCTGTCGTCGAGGACGTGCGGGAACGCGGAGCCGCTGCGGTGCTGGATGCCTCCGAGCGCTTCGACGGCGTGCGGCCGCAGCACCTGCGGGTGCCCACCGAGGAGCTGGAACGTGCCCTGGCGCAGCTGGACCCGGCGATCCGGGAGGCGCTGGAGGAGTCAGCGGACCGGGTGCGCAGGGTCGATTCCGAGCACCGCCGTGGTGAGGACACCGTCCAGGTGGTGCCCGGTGGCACCGTCACCCAGCGCTGGGTCCCCGTGCGTCGCGTGGGCCTGTACGTGCCCGGTGGGCGCGCTGTCCTGCCCAGTTCGGTGGTGATGAACGTGGTGCCGGCGCAGGTGGCCGGGGTGGAGCAGATCGTGCTCGCCTCCCCGCCGCAGAAGGAGTTCGGCGGCCTGCCGCACCCCACCATCCTCGCGGCCTGCGCGCTGCTGGGGGTCACCGAGGTGATCGCGGCCGGGGGAGCGCAGGCCATCGCCCTGCTCGCCCACGGCGCCCCCGACCTCGGCGACGGCCGCGGCCTGGACGGCGTGGACCTGGTGACCGGCCCGGGCAACGTGTACGTCGCCGCCGCCAAGCGCCTGGTGCGCGGCACCGTCGGGATCGACGCGGAGGCCGGCCCCACCGAGATCGCGATCCTGGCCGATGCCACCGCGGATCCGGCGTTCGTGGCAGCCGACCTGATCTCCCAGGCCGAGCACGATCCGCTGGCTGCGAGCGTGCTGGTGACCGACTCCGACCAGCTGGTGGCCGCGGTCGAGGAGCAGCTCGCGGTGCAGGTCTCCCAGGCCCCGCACCGGGAGCGCATCGAGGAGGCCCTCGCCGGCCCCCAGAGCGGCGTGGTGCTGGTGGATGACGTCACCCAGGGTCTCGCAGTGGTCAATGCCTACGGGGCGGAGCACCTCGAGATCCACACGGAGGATTCCCCCGCCGTCGCCGCCCGCGTCACCAATGCCGGGGCCGTGTTCGTGGGGTCCTACGCCCCGGTCAGCCTGGGTGATTACGCCGCAGGCTCCAACCACGTGCTCCCCACCGGGGGCAGCTCCCGCTACGACGGCGGCCTGAGCGTGCAGACCTTCCTGCGCGGCATCCACGTGGTCCAGTACGACCGCGAGGCGCTCGCCGGGGCCCGCCGGGCCGCGACCGTGCTGGCCGAGGCCGAGGGCCTGCCCTCCCACGGACGCGCGATCGACATCCGCTTCGACCAGGACGCGTGACCGCGGCGGCCCGAGGGCTGCTCAGTCCCGCTGCGGGGGTCAGTCCCGCTGCGGGGCCGCGTCCTGCTCCGGTGCGGCTGAATCGGGCTCCGTGGCATCAGCGGTCTGCTGTGCGGAGGCCGGCGCGGGTCGCGGGGGACTTACCCTCTCGCCGCGGGTGAGGAAGAGGGCCAGGGCGCGCCAGCCCAGCATCAGCACGCCCGTGACCCCGGCGGCCACCAGCACGAAGGACAGATCGGTGCCCTCGCCCAGCAGGGTGCGCAGCATCATCGCCGCGGCGATCGTGATCGCCCACACGAACACGCCCTGCGGCCACAGCGCGAACGGAGCCCTCCACGCGCGGATCGCCAGATGCCCCAGCAGCACGCCCACCGCGAACGGCCACGCCACCCAGGACACGTTCTGCATGGTCAGCGGGGTGCCGTGCTGCACCAGGCCGATGGACACGAACACCAGGGCGATCAGCAGATCGCCCACCAGGGCACCGAAGGAGCGAAGCATCCATCAAGAATATCGGGCCCGAACAGCACCGCCGCACGGCGCCGCCCACCACGGACCGGTCCGAGGCTCCCCAGCCGTGAGCCCTACCATGGTGGGCATGTCCGAGAACCCCGCAGCCACCCCTGCAGCCACCGCTGCGGAGACGAGCCTGCCGGCGCCCCGCGCCGACCTCGCGGGCGCCGAGCCGTATGGCGCCCCCCAGCTGCCGGTCACCCATGCGCTGAACGTGAACGAGAACCCCTTCGGCCCCTCGGCCGCCCTGGCCGACGACATCGCCGCCGCCGTGCGTGAGGCGGCCCTGGGGCTGAACCGCTACCCGGACCGGGAGGCCCTCGCCCTGCGGGAGGACCTCGCCTCCTATCTCGCGCACGAGGCCGGGATCGCACAGCCCACCGTGGAGTCGGTATGGGCGGCCAACGGATCCAACGAGATCATGCACCAGCTGATGCTGGCCTACGGGGGCCCCGGCCGCACCGCACTGGGCTTCACCCCGCACTACTCGATGTACCCCGAATACGCCCGGGACACCTTCACCACCTGGGTGACGGCCTCCCGTGGCCCCGCGCCCGACTTCGCCCTCACCCCCGAGACCGTGACGGCCGCGATCAGTGAGCACCGCCCCGACATCGTGGTCCTCACCAGTCCCAACAACCCCACCGGCACCGCACTGGACCTCGACACCGTCCGGGCAGCGGCCCTGGCGCTGGCACCCACCCGCGGTCTGCTGGTGGTGGACGAGGCCTACTCCGAGTTCCGGCGCGACGGGGTTCCCAGTGCCCTCACCGTGCTGGGGGAGCACCCCGGGATGGTGGTCACCCGCACCATGTCCAAGGCCTTCGCCCTGGCCGGCGCCCGCCTGGGGTACCTGGTGGCCCACCGTGCGATCGTGGACGCCGTGCGCGTGGTGCGGCTGCCGTACCACCTCTCCGCCGTCACCCAGGCCGTGGCCCGCACCGCTCTCGCGCATCGCCAGGAGCCGCTGGGCCAGGTGGAGCTGCTGCGCGCAGAGCGTGACGCCCTGGCCGCTCACCTGACCGGGCGCGGCCACGGGGTGGCCGCCTCCGACGCCAACTTCATCCTGTTCCGCACCTTTCAGGACCGCTCCGCCGTGTTCGAGGGCCTGCTGGCCCGTGACGTGCTGGTGCGCGCTGTCGGCCCCGAGGGCTGGCTGCGCGTGTCGATCGGCACCCCGGAGGACAACGCCGCGTTCCGCACCGCACTCGAGGAGGCCGACCCCCGATGACCGACCCCACCCGTTCCACGGAGCCCAGCACGGATCTGGATCGTCCGCGCCGCACCGCCAGCGTGTCCCGCACCACCCGCGAGTCCAGCATCGAGCTGACCCTGGACATCGACGGCACCGGTCAGGTGGACGTCTCCACCACCGTGCCGTTCTTCGACCACATGCTCACCGCGCTGGGCGCCCACGCCCGCTTCGACCTCACCGTGCGCGCCACCGGCGACACCCACATCGATGCCCACCACACGGTCGAGGACACCGCGATCGTGCTGGGCCAGGCCCTGCGCGAGGCCCTCGGCGACAAGCGCGGCATCGCCCGCTTCGGCGACGCCATGGTGCCGCTGGACGAGGCCCTCGCCCAGGCCGTGGTGGACCTGTCCGGGCGCCCCTACTGCGTGCACACCGGTGAGAGCGAGGCCCAGGCCCTGCACCTGATCGGCGGGCACTTCACCGGGTCCCTCACCCGCCACGTCTTCGAGTCCATCGCCCACCACGCCGCGATCTGCCTGCACATCCGGGTGCTCTCCGGCCGGGACCCCCACCACATCGTCGAGGCCCAGTTCAAGGCCCTCGCCCGGGCACTGCGCGCCGCCTGCGCACTGGATGATCGCGTGCTGGACGTCCCCTCCACGAAGGGAGCACTATGACCACCGCCGACCGACCCGATCCCGAGCTGCCCCGCGACCCGGACCGCTCCGGAACCGGCGCCCCCGACGGCTCCGGCACCGACATCGACGCCGAGTTCGCCCGCCTCACCCAGGACCTCGGCTTCAGCATGGACGACACCCCGCTGACCGTCGAGGACGTACTGGCCGACCCCGAGGACACCGAGCCCGCCATCGCCGTGATCGCCACCTCGGTGGCCGCCGCGACCGCACTGGCCGGGGCTATCCGCCTGGGCCGGGAGGCCCGCACCGACGGCACCGACATCCCCGCCGGCAGCCGGGTGCTGGACACCGACACCGGCGCCATCGCCGCAGGGCCCCTCCAGGAACAGGACGCGCACGCCCTCGCCGCCATCACCTCCACCGCGCTCCAGCGCAACGGCCTGGTGCTGTTTTGGCGCCGCGGCGACCGCATGACCGCCACCCGGTACCGCAACGGAGAGCGCGGCGACGACGTCTCCCCGGCCCTGGTGCTCGGCGCGGTGTCCGACACGGTCGAGGAACTGCTGCTGGGCGCCGTCACCCTCGCGGACCTCGGGGAGGGTATCGACCCCGCCACCATCTCCCGCACCCAGGCCCTGCAGTGGATCCCCTCCGGGAGGAAGCGCCGGTGAGCAAGGTCCCTTCCGTCGTCGTCCTGGACCACGGCTCCGGCAACGTGCGCTCCGTGGTGCGCGCTCTCGAGGCCGCCGGGGCACACGTCGACCTCACCGCCGACCGCCCCCGAGCGCTCGAGGCCGATGGCCTCGTGGTCCCCGGTGTCGGCGCCTATGCCGCAACCATCGCCCAGGTGCGGGCCGTGGGCGGGCACCGCGTCATCGAGCAGCGCCTGGCCGGCGGGCGCCCCGTGATGGGCATCTGCGTGGGCCTGCAGATCATGTTCGAGTCCGGCAACGAGCACGGTGAACGCTCCGAGGGCCTGGGCCAATGGCCCGGTGAGGTCACCCGGCTGCAGGCCGACATCGTCCCCCACATGGGCTGGAACAGCATCGAGGCGGGGGAGGGGAGCCGCCTGTTCGACGGGATCGAGGACGAGCGCTTCTACTTCGTCCACTCCTACGCCGCGCGCACCTGGGAGATGGAGCGCATCGGCCCGATCGCTGCACCGGTGGTGACCTGGGCCCAGCACGGCGGGGACCGCTTCATCGCAGCCGTGGAGAACGGTGCGCTTACCGCCACCCAGTTCCACCCCGAGAAGTCCGGGGCCGCCGGGGCGCGCCTGCTGCGCAACTGGCTCGCCGGCCTCGGCGCCGATCGGTCGGGGGCCCACGCATGACCCTCGCCTTCGTGATGCTGTTCGCCGGCGGGATGCTGCTGGGAGGCACCTGGTCCTTCTACCGCACACGCAAGCCCTGGTGGGCGACCGTGGCCATGGCCGCGCTCGCCCTGCTGTGCATCGGGGTGTCCGTCTGGCGACTGCAGTCCGGCTGACAGCAGGACCGGACCGCGGCGAACCGCTCGACTCCCCCTCGTCCCTCTCGCCCCACCCACGTACCCCGCCCAGGAGGCCCCCATGACCGCACCCGTGCTCGAACTGCTGCCCGCCGTCGACGTCCAGGACGGCAAGGCCGTGCGCCTGGTCCAGGGCGAGGCCGGCACCGAGACCTCCTACGGCGCACCCCTGGAGGCCGCCCTCACCTTCCAGCAGGGCGGCGCCCGCTGGCTGCACCTGGTGGACCTCGACGCCGCCTTCGGCAAGGGCAGCAACGCCGCCATGCTGGCCGAGGTGGTCGCCGCGGTGGACATGAACGTGGAACTCTCCGGCGGGATCCGCGACGACGAGTCCCTGGCCGCCGCCCTCAGCACGGGCTGCCGCCGCGTGAACCTGGGCACTGCCGCACTGGAGAACCCCGAGTGGACCGCCGAGGTGATCGCGGAGCACGGAGACCGCATCGCCGTGGGCCTGGACGTGCGCGGCACCACCCTCGCCGCCCGCGGCTGGACCCGCGAGGGTGGGGACCTGTGGGAGACCCTCGAGCGTCTCGACGAGGCCGGCTGCGTGCGCTACGTGGTCACCGACGTCACCAAGGACGGCACCCTGCGCGGCCCCAACCTGGACCTGCTGCGCCAGGTGTGCTCGCGCACCGATGCCGCCGTGGTCGCCTCCGGCGGGGTCTCCTCTCTCGCGGACCTGGAGGCCCTGCGTGGCCTGGTGGCCGAGGGCGTGGAAGGCGCGATCGTCGGCAAGGCCCTGTATGCGGGCGCATTCACGCTGCCCGAGGCGCTCGACGTTGCAGGGCGCGTGGATGACTGAGCCCGGTCCTGACGACAGCTCCGCCCCCGACGACAGCTCCGTCCCCGGTGGCAGCTCCGATGCCACCGGCGGCGCGGCGCAGCGCAGCCTGCCCGCCCACTTCCGGGAGAAGTCCCCGCTGACCGACACCGCCGGGGTGCCCTGGGCCGGACGCGACTACACCCTCAGCCCCTTCCCCGAGGACGACGGCTCGACCCCGCCTGCCCTGGCCGACGCGCTGGCCGTGCACCGGCGCGGTGAGGACCCGCACCGCTGCGCCCTGGTGGAGGTGCTCGCCACCTCCCGGGTGCTGGTGCCGATCATGGCGGTGGCCACCGAGCTGGGGGCCACCGCCCACGGCCTCACCGGGGACAACGGTGCCGACATGGCGATGGTGTCGATCACCGCACCGGACGGCAGCCGTGTTCTGCCCCTGTTCACCTCGGTGACCGCCCTCAGCACCTGGCGCGGCGACGCGCGCCCCGTGCCCGTGGTGGCGCCCCAGGCAGCCCAGGCCGCCGTCCAGGAGGGCTGCACGGCCCTCCTGCTGGATCCCGACACTCCCACCGAGCAGGGCGGGCCGATCCTGCTCCCGCGCTCGGTGCTGTGGGCCCTGGCCCAGGGACGCACCTGGATCCCGCCCCATGAGGACCCCGAACTGATCTCCGTGCTCGACCAGGTGGCGGCAGCCGTCGGCCCCGTCACCTCCCTGGTGGCCCGGCCCGGGCAGCGCAGCGAGGTGGACCTCCACCTCGGCCTGGTCCCCGGCCTGAGCGCCGAGCAGGTGCAGGCCGTGGTCCAGGAGATCTCCGCGCACCTCGGAGCCGAACCCCTGGTGGCCGAGAGGATCAGTTCCCTGCGACTCGCGCTGGAGGGCTGATCGTGGACGCCTATCGCCGGGTGCTGAGCATCCCGGGCACCACCGCTGTGCTGCTGCTGGGTCTGCTGGCCCGGATCCCCTTCTCCACCCTGGGCCTGCTGCTCACCCTTCACGTGGTGCTCACCCTGGATCGCAGCTACTTCGAGGCCGGCCTGATCGTGGCGGCCTCCACCATCGGCACCATCCCTGTCCTCACCGTGGCGCGGCAGACTGCTGGACCGGTACGGGCTGCGCCGAGCGGTGATCCCCTCGATCGTGATCCAGCCGCTCGCACTGATCGCCGCGTCGATGGCCCCCCTACGAGACGCTGGTGCTGATCGCTTTCGTGGGAGGCATCTTCAGCCTGCCGGTGTGGTCGATCGTGCGCACCTCTCTGTCAGTGCTGGTGCCGGCCGCGCAGCGCCGCTCCGCCTTCGCGCTGGACTCCATGTCCACCGAACTGGTGTTCATGGCGGGGCCCGCCGCGATCACCATCGCCGCCATCGCCATCGGCACCCCGGTGTCGCTGCTGATCGTCGCCGGGCTGATCGCCCTGGCCGGCATCGGCCTGCTGATCGCGGACCCGCCCACCCGCTCCGACCAGGTCATGCTGCCCACGAAGCTCCCGCCGGGACTTGCGGCCAGCGAAGGCGCGGCTGTCGCGCAGAAGGAGGGCTTCGCCGAACAGCGGGTGGCCGAGGACCTCACCACCGGGCAGACCCCGGTGGTCGACCCGCAGGTGGGCGTGAGCGCCCGCACGGCGCTGCTGAGCCTGGGCGGGATGGCGGCCCTGATCGCCACCATGGTCGGCTCCACCACCATCACCGCAACCGACCTGTCGCTGGTGGCGATCCTCGAGGACGTCGGCTCGACCGCGATGATCGCGCCGATCATGTCGGTGTGGTGCGCGGGCTCCCTGGTGGGCGGCTTCGCCTACGGGGCCGCTCGGCGCACCATCGGCCCGCTGTGGGTGCTGCTGGCGCTCGGTCTGCTGTCGATCCCCGTAGCGTTCGTGGAGAACCCCTGGTGGCTGGGGGTGGCCGTGTTCTTCGCCGGTCTGGCCCTGGCTCCGATCATCACCGCCACCAGCGAGTCGATCTCGCGTCGGGTCCCCGAACAGGTGCGCGGCGAGGCCATGGGATGGCACGGCAGCGCGATGACGATCGGCTCCGCGGTCGGATCACCACTGTTCGGTGCGGTCATCGACGGCTTCGGGCCGGCCTGGGGCGTGGGCTCGGCCGCGCTCCTGGCCACCGTGGTGGCAGTGAGCGGGCTGGTGGCGATGAGCATCCGACGGGTCCATCGCAGGCGGGTGCCGAGGACAGGTTCGGTGACGCCGCCTGAGGTGCCACCTCGGCGTCCCGGGGCGATCGCTGCTCGTGATCCCGGGTCAGGACACCCGGCCGGTCCACTTCTCGCCGGGAGCCTGCCCGGGCGGATCAGGGAACGGCAGTGCTTCGGCGAAGGCCAGCTGGAGCGAGCGCAGGCCATCACGGAGGGACCGTGCGTGCACGCTGCCGATCTCGGGGGCCGCGGCGGTGACCAGCCCGGCGAGAGCGGTGATCAGCTTGCGGGCCTCGTCGAGGTCCTGGTAGCCGCCTGTCTCCTCGTCGTCCGCGAGCCCGACCTTCACGGCGGCGGCGCTCATCAGGTGCACGCAGGAACTGGTGATGACCTCCACCGCTGCGACATCAGCGATGTCCCGCAGTTCCTGGTCGCCGGCGGTGGCATCGGCTGCGGCCGGTGTCTTCTGGGACTCGTCCACGTCTCTCCTGAGGTGCGGGGGAGGGACCGCGGCGATCGGGTCCCGGTGGGGTGCCGGCGCAGGCGCCTGCCTGCTCGACGGCACAACAGTAGAGGCTAACCGGTCTCGACGTGGTCAGCCGGCCCAGGGAACCGGGCCGGCGCCCCCGTACTCGGTAAGGTCGATGTGCAGTGTCTGCGGTTCGGCATCGGCGGGGATGTCGAAGACTGCATGGACCCGGCCTGTACCGCCGGCGGGGACCTCGCCGTCGGGGGCAGTGGGGGCGTCGAGCGCAGCCGAGGCATCGGGGTCCGGGTAGTACAGCGCGCCGTCGGAGGTCTGCAGCTGCACCTGGCCCCGATCTCCCAGGGACAAGGCCTGATCGGAGTCATTGGTGAGCTCCAGGACCACGGTGACGAACTGCCCGCGAGGCTCCACCACCGCCGTGTCGTCACCGACGGAAGCCACGCCCACTTCGGTGGAGACCACGCTGACCGTGACATCACCGAGGACGGTCCCGGAGGAGAGAGCACCGGAGGGGTTCTGATCGGGCTCCACCGCTGACTCGTCCTCCGTTGCGCCGGTCTCGGTGGAGGCCTCCGGGGCCTGTGGGGCGCTCGTGACCGCAGGGGCAGCCCCGCCCGGTGGGCCACCGGTGAGAGCCCGCATCGCGAGCACCGCGCCGGCGATCCCGAGGAGCAGCACCAGCGCGGCGCCGACCGCGACGGCGATGACCGTGCCGGAGCGCCGCGGCGCCGGGGGCGGCTCGGGGGCGGGCAGCGCGGGCCGACGGTTCGGGCGCGCTGGCCGTGGAGGCGGCGTGGGGAAACCCTCGGGCACCGGGCGCAGTACCGCCCGCGGTGCCGTCCCGGTGGGCACACCGGTGGAAGGATGCAGGCCGGTGACCTCAGCCGGCGGCGAGTCCTCGACCGGGCTGTCGGGCCTGTCGGGTCCCTCGGGCCCTGCGGGCTCGTGGGGCCCGGGACCCTCGTGATCGGTCGCCACCGGCTCCCCCTCGGCTCTCGCTTGGCGCGACGCACATCACCTGGACGATGAGCGTGCTGCTGGTAGGATAGTGGACCGGAACATGACGATTCCCTTTCTTCCGCGCCTCACAGGAGGTTCGCGGGGGCCAGGGGCCTGTTCCCTGGAAGTGGAGATCCCCTCCCACCTCGTGGCCATCGGTCACCGGGTCAGTATCGCAGCCGGGCACTCAGCCCGGTCGGCGCCTCGGCGTCGTGCGTCACGGGGCCTCCGCATCTGCGGGGGCCTTCGTCATGCCCGACACGAACCGAGGTGAGGAGCCAACATCAGCGAACAGCGCATCAACGGTCAGATCAGGGTGCCCAAGGTCCTTCTGGTCGGCCCCGCCGGCGAGCAGGTCGGCATCGTCCGGGTGGAGGACGCCCTCCGGCTGGCGAACGAAGCGAACCTCGACCTGGTCGAGGTCGCACCGGGGGCCAACCCGCCGGTCGCACGCCTCATGGATTACGGCAAGTACAAGTACGAAGCCAATCTGAAGGCCCGCGAGGCGCGCAAGAATCAGGCCAACACCGTCCAGAAGGAAATCCGGATGGGCCTGAAGATCGACAAGCATGATTACGAGACCAAGCGCCGCAACGTCGAGAAGTTCCTCGCCGGCGGTGACAAGGTCAAGGTGATCATCCGGTTCCGCGGCCGTGAGCAGTCCCGCCCCGAGATGGGCGTGAAGCTCCTGGGCCGCATGGCTGAGGACGTCTCCGAGTACGGCTTCGTCGAGTCGCATCCGCGACAGGACGGCCGCAACATGGTGATGGTCTTCGGTCCGCACAAGAAGAAGGCCCAGGCGATGGCGGAGGCGCGCAAGCGTCGTACCGACGCTGAGAAGGCCGACAAGCGCGGCGACGACACCGCGCCCACCACGCCCGACGGGACCGAGAACGACGCCGTCACCGGCGCCGATTCCGAGTCCTGACACTGCACGAAGGAGAACAGGCAGATGCCGAAGAACAAGACCCACTCGGGCACCAAGAAGCGCGTCCGCGTGACCGGCTCGGGCAAGCTGATGCGGGAGAAGGCGAACGCTCGCCACCTCCTGGAGCACAAGTCCTCCACCCGCAAGCGCCGTCTGGGCAGCGACACCGAGGTGTCCAAGTCCGACACCAAGCGCATCAAGAAGCTGCTGGGCCGCTGACGCCCGCGCGGGGACGCACGTCCGTCCCCGCCCCACACTCGTAGAACGAAGAAGGAGTACACGTGGCACGCGTGAAGCGGGCGGTCAACGCCCAGAAGAAGCGTCGGGAGATCCTCGAGCAGGCCAGCGGTTACCGCGGCCAGCGCTCCCGTCTGTACCGCAAGGCCAAGGAGCAGGTGCTCCACTCGGCGACCTACAACTACCGTGACCGCAAGGTCCGCAAGAGCGACTTCCGTCGCCTCTGGATCCAGCGCATCAACGCTGCGGCCCGCGCCAACGGCATGACCTACAACCGCTTCATCCAGGGCCTCGGCCTCGCGGGTGTCGAGGTGGACCGTCGCATGCTGGCCGAGCTGGCCGTCAACGACGCCCCGGCCTTCGCGGCCCTGGTCGAGGTCGCCAAGGGCGCCCTGCCCAAGGACGTCAACGCCCCCGCGGCCTGACCGGCGCCCTCTGTGACGAACGAGCGCCCGGACCAGTCCCCGATCACCTCGCCCCGCTCCGAGCGGGTGCGCCGGATCGCGGCACTGGCCGGGCGCTCGGCGCGTCGCAAGCAGGAACGCTTCCGGGTGGAGGGCCCCCAGGCCGTCCGCTCCCTGCTGGGCGAGCAGCCCGGTGGCGCCCTGGACCTCTACCTCACCGGGCGCGCGGATGCCGAGCACCCCGAGCTCGCCTCCCTGGCCACCGATGCACGGGTCACCGTGCACCGGGTCGACGACGCCGTACTGCGGGCCATGGTGCGCGAGGGCGAGGGATCCCTGGTCACCCCGCAGGGAGCGATCGCCGTGGCCAGGCTTCCCCAGGAGGATCCTGCTGCGGCGCGAAGCGCCATCGCAGCGCTTCATGGCGAAGGTCCTCTCGCCGTGGCCGTCCTGCACGAGGTCCGCGACCCCGGCAACGTGGGCACCCTGATCCGCACCGCCGATGCTGCCGGTGCCGATCTGGTGATACTCACCCGCACCAGCGCGGACCCGTACTCCCCGAAGGCCGTGCGCGCTTCCGTGGGCAGCCTCTTCCATCTGCCCGTGGTCACCGGAGCCGAGATCGACGACGTGCTCGCCTCCCTCGCCCAGGCAGGCATCACCGCGGCCGCCACCAGCGGGTACGCCGAGCTCGACCTGTTCCAGGCCGAGCTGCCGGCGCGCATCGGCTGGTTGCTGGGCAATGAGGCCCACGGTCTGGACCAGGCCACGCTGGACGCCGCACCGCTGGCCGTGCGGATCCCCCTGGCAGGCCGTGCCGAGTCCCTCAACGTCCACACCGCTGCCACTGTGTGCCTGTTCGAGACCCTGCGCCGACGAGGCCGGGGATGAGCACCCGTCGCCCTGCCCTGATCACCGTCCCCGCGCTGCTGGTCCTCAGCATCACGGCGGCGCTGCTGGGCCTGCTGGCCACCGGCGCCCTGGCCCCGCAGGCCCTGGTGCCCGCCTCGCCCCTGGTCACCTGGGGACTCCCGATCGTGCGGGCCCTGCACCACCTGGGGCTGCTGCTCGCCGTCGGCGGGGGAGGCACCGCCGTGCTGCTGCTGCCTGGTCCTGGCCGACGTGAGGTGACGAGCCTTGCCGGGCCCCGGGGGCGAACCGTGCGGATCGCCGCGGCGGGGGCAGCGCTGTGGGCCGCCGCCTCCCTGGCCCTCGTACCGCTCGGCGGTCTCGAGGCCACCGGCGCCGGGTCCGAGCTGGACCCGTGGACAGTGGCCCTGTCCACCGATCTGGGCCGACTGCAGCTGACCATCGCGGTGATCGCCGCGATCAGTGCTCTCTTCTCAGCGATCGCTCGCTCCACCGTGCTGGCCGCCTGGGGGCTCGCCTTCGCCGGCATCGGCACGGGCTTCCTGGGGCTTGCCGGCCACGCCGGGGCCAGCCTGGACCACCTCAACGCCGTCAACGGCATGGCCGTGCACCTGGTCTCCGTCACTGTGTGGGCCGGCGGACTGCTGGCGATCGGCCTGATCAGCCCGATGCTGGATGTGCCGCAGCTGGCCACGACCATCCGCCGCTTCTCACCTTGGGCCCTTGCCGCGGTGGTGGGCCTGGCCTTCAGCGGTGTGCTGAGTGCCGCGATCCGCATGTCGTCCCTCGACGAGCTGGTCACCACCGGCTACGGGCGGATCGTCGCGTTCAAGGCCGTGGCGCTGGTGGCGCTTGCAGTCCTGGGCTTCCTGCAGCGCCGACGGCTGGGGGACCGGATCCGGTTCAGGCACCTCGCCCTCACCGAGGGGGCGGTGATGGCGCTGGTGATCGGCGCGTCGATCGCACTGGGGCGAAGCGCCCCTCCGGTCCCGCAGGAGGTCCCCGCGGTCGGTGACCTGCGGGTGCTGTCGCTGGTGGGGTACCTGCCTCCCCAGGAGCCGTTCTCGCTGCCGGCCCTGTTCACCCAGGTCGAGCCGGACTGGGTGGCGCTGCTGCTGGCCGTGGTGATGGCCGGCTTCTACGTGGCCGGGGTGGTGCGGCTGCGCCGACGCGGTGACGCGTGGCCGATGCTCCGCACGGTCCTGTTCCTGCTGGGCTGCGTGGCCTTCGCCTGGGTGATGAGCGGGGGAGCCGCTGCCTACGGACGCTTCCGCTTCGATGCGCACATGGTCCAGCACATGGCGATGATGATGATCGTGCCGCCGCTGTGGGTGGCCGGTGGCGTGGTCACGCTCCTGTCGCGGGCACAGGCCCCGCGCACCGATGGATCCCGGGGGATCCGTGAGTGGGTGCTGGCCGCCCTGCACTCCGGGTATGCGCGCACCGTGTCGTCCCCGCCCCTGGCCGGGCTGTTCTTCGCCGGGTCGCTGGTGGTCTTCTACTTCACGCCGCTGTTCGAGATGGCGATGTACCACCACCTCGGCCACGTGCTGATGACGGTGCACTTCCTGCTCTCGGGCTACCTGTTCGCCTGGGTGCTGATCGGCATCGACCCCTCCACCAGGCCCATCAACCCGGTGATGAAGCTGGTGACGCTGCTGGTGACCCTGGCATTCCACGCGTTCTTCGGGGTGGCGGTGGTCTCGGCGACCTGGCTGATCGCCGAGGGCTGGTACCTGGACCTGGGGATGTTCACCGTCGAGGAGCTGGAGCTGATCCAGGTTCGTGGCGGTTCGATCATGTGGGCCGTGTCCGAGATCCCCACCGTGCTGTACGCACTGGTGGTCGCGGTGCAGTGGATGCGCTCGGACGATCGCCGCGCGGCCCAGTGGGACCGCAAGGCCGATCGTGATGGCGACGCCGAGCTCGCCGCCTACAACGCGTACCTGTCATCCATGCGGGGTCAGGCCCCGGCGCAGCAGGGGCCGGACGAGCACAGCTCGGAAGCCGGGTCAGCACCGGGCGAGAACTCCCCGCGCTGACGCTCCCCCTCCTGCTGCACGAGCCCCGCTCGCTCCCCCAGCTGCGGTCTGCAGACAAGAGCGCCGCGCCCCGGAGTGGGGCGCGGCGCTCGACAGTCGGAGTCCGAGAAGGGGACGGCTCAGAGCCAGTCGCCGGTGGCGTTCTCCTTCTCGGCCCCGATGGTGGTGTCGTCCCCGTGGCCGGTGTGCACCACGGTGTCCTCCGGGAGCACGAACAGCCGCTCCCGGATCGACTCCTCGATCGTCTCGCGCGAGGAGAAGGAGCGGCCGGTGGCCCCCGGCCCGCCCTGGAACAGGGTGTCGCCGCTGAACAGGGCGCCGAGAGCCTCCACGTAGTAGCAGGTGGAGCCGGGGGAGTGGCCCGGCGTATGGATCGCCTCGATGTCTGCCTCACCCACGCTGAACATGTCGCCGTCGGCCACGTCGTCGTCCCAGGGCAGGTCGCCGTGGGTCAGCTGCCACACCTCGCGGTCCGCAGGATTCAGCAGCAGCGGGGCCTCCAACGCCATGGCGAGCTCGGGCGCCATGCGCACGTGGTCGTCGTGCGCGTGGGTGAGCAGGATGCCCACGCACTCGCGGTCGCCCACCAGCTTCTCCACGGTCTCCACGTCATGCGGGGCGTCGAACACCACGCACTGCTTCTCGTCGCCGAGCACCCACACGTTGTTGTCCACGTCGTGGGTCTCGCCGTCCAGGGTGAAGGTGCCGTGGGTGACGGCGTGATCGAGTCGGATGCTCATCGGTCGATCACCACCACGGTGCGCAGGGTCTTGCCGTCGTGCAGGGAGTCCAAGGCATCATCCACTCCGTCGAGCGTGGTGCGGCCGGTGACGAACCGGTCCAGGGGCAGCCGGCCCTGCAGGAACAGGTCGGTGAGGTAGGGGAAGTCCCGCTCGGGCAGGCAGTCGCCGTACCAGGAGGACTTCAGTGCTCCGCCGCGGCCGAACACGTCCAGCAGCGGCAGCGTGATCTCGACGTCCGGGCGGGGTACGCCCACCAGGACCACGCGGCCGGCGAGGTCGCGGGCGTAGAAGGCGGTCTCGTAGGTGGCGGGGATGCCCACGGCGTCGATCACCACGTCGGCCCCGTAGCCCCCGGTGAGCTCCTGCACCTTCTCGGCGGTCTGCTGGGGATCCAGGCCCTTGGTGTTGATCGTGTGGGTGGCGCCCAGCTCCTCGGCCGCAGCGAGCTTCTTGTCGTCCACGTCGAGCCCGATGATGGTGGTGGCCCCGGCCAGCTTCGCGCCGGCGATCGCAGCGCAGCCCACACCGCCCAGGCCGATCACAGCGACGGACTCGCCGCGCTGGATCTGGCCGGTGTTGACCGCCGCACCGATGCCGGCCATCACGCCGCAGCCCAACAGCCCGGCCACCTCGGCGGGGGCGTCCTCGTTCACCTTGGTGCACTGGCCCTCATGGACCAGGGTCTTCTCAGCGAAGGCACCGATGCCGAGGGCTGCGGTGAGCTCGGTGCCGTCCTCCAAGGTCATGGGTTTCGATGCGTTGTGGGTGTCGAAGCAGTACTGGGGGAGGCCCTTGCGGCAGGCCCGGCACTGGCCGCACACGGCCCGCCAGTTCAGCACCACGTAGTCGCCCACCTCGACGTGGGTGACGGCCTCGCCGACCTCGGCGACGCGGCCGGCGGCCTCATGTCCGAGCAGGAAGGGGAACTCGTCGTTGATGCCGCCGTCACGGTAGGCGAGGTCCGTGTGGCACACCCCGCAGGCCTCGATGTCGACCACCACGTCGGTGGGGCCGGGGTCGGGGATCACGATGTCCACCAGCTCCGCCGGCTGCTTCTCAGATCGGGCGACGACGCCCTTCACGGTCCAGGACACGGGGTCCTCCTAACTCCTCGGTGCGAGGGTCGGGGATGTCCTCATTAGGCTAGACCGTGCGCTCGGACAACGTGAGTGCTCGCTGGGATCAGTTCATCCGTCCAGGGACCCGGATCTCGGGATGAACGGGATTCTCGTGGTCCCACATGGTCCCCTCGAGGGCCCGGTAGTTGTAGTGCGTGATGAACTGGTTCAGCACGAACCCTGAATCGCTCCCTGAGGCCGACGCGGTGAGGGCGGTGAGGTAGTCGGTCTCGTTCCTGAAGTGGTCGGGGTTGCCCTTGTACCCGGCGTAGTTCTCCCGCATGAGGTTCAACTCGTCCTGGGTGAATGACATGACCAGGTCGCCTCCCTGGTGCGCGCCTCCCCAGTACTCGTCCCCGTACCCGCTGTCGTCCCCGGCGGGCCGGTCTCCCAGTGTCATCTGGTACTCCGTCTCGCGGCCCGTGCCGCCGTGGACGTACACCGAGTTCCCGGAGCCCTCGCCGTGCGGCAGGATCTGCTGGGCCCATTCCTCCCTGCCGTCCGGGTAACTGCGGTGGATCACCTCGTCCGCGAAGGTGTTGTGGCTCCGACTCACATCCAGTACCTCGTCGATCTTGAAACCGATGCTGGACTCCGAGGACGTGGAGGTGTGGGTCTGCGTGTAACGGTCCAGGACCCCGTCCGCAGTCGTGTCCTTCGGGTAGCCGTCGGACCACAGCACATCGTTGTAGGCCTTGTTCCCTGCGTCGTCGCCCGAGAACTCGACGTACTCCAGCACGCCGTGCTCCTTGGTCCGGGACGTGCCCAGTTCGAATGCGGCCCCTTCGACCCCGACACTGACCGTCCCATCGTTGCGCACCATGTTGGTGGGACCGGTGAGCATGGAGAGGTTCCCGTCGCCATCACGGGAGATCACACTGTTCCATTCGCTGCCGACTGTCTCCTCGATCCCCAGTCCCACTTCGAGCCCGCGGTACTTCCCGGTCACCCCGAGGTTCGTGGACTGCTCGACACCGGTGCCGACGGTCACTGACCCGTCCGGGGGGATGGAGGCGGGGTTGAACGGATTGATCGCGATCGCGTCGGTGAAACTGGTCCCCGGTGGCACCGTCACGCTGTAGACCGATTCCGAGGTCGTCGACGTACTGATCTCCCCATCGACATACTTGTTCTTCTCGGACGCTCCGTACGTCTGGGACGAGCTGCCGGTGAAGGTGTAGGTGAGTGTCCCGTCGGGGTTCACCGTCACCTCGAACTCGTTGCCGATCTCGACCTCGTGCTTGACCTCGAGGCCAGCGATCTTCCCCTTCTGCTCGAGCTTCACGGGATCGTTCATGGAGAACGTCTGGGTACCGTCCCCTTCCATGCTGACAGCGATCTTGGTTCCGTCAGGGAGAGTGAGGACGACTTCGTTCGTGCTGCTGTCCGCTCCGCGCTCCTTGTCGAAGTCGTCGGGGGTGATCTGCGTCGGGGACATCAGGGCTGCCGTGTCGTTCAAGCCGATAGCCTCCCCGGCGTCCGCGCTCCTGGCCAAGGAGTCGAGGGCATCCCCGAAGAAGTCCCGGAGCCCGCCGAGCACGTCTCCGAAGCCGTCACGGACGTTGTCGATCAGGTCCCTGACGCGGTCCGATGCCGAAGAGGAGGCGTGGTCCTGCTCCTCCGCGTGACGTTCGAGATCGGCGCCCCGCTCGGTGATCGTCTCACCGTGCGATCGAAGCTGCGCCTCGAGCGCACCCCACTGCTGACGGAAGCCCTCGGCATCCGGTCCTTCCCATGTCACGGACGTGATGGTGGCCGTCAGCCGCCCGCTCGTCTCGAGCATCCGCTGTGCGCAGCTGCGGTAGTTCTCCGCGAGCTGCCGCAGCTGCTCGGTGTCCGCCCCGTACAGAACCATGTGATCGCCCCTTTGTGAGTTACGAGGATTCTAGGGACTTCCTGGAACGACGGACATGGGGAGTACTCCCCATGGAGCGGCTGGGTGGGTAGCTGGGGTAGCTCCCGTCCTGGCATCGTGCGTGTCGGAGAGGGTAGGTGCCGTTGAGCACGATCCATTGCGTCCGATCTGTACTCGGACGAGCATGGGGTGCACTCCCCATCCCTCCTAGAATGGTCAGCGGTGCCCGCGCTCGCCGCGGGTGCCCCCGTGCCCGCCGGACGAAAGCGATACCCGTGTCCGAAACACCCCCCGCCCCCGAGGCGCCCGTGATCGACGAGGCCACCATCGGATCCGCCGTCGACGCCGCGCTCGCCGCCGTCGCGGCTGCCTCCAGCACCGCCGAGCTGAAGCAGGTGCGCATCGACCACACCGGGGACTCCTCGGTGCTGGCCACCGCGAACCGCGCCATCAAGGACCTCCCGAAGGACCAGAAGGCCGGCGCAGGCAAGCTGGTCGGTCAGGGCAAGGGACGCGTGCAGCAGGCCATCGCCGCCCGCCAGCAGGAGCTCGCCGCCGCCGAGGAGGAGGCCGCGCTCGCCGCCGAGACGGTCGACGTGACCCTCCCGGTGGACCGCCGGCCCCGCGGCGCGGCGCACCCGCTGACCACTCTGACCGACCGGATCAACGACGTCTTCGTGGGCATGGGCTGGGAGGTCGCCGAAGGCCCCGAGATCGAGGCGGAGTGGTTCAACTTCGATGCCCTGAACTTCGACGTGGACCACCCGGCCCGTCAGATGCAGGACACCTTCTACGTGGCAGGCCCTGATGGTGGCGAGGGCAGCGGGCAGATCCTGCGCACCCACACCTCGCCGGTGCAGGCACGCTCCCTGCTGGAGCGCGGTGTGCCGCTGTACATCGTGTGCCCGGGCGAGGTGTTCCGCACCGATGAGCTCGACGCCACCCACACCCCGGTGTTCCACCAGGTGGAGGGCCTCGCGATCGACAAGGACCTCACCATGGCCCACCTGGTGGGCACCCTGGACACCCTGGCCCGTGAGCTGTTCGGCGGGGAGCCGATCACCCGCCTGCGCCCCAGCTACTTCCCCTTCACCGAGCCCAGCGCGGAGATGGACTTCCGCTGCTTCTCCTGCGATGCCCGCCACGGCCTGGACCACGACCCCGCCCCGGACTGCCGGGTGTGTGGCGGCACCGGCTGGATCGAGATGGGCGGCTGCGGCATGGTCAACCCCGCCGTGCTGCGCGCCTGCGGCGTGGACCCCGAGGAGTACCAGGGCTTCGCCTTCGGCCTGGGCATCGAGCGCATCCTGATGCTTCGCAACGGCGTGGCCGACATGCGCGACATGGTGGAGGGCGACGTCCGCTTCTCCCAGCACTACGGAACGGAGATCTGAGATGCCCCGCATCCCGCTGACCTGGCTCGCCGAGCACGTCACCCTGCGCGACGGGGCCGATGCCGAGTCCGTCGCCGCCGACCTGGTCTCCGTGGGCCTGGAGGAGGAGGCGATCCACGGCGCCCAGGTCACCGGCCCCCTCGTGGTGGGCCGCGTACTGGACCTGGTGAAGGAGCCCCAGAAGAACGGCAAGACCATCAACTGGTGCCGCGTGGACGTGGGCCCCGAGCACAACCACGCCGACGACGACCCCAAGGACCCGCAGCCCGGGGACGAGCAGCCCTCCCGCGGCATCATCTGCGGCGCCCACAACTTCGAGGCAGGTGACCTGGTGGTCGTCTCCCTGCCCGGCACCGTGCTGCCCGGCGACTTCGCGATCGCCGCCAGGAAGACCTACGGCCACACCTCCGACGGCATGATCTGCTCCGGTGACGAGCTCGGGCTCGGCCCAGACCCCGCCGGCGAGGACGGCATCATCGTGCTCGGCCGTGGCCACGCCGAAGGCCTCACCGGTGAGCCCGGGGACGACGCGATCGCCCTGCTGGGTCTGGGGGACGAGACCGTCGAGATCAACGTGACCCCGGACCGTGGCTACTGCTTCTCCATGCGCGGCGTGGCCCGCGAGTACTCCCACGCCACGAGCGGTGCGTTCGTGGACCCTGTGACCACCGTCGACGCGCCGGAGGGCACCCGCGGCGGGGTGCCGGTGCAGCTGCGGGACGATGCCCCGCTGCGGGGCGGCGAGGGCTGCACCCGGTTCGTGACCCTCGAGGTTCGCGGCACCGACGCCACCGCCCCCACGCCGCGCTGGATGAGCCGTCGCCTCACCCTGGCCGGGATGCGGCCCATCTCCCTGATCGTCGACGTCACCAACTACGTGATGCTGGATCTGGGCCAGCCCCTGCACGCCTACGACGCGGAGAAGGTGGTCGCCCCGATCATCGTTCGCCGTGCCCGGCCGGGCGAGAAGCTGACCACGCTGGACGACGTCGAGCGCACCCTGGATCCCGAGGACCTGCTGATCACCGACTGCGGCGGACCAGAGGGGGATCGTGTGCTGGGCCTGGCCGGGGTGATGGGCGGAGCGGAGACGGAAGTCACCGATGACACGCGCAACGTGATCCTCGAGGCCGCCACGTTCCAGCAGATCACCGTGGCGCGCACCGCCCGCCGCCACCGCCTGCCCTCGGAGGCCTCCAAGCGCTTCGAGCGCGGTGTGGATCCGCACCTGCCGCTGGTGGCCGCCCAGCGTGCCGCCGAGCTGATCGTCCAGTACGGCGGCGGCGAGATCGATTACCGCGTCACCGACGAGGGCACCATCACCGAGCCCTCCGCGATCGACTTCCCGATCGCGGACGCCGAGCGCGTCGTGGGCGTGGCCTACACCCCCGAGCAGGTGCGCAGCAGCCTCGAGATGATCGGCTGCATCGTCGAGGAGGCCGGCGCCCCGGCGGGCGACAGCGGCGACATGCTGCGCGTCACCCCGCCCAGCTGGCGTCCCGATCTGGTGGTCCGTGAGGACCTCGTCGAGGAGATCGCGCGGCTGGTCGGATACGACCAGATCCCCTCCGTGCTGCCCACCGCCCCCGGTGGTCGCGGGCTCACCCGTTCCCAGCGGGGCCGCCGTAACGCCGGGCGGGCGCTGGCCGAGGCGGGCCTCACGGAGGTCGCCTCCTACCCGTTCATCGGCGAGGGCGTGTTCGACCAGCTGCGCTACGACGCGCAGGACGAGCGCCGCCGCGCCGTGCGCCTGCTGAACCCCCTGGCCGACGACGAGCCGCTGATGCGCACCGCCCTGCTGCAGACCCTGCTGCCGGTGGCGCGCCGCAACCTGGGCCGCGGTGAGGAGAACGTGGCCATCTTCCAGGTGGGGTCGGTGTCGCTCTCCCGCGGCGAGGCCGGTGTCTCGCCCGTGCCCTCGGCCGCGCAGCGACCCTCGGACGAGGAGCTCGCCGCCGTGCAGGACGCCCTGCCCGCACAGACCCGGCGCCTGGCGGTCGTGATCGGTGGAGCCAGCGGCCCCGGATCCTGGATGGGGGACGCACCCGCCTGGGGGTGGGCCGACGCCATCGACCTCGCGCACCGTGTCGCCGCCTCCGTGGGGGCGCACCTCGAGGTGCGTCAGGCCGAGCACGCGCCCTTCCACCCCGGCCGCACCGCCGAGCTGACCGTCCAGGGCGCCGACGGCGAGCAGACCGTCGTGGGACATGCTGGAGAGCTGCACCCCGCAGTGATCAAGGCGTACTCCCTTCCCGCCCGCAGCAGCGCCCTCGAACTGGACCTGGAGGCCGTGATCGCGGCGGCCCCCGCGGTGGTCGAGGCCGTACCGGTGCCCACGTTCCCCCCGGCCAAGGAGGACTTCGCCTTCGTGGTCGATCAGGACGTGCCCGCCTCGGCCGTCGAGGCCGCGATCGTGGTGGGCATCGGAGATCTCGCCGAGAGCGTGCGCCTGTTCGACGTGTACACCGGCGATCAGATCGGCGAGGGCAAGAAGTCGCTTGCCTTCGCGGTGCGGCTGCGCTCCGAGGACGGCACCCTCACCGGCGAGCAGATCGGTGCGGCCCGCGAGCGCTGCATCCGCGCGGTGGAGGACGCCGTAGGAGGCGTGCTGCGAGCGTGAGTGCGTCTACGGCGGTGACGGGAAGTGGGCTGAGCACCGCGGACTACCGCGGCCTCAGTCTGGACGTGGGCCGCAAGGCCTTCTCCGTCGAATCGATCGAGCGCCTGCTGGAGCGGATGGCGGCGCTCGGCTTCACCGCCCTCAAGCTGCACCTCACCGAGACCCACCGGGTGGGGGTGCAGCTGCCCGGTTTCGAGCAGCTCGCCGCCGATGACGCCTGGACGGCCGGGGACGCCGCGCGGATCGTCGAGGCGGCCCAGGGGGCCGGCATCGCCCTGATCCCTGAGGTGGATCTGCCCTCGCACGCCGGGGCACTGCTGGTAGGACGCGAGCACCTCCGGCTCACCGACCGCCACGGCACCGTCCACCCGGACCGGCTGGACGTGTCCAGGCCCGAGTCCCTCGAGTTCGCGCTCGCCCTCACGGAGGCGGCGGCCGCCCTGTTCCCGGGGGATGCCGTGCACCTGGGCGGGGACGAGTTCTTCGCCGCCCCATGGGAGGACGAGGACGCCCAGCGACCCGACCGCTTCCCGACCCTGGTCGAGCACGCCCGGCACGAGGTGGGGGAGGGAGCGACCGCGCTGGACTCCTACGCCCTGTTCATGAACGCCCTCGCCGCCCGGGTGCTCGAGAGCGGCCGCACCCCGATCCTGTGGAACGACCACGTTGTCCCCGCTTCCGAGCGTCCGCTGGTGCCCATCACCACGGGTGCCGTGGTGGACGTGTGGATCCGGTGGCGAGCATGGACGCCCTCGGTCACCGACTACCTGGACTCCGGGTACCGGGTGATCAACTCCCACGGCGACCTGCTGTACTTCGTGCTCTCCGGCGACGGGGTGCCCGAGCCCCACGGCAAGCGCCGGTTCGGCCTGCTGGCCCAGAAGTTCGCTCCCCGCCGCTTCATGGGATTGGCCGCCCAGGACCAGCACATCGACGTGCCGCCCGTTCCTGCGGGAGCGCCCGACCCGGTGCTGGGCGCGTCCCTGTCCGTGTGGTGCGACAGCCCCGACGTGCTGGGTGAGACCGAGACCCTGGACCTGGTGGACACCTGGCTGGTGCCGTTCGCCGCCGTCATGGAGCGCCAGTAGGCGCCGCTCGACGACGACGCCCCCGGCCGTCCACCGGCCCGCCTCACCATCTCGACCGTGAACCGCGACCACCCACCCCGACTCGAGGAGCTTCCCGTGGCGATCAGCCCCCACCCCCGCACCGGCCTGCAGATGGCCTATTTCCGCACCTGGCACGACCGCGTGGCCGATCCCGCCAAGCCCAACAGCTTCGGCGAGATCCCCGCCGAGGTGGACGTGGCCTTCGTGTTCCCCGACTTCACCCCACCGGAGAACCCGTTCTGGCAGACCCTGCGCGAGCAGTACGTGCCGGCGCTGCACGAGCAGGGAACCGCCGTTGCCCGCACCACCGACATCAGTTCACTGCTCAACCCCGACTTCCCCGACACACCCTCCGGCAACCGCGCACTCGCCGAGCACCTGGTGGAGCAGCTGGTGCACGCACACGGGCTCGACGGCCTGGACATCGACATGGAGACCCGGCTCTCGGCGGAGCAGGCAGAGCGCGCCACCACCGTGTTCCATGAGCTGTCGCGCCTGGTGGGCAAGGAGTCCGGCACGATGAGTATTCGTAGTCGTGGGAGCCACCGAATCTTGCTCTTGGGGACCGCCGATCGTGCCGACGGGGGCCAGTAGCCGCCGCGGTGGGGACCACTGGCTCCCGCCGGCATCGGGTCACTGGGGCAGTGCGGTGTGTTCTCGCATGTTCCTGTCGCCGGTGTCGATCCAGATTGTGTTGTGCACGATGCGGTCCATGATCGCATCGGCGTGGACTGCTCCACCGAGCCGGGCGTGCCAGTCCTTCTTCGGGTACTGGGTGCAGAACACGGTCGAGCCGGTGTCATAGCGGCGCTCGAGCAGTTCCAGCAGCATCGAACGCATTCCCTCGTCAGGATGGTCCAGCAGCCACTCGTCGATCACCAGCAGCGAGAACGTGGAGTACTTCCGCAGGAACTTCGTCTGGCCCTGCGGCTTGTCCTTTGCCAGGGCCCAGGCCTCTTCGAGGTCGGGCATTCGGATGTAGTGGGCTCGGAGCCGGTGCTGGCAGGCCTGCTTCGCCAGCGCGCAGCCGAGGTAGGACTTCCCTGAGCCGGTGAAGCCCTGGAAGACCACGTTCTGTTGCCGCTGGATGAAGGAGCAGGTTGCCAGTTGCGCGATCACGTTCCGGTTCAGTCCCCGTTCCTCGACCAGATCCAGCCGCCGCAGGTCCGCTCCGGGATAACGCAGCCCCGCCCGGCGGATCAGACCCTCGACCTTTCCATGATTGAAGATGGAATGCGCCTCGTCCACGATCAGCTGGAGCCGTTCCTGGAACGACATCCCCAGCACGTGAGCCTCATCCTGGGCATCGATCGCGTCCAGCAGCGCGGTCGCGCCCATCTCGCGCAGCTTCCGCTTCGTGTCGTTATCGATCACGCTCACCGGACACCTCCGGCGTAGTAGTCGGCGCCACGGACGTATCCGCCGTCTTCCGCGGGTTCCTCGCGGGGTGGACGCAGGGCGGCGACCTTGTCCTGCCCGGTGGCCAAGATCGGGTGCAGATGCGCATAGCGCGGTGAACGGACCCGTCCCGTCAGCGCGAGTGCGCAGGCCGCCTCGACCCGATCTACGGAGAAGCGGCGAGAGAGCCGTAGCACCGCCAACGCGGGATCCAGGCCCTGTTCCACGATCGGCACGGACTCGAAGATCCGCTGGATCACGATCACCGTGGCCGGCCCGACCCGATCTGCCCACGCCCGCACCCTCTGCGCGTCCCAGGCCTGGAAACGCTCGCCCGCAGGTAGGTCCGCGTCGTTGGTGCGGTACTCATTGCTCGCGGTCTCCGGGAGCAGCAGGTGACTGGTCAGTCGCTGGCTGCCCTGATAGATCTCCAGCGTCCGGGCCGTGATGCGCAGATCGACCTTCGCGCCGATGTGCGCGAACGGCGCGGAGTAGAAGTTCCGCGCGAACGTGACGTGCCCGTTCCTGCCCACTCGTCGTCCGTAGTGCCATGTCGAGATCTCGTAGGGCACCGCCGGCAGCGGCGTCAGCAGCGGCCGCTCCTCCGCGTCGAACACGCTGGCGCGGGATCCGGGCCGCTTCTGGAACGGCTCCGCGTTATAGGCCTCCATCCGCTGCCCGATGGCGGCTGCAAGTTCGGGCAGGGACGTGAATCGCTGATCCCGCAGCCCGGCGATGACCCAGGTCGCGACGTGCGCGACGGTGTTCTCCACGCTCGCCTTGTCTTTCGGTTTCCGCACCCTCCCCGGGAGCACCGCCGCCGAGTAATGCGCTGCCATCTCGCGATACGCATCGTTCAGGACGATCTCGCCCTCGCGGGGGTGCTTCACCACACCGGTCTTGAGGTTGTCCGGAACGATCCTCGGGACCGTCCCGCCCAGCGCCTCGAACATCGCTACGTGCGCTCGCAGCCAGGACTCCTGGCGCATATCCAGCGCCGGGAAGCAGAACGCGTAACGAGAAAAAGGCAGGCAGGCAACGAACAAGAACACCTTCGAGACCTCGCCGGTGACCGGATCGGCCAGCTCCATCGTGGGGCCGGACCAGTCGACCTCCACGCTCTGGCCGGCCTTGTGACCGACTCTCGAAGCGGCACCGGTGACCATGACGTGGTGCTGGTAGGTGCGGCAAAACCGGTCATACCCCATCGCCGGATCCCCAGCCGCCGTGGTCGCGTCGAAGTACTCGCCGTGCAACAGCTTCAGCGTCACGCCGACCCTGGCCATCTCTCGATGGACCTGTTCCCAGTCCGGCTGTGCGAACACGCTCTCGTGCTCGCCCCGGCCCGGGAACAACCGGGCATACACCTGCTCATCGGCGACGTCCGCGATATCGCCCCACCCGATCCCTGCAGCGTCAGCGGCCTCGAACACCGCCCTCACGGACTTGCGGGACATGCCCTGCGAGGACGAAATCGCTCGCCCCGACAGACCTTCTGCGCGCAGCTGGAGCACCAGCTTCGCCCTGATCTTCCGTACCATTCCAGATTGCTCCTTCCGCCGCGTGCCCTATACACACGGCGGAAGGAGCGTAGACAGAGCGGCCCCAACGACACCACTGGTGGTCCCGAACGACGCCACCGCTACGGCAGCGACGTGGCACCCGAACCCTCGATCAGCGGACCCCAGCGAGGCGAATATTCAGCAGTCCTACGGACGCTCCGTCGACAGTCTTCAGCCGACCTGGGAGACCTTCGCGCCACTGATCCCGGCGGAGCGGTACCTGATCGGCTTCTCGTTCTACGAGGAGTTCGACCGCAACCGATGGGACGACATCTCTGAGCCCTTCGAGGACTCCCGGGCGGTGGCCTACGCGGACTGGCAGCCCGCTGGGGCCACCAAGGCGGGCGTGTTCTCCTACGCGATCGACCGTGACGGCGCCCCCTTCCTGGACGATGCGATCACCGCCACCGACTACCCCTGGACGCGACGGCTGGGCGAGCGCCTGCGCAGCCGGGAGGGCTGAGCGAGCGCCTCGGCAGCGGGAGCACGATGCGGTGCGTCCCGCACGCAACAGGGCCGGTCCCTCCGTGAGGAGGAACCGGCCCTGTCGTCGTCGGGCCCGTCGGGACGGGCGCCTGCCGGCCTGGGATCAGGCGGGCTTGATCGCCATCAGGAGGTGGGTCAGGTTGCCCATGCCGCCCACGCGCGGGAAGTAGTCCACGTCGGCTGGAGCGGGGAATCCGGTCCAGTTGATGGTGGAGTACATGATGCCGGTGCCGCCGCCCTGGACGGGAGCGTGGGGAGCCTGCTCGAGGAAGGCCTGCTGCACTCCCTGGACACCCTCGGCGATCTTGTCCTGGGTCTCCGGGCGGTTGAGGGTGGACACGAGGATCTCCATCTTCTCCTCGGCCTCCTCGCCCCAGTACCAGCGACCCCAGTTGCCGTTGTTGGTCTCCTCCTCGATGGGCTTGATCGTCTGGTTGTACATCGTGTAGTTCGACCAGGGGGAGCCCGGGTAGCCCAGGCCCGTCGCGACCATGTCGAAGGTGCCGGTGGACAGGATGGTGTCCATGACGTCCTTGGGCTTGGGATCGAAGGTGACCGTGAGCCCCAGGTTGTCCTTCCAGTTCGCCACCGTGATCGGCATGGTGACCATGAAGGTCGCGTTGTCGTTCTGGATCTGCAGGCTGAGCGGGTGCTCCTTGCCGTCCTTCTCCAGGTTGCCGGCCGCGTTGACCGTCCACTCGGAGTCCTCCAGGAACTTCTTGGCGGCCTCGACATCCATCTTCATCGGCTCGGAGAACTCCGGCTGCTGCAGGGACTCGTTCATCACGGGGTCCACACCGGCGTAGTTCGGCAGCGTGTACCCGATCCCGGAGGCCGTCATCACCGCTTCGTAGTCCACGGCGGCGCGCAGTGCCTTTCGGACGTTCTCGTCAGCCATGGGGGACTCGGGGCGTGCGGTCATGAAGATGACGCCCTGGGAAGCGCCATCCGCGATCCACTGGTAGTTGTTGGTATCGGCCATGGAGGCGAAGCCGGTGACCACACCGGGTGCGCCGCCCTCAGCGAAGTCGACATTTCCCTGGGTGATCTGGGTCTCGATGTTGCCGGCCTGTCCGGCGGGCACGAACTGCACCTCACCCACCTCGGAGGTGCCGCCCCAGTAGTCGTCGCGCATCTCGTAGGTGACCAGCTGGGTGTCGAAGGACTTCAGGGTGGCCGGACCGGTGCCGATCGGGTTGTCCATGATGTCCTGCGGGAACTCGAGCTTGTCGCCGTCCTGGTAGATGTGTGCCGGAACGATCGGGTAGTACAGCGCGAGGTTGACCTCCTGCTGACGCTGATCGGAGTTGTACTTCACGATCACGGTCTGCTCGTCGGGGGTCTCGATCGGGGCGGAGAGCCACACGAACTCGTCCTCGGCCGGCTCCGGGTTCGGGTCACCGTAGATGGAGCCCAGGGTGAACAGCACGTCCTTGGAGGTGAACGGCTCGCCGTCGGACCAGGTGACGTCCTTGCGCAGGGTGTAGGTCACCTGCAGGCCGTCCTCGGTGTGCTCGGCGGACTCGGCGAGCATCGGGATCAGCTGGCCGCCGTCCTTGGAGGACAGGCGGAACAGGGGCTCGTACACCAGGTCCAGGCCAGGTGCGGTGTCGCCGCCGCCGTAGCGGTTGAAGTTCTTGGCGAACTGGTTGGTGGCCGTCACGCCGGTGCCGACGACAAAGATGCCGCCGCCGGCACCTCCACCGCCATTGCCGCCGCCGTCCGAGCCGCCGCTGCTCCCGCCGGAGCAGGCGACAGCAGTGAGTCCGACAGAACCGATGCCGAGTGCGCCGAGCACGCCGCGGCGGGTCATCTTCGAGTTGATCATCCTTGATCGTTCCTTCTCAACGGGCCGCCGCAGCGGCATCAGGGGTGGTGGTTGGGTTGTGGCCATCGGGGGACATGGAGATGAAATCTGGTCGCTCGTCGGCCAGGACGCACAGCACGTCCCGGCCATCGGGCCCGACGTATCGGGGGATGGGCCGATCGGTGCACTCGGGGCGGGCCAGAGGGCAGCGGTTGGCGAACCGGCATCCGGTGACCTCCACGGAGTTGTCGACCGGAGCGGCCGTGGAGGACGACAGTGCCGCGGAGTGCCCGGAGCCCTTGTAATGGGCGGGGTCCGGGGCGGAGTCGAGCAGCAGCCGCGTGTACGGATGGACCGGATCGCTGACGATCTGCTCGGTGGGACCGGACTCGATGATCCGTCCCCCGTACATGACGTTGATGCGGTCAGAGAGGTACCGGGCACTGGCGATGTCGTGGGTGATGTAGAGGACAGCCAGGCCCTCCTCATCACGCAGGTCCGCGAGCAGGTTCAGCACTTCCAGGCGGATCGAGGCATCGAGCATCGAGGTGGGCTCGTCGGCCAGCAGGACCTTGGGGCTCACCGCCAGGGACTTCGCGATGGCGATGCGCTGACGCTGACCGCCGGAGAGGTCCGTGGGATAGCGGTCGATGTACCGGGAGGCGGGGGAGAGGTTCACCTTCTCCAGCAGCTCCACCACCTTGGCGGTGACGGCCTTGCGGCCCTTGGCGATCCTGTGGATGCGCACCGGGCGTTCGACGATGTGCCGGATCTTCTTCAGCGCGTTCAGGGAGGCGAAGGGATCCTGGAAGATCAGCTGGACGTCGCGGTAGTACTTGCGTTCGTCCCTGGAAGCCTTCGCCAGCGGGATCCCGTTCACCAGCACCTCCCCGGAGGTGGGTTGGTAGATCAGGGAGAACACCCGAGCCAGGGTGGTCTTGCCCGAACCGGACTCACCCACCAGTGCGGAGATCTCCCCGCGGTGCAGGGTGAAGTCGATGCCGTCCAGCGCTCTGACGGTCACCTTCCCGCGGGGGCTGTCCACCCGGAAGTGGACGGAGAGGTCTCGGGTCTCGAAGACGGGCGCGGTCGCGTTGTCGGTCATCGTTCCATCTCCTTCACGGCATCCTGCAGCCCCACCTCGTCGCGCTCGACGAGGTGGCATGCCGCCACGCCCCCCTTGCTGCGGCGCAGGACGGGACGCTCCTCGTGACAGCGGTCGAAGGCCAGGGGGCATCGTGGGGCGAAGGAACAGCCCGGCGGCAGGTCCAGCAGGTCCGGAGGAGTCCCGGGGATCCCCTCGAGCCGTTTGATCGGTTCGGACAGGGGAGGGAACGAGGCGCGGAGACCACGGGTGTAAGGATGCTGGGCCTCGGCGTACAGCTGCTTCGGCATGCCGATCTCGACGATCCGGCCCGCGTACATGATGGCGACGCGGTCGGAGATCTCCAGCAGCAGCGAAAGGTCGTGGGTGACGAAGACGATCGCGAATCCCAGAGCCGCTTGGAGCTGCAGGATCTGGGTGAGGATCTGTCGTTGCATCACCACATCCACCGCAGTGGTGGGCTCGTCCATGAACACCACTTCGGGGTTCGAGGCGAGGGAGAGCGCGATCAGGGCGCGCTGCTGCATGCCACCGGAGAGCTGGTACGAGTACGACTTCAGTCGCCCCGCGGGGATGCCCACCATCTCCAGCAGCTCGCCTGCTCGTTGCCGGGCACTGTCCTTGGTCATCGAGGAGTCGTGCTCCATGATCACGTCGATGAACTGGGTGTCCAGCCTCAGCACGGGGTTCAGAGAGGCCATCGCCGACTGCATCACGATGGACAGGGAGTCCCACCGGTAGCGGCGCAGCTGCTCCTCGCTGAGGGCGGTCAGGTCCACCGGCCCGCCGTCGGCGGGGTGGAAGATCACCGACCCCGCGCTGGTCACGGCCGGAGGTCGCTGGAGGCGCGAGAGGGCGTTGAGCAGTGTGGACTTCCCGGAGGCGGACTCACCGGCGATGCCCAGGATCTCCCCGCGGCGCAGCTCGATGTCGATGTCCTTGCAGGCCGGGATCTCCCCGTCCTCGGTCACGTAGGTGACGTCCAGGCCTCGGGCTTCCAGCAACAGCTCGGAGCGCTCCAGTCGTTCAGCGATCTGTGCGGAGGTCTCCACCACGACCTGCGAGGTGTCCATGACCTCGTCCTCGTGGCCGGTGGTGTCGGTGGGAGCAGTGGTGGTCTCGGGAATGTTCATGAGGCGGCTCCGGACGGGGCGGGAACGGCGGAGGATCCACCAGTGGAGTCGGACGAGGGGGCGTCAGCAGGGCGACGGTTGCGCTTGAGGAACTTGCGCATCAGGCTCATCCGCTTCGAGCTGAGCGTCGGGTTCGTGATCTCGTCGAGGCCGAAGTTGACCATGGTGGTGGCGAAGCCGAGGAAGGCCAGGCACAGACCAGGTGGGACGAACCACCACCACATCCCGCGGAACAGGGCGTTCATCCCGAAGGCATAGTTGATGATCAGTCCCCAGCTGGGCTCGGCAGCGCTGCCGATGCCGAGCATCGCCATGGACGCCTGCATGCCGACGCCGGCTGCGATGAGGGTCAGGAAGATGGGCGAGAGGATGCCGAACAGGTGGGGCATCACCTCCACGAACACGATCCGCAGCTTGGACTCGCCGATCGTTCGCAGCGCAGTGGTGAAGTCCCGTCCGCGCAGGCTGAGGGCCTGGGCCCGGATACGACGCGCGCCTCCGGTCCATTCGAACAGCCCGATCAGCACCGACACGATGATCAGCGGCATCTCACGCCAGAACGTCGCGGCGATGATCAGCACGGGGAAAGAAGGGATGTTCTGGAAGATGAGGATGATCCCGTTGAGGAGCCGGTCGACGACACCGCCCAGGAACCCGGCTGCCGTGCCCATCGCGATCGCGATCAGGGAAGCGATGATCGCCGAGGCGAAGCCGACGAACATGGAGTTGTAGGTGCCGTGCAGCATCCAGGTCAGCACGTCCTGCCCGGAGACGGTGGTGCCCATCGGGTGGTCCCAGCTGGGTGGCTGCCCCATGGCGTCGGGGAATATCGACTGGGGGGTGCTGCCCAGCACGTGGGTGGCGAAGGGCTTGCCCAGCAGGGCCACCAGGGTGAAGAAGCCGATGATGGATAGGCCGATGATCACCTTGGGGTTGGTGAGGAAGCGACGGATCATGGCTCAGCTCCCCTCTCGTGTCCGCGGGTCCAGGACCACGTAGACGCTGTCGGCGATGAAGTTGAAGACAAGGCTGAGGACGATGACGATCAGCAGCAGTGCCTGCATCAGCGGGTAGTCGCGCACTCCGGTGGCGGCGCCGATCAGCCCAC